>NZ_JBUZWG020000006.1:0-371913 GCF_055730125.2 Mesocryomonas fontinalis | reverse complement strand
AGAGACAGGGCCTTTAGCAATCGGTTACGGAAAACTGCTTGCGATAGGGTTCTCGTCATCGGTTTGTCCGAAACTCGCCGGCAGCGCACAATATTGCCGCTTGTTCCGGAATCGTAGCGTGTCTTCGGAGTACGCTTGAAAAACGTCTAGCACACCGGGTCGCATCCATCCCTGACGTAGCCTACCTCACTATGCAGTCACCCTTGGCAATTCCCCTATCCTCGTTGTGTAGCGTGGCGACCGCATGTCGAACTTCGTCGCCCATTGCTGCCGGATGCCAGCAGCTGCAGGAGCAATGGTCCCGCGGCCGAACCTTCCGTTCACGGCATCGATCACACCCATCAGCCTGTCGGACTGCTCGCGGTCCCGGCGATCGAAAAGCGGCCTCGGTACAGTGCCGGCGCGAATGAGGTCGTCCATGATGATGCCAGCCTTCGCGTACCGGTATCCTTCCCGATAGATCGCCTTGGCGCCCCGCTGGGCGGCTCGGATGAGATCAAGGGTATCGTTTGACGCTTCCGGCAAATGCACCGTCGTCGAGGCGGAATAGCGTGGGTCCCGTGGATTGAACTCGGACGTATGCATGAAGACCGACAGGTGCGAGGCTTCCAGGCCATGGCGGCGCAGCTTCTCGCCGGCTCTGGTCGCATAGGCCGACACGGCCTCCAGGATGCCCGCCAGCGTCGTCACGGGCCTGCCGAAGGATCTCGTCACCGCGCAGCCTTTCCGCTGTGGGGCGACGTGCTCTAGCGCCAGGCACTGCACTCCCCGCAGTTCCAACACGGTCCTCTCACCGACGACAGACAGGAGCCGGCGGGCCAGGGTGAGGTCGAGGTCCCGCAACTGGGAGACCTTCTCGACGCCGATGCCGATCAGCTTCCGCTCCGAGGCTGGGCCGATCCCCCACACCTCGCCGACATCGACCTTCGACATCCATGTCGATCGGGACGCCTCGTCCGTCAGGTCGCACACGCCACCGAGCTCGAGGTTCTTCTTGGCAATGTGGTTCGCAAGCTTCGCCAGCGTCTTCGTCGGGCCGAGGCCGACACAGGTGGGGGCGCCAGTCCATTTCAGCACCGTCGATCGGAGGTCGCGGCCGTATTCGACGAGATCCCGCCGGGTGAAGCCGGTGAGGTCGAGGAAGCTCTCGTCGATCGAGTAGATTTCGACGTCGGGCGCCCATGCCCGGTAGATCGAGTTCATCCTCGCCGACATGTCGCCATACAGCGTGTAGTTCGATGAGAAGACGGCCACGCCCTCGTCCCGGCAAAGGTCGCGGATCTTGAAGAAGGGCCCTCCCATGCGGATGCCCAGGGCTTTCGCCTCGACGGTTCTCGCAACGGCGCACCCATCGTTGTTGGACAGGACGATGACGGGACGGGTGGCCAGCTTCGGATCGAAGACGCGTTCGCAGGAGCAGTAGAAGCTGTTGCCGTCGATCAGGGCGAGGACGCGGCCGGTCATTTGCGAGACACCGGCTTGCGAAGCCAATGGACGTTGCAGCGGGCCACGCCCCAGATCTCCACGTCGGCGATTTCCGGTAGATCAAACGCCGGCATGTCGCTGTTCTCGAAAGAGAGGCGCGGGCGGGCGCCATCGAGGTGGAGGCGCTTCAGGCTGCGCTCGCCGTGCACGATGACAACCACCACGTCGCCATGCCGTGGTGTCAGGCTGCGGTCCACGACGAGCAGATCGCCGTCATAGATCCCGGCATCGCGCATCGAATGGCCGTCGACCTTCCAGAGGAATGTAGCCGGCGGGTTCCGGACGATCAGGCGGGTGAGATCTATGCCCTCGTCGATGAAGTCGTCCGCAGGCGACGGAAACCCGGCGCAAAGGCCGTAGCTGAAGATCGGGATTATGATCTCAGCTTCAATTCGCACCCGCGCCAGCATTCCTATTTCCCTCTCGAAACGTCACCCGAAAGGAACGGATAGGGAACATAATCACAGGTTCGGTCAACGGGTGGCGGTTTGCCGCGGCTGATTTTCGGCTTCCGCGGCCTGCTCTTCGCTAGTGGGTTCGGAACCTTCACGACGTCGCTCCGCGAGACTCCTGGCCGAGCACTTGGTCCTGAGCATGTGCCGGCACGTCGACCCTCGAACGTTAGGAAGCCAGGGCATCGGTAAGCAAGTCTTGTAGGCAGAAGATTTGTACGATATTGCACTAATGTAATGCAGGGATCGCTTACAAGATGGTCGACGTGACTGGGTTAGACGACGCGCTTGTTGATGCCGGTGTTGGCGCAAGGATAAGGGAGCGCCGCAGAGCTCTTGGCATGAGCCAGACAACGCTCGCCGAAAAAATCGGCGTAACATTCCAGCAGGTTCAAAAATCTGAAAAAGGGGCAAACCGCGTAAGCGCAAGTAAGCTTCACCAGATCTCTGTGATCCTTAATATAGAACTCGTAGGCCTTTTCCTTAATTAGAGCGGAACGACAAACTCAGCGGGTTTTTGCTCGGAAAACGAAATCGTGTCGTTCGTCCGGACCCCGGAGGGGCAGCGTCTAAACCAAGCATTTGCAAATATCTCAGATGAGCAAATAAAAAGTCGCTTAATCGATCTCGTTAAAACGATCGCGGCATAAGCGCCGCTTCAGCCTGCAATTTTATACGATCCCCAGCGGAAACCGCCTGGGTCCTGTCTATCCCATCCACCTTCCCGACAGAACTGCACGGCAACCTGGGCTAGGGTGTAGGCGGCGAACTCCCCTTTTGTGATAGGCCCGCGGTTTATGTGCTGCTTGGCGGGTCTCCCCCGTCACTCTTCTGCTCCGGGCAACAATCTCCAACGCGCCTTCCGGCAGTGGCCTCTGCAGCGCTTTTGCCTCGGACAAGTCCGCTCGCATCCACACGTCCAGTTCCTCGGCCGTAGTGAGGATTGCGGGCATTGCTTTGGGGTGAACGGCGCCGACAGTCGGGTTAGGCTCGGTGGTGAGGAAGCCGAAGCAGTCGACCGTAACCTCGCCTTCCCGCGCCTTCCTGACAGACGTCCAGGTCGTCCAGATGCCGGCGAAGGCCATAAGCGGCCGATCGACTCCGGCGGCGAACCAGACGGGCTCCTTGGCCGCGGCATCCCACTCACTGAAGGACGTGAAGGGCACCAGGCATCGGTTTACTGGGCCGAGCCAGCGCGTCCAGTGCTTCGACGCAGTGTTCCTGATGTTGGTGGTGCCGGCGTCCGGCTCGGCCTTCAGCAAGGCGGGGAAGTCGTATGGTTTGCCCTTCGCCTCGAGCTTATCAGCACGCTTCTTCGTCGCCTGGAACAGCGCCTGGGACGAGCTCGGCATTCCCCACCGAACCATCGACAATTCGCGCTCGCCATCGACGGTGCGGACGATCGGTGCCGGGTAGTCGGGAAAGATGCCAGGCATAGGCGGCATGTTGCCCGCTCGATCCCGCATCGCCCGCGTGAACTCAAGAATGGCGCTCTGGCCCTTGGTGATGCTGTAGAGATTGCACATTGCAAGGCATTTGGAGGCCTATGGCAGCAAGGGAAGCCCTCTGGTTTCAGGCTGAAGGCAGCGGCCTTATTCCGCACGTGAACTTCTTCAGCCTGTATTTTGGATGGGTAGAAATCCATTCCGCGGCGACGGCCTGTCCGAACATGGTGCAGCTCATCAACGAACCGTCGAAGGGTACACGCTCAGGGCGACAGGCATCGGGGGAGGTATGCAGGCAAACGAAAAGTGTAAGGGCAATCACCGAGCGCTCCATATCCCCGATCTCGCGCAGCAGGCTGCCATGGATATTGCGGCGCACAATCACCCGATTGGGTGACAGATTGCAGAAAAGGAAGCGGACAGTGATGGCGAAGCCGATTATCGGAACGCCCGCATTCGGAATGTCGCGGGTTCAGGCGGCGCACCACATCGGCATCGGCGTATCGCTGTTCGACAGCCTAGTGGCCCAAGGGAAAGTGCCGCCACCGCGCAAGATCGGCACCCGCTTGATCTGGCTTCGGCATGAGGTCGAGGACGCGATCGAAAGCCTGCCCTACGCCAATGACCCCAACGAGCGTCGCCCTGTCGGAAACACGTTAGATGCCGCAATAGCCCGTCGAAACAGGGACAATGCCAAATGACAGAATGTGGTCATTTGGCTTTGGCGATTTGGCTTCGATAAGGATGATTTTCGAAGCTAATTCCTTCTTGGAGGGCACACGGTCAGGACGCATTCCTTTGATAGGAGTTCTGAAGCGGTCGGTGTGCCCGATCATCCGAAGGGATCATTATGAACGACAACGCGGACCAGAAATGGCGTTGCAATGGCACCCCTAGAGGCGAGCGTGCTCGTGCAGTTCTCCACTACACAGCCCTTGCCATGGAAGCGAAAGCCTGGCGCACGCTTGTCGACATGGAAGCCGATGCCTCTGCGGCTCCCGGCAAGCTACAGTCACGCTTGATCGGTGATAGTCGATCACCAGCCTGAGGCATTTTGGGTCCGTTCCGTCGCCTCGCTGTAGCAGGTGCCCATCCAGGCGGCGCTATCCTCACAGGGCAGCGCCGCCGACGATGGCACCCGAAAACTAGACCTGGCGCTTGGCCTTCTGCTCTCGGATCACCGTGTCCGCGTGCGCTTCGTCACGGCAGAAGATCGATGGCTGAAGCTGGCCGCTTAGGTTGATCTTAACCAGCCAATCCCCGCGGGGATCCTGGTGCTTGGTGAAGCTGTCTTCGACCGTTGTCTTGAAGTTCATGTCATCCCCCGTTTTGGAAATCATGTCATGGGCGGACGGTCGTGGAAATGTGGCGCAGCGGATGAGGCCGCCGCCGTGCTTCGGTAGGCATATTCCCTAGCTGCAAGGCTCACCAGCGCCGACGACATAGCGAAGAATGCTAGGGCTCCTATGCCTTCTTGGCGCTACTGCTTGGCCGGGGATACGACCATATTCTGGATGTCGAATGAACGAACCGAACGGCTTCCACCGATGAAAAGCCGCCGCCATCTAAAGGATAGTCCCATGAGCATTTCCCGCCGCTTCAACACCTGGCGCCAAGTCCGCAACACGGCCGCCGAGTTGAACAGTCTTTCGCAGCGCGAACTTGCTGACCTCGGCATCTCTCGCTTCGACATTCCGGAGCTCGCCCGTCAGTCGGCGCGCTAACGAATTCAAAGTTTCGCGGCGGTCGTTCCTCCCAGACCCGACGCGGATAGACCAAGCGGTTCCTCCCACCGCAGCGGTCACAGCATGACGCCCTCACCGGTCCTCCCCCGGTGAGGGCGTTTTCGTATCCGGGCACTACTAACCGTCAGGCTGCTGCGTTGGGTTTTGCGGACGTCAAGCTAATGGCGACCAGATCGTCGGCCTCCGGCATTAGGATGCCATTACGATCGGCATATGCGGTCAGAGCCCATCTGGCTGTCTCGGTATCGACTTCCTTGCGCAAGGCCGCGAGGCAAGCGTTCACCGCGCCAGAATAGCCAGCGCCGCGAAGGTGCCGGGGCGTGTCCAGCAGGAAAGAATGCGCCTGCGAAACACTCTTGAGAGCGAGCGGAAAGTTGAGGCCGGCGAACACCCAGACCGGTTGATTGAAGACATTATGCTCCATGCCTTTCTCCCAGGGATTCCGAACTAAAACGGCATCCTTCATGCCGTAGCTTGAAATTTTGGGAGCAGGATTTTGCATTTCAAGAAGGCTGGTGGCACCCAGGCTCGGTGGTGACCGTAACCAGGGTGCCTTCCAAATCCGAACGCATTAGCAGAACGGTCTCGGAGCGTGCCCTAAGCATTCCAAACCTAGGGTGCGAAGATCAAGCTATCAGCCTTAGCCTGGTTCCAAATATGCGTAGGATCGCTTTCGGACCGGAACGCCATCTCTGTTACACGCTTCCTCTATGGGCACCTGTTTCTTGGGAGAGAACAATGAAAAAGCTCGTCGCAATTGCACTTGTGGCAGCGTTTGCCGCGCACGGTCCCGCTTCGGCCGCCTGCACGCCTGCATCCCCGGATGCGGTTACGAGCAAGGCGCCGAAGGATGCCGCGAGTGACCCTAAGGCTGCAGCTGATGCAAAAGGCATTGCAGAAGATGGGCAGCACGTTCCGATGGAAACCGACCCCAACGCACCCGGGGTCACCAAATCCGAAGGCGGTACGACGACCAACATAGTGCAAGCTGAGTCAGAGATTGCCGCGGCTGGCACCAAGGCGGGCGGTACAGCCGAGGGGGATACCCGCACCACCGAGACGCAGAGCACGGTTTGTCCGCAGTAAGGCAGTCCCCGATCTAAGACGGTCGTAGGTGTAAAAAAGTCCCGCTGATAGATCGAGCGGGACTCTTCCATGCCCTGCGATATTTCCAAGGCGCCCGGGAGCGTTTTCCTCCCGGGCTTGCTTTAGCTAGCCTTGGGACTCTGCTGGATCTGGGTCGTTGCCCAACTTGATGTCTTGAGCGGCGGCGTCCACTGAGCCCCGATCTGAGCCGACTTTCTCAATGAGCTGCTTGGCATCCTCGACCGAAATATTGTGTTTCGCAGCCAGATCCTGAACGTCAAAGTCCTGAATCTGCGTTGTTGCGTTGTTATCGCTCATAGTTTGCTCTCCGACCGTTGATGAATGGGAACGCGCAGACCGGGCAAAGGTGCCAGAGATCAGGGCTTCGACCCGCTAACGTCGAACACGACGGCTGGGGTACTGGTAAGAGGATCTTCCACCGGTCGCCTAACCCTTATTGTCGACTAACAAGTCCACCGGCACGTCCAGGACGTCTGAGAGAACCGCCAACTCGAGGTTGTGTGGCGTCAACCCCTCCTCAATTGCAGCGAGGCGCTCATCTGTCATACCAGCGTCGGCGGCGACATCATGTTGAGATAGGCCGGACGATTGGCGAAAAGCTTTTACCGCAGTCGTGCCGCCCTCGATTGCGTCGACGACAGGATCGGGGATCTCGAAATCAGTTTCGCTCATCGCATCCTCCTCGTCCGCGTTCGTCTGTGGAGCGGCTTGGTGGAGAGCGATGACGTTGGACTTCCGTTCCATGACCGCGTCGAGAAGGATTCTCCAATCCGGCAAGGGCAACGAGGCGACCTTCTGGTTCTATGCCGGGCAATTGCGCTGGCGCTCACGCCTCAACGCCGCCCCGGATCAGGACCCAACGGGTGAGCCGGCGCTGTTCTCGTCGTTGCTCGAGATGACCCGACCCGGAGTGAACGGCTGGGCTTTCGGTAACATTCCCGAGCTTCAGCGCACGATCGATTCCGTCCTCGATTGGGACGCTCGCTACCCAGACCCTTCCCTCGACTTGACCGTCCATGCCTCGGTGGGAAAGGGTCTGGCGGATCTGCGCGATCAGATCGGGCGCGAGGCCGACTCCATCTGGAGCGAGCGCTCTGCACGCGGCTTGGCCAACCGGTGAGCGATGCTGTCGTTGCGCCGGACCTCTTCGTCGTTATCGGTTGGGCCTACGGCTTGCCGGAAGGCGCTGTGGCGCTGTCGACTTTACAGGCCGGCATTCCCGTTCATTCCAGCGCTTGGCATGTTGCCGGTATCGCATCGCACTGGATGGTGGCGCTGGGAGGTGCCGACCTCCGCGTTCCCGCGGACCTCGCCCCGATGGCGCTGGAGATCTTGACCGAGGACGATGCGCCGTACGCATGTCGTGACGCAATCGTTCGATGCCTTTGCATAGCGCTTCTCTTCCTCCTCACTGCCGTTCCCCTGCCAGCCCGGGGTCTTTTCATGCGAGCGGCTCCGGCCGTGTCGAGATGGGAAACGGCGTTCACACGAAGCGAAGGATGACCAATGCGAACCCTCGTCCTTGCATCCGCGGCGCTGATGGCTGTCCTCTCATCGGCCGTCGCAGAGAGCACGACGGAAAGAGACCGATTGCGTACGGGACTGGAAGGCTCTTTGCGCGGTTGCGAGCGGTGGATCCTCGACCCTTCGAGCTGGATGGATGATCCCGCACCGTTCCTTGCCGCCATCGACCTCGACGGACGCGTGTCGGAAACCGATGCCCTCCCGGAGCAGTTTCTCCCGCCAAAAGGTTTGCGGCAGGGCAATCGATACTGGCGCATCGGAGCTGGTGGACAGAACGGCTATGCGCTCGTCGTCTCCGTCGACCTGCCCATGTGCCACATTACGGGCGGGGGAAGCGAAGACCTCCAGCCGGCGGCCGAGGCCGTTGTCGGATCTTCGGACTTCGCGGCCCATTGGCAGTCGCTTGAGGAAGAACGACGGGACGGGATCGTGTCGACGCTGCTCCGGTCACGCAAAGAACCCAAGCTGACGCTTCTCCTCAGCCGAGCAGATACGCCGGGCGCACGGCGGGACCGTCCGCAGGTGGTCGTGACGGCAACCTATGAACTGGGTCGCTGAGGTTCGGTCCGAACCGACTGTTCCTGCGTCAAGTCCAGTAGAGGATGCGACAGCCGGGCAACTCGGATGCGAGCCTGTCCTCGAAGAAGCGTCTGAGGCTTGTCATGGTGGATGTGTCGTAGACCTGCTTCACGGCACCAAAGCGCGTTCTCTTCTCGCGTCGCCCGGCTTCGCTCATGTCGAGGTCGGAGCCGGGGTACCAGCTCTCGAGAACGCTCTTCGAACCCGGTGAGAAGCGATGGGTGATCAGCTCCACCGTCAGATCCGCGGTTGCGGCAACCTCGCCGAGCACGGCGGCGACACTTGAGATCAGGCCGCCATAGGCGGCCTGCCAGCCGTCGGCAGCGACGATGGGTGCGATGGTCAGCCCGATCGGGTAGCCCGCATCCGCCATGCGCCGAAGCGCCTGCAGCCGTTCGCCGACGGGATCGGTGCCGCCTTCGAAACGGGCGAACTCGCCCGGGTTCAAGGAGGCGCGCATGCGTGTGCGCCCACGGTGGTCGAGGCCTAGAAGTGGCTCAACGGCTGCGAACTTCGTCGTGAACCTAAGCTGGACATCGGCCTCCCAACTTCCGAACCTGCCGATCAGGGACGAAAGCGAGCCCGTAAGATGCTCTATGGCGAGTGGGTCCGTATAGCAGGAGGCCTCAAAGGTCGTTCCCTCGCCGGAGCGCGCGGCACTTTTGGAAGTCACGGCGCCCTGGCCGAGATAACTCGGTAGCACGCCGATGATCTCGTCGAGATTGGCGTACACCCGGGTGATCGGAGGACCCTTTAGCGAGCCAGCCAGATAGCAGTAGCTGCAGTGAGCCGGGCACCCTTCGGCCAAATCGACCCGCCAGTCGGCGCTGGGCGCGATCGGCTGAAGCCTCAACTTGGACGGTGGCGCGACCACAACGGCAAGCGTGGACTTTGCCTGAGCGTAATAGCCACGTGCTCCAGTATCGCGCTCGAGGGGCAGTCGGTCGGATGGCAGGCGCTCAACGGCGATACCAAGCGCTTCGGCCCGCTCGACGATCGCTCGACCGTGGATCCTTTCCAGCGCCGACGGTGCGATGAGGACACGCTTGGGGCGCCAGAGACGAGAGGGCCGGACGGAAAGCGGGAGTTCAGGAGACATGCCAAACAACGCGAAGGGTGCGGAGACGTTCACCCGGTGCAGCACTGACGCGGCCTGCGGAGATCGTGATGTCTGCACCTCTGGGTTCGTATAAGGAGACGTCGGCGAGTTGAGAGATGCCAGCCATCCGGGGCGGGGACTCGTTAGCCTTCAAGCTTGCGGTTGCTTGTCCTATTTCTTTTCGCGATCGTCCTCATCCGGGTGATCGGCGAAGCGTCCGACTTCCAGATCGTCGTCGATGTCGGCGTCCATCTCAAAGCGGAGCAACCAACAGCCATTTTCCGCAGCCTTGCGAGCAGCACCGATAAACTCGGCGGACAGTCCGTGCTCGCACAGCTTCGTCACCTGCTCCTCACGCGTGGAAGCATCGATAAGCGGGGCGGTCGATACGATGTAACCGAAATCATACGACATGGAGGCGACCGGGAGGTCGCCGGCATCCAGGATCGGTAGATCGGCATCCCGAAGATGCGCGGACGAGATGTCCATAAAATTCAGGATCGTCATGTCGATCTCCGGTGCCGATCCCTGAGCGTCACCCGCATTTTAAGTGTTTGCAAGGGAATTGGAGCGAGCCGTCGTTGCACGAGGCGAAAGGCGGCTCGGCTTGTCTGACAGGCTCGCTGACTTGTTAGGTGGATCGTCTGCAGGGTTCATCTCATTCCCAGAAGCAGCTCGTTAAAGTAGGCAAGGTCGGGTGTTTCCGACGCAAGCTCGAGCGCACGGAAGTCAAAGAAGAGGTCGCGGAGGTCGATTGCTTCGCCACGGCTTGGCAGCCTACAAAGGGGTCAATCCTACCAAACGGTATGAACACATGTCTCTTCTGCCACCTCTGCCCGCTGCCGCCGAAGCCTATCGCTTGGCTCTACCTCCGGGACGTTTCGTCGCCTTCCCCCTGCACCAGCTCGACCGCACCGACGTGAAAGTCTGGAAGGTAGCCTTGTTCCTCGACGAGGCCGATGCGATGCCCGGCAACCTGCCTTCGGGCTACGGCTACGGATTCGACGACGACACAGCGCTGATCGGTGCGTTCGCCGAGATCGCGGAGGCGATCCTGCCCACGCTGCGGTTGATGAAGGAACGCAAGTGGACAGGTTCCTACCGCGATCTGTCGAGTGAGCGAGGTCCGACGGGGATTGTCGACCCACTCGAGCTCTGTCTGCCGGCCGGCAGCCCAGTCGGACACGACACACCGCTCGCCTGGATCGAAGCCCACAGACGATCGACGGGAGAACCCGTTCTGGTTCCAATGGACGTCGCAGCGACCGACTACTTCGAGCTGCCGTCCGGCTACCAACCTTTTACGCCTCTGATCACGAACGGTCTTGGTGCCGGACCTGATCTCGATTGGGCTATTGGGCACGGCATTCTCGAACTGGCCCAGCGGGACGGAAACGGGTTGGGATTCAGGGCGCTGGACGCCGGAGTGGTGCTCGACATCGAGCCGTCGGATCTCGACGGGCCGACACGTGAACTAATGCGGCGGCTCGACGCGGACGGGATCGAGGTTATCGCGAAGTTCGCGAGCGACGAGTTCGGTCTCGCAAACGTATACGTCGTTGGCCATGATCGGCCGGGGTTCGGTCCGCGCACGCCCATCATGCTGTCGGCTTGCGGCGAGGCTTGCGATCCGGACCGGGCCGTTGCTCTCCGCAAGGCGCTGTTGGAGTTCTGCTCGGCACGGGTTCGCAAGAGCTATGCACACGGTGCCATGAGCGAACCGCGCAGCGTGGCTCCAGAGGGTTTCATTGAAGATTTTCTCAAACAGGCCATGCCAAGCCTCGTCGATGGTGAAAGCCGAGCCTTCACCACGATGCGCGACTGGTCGACCCGCGACGCTGCCGATATTCTATCGACGCTGCAGCCGTCCGTCTTTAGCAGACGCTCGGTTAAGCGCTTCTCTGAGCTGCCCTCGACGCCATTGCCGACGACCCGCGAGCGGGGGCGCTTCGCCGCCGAGTCGCTAGAGGCGGCAGGGTTCGACGTGCTGGTCGTTGATGGATCGCCTGCCGACGGAAGCGTCGGTGTCGCCAAGGTTATCGTCCCCGGTCTCGAAGTCGAGACCATGAGCTACTACCGGATCGGAGAACGCAACACGCGTCGTCTCATCGAACGAGGGAGCGAACTGATCAGGTTCGGAACGCCTTCCGAAACCCTTCTCCCCGTCCGCCTGACCCCCGCAGCCCTCGAGCGTGTCGGCGGGCGCCAACCTTTGCTGGATACCGCAGCGGTCGATCGTGCCGTCGGACCGCTCTACCCACTCTATCGCGAACCCGAGGCTTTGCATGTCGCATGGAGCCTGGAAACAGCAGCGGAAGTTTCAGCCGAACTTACCTGACGAACTCTTCATCGCACTTCCGTAGAAACGCTGGAGCATCAGAAACAGGACGATCACAGGGGCGATCGTGACGAGGATCATCGCCTGCTGCAGCGATTGTTCGGCTTCCGTATCGAAGGCGCCCCGCACCATGTAGATGCCGATCGGCGCCGTCTGCAAATGCGGTGCGCTCTGCGTGACAGTCAGCGTCCAAGCGACCTCGTTCCAGTGGTACACGAAGACGAAGAGTGCCAGCGTCATCGCGGCAGGACGCACGATGGGCAGGACGATGGACCATAGGATCCGCAGTTCTCCCGCGCCGTCCATCCGGGCGGCGTCGATCAGTTCGGAAGGCACACTAACCATGAACTGCCGCATCAGGAAAACACCGTACCAGGATACCGAGAATGGCAGGATCAATGCTGCATAGCCGCCCAGCAGCCCCGTGCCACCGTTTCCGAGAAGATCATTGCCCCCCACTAGTGGCCAGTACCGCAGAATGAAGACGAGCGGAATCAAGAGGAGAAAAAAGGGAAACAACTGCGCCATGATGACAAACCGCAGCATGATGTCCCGACCCCGGAACGTGAACTTTGCGAGTGCGTAGCCGGCGGTGACGCTGGTTGCCACCTGCAGGATGGTGATGGAAACGGTGACGACGACGCTGTTGAAGATCCAGAGGGCCAGCGGATAGCGCTCGAACACGGTGGCGAAGTTCTGCCAGACCGGGGTCTCGGGCCAATAGGTCGGTGGGCGCATCAGACGCTCCGCTGGCGTACGAAGCGCACCCAGCATCAGGTCGATGAAGGGAAACACCATGACGATGGCGCCAAGGCTGAGAACGACGGTCGCCGCCCAGCCCCATCGTCCAGGCCGTCGACGGGTTATGCTGGCACGTGGGCCACTTGCTTCCGGCATTGTGGCGTCGTGGCCGGACGTCTTTCCCTCGTCCACTACCGTTACCATGCCTCCAGCCCGCCCCGTCGGGAAACTCGCAGTTGGAGGAGTGCAATCAGGAATACGACGACCAGCAGGATGTAGGCGCCTGCGGAGGCCATGCCAAGCCGAAGGTCCGCAAATGCCATGTTGTAAAGATGGAGTGCGGCGACCTGGGTGCTGTTCACGGGCCCTCCCCCGGTCATGACTAGCATCAGGGCGAAGTAGCCGATCCCCTTGATCATGTTGCTGAGGACGATCAACAGGATCGTCGGCTTCAGGAGGGGTAGCGTGATGTACCAGAGCACGCGCAACGGCCCGGCCCCATCCATCGCCGCAGCCTCCTCGCAACGCTCATCGATGCCATCGAGCCCCGCTGCCAGCAACATCATGTCCTGGCCGACGTGGAACCATACAAAAACCAGAACCAGCGCAGTCATGGCGAAGGCCGGATCGAACAGCCATGCCGGCCCGACAATGCCGAAGAACGACAGTGCCCGGTTCACGAGCCCATAGGGGTCTGCCAGCAGGAACTGCCAGATGTATGCTACCGCAACCACGTTAGTGACCATCGGAAGCCAAAACGTCGTGCGCCATAGATTCTTCACCCGGCTGCCGCGGAACGCTAACGCAAACAGCAAGGCCAAGGGGACACCTACTGCGATCGTGGCCCCTACGAAGACGCCAGTGTTGCGCAGACCGAGGTAGAACAGCGGATCTCTGGTCAGTAGATATCGGTAGTTCGCCAAACCGACGAAACGTGGCGGCGCCAGCGAATTCCAGGTCGTAAAGCTGAGACCCAGCGACAATACCAGAGGCAGGACGAAGAAAATGGTCCCCAGCACCAACGTCGGTGCCAGGAATAGGTAGGGTGTCGACCTGTTGCGCGTGGTCATTCCAGAGCGCAATACCGAACGGACGCCGCGGATCGTGCTCTCACTGCGGCAGGGCCAGAAGGTCGGTAATCTCGCGGTCGGCTTTGGCGAGCGCGTCGGCCGCCGTCATGCGGCCGAGCCATGCTTCTTCGATAGCGGTACGCAGGACCCGGTCCATCTCCGCTGTCTGTGCGATGTTGGGATCGCTAACGGCCCGTCCCGATCGCAGCGCGTTAACGAAGGGCGCGCTGAAGGCGTCGCCGAATTCCGCTTCCGATGCGGCAAGATCGGCTTTGTTCGCGGTCAGGCTGCCTAGCGCGACCAACATGTCGCCTACACAGGATCGCTTGCCTGCGGCTGATGGCTCGTTCAGCCAACGAAGCAAGGCCCAAGCCTCGTCCGGATAAGGGCTGTTGGCGTCGACAGCCTGGTAGAACGAGTACTGGTAGGTCTTCCAATCCGGCCCACCGGGGATCGGCGCGACGCCGACCGTCTCGTCCAGCTTGTCGCCCAGCCCCTCGCGCATAAGCTGCTTCATCCAGTTTGCGCCGATGATCATTCCGATCCGTCCGGCTGGAAAATCGCGAATCTGATGGGATGCACTGGTCAGTCCATCGCGAAACAGTTTTGCCTCACCGTCGAGTACCTCGATCGCGGCCTGCTTCGTCAAGTTGGTTCCCGCTAGGTCGTCGGTAAGAATGCCTTCTCCCTTGGAGAACAGAAGGGTTCGGAACGGATGGGCTGCGTTGGCGACACTCGGCCCGAACGCGAAGCCGGCGACCTCGACGCGTCCGGCGTCGTCGCGCTTGGCTATCTTCGACGCTGCTGACAACACGCCAGGCCAATCAGTCGGCGGTTCAGCGATGCCTGCTGCGGCGAACAGCTTCTTGTTGTAGATCAGCATGTAGGTCGCGACCTCGGCCGGAATGCCCCACAACTTCTCGTCGACCATGGCGGACTGGACGGTGCTCGCTTCGAAGTTCGCCGAAATAAAGTCAGAGATCGCCTGAGGCGGTTCCGCCAGAATGACGTTATCGACCAGCCGCTTTCCCCAGATCGAATAGACGTTGTAGATGTCTGGACTGGCACCGGAGATCCGCGACGTCATCACATTCTGCATAAAGTCGGCGATGGGAGTCTGGCGGTAGTCGATGCGGATGCCGGAATGCTCTGCCTCGTATCGGCGGAAACACGCCGTAAGCGGCGCCATCTCCTGGTCCGTATAATGCGCGGCGAACGTCAGCGTCGTCGTCTCCTGTGCAGAAGCTCCCACTGTCGCCATCATCATTGCAGCTACCATGACGATCGAGCGGTTTTGGAGTCTCGTCATGCCGTCACCTTTGGTTGGTCGCCAGATCCGTGCCGTCAAGTTCAACGCGGAACTGCGTCTAACATCAGCAAAGATCATGAATGTTTTCGCCCGTGGCATCCTGCGTCATAGCGTCGAACACCCATTGTCGTACGATCTCGAGATAACGGGCGATGACGTTTCGGCAACCAGACAAGCGGACGTAAATTTTCAACTTTTCGGGTCGAGTTCTTCTCGCCCACACGAGGCGTCGCACTCATGTACGGCGTCGCCTTCCCCGGGGGCCCGAAGGTTCACGCCAACGTCGTCCTTTACACTCAACGGCGGACCTGCGTGGACCAAGAGTCCATCGGGATTTGCCGACCACGGGCGTGTCGTCAGCCTCCTCGACATCTCGATGCCGCAGAATCTCATCGAGGCAAAGGGCACGAACGCGGCTTCCCATTTCGTCTTTACCCAACAGAGCTGCGGTAAGCGGAACGCGCTCACCAATCTTGTCGAGCGGGGCTTGGTCCAATCCGTGCTCGGTGCAGCGCTGCCGTTTGCGCGCACTGGGGAAGCCCATTTCTGCTCGATAAAAAGGAGATCCAAGGCCAAATGGGAAGGTCGAGATCGGTATAGGGCGAGACGGTATCTGTGCCCTAATCGCGGTGCCGCCGCACCGAAACTCACTGCAAGCCTTGCTCCCGCAGAATGTCCGGCATCCTCTCCTTGAACTTGAAGAAGCCCTTGGTCGCGTATGGCCAGAAGAGACCGTCCCAATCCCTCCGGACCTGAACGAGATCAATTCCCTCGGTCGCGAGGACCGGCGCCATCTCCGCCAGCGCACTGGCGACGGGCCCACTGGGGCGTAAGCCGTCACGATCCGCCGCACCCCCTCGCGGCATGCGGCATCGAGAAGCGTGACTGCGTCCAGATCGACGGATACGTTCACGCGGCACCCGTAACGCTCTTCCACCCTTGTCGCCGTATCTTTTGCCGATCCGTCGACGAATGCCCGGGCGCCCTCACCCCACAACCATTTTGCGGAGGTCGCCACAACGGCCGCTACGATCGGCAGGTCGCGGTAGAAGATCGACTCGGGATTAAGGTCGTCAGGCGTAACAAGAAGGAGCGACTTTCCAGAGCCGTCGATTACCTTCGCTTCAGGCAACGGCCGCGGCCCGGCTACGGGCGGTTCGACAATTTCGAACGCCTCGTTTGCGAGTCCCTTCGGCGAGAACCGTCCGTTGGTATAGCGGGCGATGTTTTCCGCAGTAGCGAGATAGGTCTTACCGACCGTCTGCAAACCCGCAACCCACCGCCAAGACAGCGTGTTGCTGGCGGCATCCGCGTCGATGAGATGGCGCAGGAAAAAGTCGGCGCCGAGCGCCCAAGGCAAACGTAGGGTGAAGATCCAGATAGAGGCGAACCACATCCGGGCGTGGTTGTGGAGATAGCCAGTGGCGACCAGCTCCCGCGACCAGTCGTCGAAGCCCTCGATCCCCGTCGTGCCGCACTCGGCGGCGGCGACGGCACGCTGGTCGGGAAAGGATCGACCCTGATGGTCGCGCTCCTCGACGAACCGCGTCCAGACCGAAGGACGCATCTCCAGCCATCCCTTCCAATAGGTCCGCCACAAGACTTCTTGCACGAACTTCTCGGCCGATCGGAGACTATGCCTTTCAAGGACGGCCGCTACGACGTCGTGCTCTGTGACCAGGCAGTAGCGCAGGTAGGGCGAGAGTCTTGAGACGGCGGTCGCTTCACCCGGTCCGTTGTCCGTGTTGCGATCCGAAGAATATGGAAGTGCTGCACGTCCGGTGAAATCGGCAAGACGATCGAGACCAGACGATCGGGAAGGCTCGAATTGAACATTAGGATATTGCATGCGGATAGAATTAGAACCCAGATCGGGTTCGTCATCTGCAGTCAGCGCAGATGGGCTTTGAAACCAGGGGACGGAATGCAGCTCGTGTCGGTTCGATTACCTCCGGACCGACGATCCCTAGGACTGGCTCGATGAATACCCGAGACATGCATGCCCAAGCCACCGTTGCCGATCCTCGCTGGGCGCGCATCGTGGCGCACGACATGACGGCCGACGGCGAGTTTTAGTACACTGTCGACACGACGGGCATCTACTGCCGTCCATCCTACTTCTTACGCGCCTGCAACCCCAAGAACGTCTCGATCCACGCCACGCTCGATGGTGCAAAGCAAACGGGTTTCAGGCCTTGAAAACGCTGCAAGCCAGACGGGCCGTCCGGCGATGCGAAGAGAGCGGAGATCGTCTCCAGGGCTTGGGGGTCTGATCGAGAAGCGTGATACGGCGACATTGCTGACAGACCTTGCCAAAACGCTCCGATTGGGCCCCAGCTACTTCGAACGGATCTTTAATGCACATACGAGCCTGACGCCTGATGGCTACGCGGTCGGTTCTTGTGATGGAATCCGACTGCTCCGGGGCAAAGGGCGTTTGCGGCCGTGGCATGAGGCAGGCCAAGGCGCCTCATCCGCTCCGTCGCGATTGCGACCGTGCTGGTCCGTTCCCCAAGGTCATGAAATTGTCTGCTGAACCGATCCCGGGTCCTCAGCGAACTGGCGGCGAACTCGCACGCGGTCGACGGTCCGGCCTTTCATTGCTACGATTTCCATGCCGAGACCGTCCAGAACAAAGCTCTGTCCGGCACGCGGGATTTCGCCGAGTCTCGAGGCGATGTAGCCGTTTAGCGTCGTGTAGCGATGGACCGCGTCGACGAGGTCGACTTCGAGAACAGCGCTGACACGATGCACGTCGATGGACCCGTCGAACGTCCATGATCCGTCCGCCCCCGACAGAATGCCGTCGGACGCCTCCGGGCGATCGGGAAACTTCCCGGCGATCGCCTCCAAGATGTCGGTCGGGGTCGCGATGCCTGCGAGCGTTCCGTACTCATCGAGAACGACGGCCAACGGTATGGAGGAACTCCGAAGTTCCTCGATGAGCTTCAGCACCTTGGTGCCCTCGTGCACGACGATGGGGGGCCTCATGGATTGCGAGAGTTCCGCTTCACTACCTTCGACAACTGCACGTAGCAGGTCGGTGGTTGCCGCGACGCCAACGAAGTCGTTCAAGCGACCGCGGCACAGCAGAACAAGGGGATGCGTCAGCCGTAGGATATCGGAACGGACACGATCCGCCGTCCCGTCGATATCGACCCATTGAACGTCGGGTCGTGGGGACATGATCGTGCGGACCGGGCGCTCGGCTAGCGTGAGGACACTCTGGATCATGTCGGCTTCCTCCTTGGCGAAGGTAGGCCCCCCCAACTCGTTCGGTTCTGCCTGTACAGGCTCGATCGGGGAGGATGCCGACCCCGACCTGCCACGTTGCCGACCCAGCAACTTCAGCACGCGTCGAGCTGTGCGCTGCCTGATGTTCAATCCGGCAAACTCCCCGTCGGGGTCTCGATCTCTGAACTGGCCGATGCCCTCAACTAGAAGCGCCACCCCGATCACGGCGTACAGATGCGCCTTCGGCAAATGATACCCAAGCCCTTCCAGAAGTAGGTTGAAGCCGACGACAACCAGCATTGCGAAGCACAGGATGGAGACCGTGGGGCGGCGTGTGAGGTAAGCGAGGATAGGCGTTCTAGCGGCCGTGGACACTACCGTGGCCAAGACAACCGCCAGCACCATAACTGTCAGCTGTTCGACCATGCCGACGGCAACAAACGTGCCACCGAACGCGTGGACTACGCCGACTTTGACGATTTGCGCGACTGAGGGCGATAATGTCGCGGAGGCGCCTCGGTCGGCGTCCGCGTCGTGTTTCGTGGCGGTGAGCCGACGGTGGATCTCCAAGCTGGCCCTGACGATCAGGAACAGACCGCCCCCGAGGAGCAGGAGGTTCCGCGGCGAGACCTCGGTGCCGCCAGCCGAGAACATCGGCGTTGCCGCTCCGAGTATCCAGACGGCAGCGACGAGGAGCACCATCCGGATGGCCAACCGGATGAAGACTGTCACATGCTGGGACTGTCTCTTGTGCCCTTCCCGAGCCCCGACAAAACGGCTGTCGATGCGGATGAGCCCTTCCGTCCCAATGACCACCTCGATCGCGATGAGCATCGCAAGACCTATGCATGCACTCGGGCTGGCAATCCATTCCATCGTCGATTTCTTTCCTGTCGTCAGTCTGAGGCTGCTTGGCAACCGGCGCGATCTGATCCTGCTGCGTGACGATGCTGCGCGTAGAACCGATGCTGGAACTCGCAGCGTGGGGAAAGGTGACGCTCCGGCGGCATGAAGATGCGTCGCTCGAGCTATCTGGCTTCAGGCTGTTGCCTCGGTCCGACGAGCTCGGTAAGCGCCGTGGCAACGTTCTCGAGCGTGCTCTGTGGCTCCGCCGTCACCGAGAGCGGCGAACCGCTCGGGATCAACCAGAAGTCCTGCGCGTCGGCGGTTGCGGTGCTCGCCAGGGCGAACGTGGCGGCAATCACCGTTTCCTCCATGGGCCCCATGTGGGTCGCCACCGAACAAGATTTCCGGTGCCGGGCGTTCGCAGCCAATGTGATCTGAAGGTCACATATAAGCCCTCGGCGTAACCTTGAGATAACATTGCCTTCGAACCGACAAGGAGGCGACGCAGTGCGGTTGGCCCTCCCCCGCTTGTCGTTGGTGCGACATGCAGACCGACGGAAGTGCCGTCGGTCTCCGTGCCCCCGGATGTCCGTTGCCGGAAACTTGCAACAAGCGGCGCCCTCAGAGAGCATGGTGTCTCGAGGAGAGACGGACACCGTGCGACGTGGGCACGCTGTGACGATCGCATTCGCCGGAACTGACGAGCCGTGCCACCCTGAGCCAGTAAGACAAAAGTTGCGGCAAGCCACGGAAACGCATGGCAGTGCAACGGCGCAGGCCTCATACGGGTGGCATGCTAAGTCCGACAAAGTTGCTCGATCCCAGGGTCGTCTACCTCGAACCCGCTGTCCTTGGGTACGAGCGCGGTCGCGAGATCCTCGCTCGATTTCCCGACGCCAAGCGCATCGAGGTGAAGAGCCACACAAAGATCCCGCGGCTGTACGACAATTCCGCTTCCGCCGAGGACTGCCTTCGGATCAAGCGGGACGTGCTCGTCCTTGGCGTCAAGAAGGGCCTGCATATGCGGCCAAACGGCCGGAGTGCCGACTTCATCGCACCCTCATCGTCGAACGGCTGCGCCATGGCCTGTTCGTACTGCTACGTGCCCCGGCACAAGGGCTACGCGAATCCAATAAGTGTGTTCGTCAACGTCGATCAGATGACGGCCGCCATCCGGAAGCACGCGGACGCGCTGGGACCGAAAACCGTCCCGAACACGGTCGACCCGCATGCGTGGGTCTATGACCTCGGGGAGAACGGCGACCTTTCCGTCGACGCTCTGGTGTCCGACAACGCACGCGACCTCGTGTCCGCCTTCCGCGACTCTCCGAACGCCAAGGGGTCGTTCGCGACGAAGTTCGTGAACCGCGACCTCTTGGACTACGATCCGCAAAGTCGCACCCGCGTTCGCTTCTCGATGATGCCCGCCGAGATGGCGAAGCTCGTGGACGTGCGGACCTCGCCGACGGGCAAGCGCATCCGTGCGGTCAACGACTTCGTCGAGGCGGGCTACGAGGTCCATGCAAACTTCAACCCGGTCGTGGTGCACGAGGGTTGGCAGGCGGAATGGCGGCGCCTCTTCCAAGAGATCGACGACGTCCTGACCCCTGAGGCAAAGGCGCAGCTCAAGTGCGAGGTCATCATGCTGACGCACAACGAGCAGCTCCACGACCTCAATATGTCCTGGCATCCCAAGGCCGAGGGCTTCCTGTGGCGCCCCGACATCCAAGAGGACAAGGTCAGCCAGAACGGCATGACGAACGTCCGTTATAGACACGGCTGGAAGCGTCAGTGGCTAAATCAACTCCTTGGATGGATGGGAGAGACGATCCCCTACTGCGCCGTTCGCTACGCCTTCTGACAGAGCATGGATTGCACTTGCGGAGCGGTTAGGAAGATCTCCGGATCGCGGTGCCCGGCGCTCGCGAAGGTCTCCGTGGCCACTAGGACTCGTGTTACGCACCCGCTTCCGGCACCATTCGACAAAGACGACACACAGAGCCTGATCGCCCTCAGACTGCCAGATCTGTTCGCGAAAGATCCTTGCGAACGAGAGCCCTCCGGCCCCCTATCTCAAGCGGCAGTAGACGTGACTATGCCGTAGCCCAGTCCGAGGGGCGTTCGGCGGACTGCGCGTAGCGCCCAACCTCGATGCCGGAGCGCCCGACGAGCTTTTTGTCGCCCCACCGATAGGAGCCACGCAGCATTCGGTACGCCGTCAGAATCCCAAACCCCGTGACGTCGGGCTTGGTCGGCATGAGCCAGACACCCTCACCAACAAGCGCATGACACGGAAGGAGCAGACGCTGGAACGAAAGACTCCCTATGGAGCAGCCCATCCAAACGAGGAGAGCATCGCCCGGATGGTCGTTGCCAGCGACATGAAGGCGGCCGCAGCCTTATAGCTCATGCATCAGGACACCCGCGTCCGGCATCCACCCCGACCCAGGGATGAGCGCCTATTCGGCGGAGTAGACGCCCTTGACCTCGAACATCGCCTTTATGGACTCGTCGCCGATCAGGAGGATGTGGCTTCGGCAGCTGCGTGCGTTCGTCATGTGGCGCTCCTGGTGTCAGCGTTCTGTCTGGAAATGGTTCCCCGGTCGGAAGCGGTGCGCAAGCCGGTCTCCGTGAGAAAAGCAGTTGCCTCTTCAGGTCGAGATGAGTTGCGGAACGCGGCGGACCTCGACGGTACGAGGTCGGCCAGCATCCGCGCGAGTTCGCAAACCTGCGCGTCCGACGGCTGCCATCCTCTCTCGCGCAACATGTCACCCAGTCGCCGGAGGGCGTCGATCGTATCGCCGGACCGATCGACCTCGCTTATTGGCCTACTTGCTGGCCCGCGCCTCAAGCTGCCACTCTCTCCCGGGACTGCTGGAACTTGCCGCACTCGACGCCGAAGCGTTCGACCAGCTGCCAGTCGTTCGGACGGTAATAGCCAGGGGGCATCCGAAAAGCCTCGAGGATACCGAAGCCGTAGGCGCTGGAGGGTGCCGGCGTCAGCAAGACCTTCCCGCCATGAAGGACGGACACGTCACCCGCCACCCTCCAAAGCTCGTCTTCGACAGTGCAGTTGCCATCCACCGGCACGTGGATCTGCCCCACTACCTGCCCGCCGCCCAGGATGAAGACGACCTCCGGCTTGTCACCCGAACGCATCAGGGCGTAGATCGCATTGTGGATCTCCAGGTTGGAGACGATGTCCGCGACATCGAAGGTCTCGCGCACGTCCCGGACCTCGACGCGAACGTCGAAAGTGCCAGCTTTCACCGCGGCGGCGAGCGCGTTGCGCAGTTCGTCAATGGTTTCGATCCTGTCTGCCATGAGTCTTCCTCGGTCGGTCGCGGACGGTCGATCGGGACCGCCATAAAATGGTGAGAGCAAAAACTCGGTAGCGCAAGCCGTGGACAGAACGCGAACGGTCCTAGAGCAGTTGAAAGTCGATCGTGTGCTGTGTCCTCGTGGGATTGGAGGTGGCATCGAGGCGGCGGGCTAAGCTTCGCTGCTCGATCGGCAATGCTGCGGCGAGCGTGGCTTCAGGCCTGCTCAACACGTGCACGCATGACGACGATCACCTGAATCGCAATGCCAAAGCTGCACGGTCCACTCGGCCTAAGCATCCTCCAACTGCTCCGCATCGGCCGCCTCGTGGAGCGACCGCATCATCGTGCCGATCGCGAAGATCAGCATCCGGAGGCGACGCATGTCCTCCTCGTCCAGATCGCCGAGCCCAGCGAGATCGCGGTCGTGCAGCTCGATCAAGGACGAGATCGTCGTGATGGGGCCGCCTTTCGGTACGAGGAAGCTGAAATCCCCCTTACCGATGATGTACGTGTTCCCTTCCAACTCCGGGTCCGTGACATCGTCGTTGAAGCGCTCTGCCAGGACTCGAGCAACACCCACCCACTGGTGCTGGCCCTCAGCCGCGAACAACGCGGCGCGCGTCTCGTCGCCGATCATGGTCTTGCGTACGTAGGGTCGCAGCGTCGACATCTCTGTTTCCTCGTCATGCGTGAGCTTGGATCGATGGTTCCCCGGATCTGGAGGCAGCGCAAGCGGGTTGACGAAGATCGATGGACAGACACCGGATGAGTGGTCGGCATCGCACATGCGCATGCCCTTGCGGCCCGGCCGCTGCCGTCTTCGGAAAAGTTTTCCGATCGATCCGAAGCCGATCGGCCGGCCTCTGACATATGTCGGGTAAGGGCTTGCAGAGCAGCCGAAACCGGGGAACCCTTGTTGTACGCCGTCACTGGCAACAGCGAGGAACCAGACCATGAAAACGCAGCACCGGACCTTCGGGATCATCCTCGGCACTGAATGGCGAGCTGAACTTGTCGCGGCTCGCGGAGACGAGCCTTGGGTCGCCGTCGCCGAACTCCTCGAGGATTTCCTCGGCGACTTCGACCTGACGGATCCGAAGAACTTCGGCGTCACGCTCCTGATCGACGGTGTCGACTTCAGCTTTCTCCTTCCGGAACAGTCCAACGGCGAGTTCACGACCATCTCGTCGCTGATCGGCATTCACGATCGGAAGCTCGAGGGATTCGACGACTTGAGCTACGAGATGCAGGACCGCTACGGCAGGTTCGCCCCTCAAATCGGACGGCTCATGAAGCAGCTCTACGACCAGGCCGACGAACAAGGCATGGCGGCCTGATCAAACCATTAGGTAGGTTTGCTAGGGCACTGATAGGCCTGCAAGTCTGCCTTCGTGGAAGGCAGACTTGCAGGCCTATCAGTGCTGTTTGGACCGATCAAGGCCGTATCAAAAGCAGCTGCAAGGAGTGAAGCCATGAGCAAGACCGCACAGGACGAGGTGGCCCTTCCAAGCGACGAGAGCCTTCAGCGGATCGCTGGCGGCGACTTCAGTGTGGATGCCTTTGCATCAGCATTCGCCTTCCTCACACAAGACACCCGCACTCGCGTTGCGGGGCGCATGGTCTCGGACTACGCTGATCTAGCTCAGTACGTCATATCCGACGACTGGTCGCACTACTTCTCGGATGATGTTCCCGAGTTCGACACGCGATGGGTTTTCGATCGGCGTCGATGGGCCCTCGCGGTCCTGCACGTAAGGCGGCGCTCTGCCACCGACTGGCTCGAAGGCCTTCCAGACGAAATTGCGGATCTCAACGAAAGCCTAATGGACGCGAACGCG
Organism: Mesocryomonas fontinalis; assembly: GCF_055730125.2. Taxonomy (NCBI): domain Bacteria; kingdom Pseudomonadati; phylum Pseudomonadota; class Alphaproteobacteria; order Hyphomicrobiales; family Aurantimonadaceae; genus Mesocryomonas; species Mesocryomonas fontinalis. Next base: position 347,778 of record NZ_JBUZWG020000006.1, on the reverse strand, counting down.
AATGCTCTCGATCTCGGTCTTGAGATGGACGATTTTGCGGTCCGCGAGTCGGACGCAATGCCTGAATGGGCTGGCGAGGCGAGCACAGTCGAGCGTCGCTCGTTCGTTCAAACCCTGCCGTGAGCCAATCTCAACCTGCGGCCAACGTTATCAAACACAAGCTGCTGCCGTGGCCTCTCGGAGTGCCCGGAACGTCGCTTAGCCAGGCATCACGACAGAGATAAGTTTCCCCGAGTGGGTTTCACGAACACGGCTAAGCCAAAAGATAGCCGTTACGGAGGTGATGAAAATGGTGATCGATTTTCCGGCGGTGCCTGCGAAATGTTATGTGTGGGACAGCTTCGAAGCCTGGTCGAACGGTCCGCGCTACATTTTCGCTCGTAGGTGGAAGCCCAGGTTGGAAGACCTGGCAAGCACGTCGATGATCCGATGGGTGTTTGACCAACGAAACTGGCGGATTGCATTCCTGCAGATGCGAGACGAGGGTTGCCCTAAGTGGGTCGACGGCACTCCGGAAGAAGTGTCGGCGCTTGAGAAAGTCCTCAACGGAAGCGAGGCCAAGTACCTCCTTGAGCTCGATCACTGGAACCTTAACCTGTCCTGCGAGCTGCCGTTCTGGACCGGAAGCGCACGAAGGCAGGACGATCTTTCGCCAATCCGGACAGCTGAAGAGCCGGTGTCCAACGTCATCAGGCTCGACGATCATCGCTGTCGCTAGGCAGTAAGGGAGCCGTTGGCATCGGTCGACCGGGGGGACAGTCGCCAACCGATGGGCTCGACGCTCGAGCCTAAAGCCAAGCTCGCACGGAAGCGAACCAAGCCGTCCCACCATCGATTTCGACGTCGCGGCGTTAGCGCCGAGGGGTATCCGACCTGCCTCGTTCCGACTGCAGACGTTCAAAACAACTCAATCGCCAAACGTTGGGCCCGTTATCCAAGCGGTTTGGTCGACCTAGCCTACGGAGGCTGAGAGAGCGAAAATTTATCGACTCGATCCCCTGTGATCGCACTTGCGGGCTCCGGCCATCCGAGGGACCATTTTTGAAGTGGCGCCGTGATGCGCTTTCGAAAGGGGTGCCGAGGATGGCCGCAAAGAACTGCAGTGACACCAGCGGAGACACGCGCGAAGTCGATGATGGTCGCCTTAGCCATCGGCTTCTTTCCAGCGTTGACTGGAAGTGCAACTTGGCTGGCATCGGTCCGGAGACTGCCGTTCGATGGGTGCTGCACCGCGACATGAAGGCGATCGCTTGGCTCAACCTCCGTGAAGTCGAGAACGGCCCCTGGGTTCTGGCGACGTGGTCGGAAACCAAGGACTTCGAGCAAAAGCTGTTGCACGAATTTCCGGAGTTCCTCCAGTACGATGAACGCCCCGGACTAACTACCGGGCCTGTCTTTCCTGCCTGGGTGCACACGATCCACTTTCACCGCGACGACGATCGTTGGGAGTTTGTACAATGAGAGAGTTCCTGCCGGCCAGACGTTTGGGCTCGTGCCCCTGTGAAGAGGATGACGAGGGTGAGCTCCGCTACACCTTTGTCGAGAAGTGGCAGCACCTCTTTGAGGACAAGCCGACCTGGTCCTATGTGCGCTGGGTCTTCGATCGTGAGGATTGGAGCGTCGTGTTCCTGGAGATACTGGACCCGGTGACCCTTGGATGGGTTGGCGGCTCTCCGGAGGAAATAGAGAGCGTGGAGACTGACCTCGTCGAAGGCGAAGCCCAATACCTCGAGGATCTCGACGAGTGGCGGCTGTCTGCATCAGATGACCTGCCGGGCTGGGCATGCACCCTAGCGGAATTGCTCGAGCGTCACGAACTTGCGACCCGCGAACGATTGGCGGAAAGCACGCGGCGAAACGCCATCCGGCTTCGGCTTCCGAAGGGCCGTCATGTGCGGACGGTGACTATCCGGTTCACCCGTGACAAAGATTAGTTGCTGAGACACAGCTTTCGGGGAAGGTCCTAACAGCTGCGACCTTCGTCCATCCGGGGCCTCGCACTGGCTCGGAGACGATGCCTTCGTTCGGTAACGAAGGGCACCGTCCCATTGGATCAGAGTGGTACACATGTTAGCTAGAAGCGCTGGGTAAGACTATTATCCTACGACGGAAAACGCAGTCAGTCGGCCTAATCACTTGTCTGGTCAGCGCAACCACTGTTCCCAGCGGTCTAACCACTGTTGAGCACACCTCGTCAGATGTCGAGGTTGGCGACCTGGAGGGCGTTTTCCTGGATGAACTCGCGGCGGGGCTCGACCTCGTCTCCCATCAGGCGGGAGAACAGGAGGTCGGCGTCGGTCGCGTCCTGGATCTTCACCTGCAGCAGCGAGCGCACCTCGGGGTCGAGCGTTGTTTCCCACAGCTGCTCGGGATCCATTTCGCCGAGGCCCTTGTAGCGCTGCAGCGACAGGCCCTTGCGGCCAACCTCGAACACCGCGGTGAGAAGCTCCAGCGGGCCGGAGAGCGAGCGCTCGGTCTCCTTGCGCTTCAGGACCGGCGAGCCATCGTAGAGATCGCCGAGCCGCGCGGCGATGCGGTGCAGTGCGATCGCGTCGCCGGAGTGGATCAGCGGCGCATCGAGGTTTTCGACCTCGAGAACACCGCGCACCGTGCGGCTGAAGCGGTAGCCACCGGCATCCGTCAGTTCGCCGGTCCACGGACCGTCGCCCTCTTCCGCGATCTCGTCGAGGCGGCGGGCGATCTTCTCGATGATCGGGCCGGCCTCGGCGGCACTGTCGGCGACGGCGGGCGTCAGCGCGCCGGCGATCGCCGCCTGCTCGACCACGGCGCGGTTGTAGCGGCTGTGGAGGCCGGCGAGCACCGAGCGCACCGCCAGCGCGTCGTCGACCGCGGTGCGCAGATCGCGGCCGCGCCGCACTTCGCCGGTCGACAGCGTCAGGATGGCGTCGTCGAGACCACCCTCGATCAGGTAGTTCTCGAGCGCCTTCTCGTTCTTCAGGTACTGCGACTGCTTGCCCTTCGACACTTTGAACAGCGGCGGCTGGGCGATGTAGATGTAGCCGCGCTCGATCAGCTCGGGCATCTGCCGGAAGAAGAAGGTGAGGAGCAGCGTGCGGATATGGGCGCCGTCGACGTCGGCGTCCGTCATGATGATGATCTTGTGGTAGCGCGCCTTGTCGGCGTTGAACTCGTCCTTGCCGATCGAGGTGCCGAGCGCGGTGATCAGCGTGCCCACCTGGTCGGAGGCGAGCATCCGGTCGAAGCGGGCGCGCTCGACGTTGAGGATCTTGCCGCGCAGCGGCAGGATCGCCTGGTTCTGGCGAGAGCGGGCGCCCTTGGCCGAGCCGCCGGCCGAATCGCCCTCGACGATGAAGATCTCGGATTTGGCGGGATCACGCTCCTGGCAGTCGGCGAGCTTGCCGGGCAGCGAGGAGATGTCGAGCGCGCCCTTGCGCCGCGTCAGCTCGCGCGCCTTGCGCGCCGCCTCGCGGGCGGCCGCGGCCTCCACGACCTTCGCCATCACCACCTTCGCCTCGGCCGGATGCTCCTCGAACCACTGGTGCAGCTTGTCGTTGACGAGGCTCTCGACCACCGGCCGCACCTCGGAGGAGACCAGCTTGTCCTTGGTCTGCGACGAGAATTTTGGGTCCGGCACCTTCACCGAGAGGACGCAGGTCAGGCCCTCGCGGCAATCGTCGCCGGTCGGCTGCACCTTCTCGCGCTTCAGCGTGCCCGAGCTTTCGGCATAGCCGGTCACCTGCCGCGTCAGCCCGCCCCGGAAACCGGCCATGTGCGTGCCGCCGTCGCGCTGCGGAATGTTGTTGGTGAAGCACAGCACCGTGTCTTGGTAGCTGTCGTTCCACCACATCGCGACCTCGACGACGATGCCGTCCTTCTCGCCGTAGAGCACGATCGGATCGCCGATCAGCGGTTTTCTGGCGCGGTCGAGGTAGCGCACGAACGCCTCGAGGCCGCCCTCGTAGAACAGCTCGACGCGCTTCTCGTCGACATGCCGGCGGTCGGTGAGGACGATCATCACGCCGGAGTTGAGGAAGGCGAGCTCGCGCAGCCGGTGCTCCAGCGTCGGCAAGTCGAACTCGACCTTGGTGAAGGTCTCCTGCGACGGCTGGAAGGTGATCTCGGTGCCGGTTTCGCCCTTCTCGGCGACGCCGGTGGCGATCAGCGGCGAGTCCGGAACGCCGTGGGTGAAGCTCATCTCGAAGATCTGCCCCTTGCGGCGGATCTTCATCTTCAGCCAGACCGAGAGCGCGTTGACCACCGAGACGCCGACGCCGTGCAGGCCGCCCGACACCTTATAGGAGTTCTGGTCGAACTTACCGCCGGCATGCAGCTGGGTCATGATGACCTCGGCCGCCGAGACGCCCTCGCCGGTATGGATATCGGTCGGGATGCCGCGGCCATTGTCGGTGACGCTGCAGGAACCGTCGGGGTTGAGCGTCACGGTGACGAGCGTCGCGTGTCCGGCCAGCGCCTCGTCGATCGCGTTGTCGACGACCTCGTAGACCATGTGGTGCAGGCCCGAGCCGTCGTCGGTGTCGCCGATATACATGCCGGGACGCTTGCGAACCGCATCCAAGCCCTTCAAAACCTTGATGGAATCAGCGCCGTATTCGGCTGGCTCACCGGGGTTCGTCTGGTCTTCGTCTGACATGGAATTCCTTGGGCTCGGGCGGTCCGGAAAACTCTGCGCCGAATCGACGCTCTCGAACGCTCGAAAGCGTTCCGGAACCATTGATATAGCCGCTCCGGCCGCTCAATCCAAGCTTTGCCGCGCCGCCGGCCCAGCGCTGTAGGCCAAGCGTTGCCGCGCCACCCGCCCGTGTGTCAGGCCAAGGTCTGACGCAATGCCGGCCTGGCACACCGGGGCCCACTGCAACGCGAAGGCCGGAACGGACAGGTCAGATGCCAGTTGACCGAGCGGTCTCTCGAATGGATGTCGCCATGAAGGTGTTTCTCCCGCTCATCGCCGCCGGCCTTCTCACTGCCTGCACGACGCCCTACCCGGGCGGCACGCCGTATCCAGGGGCCCGCGTGTCGGGCGCCAGCGTCTCGGGCAATCCGCATCCGCGCGGCTCCGATGCCTTCTGCCGGAACTATGCAAGGCAGACGGCGTCGAACCAGTACGAGGGCAACCGCGACAGCGGCGACGGCTTCGGCAGCGACATGTTTGCCGCACAGCAGGCCCGCGATGCCGGGGCCCGGGCCTACGACCGGTGCCGCGCCGGCCGAACCGGCTGAGACACCGCCCACCACACGGCGATTTGCCGCAAGCCCGGCGCTCGACCATCGGCGCCGGCGTCCTTATCTGGCGTTGTGGAGGTTCACCATGGACATGTCGCCGATCCCGTTTCGCGCGCCCGCCCCGCTGCCGCAGGCGCGTCATCTCGGGCTGGCGGGCTTTCTCCTTACTGCGGCCCGCAATCCGCTGGAGCTCTGGAGCGCCGAGGCGTACCGCCAGCCCTACGTCGTCGCGCACTGGCTGAAGGTCCCGACGGTGATCGTCAACGACCCGGCGGCGGTCCGCCATGTGATGGTCGACAACGCCCGCAACTACGTCATGCAGCCGCTGCGCCAGCGGCTACTGCGGCCCGTCCTGCGCGATGGCCTGCTGACCGCCGAGGGCGAGCTGTGGAAGCGCACCCGCAAGGCGCTGGCGCCGGTGTTCACGCCGCGCAACATCGAGGCCTTCGCGCCGGTCATGCGGGCGCGCACAGAGGCCTTCGCAGAGGGCCTCGCCGCCCGGCCGGACGGGCGGATCGACGCCGCCTTCCAGATGACGCTCCTGACCTACGACATCCTGCAGGCCACGTTGTTCTCCGACGATATCGCCGGCGACCCGCTGGAGTTCGCCGCCACGATGGAGCGCTTCCTCGGCCGCATGGGCCGCGTTGATCCGCTCGATCTCCTGGGCGCCCCGGCCTTCCTGCCGCGGCCGACACGGCTCTTCGCCGGCCGCTCGCAGCATTATTTCCGCAAGCTCATCGCCGACACGATCGACCGGCGGCAGGCGCTGGTGACGCAGGATCCCGCGGCAGCGCCAGCCGACTTCCTGACGCTGCTGCTGAAGGCTGACGGCCTGTCGCGCCAGGCGATCGAGGATAACATCATCACCTTCATCGGCGCCGGGCACGAGACCACGGCCCGCGCCGTCGGCTGGACGCTCTACCTCCTCAGCCAGGCGCCGGAGGAGCGGGCCAAGGTCGAGGATGAGCTCGACCGCCTGCTGCCGGGACTGGACGACCCCGTGACCTGGCCGGCGAAGCTGGTGCACACCCGCGCGGCCTTCGAGGAGGCGATGCGGCTCTATCCCCCGGCGCCCTCGCTGAACCGCACCGCCATCGCCGAGGACCGCGTCGGCGACCTCGTCATTCCGGCCGGCGCGTCGGTGCTGGTGATGCCCTGGCTGATCCACCGGCACGAGGCGCTCTGGCAGAACCCGGCCTCGTTCATTCCCGACCGCTTCCTGCCCGGACGGCGCGAGAGCATCGAGCGCTTCCAGTACCTGCCTTTCGGCCTCGGGCCCCGGGTCTGCATCGGCCAGGGCTTCGCGATGCTGGAGGGCGTGGTGATCCTCGCCAGCCTGCTCTCGCGGCTCCGATTCGATTTCGCCGGCGAGCGCCAGCCGCGGCCGGTGCAGAAGATCACCATCCAGCCGGACCGGGGCTTTCCAATGAGAGTTTCGCGCCGTTGACGGCAAGAGAGGACGGCGTCCCCTCCCGTCGCTCAATTCGTTACGCCGCGCCCGGCAGGCCGGACGCGGCGTGGGCTCAGATCGCCGGGGGCGGGTTCGCCGTCGGCGTCTCGGCCTCGGCATCGTCCAGGCCCTCGAACAGCGCGGTCGAGAGGTAACGCTCGGCGAAGGACGGGATGATGATGACGATGTTCTTGCCTTCGTTCTCCGGTCGCAGACCGACCTCGATCGCCGCGGCCAGCGCCGCGCCGGACGAGATGCCGACCGGCACGCCTTCCAGCCGGGCGACGAGACGGGCGAGTTCGAAGGCGGTGTCGTTGTCGACCTTGATCACCTCGTCATAGATCTCGCGGTCGAGAACCGCCGGGGCGAAGCCCGCGCCAATACCCTGGATCTTGTGCGGGCCGGGGGCCCCGCCCGACAGCACCGGCGAGTTCGATGGCTCAACGGCGACGATGTGGAGCGCCGGGTTGCGCTGCTTCAGAACCTGGCCCGCCCCGGTGATCGTCCCGCCGGTGCCGATGCCCGCGATGAAGACGTCGATCTTGCCGCCGGTGTCGTTCCAGATTTCCTCAGCCGTCGTCACCCGGTGGATTTCGGGATTGGCGGCGTTCTCGAACTGCTGTGGGATGACGGCGTTCGGAATGTCCTTCAGGAGTTCCTCGGCCTTGGCGATGGCGCCCTTCATGCCCTTGGCGCCCTCGGTCAGGACGAGTTCCGCGCCCAGCAGCCGCAGCATCTTGCGCCGCTCGATCGACATCGTCTCGGGCATGGTCAGGATCAGCTGATAGCCCTTGGCCGCCGCGGCGAAGGCGAGACCGATGCCGGTATTGCCCGAGGTCGGCTCGATCAGCGTGGTCTTGCCGGGGGTGATCTTGCCGGACGCCTCCAGCGCCTCGATCATCGCGACGCCGATCCGGTCCTTGACCGACGAGGTCGGGTTAAAGAATTCGAGCTTGGCCAGGAGATTGGCCTTCACGCCCTTCTCCCTCGCCAGCTTGTCGAGCCGGACGATCGGCGTGTCGCCGATGGTATCGACGATCGAGTCGTAGATCCGTCCGCGTCCGTGGGTGCGGGCCTTGCCCGTCTGTACAGCCTTGTCCATCACCATTCCCCGTCAAGCGGCCGAGCCGCGCTTCTCTCGCGGCTGCGCCGCTTTCGTCCTGCGGCCGGGCCGCTTGTCTCGTACACGCCGGGCGAGGCGCGGCGCGACCATTCTACGGTCGCCCCGTCGCAAACGCTCATCGTGCCCCGGCGGATCCGGCGCCGCATCTTACGGCACCAAGGCGAGAACGCCGAGCCATCCCGACAAGGGCACATCCCCGCCGTGCGGAACAGCTTTCCGTCGAGCGCCTCATCCCGGGTATCAGTTTGTCCGATCAGGCCCTTCCGCCCGGCACGGTGCCGCGCCAGATCGGGGCTCGTTCACGCAAATCCTTCGCGTCGCGGTGACCAACCGTTGACGCCGCCGGCAGACGTCACCGCCGCCTTCATACTTTGGCAATCGGCCGCGCGCGTCATGCCGGAATGGCCCATGATCTGGCAAGGACAGAGGTTTGACGAAGCGACCGGGCGCTCTGCCCCAGCTCTGCCTGGAGGTGATGGGCCTGACGACCGTCATGGGCGCCATCATCCTCATCGCCGCGTTTCATGTCTTCGGCGGGTCGGCCGCCGTCGCGCCGCGCCTGGCGCTATGGTTCTCGATCGCCGCCCTGTTCCTGACCGCCTTGCCGATCCAGGCCTATATCCTCGCCCGCCTGCGCATGCTGGCCGCCGAGAACGCCACCCTGTTCGAGGCGGCCACCCGCGACGGGCTGACGCGCGTCCTCAACCGCACGGCCTTCAAGACCGGGGTAGAGGAGGCGATCCAGGTGCTCGGACGGCGGGCCGGCGACAAGCGGCCCTCGACGCTGCTGATCGTCGATGCCGACCATTTCAAGCGGATCAACGACCGGCTCGGCCATCCCGTCGGCGACCAGGCGCTCGTGGCGATCGCCGCCACACTCCGAGGCTCGGTGCGGCGCGACGACATCGTCGGCCGCATCGGCGGCGAAGAGTTCGGCATTCTCCTGCGCGGGGCGGGCTACGAGGAGGCGATGGTCGTCGCCGAGCGGCTGCGGCTCGCCATCCACGCGCTGAGCGTCGGCACGCTGCAGGACAAGCAGCAGCTCTCCGTCAGCATGGGCGGCGTCACTTTTGGGCAGGCCGTGCCTTACGACACGCTCTACCGCTCGGCCGACGCCAATCTCTACCGGGCGAAGAAGAGCGGGCGTAACCGCGTCAGGCTGGTCAATCTCCAGCCGCTGCCGTTCCAGCGGCACGGCGAGCCTGTGCGGGCGACCCGCACCCTCGGCGGCCCAGCCGTCTCGGCCGCCCCGGCAGACCCGCGCCCGGCGGGCCGCATCGGCGCGGCCTGATCCGCAACCCGGAGGCTCAGCCGGGCATCAGACGCCGGTCGAGCCGAACCCGCCCGCGCCGCGCGCCGTCTCCGGCAGTTCCTCGGCCTCGGCGAACGCTGCGAGCACCACCGGCGCGATGACGATCTGGGCGATGCGGTCGCCATGCCGGATGGTGAAGGCAGCCGGCCCGTGGTTGACGAGGATCGCCATCACCTCGCCGCGATAGTCGCTGTCGACCGTGCCGGGGGAATTCAGCACGGTGACGCCGTGCTTGGCCGCCAATCCGGAACGTGGCCGCACCTGCATCTCGAAACCTTCCGGCACGGCAAAGCAGAAACCGGACGGCACCAGCGCCTGGCCGCCCGGCGCGATCGTCAGCGGCTCGGAGAGCGCCGCCATGAGGTCAGCGCCCGCGGCACCGGCGCTCTGGTAGAACGGCAGCGGCAGGCCGGCGCCATGCGGCAGGCGCTTCAGGTGAACGATCGGCTGGGTCATCTTGTGTCTCGCTGGAAGGATCGGCCAGGCGCGGCTCAGGCAGTCGGACCGGCCGCAAGGAGGTCGGCGATGCGCTGCGCCAGGCGCTCGGCGACCGCTTCCTTGGTCATCTCAGGCCAGGGCTCGCTGCCGGACCGGGTGACGAGGTGGACGGTGTTGGTCGTCCCGCCCATCACGCCCTGGCGTCCCTCACCTTGCGACACGTCGTTCGCCACGATGATATCGGCGCCCTTGCGGTCGAGCTTCGAGATGGCGTTGGCGAGGAGGTCGTTGGTCTCGGCGGCAAAGCCGACCACCAGCGCCGGTCGCTCCCGGTGATGGCCGATGGTGGCGAGGATGTCTGGGTTTTCCGCCAGCGTCAGCGGCGCCGGCGCCTCGGCGCCCTTCTTCAGCTTGATCGGGGCCTCGTCCGCCGTCCGCCAGTCCGCCACCGCCGCAACGAACACGCCGACATCGACCGGCAGCGTCGCCTCGACGGCCGCCAGCATCTCGCGCGCCGTCTCGACGGTCACCGTCGCCACCCCTTCGGGCGGCGGGATCGTGACCGGACCGGAGACCAGCACGACATCGGCGCCGAGCCGCGCCAGCGCGCCGGCAATCGCATGGCCTTGCCGGCCGGACGAGCGGTTGGCGATGTAGCGCACGGGGTCGATCGGCTCGTGCGTCGGGCCGGACGTCACCACCATACGCTTGCCGGCCAGCGGCTGGGCGGCCGGCTGAAGCAGCGCCTCGAGCGCGGCGACGATCTCCAACGGCTCGGCCATCCGCCCGAGGCCGGCCTCGTTCGCCTCGGCCATCTCGCCGCCTTTCGGCCCGACGAAACGGATGCCATCGGCCTCCAGCTGCTGCAGGTTGCGGGCGGTCGCGGGATGGCTCCACATCGCCGGGTTCATCGCGGGCGCCATCAGCACCGGCGCCCGCGTCGCCAGCAGCACGGCACCGGCGAGGTCATCTGCAAGGCCTGCGGCCAGCCGCGCCATCCGGTCCGCCGTCGCCGGCGCGACGACCACCGCGTCACATCCGCGGGCGAGCCGGATATGCCCGACATCCTGCTCGTCCTCGCGGTCGAACAGATCGCCATAGACCCGCGAGGCCGCAAGCGTGCCGACCGACAGCGGCGTCACGAACTCGGCCGCCGCCGCCGTCATCACCGGCACCACCGCGGCCCCGCGCTCGCGCAGCCGCCGGATCAGGTCGAGCACCTTGTAGGCCGCGATGCCGCCGCCGACGACGAGGAGGATGCGCTGGCCGGAAAGGGTCACGATGCGATTTCCCAGGGATTGACGAGAGACAGGCCGACACCGTCGAAATCCCTCACATTCCGGGTCGCCAGCGTTGCCCCGTGCTCCAGCACGTGGCCTGCGATAAGGCAATCGGCGACGGCGACGGGGCGTCCCATGCGCCGGCGCTTCGCAAAGACGTCAGCGGCATGATCCACCGTTGCAGGTCCGAATGACAATGTACGCCCGAATGCTCCGTCGCTTCGAATCTTGAGCAGGGCCATCTCGAGGCTCAGCCGCTTAGCCGACGTGGGCAGAAGATTGATGCCATACCGAATCTCGAACAGCGTGATAGCCGCGAAGGCCATATCAGCGGGATAGAGCGATCTGAACCAGCGGTTCACCGCCGGATCGGGATGCGGATTCAGCATCTCAGAAATGACGTTGGTGTCGAGCACAATCATTCCCCGAAGTCGACCGGTCGCATTTTCCAAGCCTTGCGGTCAGGGAGTTCCAACTCGACGCCCCCGCCGATCTCATCCTTGATGCGCTGCAGAATCTGCCAGGCAGGCTCAACGATCTCCGCCGCCGGGGTAGCTGAGACTGCCACCCCCGCGCCCAGCACCCTTCGCGCCTCCTCCTCGACCGGCACGCCTTTGAGCGCCGCCTGAGCTTCCAAGGCCGCCAGCACCGCTTCGTCGATGTTGCGGATCGTCATGCTCGCCATGCCCTGTCCTCCCGCATCTGGTCCGATCGAAGTCTACGATCCGCGGCGGGGCCTGGCAACGCGCCGCCTACATCAGCAGCCCGATCGCAATGCCGACCAGTGCCAGCGCCGTCACCCATTGCGCGAGGTGGCCGGAGAGGATGCCGAGCTTGGTATCCTTGGCGAGGTCGACCAGCGTGTCGTCGTTGATGCGGATGCCGTTCTCGATCAGTTCCGGCATCTGCTGCGCCAGAATCTCGATCCCGTCGGCGAACTCCGGCAGGCGCTTTGCGATCCGCATCAGCGCCTCCAGCCCCTTGCGCGCATCGCGGAGCTTTGCTGCCGGGCCAAGCTCGGACAGGATGTATTCGGTGACCACCGGCTCCGCGGCGACCCACATGTTGAACTTCGGATCGAACGAGCGCGCCACACCCTCGACCACGACCATGGTCTTCTGCAGGAGGATCAGCTCGGGCCTTGTCTTCATCTCGAAGAGCTCGGTTACCTCGAACAGCAGCGTTAAAAGGTGCCCCATCGAGATCGTCTCGGCCGGCTGGCCGTGGATCGGCTCGCCGATCGCCCGGAGCGCCTGCGCAAAGCTCAGCACATCCTGGCTGCGCGGCACGTAGCCCGCCTCGAAATGAACTTCCGCGACGCGCTGGTAGTCGCGCCGGATGAAGCCGTAGAGGATTTCCGCCAGAAACCGCCGGGAGTCCGCGCTGAGCCGGCCGACGATGCCGAGATCGACGGCGATGATCGTGCCGTCCGGCCCGACGAAGAGATTGCCGGGGTGCATGTCGGCGTGGAAGAAGCCGTCGCGCATCGAGTGGCGCAGGAACGACTGGACGACGTTGACGCCGAGCGCCGGCAGGTCGTGCCCGGCCGCGGCGACGGCACGCACGTCGTTCATCTTGATGCCGTCGACCCATTCCATGGTCAGCACGTCGCGCCCGGTACGCTCCCAGTCGATCGCCGGCACGCGGAAATGCGGGTCGTCGGCGACATTCTCGGCCATTTCCGAGGAGGCCGCCGCCTCGAGGCGGAGATCCATCTCGATGCGCGTCGACTGCGCCAGCGTCTCGACCACGGCCATCGGCCGCAGGCGCCGCGTGCTCGGCACGAAGCGCTCGAGCGTGCGGGCGATGAAGGCGAAGCTGTCGAGCTCGCGCTTGAACCTCACGCGCACGCCCGGCCGCGTCACCTTGACGGCGACCTCGCGCTCGACGCCGTTGCGGTCGCGCGTCCGCGCCCGGTGCACCTGGGCGATCGAGGCCGCCCCCACCACCTCGCCGAACTCGACGAAGAGGTCGTCGATCCGCCGCCCGAGGGTGGTCTCGATCTCGGCGATCGCCTCCGCCGTCGGAAACGGCGGCACGCTGTCCTGCAGACTCGAGAGCTCGCCCGCGATCTTCAGGCCGACGAGGTCCGGGCGGGTCGCCAGGAACTGGCCGAGCTTCACATAGGAAGGCCCGAGCCGGTTCAGCGCACGCGACAGCTTCTCTGACCGCTCCGCCTCGTCCGCCGACTTGCGCTCGACGAGGCCAGCCAGCCGATAGGCGAGGAGCGGCCCGGCCGACAGCCCATCGGCCGGCAGCGAGGTGACGACGCCCTCGCGGGCGAGGACGTAGGCTGCCCGCATCAGCGCCAGCGTGCCGGAGAGCGGGTTCACCACCCCTAGAGCTTCCAGCCGGAATGCAGCGCCGCGATGCCGCCGGAAAAGTTGCGGTGCGTCACGCGCTCGAAACCGGCACTGCGGATGGCCGTCTCGAAATTCGCCTGGTTGGGAAAGCGGCGGATCGATTCGACGAGATACTCATAAGACTCGCGGTCACCCGCCACCGCCTTGCCGATCGCCGGGATCGCCTTGAACGACCAGGCCTCGTAGACCTTGTCGAGCACCGGCATGTCGACCTCGGAGAATTCGAGGCACAGGAACCGGCCGCCGGGCTTCAGCACGCGGTAGGCTTCCGCGAGCGCGAGGTCGATGCGCGGCACGTTCCGGATGCCGAAGGCGATGGTGTAGGCGTCGAAGCTCTGATCGGGCAGGCCGAGGCTCTGGGCATTGCTCTCGACGAAGGTGAGCTTGTCGTCGAGCTTCAGCTTGGCCGCGCGTTCGGCGCCGACGGCGAGCATCGAGCCGTTGATATCGAGCACGGTGCCCCGCGCCGCGCCGCGCGAAGCCTCGACGATGCGGAAGGCGATGTCGCCGGTGCCGCCGGCGACGTCGAGGAAGGTCCAGCCCGGACGCTTGGAGGGCGCCAGCCAGTTGACCATCGCCGACTTCCACACCCGGTGGAGCCCGCCCGACATCAGGTCGTTCATCAGGTCGTAGCGCTCGGCGACGCGGTGGAAGACCTCGTTCACCCGGGCCTGCTTCTCCTCGGCGCCGCCCACGGCCTGGAAGCCATAGGTGGTTTCCATTCCCTCGGCACCGGTCACTCGGCTCTGCGACATTGGAAGTCCATCTCGTTACGGGTTCGTCCGGCGGGCTCGTTACGGGTTCGTCCGGCGGGAATGGCCCGCCACGGCCGGCTTCGACCGATCCTCTAGCGGAACCGCGCCGAAGAGGCCATGTCTGCAGCGCCATGCCTTGCCCGAGGACTTAATCAGCCATGCCGGAATTGCCAGAGGTAGAGACCGTCCGCCGCGGCCTGCAGCCGTTCATGGAGGGCGCCATGATCCGCCGGGTCGAGCTGCGCCGGCCAGACCTGCGCTTTCCCTTGCCCGAGGGGTTTGCCGCGCGGCTGGAGGGCCGGCGGATCGACAGCCTGTCGCGCCGGGCGAAATACCTGCTCGCCCACGTCGCCGACACGCCCGCCGACCTCGTTCTCGCCATGCATCTCGGCATGTCCGGCTCGTTCCGCATCGAGACCTCGGACGATACGCTGACCCCCGGCGTGTTCCACCATCCGCGCTCGGAGAGCCGCACGCACGATCACGTGCTCTTCCACATCGAGCAGCCGCAATGGGGCCGGTTGTCGATCGTCTTCAACGATCCCCGCCGCTTCGGCTACATGACGCTGCAGCCGGCCGCCGACCTTGCCGCGCACCCGCACTTCAAAGGCCTCGGCATCGAACCGACCGGCAATGCGCTGGATGGGGCACTGCTGGCGCCGCTGTTTGCCGGCAAGGCGGCGCCGTTGAAGGCGGTGCTGCTCGACCAGAAGATCATCGCCGGCCTTGGCAACATCTATGTCTGCGAGGCGCTGTGGCGGGCCCGCCTGTCGCCGCGCCGGCTCGCCGGCACGCTGGTGAAGAAGGACGGACGCCCGACGGTGAGGCTCGATAACCTCGCCGTGCAGATCCGCGAGACCATTGCCGATGCCATCGCCGCCGGCGGCTCGTCGCTGCGCGACTACCGCCAGGCCGACGGCTCCCTCGGCTATTTCCAGCACAGCTTCGCGGTCTACGGCCGCGAGGACGAGGCTTGCCGGCACGAGAATTGTCGCGGCATCGTGCGGCGGGTGGTGCAGTCCGGCCGCTCGACGTTTTTCTGCCCGGTCTGCCAGGGATAGCGCGGGGCGGCGCGGCGAGGGCAGACGCTTGCCGGGTGCGGCCGAACCGCTATCTTCGGCCGCCTGTGGCGTGGCGCCTCGCGGGATGCGGCACTCCGAAAGCCCAGCAATGAAGTACCGCGCGGTAAAGTGAAGGAGACGGTCGATGGCCTATGAGACGATCCGGGTCGAGACCCGCGGCCGGGTCGGGCTGGTGACGCTGGACCGCCCGCAGGCCCTCAACGCGCTGAACGCCACCTTGCTCGCCGAACTCCTCGACGCCCTTCGCCTTCTCGGCCTCGACGACGCCATTGGCGCGGTGGTGCTGACCGGGTCGGAAAAAGCCTTTGCTGCCGGCGCCGACATCAAGGAGATGCAGGCTTTGACCTTCGTCGAGGCCTATGCCGACGATTTTGCCCGCGGCTGGGAAGAAGTCGCCGGCTTCCGTAAGCCGATGATCGCCGCCGTCGCCGGCTATGCGCTCGGCGGCGGCTGCGAGCTCGCGATGATGGCCGACTTCATCATCGCGGCCGACAGCGCCCGTTTCGGCCAGCCCGAGATCACGCTCGGCGTCCTGCCGGGCATGGGCGGCACGCAGCGCATGGCGCGCTCGATCGGCAAGGCGAAGACGATGGATCTCGTTCTCACCGGCCGGTTGATGGATGCCGTCGAAGCCGAGCGGTGCGGGCTCGTGGCGCGCGTCGTCCCGGCGGCGGACCTCCTGAAGGAGGCGATCGCGGCGGCTGAGAAGATTGCCGGCTTCTCGCAGCCCTCGGTGATGATGGCCAAGGAGTCGGTCAACCGTGCCTTCGAGACCGTTCTTGCCGAGGGACTGCGCTTCGAGCGCCGGCTGTTCCACTCGACCTTCGCGCTGGACGACCAGAGCGAAGGCATGGCCGCCTTCATCGAGAAGCGGCCGGCGGTTTTCCGGAATCGCTGATCGGCGAAAATCGCGATCGGGCGCGGCCGCCGGTCCGGTTAGATGTTGACGCGGCCACGCGGCTTGCCTATAAGCCGCTCGATATTCGGCGGCGCCATAAGGGGCCGTATGTGCTCGCGCTCTGGTCCGGTCCGGTCCAAGGCTGCAGGCCCCCGGCAACCACAGACAAGAGAGTCCAGTCATGGCCAATACGCCATCGGCCAAGAAGGCCACGCGCAAGATCGCCCGCCGCACCGAGGTCAACAAGAACCGCCGCTCGCGCGTTCGGACCTTCCTGCGCAAGGTCGAGGAAGCCATCCTGTCGGGTGACAAGGACGCTGCCCAGGCCGCGTTCAAGGTTGCGGAGCCCGAGCTGATGCGCGCCGTCTCGCGCGGCGTGTTCCACAAGAACACCATCTCCCGCAAGATCTCGCGCCTGTCGGGCCGGGTGAAGAGCACTGGCGAAGCCGCGTCCGCTTAACACCTCTTAAATACGCTGTTCGAAAGGCTCGGCTCTGCCGGGCCTTTTTGATTCATGGCGCTTTTAAAGGCGTGTCACGCCGCTGTCATCAGCATGTTGCCGCCGTATCGACCCTCGCCGTCGACGACATAATTTCTACACTAATTTCAATAGGTTGCGACAGGTCGCCATTTCCGGCACTGGGGTCGGCTAACCAAATTTTCGCAAGCCCTTGAGTCAAGCGGGCCTCTACAAGATTCCCAAAATTTAAACCTTGTCCCCCGGGTTTAGTTTGGCGGGTTTATGATTTTCCAGAGGAATCAGGGGATTACCCCTGCCCACCCCCTTGCGCGCATGACGAGTCCGCCACACCGGCCTCACCCGTTCAACGATTCATCGAAGACTCGGCTTGCCCGAGCGTCGGCGCTTGCGTAGTTTCAAACCTCAGGCAAGAGAGCGAAAAGACGAAACGTGGGGACGAAGCGTGTTTTCCAGTAAGTTCATCAGCCCCAGAATATCTTAAATCCTTCAGCAAGTCAGAAGGTGCTGGGCCTTAAGGCTTTAGCAAGTATTTCGGGCACCTTAAACCCGAGCCATACCAACGATATTTCGAAGACACGCAAGCGGGTCCTGACAGGACCTTGCTGCCGGGGGATTTTCCATGAGCACTCCATATTCGGGCGACGTCACCGTCGGCGCCTGCTGGGAAGCCGTCAGCCAACAGGCCGACGCCTTCCTGATCGACGTCCGCACGTCCGCCGAATGGACCTATGTCGGCTTTCCCCGCCTTCCTGCGTCCGAGCGCCAGCTGTTCCAGGAATGGCAGGTCTTCCCCTCGATGGCCGTCGATCCGCGCTTTGCCGAGAAGGTCGCCGCCCGCATTGCGGAGCTCGGTGGCAGCGAGGCATCGAAGCTCTACTTCCTCTGCCGGTCGGGTGTGCGCAGCATGGCCAGCGCGGCCGCGCTGACCGCCGCCGGCTTCCAACATTGCTACAACGTCCTCGACGGCTTCGAGGGACCGCCGGACGACGAGGGACACCGCGGGACGACCGCCGGCTGGAAAGCCGCGGACCTGCCTTGGGCGCAGCGATGAGCGCCGTCGCGGCAACGGTGCGGTCACCCTCGGTGCGGCCGTTCATGCGGTCGGGCTCGATCGAACAGAAAACGGTCCCGCAGGGACAGGGAGCGGGTAACGGAATGACGGAAATGCAGGTATCGGGGCCGAAGGGCGACGGCGAGATCTTGCTGCGCGTCAAGGCCCGCCTGCAGGCGCAGCTCGGCAAGGACATCTATGCCAGCTGGTTCGAGCGGATGAAGATCGACGAGATGGGCAAGGGCTCCGTCCGTCTGTCGGTGCCGACCGCCTTCCTGAAGACCTGGATCAACTCGCACTATTCCGACATGCTGCTGGCCATCTTCGCCGAGGAGGTGCCGGGCACGCTGAAGGTCGACATCGCCGTGCGCACCGCCGTGCGCAGCGGGCCGGCGGCCAACCAGACCGCCCGCGAGGTGACCGAGATCGCCAAGCCGGCCGCGCGCGGACCGGGCATCATGGACGTGCCGGCCGCCAGCCACGCCTCGCATCCGGCGCTGGAGCGCACGGCCGACCTCTCGGCCCGCGACCGCCACCACAACGGCACCTCCTTCGGCTCGCCGCTCGACAACCGCTACGTCTTCGACACCTTCGTCGAGGGCACGTCGAACCGCGTGGCGCTCGCCGCCGCCAAGGCGATCGCCGAGAACGGCCCGCAGTCGGTGCGCTTTAACCCGCTCTTCGTCCACGCCAATGTCGGCCTCGGCAAGACGCACCTGCTGCAGGCGATCGCCAATGCCGCGACCCGCCGGGCCGACCAGCCGCGCGTCGTCTATCTCACCGCCGAATACTTCATGTGGCGCTTCGCCACCGCTATCCGCGACAACCAGGCGCTCGACTTCAAGGAGAATCTCCGCGGCATCGACATCCTGATCATCGACGACATGCAGTTCCTGCAAGGCAAGTCGATCCAGCAGGAGTTCTGCCATCTCCTCAACGCGCTGATCGACTCGGCGCGCCAGGTGATCGTCGCCGCCGACCGCCCGGCCTTCGAGCTGGAATCGCTCGATGCGCGCGTGCGCTCGCGCCTGTCGGGTGGCGTCGCCATCGAGATGGTCTCGCCGGACTTCGACATGCGCAAGGAGATCCTCACCACCCGCGTCGACGCGCTGAAGGTCGAGGATCCGAGCTTCCTCATCGACGAGAAGGTGGTCGACACCATCGCCCGCCGGGTGATCGGCTCCGGCCGCGACCTCGAGGGCGCGTTCAACCAGATCGCCTTCCGCCACGCCGTCGGCCAGCCGCTCTCGGCCGACCACCTCGATGACCTCCTGAACTCGCTGACCCGCACCAATGGCGAGAAGCGGATCCGCATCGAGGACATCCTGAAATTCGTCTCGCGCCACTACAACGTGACGCGCACCGACATCCTCTCCGCCCGCCGCACCCGCACCATCGTGCGCCCGCGGCAGATCGCGATGTATCTGGCCAAGACCATGACGCCGCGCTCGCTGCCGGAGATCGGCCGCCGGTTTGGCGGGCGCGACCACACCACGGTGCTGCACGCCGTGCGCAAGATCGAAGGCGAGCGCGCCAAGGACGAGAAGCTCGGCGAGGAGCTCGACCTCATCCGCCGCATGATCGAGGAATAGGCACTTTGGTGCGAGGCTGGTTCCCGCCGGTCGATAACGCCTGACGGTCGAACCCTCCCGCTGGTTGACCCTTCCTGAATGACGCCGGCGCCCCGCTTTTACGGGTCGCCGGCGCTGCTGTCTCGACTGTGCGCCGCAAGGCTTTTCAAGCCGTCCCGGAGCCTCTAAAAGGTTCGCACTCCCGCGGGGAAACGCCGGCGCCCAAGCGCTGTCCGCGACGAGATGCCGGCGCTCCCCCGAACGAAATGGTTGTCTCCCATGCGTATCATCATCGAGCGTTCCAACCTTCTGAAGACGCTGGGCCATGTCCACCGCGTGGTCGAGCGGCGCAACACCATCCCGATCCTGTCCAACGTCCTCGTCAAGACCGAGGATGGGGCGCTCAGGCTGAAGGCGACGGACCTCGATCTCGAGATCACCGAGACGGTGGCGGCGAACGGCGAGCAGGAGGGCGCGACGACGGTGCCGGCGCACCTCCTCTACGACATCGTCCGCAAGCTGTCCGACGGCTCGGAGGTGAAGCTCGCGACGAACGCCGACGGCAACCAGATGACGGTCACCTCCGGCCGCTCGAACTTCCGCCTGCAGTGCCTGCCGGAATCGGATTTCCCCGACATCACCGCCGGCGTCTTCTCGCATTCCTTCAAGCTCAAGGGCTCGGCCCTCGGCCGCCTCGTCGAGCGCACCCAGTTCGCGATCTCGACCGAGGAGACGCGCTACTACCTCAACGGCATCTTCCTCCACACCATCGAGTCCGAGGGCTCGCTGCGCCTGCGCGCCGTCGCCACCGACGGCCACCGCCTGGCGCGGGCCGAGATGGAGGCACCCGCGGGCTCCGAGGGCATGCCGGGCATCATCATCCCGCGCAAGACGGTCGGCGAGTTGCAGAAGCTTCTCGACAGTGGCGACGACGAGATCCTCGTCGAGCTCTCCGATTCCAAGATCCGCTTCACCATCGGCCCGGTGGTGATGACGTCGAAGCTGATCGACGGCACCTTTCCCGACTACCAGCGCGTCATCCCGCAGAACAACGACAAGGAGCTGACGCTCGACCGGCAGACCTTCTCGGCCGCCGTCGACCGCGTCTCGACCATCTCGTCGGAGCGCGGCCGCGCGGTGAAGCTTGCCGTCAGCAATGGCCAGCTGACGCTGACGGTCAACAGCCCGGACGCCGGCACCGCGACGGAAGAACTCGCCGTCGGCTATGAATCCGACGACATCGAGATCGGCTTCAACGCCCGCTACCTCCTCGACATCACCGGGCAGCTCTCCGGCGACACCGCGGTGTTCATGCTCGCCGATCCCGGCTCGCCCACCCTCATCAAGGACGGCGGCGACGACGGCACGCTCTATGTCCTGATGCCCATGCGGGTGTGACGGGCACCGCGCTCCCGATCTCCGTCGCGGAGAACGAGATCCCCGTCGTGGAGACCGCGGTCCCGATCGTTCGCGACGACACTGCCCGCGCGGATGACGACGGCGTCTCGGGGCCGGCCCATGCTTCGCCCGTCCCCACCGGCAAGACCATGTCGCATCTCTCGGCGCTCCGCCTCGTCGACTTCCGCAACTATTCGACGCTGCAGGTCGATCTCGCCGCGCGCTTCGTGGTGCTTGCCGGCGACAACGGCGCCGGCAAGACCAATCTGATGGAAGCGGTCTCGCTGATGACCCCCGGCCGCGGCCTTCGCCGGGCGGCCTATGCCGACATGATCCGCGCCGGCGGCAGCGGCGGCTTTTCGGTCCGCGCCGACCTCACATCGGAGCATGATACGCTGCAGCTCGCCACCCTCGTCCGCCCCGAGGCGGGCAACGGGCTCGCCCGCACCGTCAGGATCGACGAGACGCAGGCGAAATCGGCCGACGAACTGCTCGACCATCTCCGCATCCTCTGGCTGACGCCGGCGATGGACGGCCTCTTCACCGGCTCGTCCGGCGACCGGCGCCGCTTCCTCGACCGCCTTGTGCTGACCGTCGATCCCGCGCATGGCCGACGGGCCTCCGACTACGAGCGGGCGATGCGCCAGCGCAACCGGCTGCTCGCCGACGGTCGACAGGACGACGCCTGGCTCGCCGGCCTCGAGGCGCAGCTCGCCGAGCTCGGCATCGCCATCGCCATCGCCCGGCACGAGCTGGTCGGCCTGCTCAGAACGATGATCGGCGCCTCGACGGATGACAGCCCGTTTCCGAAGGCGGACCTCGCGCTGACCAGCGGCTACGGCTTCGACGATCTTGCCCGGCCCGCCGTCGACCTCGAGGACGAGGCTGCCGAGCGGCTCGCCCGGCAGCGGCCGCTCGACCGCGCCGCGGGGCGCACGCTCGAGGGCCCGCACCGCGCCGATCTCCTGATCACCCACCGCGCAAAGGCGATGCCGGCCGCGCTTTCCTCCACCGGCGAGCAGAAGGCGCTGCTGATCGGCCTGGTGCTGGCGCATGCCGGCCTCGTCAGGGCGATGAGCGGCATGGGCCCGGTGCTGCTGCTCGACGAGGTCGCCGCGCATCTCGACCCCGGCCGCCGCGCCGGCCTCTTCGACATCATCGAGGGCCTCGGCGTGCAGGCCTTCATGACCGGCACCGACGCAGCGCTGTTCGAGGCGCTCGGCGACCGCGCGCAGCACCTGACGGTCGACCATGGGCGCGTGACATGAGCGACCGCCCCACCCCGTTCGGCCCAGCCGACCCGGCCGGTCCGGCTACGACCATCTCCGCCGCCGAGGCCTTGCTGGATCCGATGTCCGGACCACCCCCTGCAGCTCCGCCTGCACCGCTGTCCGCCGACGAGCTCAAGCGCTATGCCCGCCACATCGTGCTGCCGGAAGTCGGCGGCCCCGGCCAGCAGCGGCTGAAGCGGGCGAAGATGCTGGTGATCGGCGCCGGCGGGCTCGGCTCGCCGGTGGTGCTGTACCTTGCCGCCGCCGGCGTCGGCACGATCGGCATCGCCGACGACGACACGGTCTCGCTCTCCAACCTCCAGCGCCAGGTGCTGCACGGCACCGCCGACGTCGGCCGCCTCAAGCTCGACAGCGCCGCTGATGCGGTGGCCGCGATCAACCCGCACGTCACCGTCGTGCCGCACCCGCTGCGCCTCGACGCCGCCAACGGCGCTGACATCGTCGCGGCCTACGACCTCGTCATCGACGGCTCCGACAACTTTTCCACCCGCTACGCCCTGGCCGATCTCTGCGAGGCAGCCGAGCGGCCGCTGGTGACGGCGGCGGTGAACCGCTTCTCCGGCTCGCTGACGGTACTCATGCCCTATGCGACGTCACTGGCCGGCGTGCGACATCCCGGCTACCGCGACCTCTTCCCCGAAGCGCCCCCGGCGGGCCTCGTCCCCTCCTGCGCCGAGGCCGGCATCCTCGGCGTCGTCACCGGCATCCTCGGCACCCTCGCCGCGACCGAGGCCATCAAGCTCGCCTGCGGCATCGGCGAGCCGCTGGTCGGCCGCCTGCTGATGGTCGACACGCTGGAGATGCGGTTCGAGACGGTGCGGTACCGGCGAAAGCGCTGAGGGCCGTAGGGACTGAAGTTCCCGATAGCCCAGCGTGAGGAGGCGCTGTTGAAAGAGGCTCGCCACCAAAGTCGTCATCCTCGGCCACAGGCCGGGGACCCATGCCTCCACCGCAAGGCCACGGTCCGGTTGAGGAGGGGAATGTCGATCGGAGTGTGGATGCTCAATGGCCTGGCATGGGTCCCCGGGGCTAAAGCCCCGAGGATGACGAGGCACACACTGGAGCTGCCGCGGGCGATCTGCCGCCTCCAGCGGTCATCGCTTCCTCAGCCGGGTCCAGCATCAGTTCCCCCTCACCCCTTGTGATGCACCTCCTGCAGCCCATACACCGGCGTCGCGATCCCCGCCGCCCGGGCCTTTAGCTGTAGCGCCAGGAACTGCGAGTAATGCCGCGACTGGTGGAGGTTGCCGCCGTGGAACCAGAGGCCTTCCACTTGCGTCGGCTTCCACATGTTGCGCTGCTCGCCCTCCCAGGGGCCGGGATCCTTCGGCGTGTTCGAGCCGTGGCCCCAGCACTTGCCGACCCGGTCGGCGGTCTCGCGGTCGACGAGGTCGGCGACCCAGCCGTTCATCGAGCCGTAGCCGGTGGCGTAGACGATGAGGTCGGCCGGAAGCTCCGAGCCGTCGGCGAACCTGACGCCGGTCTCGGTGATCTCCTCGACCTCGACGCCGCTCTTCAGCTTGATCTTGCCCTCGATGATCAGCTGGCTGGCGCCGACGTCGATGTAGTAGCCGGAGCCGCGGCGGAGGTACTTCATGAACAGGCCGGACCCGTCGGCGCCGAAGTCGAGCATGAAGCCGGCCTTTTCCAGCGCGGCGTAGAACTCGGCGTCGACCTCTCGCATGCGGTTGGCCACCGGGATCTGGAACTCGTGCATGATCCGGTAGGGAAGCGAGGCGAAGATCAGGTCGGCCTTGGCGGTGGTGACGCCATTGGCCAGCGCCTGCTCGGAGTAGAGCGGGCCGAGGCTCTCGGTCATCAGCGTCTCGGAGCGGGCGATGTGGGTGGTCGAACGCTGGACCATGGTGACGTCGGCGCCGGCCTCCCACAGCGCGGCGCAAATGTCGTGCGCCGAGTTGTTGGAGCCGATCACCACGGCCTTCTTGCCGGCCCAGGCGTCTGGGCCGGGATGCACCGAGGAGTGGTGCTGCTCGCCCTTGAAGCGCTCCATGCCCTTGAAGGTCGGGAGGTTCGGTTTCGCCGACATGCCGGTGGCGAAGACGAGCTGCTTCGGGCGGAGCGTGATCTCCTCGCCGTCGCGGACGACGGTGACGTTCCATTCCTTCCGGGCCTCGTCCCAGTGTGCCGTCTTCGCCTCGGTGGAGTTCCAGACGTTGAGCTCCATCACCTTGGCGTACATTTCCAGCCAGTCGCCGATCTTGTCCTTCGGCGCGAAGACCGGCCAGTTCTTCGGGAAATCGATGTAGGGCAGGTGGTCGTACCAGACGGGGTCGTGCAGGCAGAGCGACTTGTAGCGCTTGCGCCAGGCGTCGCCGGGCCGTTCGTGCTTGTCGACGATGATGGTGGAAACGCCGAGCTGGCGCAGCCGCGCGCCGAGCGCGAGGCCGCCTTGCCCGCCGCCGATCACCACCACCTCCGGCTGGGTGGTGCGGCCGAGCGCCTCGGCCTCCGCCTGCCGCTGCTCCAGCCAGGATTTGCGCCCTTGGGCCGATCCGTGCTCGGCGCCCGTCGGACGACGCTCGCCCATCCTCTCCTCATGCCCCTTCAGCTCGGTCATGGTGGTGAGGAAGGTCCAGGCCTTGCCGTCCTTCAGCCGGAGATGGCCGCGGCCGCGGGCGACGGCGGTCTCGAAGGTGATCCAGCTCTCGGTCACGCCGCCGGCCTCGGAGGGCTCCTCCTCGATCCGGAAGTGCCGCGGCTGCACGTCGGCGAGGACCGCCGTCAGCATGTCCTCGACCCCGGCCGGACCCTCGACGGTCTTGATGTTCCAGGTGAAGCTGACGAGGTCGCGCCAGTAGCTGTCGGTGTTGAACAGGGCGGCGGCCGCCGTCGCGTCGCCCGCGGCCAGCGCCGCCTCGAAGGCCGCAAGCCAGGCCTCGATTGCCCCGCGCGCCGGGCTTGAGACCGTCGCCGGCCGTTCCATCGTCTCGCTCATGCCGTTCCTCCCGAATGCTTTTCGGCAAGGATCGACCGCGCGGGCCCGGCTTGTCCATCTTGCGGGTGCGAAGAGCGGGCGGAAAAATGCTGATGCATTGCAGCAAGCGGCAGGCAACGGGGTAATCTCCCCGCTTGAGGGGAAGATCGTCGCGTCAGGCAGCGCCTCGTTCTCGCGTTGCCGCCTAAATCCGGATGGGCAGGATCCGGTCGGGCGGGCGGTGGCCGTCCATCAAGGTGCGGATGTTGATGATCACCTTCTCGCCCATGTCGATGCGCGCCTCGATCGTCGCAGAGCCCATGTGCGGCAGCAGCACCACGCGGTGCGCCTCGGCAAGCCGCATCAGCCGCCGGTCGACCGCCGGCTCGCCCTCGAACACGTCGAGCCCGGCGCCGGCGATGCGGCCCTCCTCGATCAGGCCGATCAGCGCCGGCTGGTCGATGATGTCGCCGCGGGCGATGTTGACGATGAAGGCGTGCGACGGCATCAGCGCCAGCCGCCGCGCCGAGAGAAGATGGAAGGTCGCCGGTGTCGACGGGCAGTTGACCGAGACGATGTCCATCCGCGCCAGCATCTGGTCGAGGCTCGCCCAATAGGTGGCGCCGAGCGCCTCCTCGGTCTTCGGGCTGACGCGGTGGCGGTTGTGATAGTGGATCTCGAGGCCGAAGGCCTTCGCCCGCCGCGCGACGGCGGTGCCGATGCGGCCCATGCCGACGATGCCGAGCTTCTTGCCGCCGAGGCGGCGACCGAGCATGGCGGTCGGCGACCAGCCGGCCCAGGGCTCGCCGCCGATCAGCCGCATGCCGCCCTCGACCAGTCGGCGCGGCACCGCGAGAATCAGCGCCATGGTCATGTCGGCGGTGTCCTCGTCGAGGACGTTGGGCGTGTTGGTCACGAAGATGCCGCGGGCGTGCGCCGCCTCGACGTCGATATTGTCGACGCCATTGCCGTAATTGGCGATCAGCTTCAGCCGCTCGCCCGCCTGCTCGATCATCGCGCGGTCGATGCGGTCGGTCACCGTTGGCACCAGCACGTCGACGCGCCGGAGCGCGGCAACGAGCTCGGGCTGGCTCATCGGCTTGTCGCTGGCATTGAGGCTGACATCGAAAAGCTCGCCCATGCGGGCCTCGATCGGCTCGGGCAGCCGGCGCGTGATCGCGACGACCGGTCTAGGGCGCTCCGTCATCGTGCCTCCTCCGCTCGCCGCCTCAAGGGCTTGTTAACCTCAACGCGCGATAATCGGACCAGTCGAGAAGTCCCGTCCATAGCAAGCCGTCCTCCCGAAAACAAAGCTTTCCGGCAAAGGTTCGGTGCCCCAGCCATGCTGCATCGCAGCATTCAGGGCGCGCTGGGGATGGCCCTGTCTCGGCAGGCCCTGTCTGGAGTGTTTCCGTTGCGTCTTCGTTCCCTCGTCCTGGCACTGGCCGGCACGGCCGCTCTCCTCGCCACCGCCGCCATGCCGGCCCCCGCGCTCGCGCAGGAAACCGGCTCGATCACCGGCGCCTATTCCAAGCTCGCACTGCCGCGCTTCGTCTCGCTGAAATCCGGCCGGGTGAACCTGCGCGTCGGCCCGGGCCGCGACTACGCCGTCTCCTGGCTTTACCTGAAGCCCGGCCTGCCGGTCGAAGTGGTGCAGGAATACGAGCTCTGGCGCCGGGTGCGCGACAGCGAAGGCACCGAGGGCTGGGTCTACCATTCGCTGCTGTCGGGCGAGCGCACCGCCATCGCCGCCCCCTGGCTGAAGGGCAAGAGCACGACGATCGACATGCACAACAGCGCCGGCGAGAGCGCGACGCTCGTCGCCAAGCTCGAGCCCGGCGTCATCACCAGCGTGCGGGAATGCGGCCTCGGCTGGTGCGAGGTCGAGGTCTCCGGCCGCAAGGGCTACGTCCACCAGCACGAGATCTGGGGCGTCTATCCCGACGAGCGGTTCTAGGCCATCCAGCGATCGGGAACCGGTCCACGCGAAGCGCCGGATGATGAGAGAATGCTGGAACCGCATCAGCGCGGGATAGACCGATAACCTTCGAGCCCCGACGCGCAGGCCTCCTTCGCCCACTCTGATCAGGGTTCGCCAGAAGCCAGAGTATCATCGTCATCCTCGCGCGCAGCGCGGGGACCCATGCCTCTCCGCGGACCCTGCACTCCGGCGCAAAATTAGACGCCCTCGGCATCATCCGGCATCACGGCATGGCCCCCGGGGCTATGGCCCCGCGGATGACGAGGCTCGAAAGCTGCGCCTCAACCCCGTCGATCCGGTACATCACACCGCCACGTAGCCAATAAAAAACCCGGCTCTCTCACGAGGACCGGGCTTTCAACGCTGGTTCGCCGCCGCGCTAAGGCGTGGCCAGCCGGCAGTCTCAGGACAGGGCGTCGGCCGGGCGGGCAACCTTGCGGCGCAGGCGCACGACGACGTCGACATTGACGATCTCCATGCCTTCCGGCGGCTCCGGCAGTTCCGAAAGCTTGATGCCGCCGTTCGGGATATCGATCATCTCGTTCGCCTCCTCGAGGAAGAAGTGATGGTGATCGGAGGTGTTGGTGTCGAAATAGGTGCGCTGGCCCTCGCCGGTGAGCGGGCGGATGATGCCGACATCGGTGAACTGGTGCAGCGTGTTGTAGACGGTGGCGAGCGAGACCGGCTCGCCGGCGCGGTGCGCCTCTTCGTGCAGTTCTTCGGCCGAGAGATGCCGGTCGCCCGATCCGAAGATCAGATTGCACAGCGCCACGCGTTGCCGGGTCGGGCGAAGGCCCGCAGCCCGCAGCCGCTCGAACACACAGAAGAACTGTCCACGGCCCCGATTTTCCATCGCCTTGCCCACCATCTTCACGTCCATCACACCGCGCGCCCCACCGGAGAGCGCTGATAACACCGATGATATAGACAATTCGTGGCGAGATCACAAACGCTGCGTCGCGGCAAGATGAGGAGGTTGCCGGAAAACGCTCATGCGGCTCCGACTTTTTTCTCGGCCGGAACGCCTGTGGTGTCGGGGGTGTGACGGGACGCTGATGCTTCGAGACGAGATCGCGGTCTGCCGCGCTACCCCTTGCAGCCCGCCTCCAGCGCCGTCAGCGCCTTACCCGAACCGGTCAGCGGCAAGGTGACCCGGCCGGCTGGCGCCGAGACCTCGACCTTGCGGCCCTTCTTCAGGGCATCGATCATCGGCTGCAGCTCGCCAAGCGACGCCGTGCGGGCGAGATCATGGCCACCATCGCCGCGCGCCACCGGGCGCGTCTCCTGCAGGAAGGCGATGTCGTTCGCCGAGACCACCACGGTATAGCTGCCATCGGTCGGCAGGCCGGCGGCAAAGCCCGAGAATCGCAGTACGAGGCGCCCTGGCGGCAGACCGGCGCAGCTCATCCAGATCGTCGTGAAGCCGCGGCCGGCAGCATAGCCGGCGGTCCGGGCACTTGCCCCGGCCGGCTCGGCGCGCCAGCCGTCGGCGGCCGCCGCGGGCAACGCCATGCCGGCGAGAAGAAGACCGCAGAGGGCCGTCAGACGCAGGGTTTCAACGGGCATCGCCGCCTTTCCAGACAAGAGAAACGCCAAGGAGACTTTCATTCGCCATTCGGTGACCCTAGCTTTGCCGGGAGACATGCACGCCGGCGGACCTGCCGGGTTTGTGTCCGGACGCGCCCGTGCTAAAGGCGTCGCCGAAACCGGCGTGGGGCAGCGTCCGGACGGATATGGAAGATCATGGCACCCGGCAAGACGCATTACGATTACGACGAGCTGATCACCTGCGGCCACGGCCAGCTGTTCGGACCCGGCAACGCGCAGCTGCCGCTGCCGCCGATGCTGATGTTCGACCGGATCACCGAGGTCACCACCGATGGCGGCCAGTTCGGCAAGGGCTCGATCAAGGCCGAGTTCGACGTCAATCCCGACCTCTGGTTCTTCAAATGCCATTTCGAGGGCGATCCGGTGATGCCGGGCTGCCTCGGCGTCGATGCGCTCTGGCAGCTGACCGGCTTCTATCTCGGCTGGCTCGGCGAAGAAGGCCGTGGCCGGGCGCTTGGCGTCGGCGAGGTAAAATTCTCGGGCCAGGTCACGCCGAAGGTGAAGCTCGTCGAGTACGGCGTCGAGTTCAAGCGCGTCATGCGTTCGCGTCTGAAGCTCGGCATCGCCGAAGGCTGGGTCAAGGCCGACGGCGTGCTGATCTATAAGGCGAGCGACCTGCGCGTCGGCCTGTTCAAGGACGAAGAACCCGCCGCGGCCTGACCCCTGCGCCAGCCGCGGCCGACCGGCAAACCCGGCGGCTCGCGGCCCTGTACCACTGGAGGAATATGCGATGAAACGTGTCGTTGTGACCGGAATGGGCATCGTCTCGTCGATCGGCAACGATGTCGAGGCGGTGCTGGACTCCTTGAAGAACGCCCGCTCGGGCGTCAGCTTCGCCGAGGACTATGCGAGCCACGGCTTCCGCTGCCACGTCCAGGGCGAGCCCAACCTCGACCCGTTCGCCGTGCTCGACCGGCGCACCGCGCGCTTCATGAGCAAGGGCACCGCGTGGAACTACATCGCCATGCAGCAGGCGATCGCCGATTCGGGCCTGACGGAAGACGACATCGTCAACCCGCGCACCGGCATCATCATGGGCTCGGGCGGCCCCTCGACGCGCATCATCGTGGAAGCCGCAGAGATCACCGAGACCAAGGGCGGCCCGAAGCGCATCGGCCCGACCGCGGTGCCGAAGGCGATGAGCTCGACCGCCTCGGCAGTGCTGGCCACCCAGTTCAAGATCAAGGGCGTCAACTATTCGATCTCGTCGGCCTGCGCGACGTCGAACCACTGCATCGGCAACGCCTACGAGACGATCCAGGTCGGCAAGCAGGACGTGATCTTCGCCGGCGGGTCGGAGGATCTCGACTGGACGATGTCCAACCTCTTCGACGCGATGGGCGCGATGTCCTCGGACTTCAACGACCGGCCGACGGTCGCCTCCCGCGCCTATGACAAGGACCGCGACGGCTTCGTCATCGCCGGCGGCGCGGGCGTGCTGGTGCTCGAGGAATACGAGCACGCGAAAGCCCGCGGCGCGAAGATCATCGCCGAGATCGTCGGCTATGGCGCCACCTCCGACGGGCACGACATGGTCGCCCCGTCCGGCGAGGGTGCGGCGCGCTGCATGAAGATGGCGCTGGAGACGGTCGACACCGAGATCGACTACATCAACCCGCATGCCACCTCGACGCCGGTCGGCGACAAGATGGAAATCCAGGCGATCCGCGAAGTGTTCGGGACCAAGATCCCGCCGATCTCGGCGACGAAGTCGCTGACCGGCCATTCGCTCGGGGCGACCGGCGTGCAGGAGGCGATCTACTCGCTGCTGATGCTGCAGAACGACTTCATCGTGAAGTCCGCCCATATCGACGAGATCGATCCGGAGTTTGCCGATCTGCCAATCGTGCGCGAGCGGATGGACAATGTGAAGTTGAACACCGTGCTGTCGAACTCCTTCGGCTTCGGCGGCACCAATGCGACGCTGGTGTTCCGCCGCGTCACGGACTGAGCCTTCTGCCCAAACGATGTGTTGCGGGCGGACATACGACGTGCGCCCGCAGCAACGGGTGGTGTGCTATCGCTCGGGCCGAGATGTGACCGCGGGTTTCGCGATGCGTAGAATGAGAAGGGGCCGTCCATGGGCGATCTGATGAAGGGCAAGCGCGGCCTCGTGATGGGCGTTGCCAACCACAATTCCATCGCCTGGGGCGCGGCCAAGGCGCTCGCTGCCCAGGGCGCGGAAGTGGCGCTGACCTATCAGGGCGACGCCTTCGGCAAGCGGGTGAAGCCGCTCGCCGCCGAGATCGGCTCGACGCTGCTGCTCGACTGCGACGTCGAGGACATCGCCTCGGTCGACCGCGTGTTCGAGACGCTGAAGGCCGAGTGGGGCCAGATCGACTTCCTCGTGCACGCTCTCGCCTTCTCCGACAAGAACGAGCTGAAGGGCCTCTACGCCGACACCACGCGCGACAACTTCACGCGGACCATGCTGATCTCCTGCTTCTCCTTCACCGAGATCACCCGGCGGGCGACCGATATCATGGCGCCCGGCGGCTCGCTGCTGACGCTGACCTATGGCGGCGCCACCCGCGTGATGCCGAACTACAACGTCATGGGCGTCGCCAAGGCGGCGCTGGAAGCCTCGGTGCGCTATCTCGCCGCCGATTACGGCCCGCGCAACATCCGCGTCAACGCCGTCTCGGCGGGCCCGGTGCGCACGCTCGCCGGCGCCGGCGTCTCGGATGCCCGGCTGATGTTCAGCTACCAGCGCAAGAACGCCCCGCTCCGCCGGAACGTCAGCATCGACGAGGTCGGCGGCGCCATCCTCTACCTGCTGTCGGACCTTGCCGCCGGCGTCACCGGCGAGATCCACTACGTCGATTCCGGCTACAACATCATGTCGATGCCGGCACTCGACGAGTTGAAGGCGCAGGAGCGCCGTGCGGTCATCGCCGAGGACGTTGACGTCGCCCAGGCCGCCAAGTAATCATCCGGCATCGAACTGCCCTCGGCGCCAGGCGCCGAGGGTCTTGGCGCATCAAGCTTAGGCCAGTCGCGAACCGCCGGCGCTGGGCGCCGCGGCCCGTCTTGCGCGGCGGCGTTTGCGGATGCCGTGGACGCCGGCGGCTCCTGCCCCGAGACCCCAGCCACCCGCAAAGCCTGCCACCATCAGGAACAGCCCGTCGGCGGTGATCGGCAGCGCCGGGCGAAAATCGTCGAAGGTGCGGGCGAGGATCGTTCCGTCGGGATCGGCAAGCGCCTCGAAAGGGCGAAGCAGAGGCGCGGTGCCGGTCAGCTTCTGATAACGCCGCTCCACCGCGTCCTGGCGGGCGACGAGACTGGCCGCATCCTCGCCCTGGCGCGCGACAAAGCCGTCATCGGCCGAGCGCAGCCGCGCGATCGCGGCATCGCGCTGCAGCCCCTCCAGCCTGGCGCTGTCGTCGAAGCGGCGGACGATGGTGCGCAGCTCGTCGGCCGCACCGCCGAGACGCTGCAGATACTGCTGGGTGAACTCGCTCGCCTGACTGAACAGGAAGCCGCCGAGAAGCGCGCCGACCGCGCGCACGAGAAGCGCGCTCATCGGCTTCGCCTCAAGAAAGTATCCACGGGGTCGGAGGCCCTCGATCTACCGGGCAAGACAGGAAGCGGCGTCATCGAACCTCGACGCGATCGGGGAAGATGATCTCCAGCTGCGTCGTCGTACGGTGCGGCGCCGAGGCCGCGCGCCAGGCGAGGACATGCGGCATGGTGCCGTGACGGGCGAGCGCCGCCTCGTCCTCCCACGCCTCGATGAAGGTCAGCAGATCGGGGTCGGTGACGCTTTCGAAGAGATCGTAGCGCAGGCATCCCGGCTCCTGCCGCGTCGCCTCGATGCAAGGTCGCGCCGCTGCCACGACCGCCGCGCGCTCGCCGGTCACCGTCTTCAGCGTTGCTACCAGATAGAGCATGCCCGTTCCCCCTCGCTTGCGACAACCGGGCCGCGCATGGCGCAGCCCTGCCATCTTCATTTGGCGAAAGGCCGTGTCTTGTCCAGCGGCAAAACAAAAGGCGCGCCCGTTTCCGGGCGCGCCTTTCGTCGATTCAGACGGGTGGGGAAAAGGCTTACGCCGCTTCCTCGCCGCCCTTGATCTCTTCGCCGGTGGCCTGGTCGACGACCTTCATCGACAGGCGGACCTTGCCGCGCTCGTCGAATCCCATCAGCTTGACCCAGACCTTCTGGCCTTCCTTGACGACGTCGGTCGTCTTGGAGACACGCTCGGCGCCCAGCTGCGAGATGTGGACGAGGCCGTCACGGGCACCGAAGAAGTTCACGAAGGCGCCGAACTCGACGCACTTCACGACGGTACCCTCGTAGATCGCGCCGACTTCAGGCTCGGCGACGATCGAGTGGATCCACTTCTTGGCGGCCTCGATCTCCTTCGCCGAGGAGGATGCGATCTTCACCGTGCCGTCGTCCTCGATGTTGATCTTGGCGCCGGTCTTCTCGACGATCTCGCGGATCACCTTGCCGCCCGAACCGATGACGTCGCGGATCTTGTCCGTCGGCACCATCATGACCTCGATGCGCGGCGCAAACTCGCCGAGCTCGGCGCGGTTGGTCGAGAGCGCCTTGGCCATCTCGTCGAGGATGGTCAGGCGACCGCCCTTCGCCTGGTCGAGGGCGATCTTCATGATGTCCTCGGTGATGCCCTGGATCTTGATGTCCATCTGCAGCGAGGTGATGCCCTCGGAGGTGCCGGCCACCTTGAAGTCCATGTCGCCGAGGTGATCCTCGTCGCCGAGGATGTCGGAGAGCACGGCGAAGCGCTCGTTCTCCTTGATCAGGCCCATGGCGATGCCGGCCACCGGACGGCCGAGCGGAACGCCGGCGTCCATCAAAGCGAGCGAGGTGCCGCAGACGGTCGCCATCGAGGACGAGCCGTTGGACTCGGTGATCTCGGAGACGGCGCGGATCGTGTAGGGGAAGGCTTCCTTACCCGGCAGCATCGGACGGATGGCGCGCCAGGCGAGCTTGCCGTGGCCGATCTCGCGACGACCCGGGGAGCCCATGCGGCCGGTCTCGCCGACCGAATAGGGAGGGAAGTTGTAGTGAAGGAGGAAAGTCTCCTTGTAGGTGCCGGTCAGGGCGTCGACGAACTGCTCGTCCTCGCCGGTGCCGAGCGTGGCGACGACCAGCGCCTGGGTCTCGCCGCGGGTGAACAGCGCCGAGCCGTGGGTGCGCGGCAGGATGCCGGCCTGGGCGACGATCTGGCGGACCGTCGACAGGTCACGGCCGTCGATGCGGCTGCCGGTGTCGAGGATGTTCCAGCGGACGATCTTGGCCTGCAGTTCCTTGAAGACGGCGCCGACGACTTCCTTGGCAGCCTTCGGCTCCTGGCCCTCCGGCAGGAAGTGGGCCATGACCTTCGCCTTCACCGCGTCGACGGCGGTGTAGCGGGCCATCTTGTCGGTGTTCTTGTAGGCGTCGCGCAGCTCGCCTTCGACCATGCCGAGCATCTCGGCCTCGAGGGCGGAGTTGTCGGCGATGACGTGGGTGCGGGGCTCCTTGGCGGCGAGCTCGGCCAGCTTGATGATCGCGTCGATCACCGGCTGGAAGCCGCGGTGGCCGAACATGACGGCCGAGAGCATGATGTCTTCCGACAGCTCGTGCGCCTCGGATTCGACCATCAGCACGGCGCTATCGGTGCCGGCGACGACGAGGTCGAGTTCGGACTCAGGCATCTCGTCGACATGCGGGTTCAGCTTGAACTCGCCGTTGATGTAGCCGACGCGGGCGCCGCCGATCGGGCCCATGAAGGGCACGCCCGAGAGCGTCAGGGCAGCGGAGGCACCGACCATGGCCAGCACGTCCGGATCGTTCTCGAGGTCATGCTGCAGGACGGTGACGACGACCTGGGTGTCGTTCTTGTAGCCTTCGGCGAAGAGCGGGCGGATCGGACGGTCGATCAGGCGGGAGACCAGCGTCTCCTTCTCGGACGGACGGCCCTCGCGCTTGAAGAAGCCACCGGGGATCTTGCCCGCGGCGAAGGTCTTCTCCTGGTAGTTGACGGTCAGCGGGAAGAAGTCGAAGCCGGCCTTCGGCTGCTTCTGCGACACGACGGTCGC
The DNA here is from genome assembly GCF_055730125.2 of Mesocryomonas fontinalis. NCBI lineage: Bacteria > Pseudomonadati > Pseudomonadota > Alphaproteobacteria > Hyphomicrobiales > Aurantimonadaceae > Mesocryomonas > Mesocryomonas fontinalis. Next base: position 313,486 of record NZ_JBUZWG020000006.1, on the reverse strand, counting down.
GAGCACGACGGTCTCGCCATAGGTGGCGAGGACGGCGCCGTCAGCCTGGCGGGCGATGGTGCCGGTCTCGAGGGTGAGCGTGCGGCCCGCCCATTCGATTTGCACTTTGTGGGCATTGAACATGGAGGTTGCCTTTTTGCTGCGACCTGCCGGCCTGGATGGGCGGCACGCTATCGCGGGGCTCGTTTAGAAGAAGCGGGTCATGGGCAAGACGGCGGGAGGCTTCGGGAAGGGCAAACCCTTCGGCACGATCTCGTCCGGGCGATGACGCCGCGGAGCGTGCCGGGAAGCCCCCGGCAATCCTGCCCCATGACCGTTTCGGTTCGGTCGGTGCCGGCGCCCACAAGGAGCGGCCGGGGCAGTGGGGCGGCGCCCTGTGGCGAAGCCCGGAGGGTCCCGCCTTGCAGCGGGGCCCGAATGCGAAACCGGCGGGTTCATCCAGAGGATGCCCGCCGATCCAAGTGCTAGCGGCGCAGGCCGAGCTTTGCAACGATGGCGGTGTAACGCGCCTCTTCCTTGCGCTTGAGGTAGTCAAGCAGGCTGCGGCGGGTGGCGACCATGCGCAGAAGGCCACGGCGCGAGTGGTTGTCCTTCTTGTGCGACTTGAAGTGCTCGGTCAGGTTGTTGATGCGCTCGGAGAGCAGTGCGACCTGGACTTCCGGCGAACCGCTGTCGCCTTCCTTGGTCGCGAATTCCTTGATGACTTCGTTCTTGCGCTCAGGCGTGATCGACATCGGGATGCCCTTTCTGATCGGGAGGGTATGGGTCGCCCTGGGCAGGGATGTCGTCCAGCCCGGGCCATGAAAACGCGGGCGCCTCACTGCGAGGCACCGGGCGCTGGGCGCTGTATATGGCAAATGACGGGGAAAGGCCAGAGGCGGGGGACAGGACGTGCTGGCCTTGGGCAGCGGTGTTCGTCGCGCGCAAGAACAGCACGGTTGCCTGCCGGAGGGTTCGCCGGTCCTTTGCCCATCGCAGATTGATGAGAAAGCGAGGCATCGGGCTCACTGGTTGTTTAGCGATCCACGTTAGAATGGTGCGAATTTCGGAAGGTGGTCGAAATGCCAGCCCGCCATAAGCGCCTTATCCTGCGGTTGACCACTCCGGTCGGCATGTTGGTCGCAGTGCTTCTGGCGACTGTCGTCGTCGTCGCGCAATACCAGACCGACGTCGCTCGCGAGACGCAGATCAAGCTTGCCAACGGGGCGATCATGGTTCGCGGGCAACACGTCGAGAAGACGGTGCTGGACTACGCCGCCTGGGACGAGGCCGTCGAGCATCTCGTCGACAATCTCGATCCAGCCTGGGCAGACGAGAACATCGGCAAGCCGACGTTCCAGAATCTCGGCTTCGAGATGGCGTTCGTCATCGGCGGCGACAACGGAACGCGATACACGATGATCGAGGGCGAGCGTGCGACGCTAACCACCGACAACCTGCTGACCGGCGGGTTCGACAAGCTGATCGCGGCCCAACGGGCGGGAGATCGGACAGCTTCGGCTTCCGGTCTTGTCCTCGCCGGTGGCCGGCCGGCGATCGCGGCGGTCGCACCAATTCGCCGGCTCGATGGCACAAGCATCAACGCGGCGCGCCAGGACCTCCTCGTGCTCGTCGATGTGATCGACCCGAAACTGCTCGACGAACTCGGCAAGGTCTACCTCTTGCCGCGCCTGCGCCTCCTTAGCCGCGACGAGGGTATCGCCGCGATGACGGCGCTGCGGACGGTGGACGGCGAAGAGGTGGCACAACTTGTCTGGGACGAAGCCCGCCCCGGCGATACGCTGCTGCGCACCGCGGTGCCGGTCTGGGTGATCCTGGCGATCGGTTTCGGCGCCCTCACCGCCATCGTGCTGCGGCAGGCAGAGAGGTCTGCCCATATGATCGCCGACAGCGAACGCCGGGCCACCCATGATACGCTGACCGGGCTTCCGAACCGCGTGTTCTTCTTCGACCGCCTCGACCACATGGCGCACGCCGCCTGCATCGACGGTAACGGCTTCGCGGTGCTCTATCTCGATCTCGACGGCTTCAAGGCGGTGAACGAGACGCATGGACATGATGCTGGCGACGAGGTGCTTCGAAAGGTCGCCAGCCGCATCCTCGGGCAACTGTCGGAACACGACCTCGTTGCCCGGCTGGGCGGAGACGAGTTCGCGCTGATCCTGGATTTTCACGGCAAGGATGGCGCAGACGCCGGCACGGTCATGGCGGTGGGAGAACGGATGATCGCGGCGATTTCAACACCGATCACGCTCGCCACGGGCGAGGTCGTCCGGGTCGGGGCAACGATCGGCGCGACGCTTGCGCCGGACGATGCGACCGATCCGATCCTGCTGCTGCGCTATGCCGACCAGGCCCTGCTGCTCGGTAAGCGCAGCGGCAAGAGACAGATCCGCTTCCACCTCAGCGAGCAGCGAGTCCAGCTCGTCGGCTGACCGTCGCAGTCTGCTCGCGGAGGCGGATGCCGCGGTCCTACCCGCGGCCGCCGAACACCCGGTGCGGCTTGAACGAGCCCTCTTCCACGGCGCCAAGCGCGATGAGCTTGCCCTGGCCGGTGGCGTAGGCTTCCTCGCAGAAGGCCGGCGCGTCGCGGCCGCGCAGGAGCACCGGATTGCCGGAGAGGACGCGGCCCGCCTGCTCGTCGGTGAGCGTCACCTCGTAGAGGTCCGACAGCGCCAGCGCGGCATCGAGGATATACTCGTCGAGGCCGTCGAAGACGACGACGCGGGCACTGGCGCCGGCAGCGATCTCCTCCTCGCCGAGGGTCTCGCGGCCCTCGTCGGCGGCGAGCTCTAGATCGGCGAGCGTCACCATGTCGTCCTCGTCGAAGCCACCGACGGAGACGCGCCGGAGGTCGGTGACGTGGCCGTAGCAACCGAGGTCCTGGCCGAGATCGCGGGCGATCGAGCGGACATAGGTCCCCTTGCCGCACTCCGCCTCGAAGACGGTCGCATCCGAGCCGATCATCTCCACGAGTTCGAGCCGGTGGACGGTGACGGTCCGGGCCGCGATCTCCACCGTCTCGCCTTCGCGGGCAAGGTCATAGGCGCGGTTGCCGTCGATCTTGATCGCCGAGAACTGCGGCGGGATCTGCTGGATCTCGCCGGTATAGTTGATCATCGCGGCGCGGATCGACGCCTCGTCCGACCGGGCATCGGAGCTGTGCACCGCCGGCCCCTCGGTATCGTCGGTCGTGGTCTGTGTGCCCCACTGCACGGTGAAGCGATAGACCTTCAAGCCGTCCATGACGTAGGGAACCGTCTTGGTGGCGTCCCCCAGCGCGATCGGCAGCATGCCGGACGCCAAGGGATCCAGCGTGCCGGCATGGCCGGCCTTCTGGGCGAAATACAGCCACTTGATCTTCGAAACCGCCTCGGTCGACCCCATGCCTTTCGGCTTGTCGAGGATCACCCAGCCGGAAACCGGCCGGCCCTTCGGCTTCTTGCCGCGTCGTGCCATGCTACTGCAGTACCTCTGGTGCCTTGGACATCAGGTCGGCGGTCTTGGCGCGGCACTCGGCCGGCAGCTTCTGCTTCTTGCCGAGCTTCTGGTAGCCGCGCTGCTGCATGCGCTCGGCCGACAGGCGGCCGGCGAAGGTGGTGGTCGAATTGTGCGAGCCGTAGTCGTCGCCCAGCGCCTGGACCAGCATCGGGTCGAGCGCAGCCATCGGCGGGACGGAATTGCGGATCGCCTCTTCCATCGCCTTGGTGGCCTCGGCCGAGTAGACGATCTCGGCGATCTTCGTCGCGATCGGGTCAGGCGTGCGCAGCGAACGGTCGAGCGAATAGGGCAGGCCCGACTCCTCGATCATCGTCACCAGTGCGCGGGCGTCATCCGAATCCATCGACCGGGCATTCATGTAGAGCTGGTGGCGTTCGCCCGGCGATTTCGCGCCCAGCTTTTCTTCGGTCCATTTCATCAGATCATTCCTTCTCTTCGTCGTCTTCTAGGTCCCTGGCAACTTCCGGCGAGCGGAGCAGCGCATCGATGCGCGCATAGTTGTCGAAGGACGTGTCGGGCCGGAAGCGGACTTCCGGCATGTGTTTCATCTGCCGAAGCGCCGGGCCGAGCTTGCCGCGCAGGAACTTCGCCTGGCGGTTCAATGCATCGACATAGGCGTCGATCTCGGTCTGGCCGAGAATGGTGACATAGGCGGTGCCGAGCTTCAGGTCGGTCGACATGCGGACCTCCGACACCGAGACCAGAACGTTCTTCAGCACCGGGTCGTTCAACTCCTCGCGGGCGAGGATCTCGGTCAGCGCCTTGCGCACCATCTCGCCGATGCTGAGCGCGCGCTGCGTCGGACCCTGGTCCTTCCTGCCTGCCATCAAAACTCTCCTGTTCGGGTCGCGCAACGCCCGGCTGCGGACACTTTTGCCCGACGGCGGAAAACCCGCGCTCGCCCGTCAATGATCCGACTGCCAGGCGATCTTGCCGCATCGCGCCGGACGAACCTGCACGCCGAGCCGTCGCCGGCCACCGCATTAAAAGATCCGGATGATCGCCCGAACCTCGAATTTCTGCTTTTCGAAGAACTGGCAAGGGGCCCGGATCGTGAGATCCCGGCCCCTTTTCCTGTTCGATCAGTGACGGCGCTAGAGCGTGCGCGCGACGTGTTCGACGCGGAAGCACTCGATGACGTCGCCTTGGCGCATGTCCTCGTACTTCTCGAAGGCCATGCCGCATTCCTGGCCCGACGGCACTTCGGACACTTCGTCCTTGAAGCGCTTGAGCGTCGATAGCTTGCCCTCGTGGATGACGACGCCGTCGCGGATGAGGCGAACGCCCGCACCACGTTCGACCTTGCCCTCGGTGATCCGGCAGCCCGCAACCTTGCCGACCTTGGTGATGTGGAAGACCTCGAGGATCTCCGCATTGCCGAGGAAGGTCTCGCGGCGCTCCGGCGAGAGGAGGCCCGACATCGCCTGCTTCACGTCATCCACGAGGTCGTAGATGATGTTGTAGTAGCGGATCTCGATGCCTTCGCGCTCGGAAGCCGTCCGCGCCTGGGCGTTCGCCCGGACGTTGAAGCCGATGATCGCGGCATTGGAAGCCGAGGCCAGCGTGATGTCGGACTCGGTGATCGCACCGGCGCCCGAATGGACGATCCGCGCCCGCACTTCGTCTGTACCAAGCCGATCCAGCGCCGTGATGATCGCCTCGACCGAACCCTGCACGTCGCCCTTGATCAGCAGCGGGAACTCCTTGAGCCCCGTATCCTGCAGCTGCGACATCATCTGCTCGAGCGAGCCGCGCTGGCCGGCGGACTTCGCCACCTGCTTCTCGCGCGTCAGGCGCTGGCGGTACTCGGCGATCTCGCGGGCACGGGCCTCGTCGGCGACGACCGCGAAGCGATCGCCGGCCTGCGGGGTCCCTTGCATGCCGAGCACCTCGACCGGGGTCGAGGGACCCGCGGTCTTCCGCTGCGCATTCTTGTCGTCGACGATGGCGCGGACCTTGCCCCAGACGTCGCCGGCAACGACGATATCGCCGATGCGCAGGGTGCCGGACTGGACCAGCACGGTCGCGACCGGGCCGCGGCCCTTGTCGAGCTGCGCCTCGATGACGACGCCCTCTGCGGTACGGTCGGGATCGGCCTGAAGCTCGAGCAGTTCGGCCTGCAGCTGGATGGCCTCCAGCAGCTTGTCGAGGTTGAGCCCGGTCTTGGCGGAGACCTCGACGTCGAGAACCTCGCCGCCCATGGATTCCACGAACACCTCGTGCTGGAGGAGCTGCGTGCGCACCTTCTGGGCATCGGCCGATGACTTGTCGATCTTGTTGATCGCCACGATGATCGGAACGCCGGCAGCCTTCGCATGGCTGATCGACTCGATCGTCTGCGGCATCACGCTGTCGTCCGCCGCCACCACCAAAATGGCGATGTCGGTGGCCTGGGCGCCACGCGCACGCATCTGCGTGAACGCAGCATGGCCCGGCGTGTCGATGAACGAGATCTTGTAGCCGTCGTGCTCGACCTGATAGGCGCCGATATGCTGGGTGATGCCACCGGCCTCGCCCGACACGACGTTGGTCTTGCGGATGGCGTCGAGAAGCGACGTCTTGCCGTGGTCGACATGGCCCATGATGGTCACGACCGGCGGCCGCGGCACGAGCTTCTCGACGTTGTCGGCAACGTTGAAGATGCCTTCCTCGATGTCGGACGCGGCGACGCGTTTGGCGACATGGCCGAATTCGGCTGCGATGAGTTCTGCAAGGTCCGCCTCGATGACGTCGCTTGGCTTCATCATCTGGCCCTGCGCCATCAAGAACTTGATGACGTCGACGGCCCGCTCCGACATGCGGTTGGCGAGTTCCTGGATGGTGATGGTTTCTGGGATGGTGACCTCACGCGCGATCTTCTCGCGCTGTTGATTCATCTGCGAGCGCTTCAGCTTGTCCTGGCGACGGCGCATCGACGAGAGCGAACGCCCGCGGGCGCCCTCTTCCGACGTCAGCGCCTTGTCGAGGGTCAGCTTGCCCTTGCGGCGATCTTCCTCGGTACGGGCACGGGTCGGCTTGGCGACCTCGACCTTGACCGGACGACGGGCACCGGCAGGACCACCACGCGACCGCGAGGCAACCTCTTCCAGCTCGCCATCGGCACGGCGGGTGCCCTTGACCACTTCGCCACGCGCCGGACGGACCGCAGGGTCCTCGCCGGGCACGTTGGAGACCGGCGGCTGGGCGATGTTCGACGGCCGGCGGGCGGCTTCGTCCTCGGCCTTGCGACGGGCGGCCTGCTCGGCTTCGAGACGGGCTGCCTCCTCGGCCTGGCGACGCTCGCTCTCCTCGCGCTCGGCACGGCGACGCTCGTCGTCGGCGATGCGGCGGGCTTCGTCGGCCAGGAACAGGCGACGCTCTTCGGCCTCGCGCTGCTTGGCGAGTTCGAGCGCCCGGCGACGGGCGTCCATCTCACGCGACGACAGATCGTTCAGCACGGCACCGCGCGGCTGGCGGGCCGCCGGCGCGCCGGAAGTGCCGGGACGCTGCGCCGGAGCACCCGGACGACCCGACTGCGCTGGCTGGCCCGGACGGTTCTGCTGGGGCGACTGACCGGGACGCTGCGGCTGCGGCGACGCCGACCGGTTCGAGGCAGGGTAGCTGCCGGACGGACGCGGCTGGTTGGCCACGGGCACGGCCGGACGCTGCGGCTCGGTGCGCGCCGTCGGAGCCGGCGTCGGTGCGACCGGCGCCGGGGTAGCAGGCGCTGCCGCAACGGGCGCTGCCGGTGCGACGGCTGCAGGCGCAGAAACGGCTGGCGCGGGTGCAGCTTCGGCGACAGGCTCAGGAGCCGGCGCCTTGGTCTCGGGCGCGGCAACGGGTGCCTCGGCCTTCACCGGCTCCGACGCCTTTGCCGCGGGGGCCTCGACCGGCGCCTTGGCGACGACGGCTTCCACCGGCGCTGCCGCCACGGGCTCTGCCGGGGCGGGCTGCGGCGCTGCGGGCGCCTCGGCCTTGGCTTCGACGGGCGTCGGCTCGGCTGCCGGCGGCGGCGCCTTGGCGGCCTCCTTCAGCGAAGCGGCAAGCGCGGCGGCTCGGTCCGGCGACAAGGCCGGAACGGGCGCATCCTGGGGACCAAGGATCCGACGCTTCTTCGTCTCGACCACGACGTTGTTCGTCCGGCCGTGCGAGAAGTTCTGGCGCACGGTCGACTGCTGAACACCACTGGGCTTCAGCGTCAGGGTCTTCTTCGGTGTCACGCTCAGCGTCTTGTCGTCGCCGGATTTCGTGTCGTTCATTTACGCTTCCGCTTCCTGCGCGGGATCGATCCCGCACCCACCATCCATGCCGGAGGCAGCCTGCAAAGGTCGCCCCGAATTCGTCTTAGCCGCGACATCCGAGCTTTCCGGCCCATCGGCCTCGCTGGATATCGCCTGGGGGCCGTGACCCCGATATTTCGACAGCGCTTCCAAACGTTTCAGAAGCGCCGTACCCGCATCACCGGCAAGGACGGCTGCATGTATCACATTACCCCCGCCAAAGGCCAAACCCATTTCATCCGCCGTGAAGGCATTGAAAACGGGGATGTCTTTCGCGGCACCACTGGCGACCGACGCAAGCCGCGCGCCGGTCAGTTTTCGTATGCCGTCGGCCGCGGCATCATCGGCATGCAGCACCGCCAGGGCCTGGCCCGAACGGATCGCGATGTCGACCTTGGTCGCCCCGGTCACCAGTTGCCCCGCCTTGCGGGCGAGGCCCATGAAGCCCAGCGCCGAACGGCGAAACATCTCGTCGACCTCGGCGCCAAGGCTTTCCTGGCTCTTCACTTCACTCTTCAGGGCCCGGCGGAACAGCTTTCGCTTTACCGCCAGGTCGACCGCCGTCCGGCTTGCCGCGACATGCGCGCCACGCCCGGGAAGCCGCCGCTTCAGGTCCGCGACCACCGAACCGTCGGGGGCCGCGACGAAGCGGATGAGGTCGCCCGTCGCGTAGGTCTGCCGCGTGACGATGCACATCCGAGGGTTCACAGGCCCCTCCAGGGTGGCGTCGGGACGACGTCCCTTGAGGGCATCGTCGACATCATCGGCATGCACGGGCACCTCGTTCGGCTGATCGGTCATCGCGCTACGCCCGATGCTCTCTCGAACCGCCGTCTCAGACCGCCTCGGCCGTCTCTTCCTCTTCCTCTTCTACCACCGGACCAGCCATGTCGGCCTCGGTGATCCAGCCCGCCTTGAGGCGTGCCTTCATGATCATGTTCTCGGCGTCGACCCGGCTGATCTCGAAAGGCGTCAACGCCCCCGGGAACCGCTTGGTCTCGCCGTCCTTACGCTCGGTCCAGCCGACGAGGTCGTCGGCCGCACAGCCGGCGAAATCCTCGATCGTCTTCACGCCATCCTCGCCCAGCGCCACCAGCATCGGCGTCGTCAGGCCCTCGATCTCGCGCAATTCGTCCTCGACACCCAGCGCCTTGCGCTTGTCGTCGAAATCGGTCTCGCGCCGCTCCAGATATTCCTGGGCGCGAGACTGGATCTCCTCGGCCGTATCGCTGTCGAAGCCTTCGATCGCAGCGACCTCGGACGGATCGACGTAGGCGACCTCCTCGACGGTGGCGAAGCCTTCGGATGCGAGCAGCTGGCCGACGACCTCGTCGACGTTCAGCGCGTTCATGAACAGGTCGGAGCGCTCGGCGAATTCCTTCTGGCGGCGCTCGGATTCTTCCTGCTCGGTCAGGATGTCGATGTCCCAGCCGGTCAGCTGCGATGCGAGGCGAACGTTCTGTCCGCGACGACCGATCGCAAGGGATAGCTGGTCATCCGGGACCACGACTTCAATGCGCTCGGCATCCTCGTCGAGCACGACCTTCGACACTTCCGCCGGCTGAAGGGCGTTGACGAGGAAGGAAGCCGCATCCGGCGACCACGGGATGATGTCGATCTTCTCGCCCTGCAGTTCGGCGACGACCGCCTGGACGCGGGAGCCGCGCATGCCGACGCAAGCGCCGACCGGATCGACCGAGGAATCGCGGGAGACCACGGCGATCTTGGCGCGCGAGCCCGGATCACGGGCGACCGACTTGATCTCGATGATGCCGTCGTAGATCTCCGGCACTTCCATGGTGAAGAGCTTCGCCATGAACTGCGGATGGGTGCGCGACAGGAAGATCTGCGGCCCGCGCTGCTCGCGGCGGACGTCGTAGACGAAGGCGCGGACGCGGTCGCCATAACGGAAGAGCTCGCGCGGGATCTGTTCGTCGCGGCGGATGATGCCCTCGCCCTTGCCGAGATCGACGATGACGTTGCCGTATTCGACACGCTTGACCGTACCGTTGACGATCTCGCCGATGCGGTCCTTGTATTCCTCGAACTGCTTGTCGCGCTCGGCGTCGCGGACCTTCTGGACGATGACCTGCTTGGCCGACTGGGCGGCGATACGGCCGAAATCCATCGGCGGCAACTGCTCGGCGATGAAGTCGCCCGGCTCGGCGTCGGGGTTCTTGTCGCGGGCAAGGTCGAGATAGATCTGGGTGTTCGGATCGTCGACTTCCTCGACGACTTCCAGCAGCCGCTGCAGCTTCATCTCACCGGTCTTGGTGTTGATGTCGACGCGGATGTTGGTCTCCTGGCCGTACTTGGAGCGCGCGGCCTTCTGGATCGCGTCGGCCATCGCCTCGATCACGATCTCGCGGTCGATCGATTTTTCGCGCGCGACGGCGTCCGCGATCTGCAGAAGCTCGAGCCTGTTCGCACTGACTGCCATCAAATCTCTCCTCAACCAAAGCCGCGATCGGCGACGCCAGCAGCCCATGCGGCCCCGCGCCCTCGCAGTTCGTCACCCCCGCCGCTGGCGGGAGCCTGCCATGCTAGTCGCCCGCGGCCTCGCCGTCGGGGTCGTTGTCATTTCCGGCCCGCGCCTTGCGGGCGATCTTGTCGGCCTTCAGCGCCGCGGCGATCAGCTCGTCGGTCAGCATCAGCCGGGCGTCGCCGATGGCATCCATCGGCACCTCGACGACAGTCTCCTCGCCGGGCGACGTCTCGTCGCGCTCCAGACGGATCGCGTCGCCGACGACCTCGACGATCTTGCCGCGGAACCGCTTGCGGTTGGCGACGATGCGGGTGGTCTCGAGCTTCAGCGTATGGTGCATCCAGGTCTCGAAGTCGGCGCGGCGGACCAGCGGCCGGTCGATGCCGGGGGACGAGACCTCGAGATGATACTCGCGGTCTATCGGATCTTCCAGATCCAGCACCGGCGAGATCGCCCGCGAGATCGCCTCGCAGTCCTCGACCGAGATCGTGCCGTCCGGCCTTTCGGCCATGATCTGCAGCGTCTGCCCGTTCATCTGCGACAGCCGTACGCGGACCAGCCGATAGCCGAGCTGCTCGATCACCGGCTCGACGATCGCGGCGACGGTGCCCTCGATCCCGTCTTCGACGATGAGGCGCTTCTCAATGGCTGGTGCTGGGGTATCGCTCGTCACTCGTGCTCCGGTATCCTCTGACAGGCTTCGATCCGCCCGCTCGCTTCTGCGCCGGCCCTCCGGGGATAGATGGCCTCCGGCGGGCGAACGTCGATCCCGTTCGAAGCGATGGCGGCCAGCCGCGACCGGAAGACTTCTGCCACCGGACCCCGGTAACAAAAAAGAGCGGGACCGGCAGGACCCACTCTCACGATCGCATCGAAGAGAATTTCTAAGCCGTATAGGCCAAATTGCCGGAAGTATCAACCCGACTGGCCGGAAGCCGCATGCGGATCGGCTCAGCGGCGGCGAAACGTCAGGTAGGCGGGCCGGCGACCTTCGCGAAACGCCTTGGCCTCGTAGCGGGTCCCGGGCCAGTTCTCGTAAGGCGTGGCGCGGGCCTCGTCGGCGGTTTCGAGGCTGAACTCGGGATGCGCGGCGCAATGGCGCACGGTCCAGCCGACATAGCCGGGAATGTCGGAGGCAAAGCGGAAACAGGCACCGGGCTGCAGCGCGCGGGCAAAGCGGTCGAGGTTGGCGGCGCTGACGAAGCGGCGCTTCCAGTGCTTCGGCTTCTGCCAGGGATCGGGATAGAACAGGTCGACGCCGGCGAGCGAGGCGGGCGGCAGCCAGTCGAGCAGCCGCGTGGCGTCGTCGTCGTAGAGCCGCAGCGTATCCGGCGAGGTGTCACCGAGGCCGACGAGGAGCTTCGCCATGCCGTTGACGAAGGGCTCGACGCCGATGAAGCCGGTATCGGGCAGGCGCCGGACCATCGAGAGCAGGTGCTCGCCGCCGCCGAAGCCGATCTCCAGCCGGACGGCGCCGACCTCGGCGGGAAACAGCGCGCGCAAGTCCTCGGGCGCGGGCGCGCCAAGATCGAGCAGCAGCCGCGGCAGCAGGCCGTCCAGCAGTTCCTCCTGCCGGGGCTTCAGCGGCTTGCCCTTGACGCGGCCGTAGAAGGCCTCGCGCAGCCGCGTCGGCCTCGTCCCTTCGGCCTCGGCCGTCACGCTGGTTTCCTGCTCCACTGGCGGCTGCTCCTGCCGGTGCCGCCTCAGGCGGCGACCGCGGCCTTCAGCTGCGCGACGAGGTCGGTCTTCTCCCAGGAGAAGCTGCCGTCGCGGCCCGGCTTGCGGCCGAAATGACCATAGGCCGAGGTCTGCGCGTAGATCGGCCGCGACAGGTTGAGGTGCTCGCGGATGCCGCGCGGCGTCAGGCTGACGACGGTGCGCAGGATCTTCTCGAGCTTGGCCTCGTCGACCTTGCCGGTGTCGTGCAGGTCGACATAGACCGACAGCGGCTCGGCGACGCCGATAGCATAGGAGAGCTGGATGGTGCAGCGGTCGGCGAGGCCGGCGGCGACGACGTTCTTGGCGAGGTAGCGCGCGGCATAGGCGGCCGAGCGATCGACCTTGGTCGGGTCCTTGCCGGAGAAGGCACCGCCGCCATGCGGGGCCGCGCCACCATAGGTGTCGACGATGATCTTGCGGCCGGTGAGGCCGGCATCGCCATCGGGTCCGCCGATGACGAACTTGCCGGTCGGGTTGACGTGCCAGACGCAATCCTCGGCGATCTTCAGCGTCGACAGCTGCTCGCGGATGAAGGGCTCGACGATGTCGCGCACGTCGGCCGAGCTCAAGCTCTCGTCGAGATGCTGGGTCGACAGGACAATCGAAACGACCTCGGTCGGCACGCCATTCTCGTAGCGCACGGTGACCTGGCTCTTGGCGTCGGGGCCGAGCTTGCCGGCATCGCCCTCGCCGAGCTTGCGGGCGACCGCCAACCGCTCGAGGATCTTGTGGGCGTAGTAGATCGGGGCCGGCATCAGGTCGGGCGTCTCGCGGCAGGCATAGCCGAACATGATGCCCTGGTCGCCGGCGCCCTCGTCCTTGTTGCCGCCGGCATCGACGCCCTGCGCGATGTCGGCCGACTGGTTGTGCAGGAGCACGTCGATCTTGGCGTGCTTCCAGTGGAAGCCGTCCTGCTCGTAGCCGATCGCCTTCACCGCCTTGCGCGCGGCAGTCTTGACCTTCGCGCGCATCTTCTTCTCGTCGAGCGAGCAGCGGACTTCGCCGGCGATGATGATCCGGTTGGTGGTCGCCAGCGTCTCGCAGGCGACGCGCACCAGCGCCGGATCCATGCCGCTCTTCTTGGCTTCCCTGTACAGCAGGTCGACGATCTCGTCGGAGATGCGGTCGCAGACCTTGTCGGGATGTCCCTCGGAGACGCTCTCGCTCGTGAAAAGATATGCGCTGCGTGCCATGTTCAACCCCGGTATGTGTCGCGCTCCCTACCGGACGCAGGGAAGCTATCGCCGTCAACGCCGTTGCCCGACAAGAACAATAGGCAACTACATATCTGCAGAACGCCTAGTCCCGGCCTTCAGCAGGGACGATGCGGTGTGCAGAGGCGCGGGAGAAAGGTCAAGGCAAAATCGTCCAGCGCCCGTTCCGGGCGTCGACCGACGAGAGCATCCTGCAATGGGGTGGACTCACCGCAGAAGAGAAAGATGCTCTCGATTCAGCAAGATAGAGCATGCCTAATGCGTCCTTCCGGACGCGCGGCGCTCTCGGCTTCAGGCCGCGTCGGGCTCGGGGCTGTCGCCGAGCGAGCGGACGAGATCGATGATGCGGCGGCGGACCTTGGGATCGCCGATCTTGACGAAGGCCCGGTTCAGCTGGAGGCCCTCGGACGTCGAGAGGAAGTCGACGACGTAGTCCGGGCCGCTCGGCTCGGAGAGACCCGCTGCGGCGGTGCCGCCCGGCAGGTCCTCGAAGAAGAAGGAGATGGCGACGTTGAGGACCTCGGAAATCCGCTGCAGCCGGCTGGCGCCGATGCGGTTCGAGCCCTTCTCGTACTTCTGGATCTGCTGGAAGGTAATGCCGAGCGCCTCGCCGAGCTTTTCCTGGCTCATGCCGAGCATGGTACGACGAAGCCGAACGCGCGAACCGACATGGGTATCGACCGGGTTGGGCTTCTTCTTGTTCTCCATCATGACGCGACCTTTACTTCACTACCGACCTGCCCCGCACCGTCAGTGATCACTGTAGCAACAAAGATACTGCAATGGCGGAGGGGGCAAAAACAACTGCTGGCATCGGCGTATGCGTTGCATGTCGAGAGTGTCAATCAATCCTCACGGGCATTCCTCACCGCACATGCCCACCCCAGCGCCCATGTCGTTGCAAACAAATACCAAAACAGGGCATTGCCTTGACGTGAAAAGATCGTCGGCGGGAGGGCCTGCGGGAGGCCTGAGGCCACCACGCCGGCCGAGCCGAGAGCGAGGCCTTCCACCACCCGGCCATAGCCGTCGCTGACCACGGAGATGCCGGTATTGGCGCTGCGCACCAGCGGCAGCCCGAAAGCGACGGCGCTGATCTCGGCCTGCCGCAGGTGCTGGTAGGGACCGGGCGTCGCGCCGTACCAGGCATCGTTGGTGACGTTGATGATGAAGCCGGCGCCGTCGGTCGCCTTGATCTCGTCCTGGAAGATGATCTCGTAGCAGATCAGCGGCAGGAAGGACGGCAGGCCTTCCAGCGGCACGGGATGACGCTCGGGCCCGGCCGAGAAGCCGCCCGGCAGCTTCGCCAGCTGGCGGAAGCCGAGGCCTTCGAGGAAGGCCTGGAACGGCAGGTACTCGCCGAAAGGCACCAGATGCACCTTGTCGCGGGCGTCCCGGATCTCCCCGTTGTCGTCGATGACGTAGACCGAGTTGTAGACCAGCGGCCGACCGGCGGCGACGTACTCCACCCGGGCAGCGCCGGCGATCAGCGTCTCGCCAGGCTGCAGCACGTCGGCAAGGCGGGCGATGGCGTCGGGGCGATCGGTGAGCAGGAAGGGGAAGGCAGACTCCGGCCAGATCACCAGCGTGCGCGGCGGCGTTTCAGGCAGTGCCGGGGCACTGCCCGTCGCTGGCGCCCCCTCGCCTTCACCGGATAGCCCCTCGACGGCCGGAGCGGCATCCGTAGGCGTCGCCTCGCCAGCCGCCGGCGTCTCGCCCCGCATCTCGGTCAGCGTGATCAATCGGTCGAAGATGCGGTCGGCCTCGGCTTCGTCCCATTTCTCGGTCTGCGGAATGTTGGGCTGCACGACGCGCAATCGGACATTGTCGACGAACCGCGTCTCCGCATTCTGCAGCCGCCAGGCGCCGTAGCCGAGATGCGCGGCGACGAGCACCAGCGCCAGGCCGAACGCCAGCCTGCCGCGGCCGCCGAGCACCAGCAGCACCGGGGCGGAGAAGACGATGACGGCGCCGAGCGTCAGGCCATGCAGGCCGACCACCGATACCGACTGCATCAAGAGCGGCACGGGCGCGGCGAGCATGCCGATCTCGTTCCAGGGAAAGCCGGTGAACAGCAGGCCGCGCAGCACCTCGACCGCCGACAGGCTGCCGGCGAGGACGAGGATCCGGGCCGAGCCATCGCTCCAGAACGCGCGGGCGAGCATGGCCCCGAGGCCGAAATAGAGGGCGAGGATCGCCGGCAGCACCAGGACGGCCAGCGGGATTGCCCAGAGGAAAGCGTCGCCGTCGTTCAGCATGGCGGCGCCGAGCCACCAGAGCCCGGCGACGAAATAGCCGAAGCCGAACAGCCAGCCGATCCGGAAAGCCGGCAACAACCGGCGCAGCCAGCTCCGGCCGGGATCGCCGGCGGCCCCGTCGAGCAGGAGCACGAGCAGCGGAAACGCCAGGAAGCCGGCAGCAATGAGGTTGACCGGCGCAAGCCCAAGCGCAGCGACGGCACCGGCGAACACGGCGAGCAAAGCCCGGCGCCAGCCGTCGAGCAGGACAATCCGTTCGGCCAGTCTGCGCATTTCAAAGCATCCCGAATAGCCCCAGGCCGCAACGGCGGGCGGGTCGTTCAAGCACGCCCGCCGCCGTCCGCCAAGCGGCTTGGCGGTGCCGCGTCAGCGCCGGGTCAGCTGTTCAGGCCGGGAAGCGGGTGGGCGTGGCTGCCCGTCAGCGGCTTGCGCAGGATGAGGACGCTCAGCACCCGGCGCGGATCGGCCTCGAGCACCTGGAACTCGAAGCCCGACATCGCCTGCACCACCTCGCCGCGGGTCGGCACGCGGCCGAGCGCGTAGAACAGCAGGCCGCCGATCGTATCGGCCTCTTCCTCGAAGGCGGTCACGTCGAAGTCGCTGCCGACGAGCTTGCGCACGTCCTGCAGGTCGGCGCGCGCATCGGCGAAGTAGACGCCGTCGCCGCGCGCGGTGATCAGCACCTCCTCGGTGTCGTGCTCGTCCTCGATGTTGCCGACCACCATCTCGATGACGTCCTCGAGCGAGACCAGCCCGTCGGTGCCGCCATATTCGTCGATGACCAGCGCCATCTGCGTGCGCGTCGCCTGCATCCGCGCCATCAGGTTGGAGGCCAGCATCGATGGCGGCACGAACAGCACTTCGCGGATGATGCCGAGGGTGCCGATCTCGAGCGAGAGGTCGACCCGCTGCAGGTCGAGGCCGCCGGTCGGATCGCCCGCGGCTTCCGCCACCTCCGCCGAGCTGCCGAGCCCGGCCGTGCCGGTGATGTGCGCGAGCACGTCGCGGATGTGCACCATGCCGCGGAGATCGTCGAGATCGTCGCCGTAGACCGGCATGCGCGAATGGCCACTGGACTCGAAAGACCGCATCAATTCGCCGAGCGTTGCGGTGATCTCCACCGCCTCGATCTCGGCGCGAGGCACCATCACGTCCTCGACCCGAACTTCCCGCAGGCGAAGAATGTTCTTCAGCATCGCCCGTTCATCGGACGAGAAGGCGCCGTCGCCGGACTCATCCAGAAGCGCCTCGGCAAGATCCGTGCGCAGCATGGCCGGCACGCGCGGCTTCAGCATCGCGAGGACGCCGGCGATGAAACCCGGCCACGCCGGTTCCCGTCGCTCGGCGGGACTTCGGTCGTCGGTCTGCGGCTCGCCGCCGGTTTCTGGCCGGTTGGCGTCGATGCCGCCGGCGGTGTCGGTGTTGCTCTGGCTCATCGTCGGTCTGCCGTTCTCTCCGTTTCATCGATCGGCGCACCCGCCGCAGCATAGGGATCTGCAATGCCGAGATCGGCCAGGATGTCGATCTCGAGGCCTTCCATCTCGTCGGCATCCTCGGGATCGACGTGATCGAAACCGAGACAATGCAGGAAGCCGTGCACGACGAGATGACAGAAATGATCGTTGAGCGATTTTTCCTCGCTCTGCGCCTCGGCCATCACCGTCTCGCGGGCGAGGACGATGTCGCCGAGCATCGCACCGGGGCGGTCGCCCGGGACGAGGTCGAGCATGGGAAAGGAGAGAACGTTGGTCGGCTTGTCCTTGCCGCGCCATTCGGCGTTGAGCAGCTTCACCGCGGCATCGTCGGTGAAGGTCGCGCTGAACTCGGTCACCACGTCGGCCGGAACCTCTGCGACGCGGGCGGCGGCAATGACGCATTTTCGTACCAGCGCCGGCAGGTCGCCGAGGCCCTGCGCCAGCCAGGCGTCGTCCTCGACGGTGACGAGGATCGACAGGCCGGCAAAGTCGCCGCCTTCTACCGAATAGGCACCGTCGGCGCCGGCGAAATCGCCGTCGGAACTATCGGGCCCGCCGGACGGGGCGCTGGGTTGCGGGACCGGGCTCACGACCGGTCGCCGGCCAGCACCGGGGGACGCCCCCGCGTGGCATCCGACTCGTAGGCCTCGACGATCGCCTGCACCAGATGGTGGCGCACCACGTCCTTGGACTCGAAGCGGACGGTGACGACGTTCGGAATATCGGCGAGCACCCGCATCGCCTCGACGAGGCCCGACTTCTGGCCGGGCGGCAAGTCGATCTGCGAGGGATCACCAGTGACGACCATGCGGGCGTTCTCGCCGAGCCGCGTCAGGAACATCTTCATCTGCATCGACGTGGTGTTCTGCGCCTCGTCGAGGATGACGCAGCAGTTGGAGAGGGTCCGGCCGCGCATGAAGGCGAGCGGTGCCACCTCGATGGCGCCAGCGGCCAGCGCCCGCTCGACCTTCTCTGCCGGGATCATGTCGTAGAGCGCGTCGTAGAGCGGGCGCAGATACGGATCGACCTTGTCCTTCATGTCGCCGGGCAGGAAGCCGAGCCGCTCGCCCGCCTCCACCGCAGGGCGCGAAAGGACGATGCGGTCGACCTGACCGCGCTCCAGCAGCATCGCGGCATGGGCGACGGCGAGATAGGTCTTGCCGGTACCGGCCGGGCCGACGCCGAGCACCAGCTCCGCCCGGTCGAGGGCGCGCATGTAGGCGTCCTGGGTCGCCGTGCGGGCGTGGATGGTCTTCTTGCGGGTGGCGATCGAGGCGAGCGACAGCCGGCCCTTCTTCTCGAGCGTCGGCAGGACCAGCTGGTCGTCCTGGGCGATAGCCATGCGGATGGCGCCCTCGACGTCGGAGCCTTGCACCTCGCCGCCGGACTGCAGCCGGGCATAGAGCGTGTCGAGCGCCCGGCGCGCCTGCTCGCTGGCCGTGCGCTCGCCGCGCAGCTCGACGGTGTTGCCGCGGGTCCGCGCGTCGACGCCGAGCTTCTGCTCGATCAAGGCAAGGTTCTGGTCGAACTGGCCGAAGAGGGAGCTCGCCAGACGGTTGTCCTCGTAGGTGAGGACGATGTGCGCCATGTCGGAGGCACCGGACGGCGAGGAAGCTCCACGGACAGCCTTCATGCGCTCTTCCTCAACAGGCGGGTTTCAGTCTCGGCGGGGCTCGCCCCTGCGGCCATCAGCGAGTTCGCCAGAAGCCCCTCGATCCGCACCGTCACCACGTCGCCGATCGCGCCCGCCGAAACCGGCAGGACGACGGGCTGCAGATAGGGCGAGCGTCCGACCAGCTGGTGCGGATAGCGGCCGGGCTTCTCGATGAGAACCTCGATCTCCTCTCCGACCAGCGAGGCCATGAAGGCGAGGTTCTGGTCGCGCAGAAGCGCCTGCAGGCGCTCCAGCCGCTCCGACATCACCGCCTCCGGCACGTGATCGGGCAGCAGCGCGCCCGGCGTTCCCGGGCGCGGCGAGTATTTGAACGAGAAGGCCGAGGCGTAGTTGACCGCCCGCACCAGATCGAGCGTCGCCTGGAAATCTTCCTCGGTCTCGCCGGGGAAGCCAACGATGAAGTCGCCGGAGATCGCGATGCCCGGCCGCGTCGCGCGGATCCGCTCGATCAGCGCCAGATAGTCGGCGGCCTTGTGGCGCCGGTTCATCGCCTTGAGGATGCGGTCGGAGCCCGACTGCACCGGCAAGTGCAGGTAGGGCATCAAGGTGCGGAGATCGCGGTGGGCCTCGATCAGATCGTCGGCCATGTCGCGCGGGTGCGAGGTCGTGTAGCGCAGCCGGGCGATGCCGGGGATGTCGGACAGCGCGCGCAGCAGTTGGCCAAGACCGATCTCGGCCCCGTCGTGCTCGCCATACCAGGCGTTGACGTTCTGCCCGAGCAGGGTGATCTCGCGCACGCCCGCTGCCGCAAGGCTCCGCGCTTCCTCGATGATCTGCGCGGTCGGCCGCGACACCTCGGCGCCCCGGGTATAGGGCACAACGCAGAAGGTGCAGAACTTGTCGCAGCCCTCCTGCACCGTCAGGAAGGCTGTGACGCCGCGGGTGCGGGTCTGCCTGGCGGTGGAGGCCGGCAGGTGCTCGAACTTGTCCTCGACGGCATAGTCGGTCTCGACCACGCGCTCGCCCTTGGCGACGCGGGCCAGCGCCTGCGGCAGGCGGTGATAGGTCTGCGGGCCGATGACGAGGTCGACGACCGGCGAGCGTCCGAGGATTTCGCGCCCCTCCGCCTGCGCCACGCAGCCGGCGACGACGACGTTGAGCGTACGCCCGACGCTCGCATGCTCGGCCTTCATCTGGCGGATGCGGCCGAGCTCCGAATAGATCTTCTCGGCGGCACGCTCGCGGATATGGCAGGTGTTGAGGAGGACAAGGTCGGCATCCTCGATCGTCTCGGTCGGCGCATAGCCGTCGCTCGCGAGGGCATCGCCCATCCGCTGCGAATCATAGACGTTCATCTGGCAGCCATAGGTCTTGATGAAGACCTTGCGGGCGGGCGGAGCCCCGACGGTCAAACCGCCGAGCACCGGCGTCAGGGCGTCGTCGCCGGCCAGGGCCGGGAAAGCATCGTCGAGTCTTGAGGTCATGCGCCCTTCTGGAAGACCTGTCAGCAGGCTTTCTATATCGGCTCAGCCGGGGCCGGACGCAAGCGCCGATTGCGGCGTCGGCGCCGCAAGGCGCCGATCCGCCCGCTCCGCGTGCCCCGCCAGGCTCTCGGCCATCATGTGCCGCACCGCGCTCTCGGCCGCCCGCGCCACCGCCTTGCGGTCGCTCTCGCCGGTGAAGACGATCGGCTCGGCGAAACTGATCTCGACGTCGATGGCGCCTTCCTGGAGGAAGCGCAGCAGGTGGGGCGCAAGGCTGACATCGCCCGGCCAGGCGGCGAGCGGGCGGAAGAACCGGCCGAGCGGCAGGCCGTGCGCGCGGACATAGGCGATCGCCACCGGCTGGATCGCCACCGCACCGGCGTCCGAACGGCGCAGCGCCGCCTGCGCGGCCCCGAACAGTGCGGTCTTGAACGGCAGCACCTCGTTGCCGTCCGAGGTCGTCCCTTCCGCGAACAGCACCATCGCATCCCCTGCGGTCAGCCGGTCGGCGATGGCATGCGCCTGGTCGGCCGTGCGGTGACGGGCGTCGCGCTCGACGAAGATCGTCCGCTGCAGCCGGGCCAGAAGCCCGAAGGCCGGCCAGTCCCGCACCTCCGACTTGGCGATGAAGGACAGCGGCATGACATGGCCGAGGGCGATGATGTCGGCCCAGGACTGGTGGTTGGCGACGAGCATCAGCGGCCGCGCCGAAGCCGGCGTGCCGCGGACGATGACGCGCAAACCCGCCAGCGGACAGGCGATACGGTGCCACAGCCAGGGCAGGAAGCGCGCGATCGGCCAGTCGAAGCGAATCGCCAGCGCCTGCAGCGGCAGGCTGACCAGCGTCAGCACCGTCAGCACCACCACCATCAAGGCGATCCGCAACCGGGCCATCAAGCGGCTCCTGCCGCGGGCAGGCCGCGGCCGGTGCCGATCACGACCGGGCCGCGTCCGCCGTCGCTCGCCGGATCAAGGATCTGCATCGCCATGCCGCGCGGTCGCCCTCTTTCGGGCCGGGTTCGCCCCTGTTTCGCCCCTGTTTCAAAAGGCGTTTAGCGAAGCGCCCGCTTGAGGACAAGCGCGCTGGTCTTGCGGCCGCTCGCATCGACATAATAGGCGGGACGGCGGCCGACCTCGGCAAAACGCAGCCGGCGATAGAGCGCCAGCGCGCCCGTATTCTCCTCGTCGACCTCCAGAAACAGCGCCTCGGTGCGATCGGCGTGCAGTCGCTGCAGGACGGCATCCATCAGCAGCCGCCCGACACCCTGGCGGCGGCTCTTCTTCGACACGACGATGGTCAGGATCTCGGCCTCGCCCGCCATGGTCCTGGCGAGGACGACGCCCACCGGCGGGTGGCGCGTATCGCCGACACGGCGGACGACGAAGCCGAAGGTGCCGGCCTGCGACAGGAGGGCGGCGAACTCGTCGCCGGACCAGGGCCGCGCAAACGCCTCGCTGTGCAGCTCGGCGGCAAAATCGATGTCGTCGAGCTCGAGCGGCATGGCGACCAGCTGGCCCTGATGAACCAGGCCGTCCCAGAACGAGACCGTCCACACCCACGGCAGATACCAATACATGGCCGCGCCTTTCCTATCGATCTCCCGCGGTCGCACCGCAAGAAATCCCGTCATGCCCACCCTTACGAGGATCGTACAGCCGAGGCGTTACGGCAAGCTTGCGGCAGCCGGCCCCGGCAAGATCGAATCGGCTGGCCTATGCGAGATCCCCGTCGCCGCTTGTGGCTTGGCGTCGGCACCGCGGAGGTAGAGCGGCCGGACCGGCGCGCCTGCACGCCTCTGCCGGCCAAGCCGGGCGACGGCGGCGATCTCGGTGTCGCCGGCGGGGTTGACGGTCTCGCTCGGCACGCCCGGCAAGGCCGTGGCGGCGATGGCCGCGCCGCTTCCGGCGATCAGAAGGCTCACCTCTCCGGCTCCGGCGCCTTCGAGAAAGGCGGGGAGATCCAGCGGGTCGAGCGCCCGTGGCTCGGCCACCACCCGGCCATCCGCCGCAAAGAGCGCGGCGTAGACCTCGTTGCGCTTGGCATCAATGACCGCAAGGAGGGGTCTGCCGGCGCCACGGTGCGGCTCGGCAAGGGCTTCGAGGCTGGAGATGCCGATGGCGGGAACGCCGAGCGCCAGCGCGAGCCCCTTGGCCGCCGCGACACCGACACGCAGCCCCGTGAAGGAACCAGGGCCGACCACGACGGCAATCTTGCCGATGTCGGCATAGACGACCCCGGCGGTCGCCAGGCATTCGTCGACGAGGCCGATCAGCACCTCGGCATGGCCGCGCCCGATGTCCGGCTCGACCGACGACAGGATTGCGCCGGTCTCCATGTCGCAGAGCGCCACGGCACAGCGCGGGCCCGCGGTGTCGATGCAAAGAAGGATCGGCGGCATGGCTGCGGAGTCTGGCGCTAGGCTCACACCGCCTCGACGGATTCGACCTCGGGGATGAAGTGGCGAAGGAGGTTCTGGATGCCGTGCTTCAGCGTCGCGGTCGAAGACGGACAGCCGGCGCAGGAGCCGCGCATGTTGAGGAACACCGTCCCGTCGCGAAAGCCGCGGAAGGTGATGTCGCCGCCATCCTGAGCCACGGCCGGACGGACGCGGGTCTCCAGCAGTTCCTTGATGGTCGAGACGATGCCGGCGCTCTCCGGCTCGAAGAACTCCTCGCCACTGTCGGACTCGGCAGCTGCGCCATTCTCGGCCATCACCGGCGCATTCGACATGAAATGCTCCATGAGGCCCGCGAGGATCGCCGGCTTCAGGTGCTGCCATTCCGGCCCGTCCTTCGAGACGGTGACGAAATCATAGCCGAAGAAGACGCCGGTCACGCCGTCCACCGCCATCAGGCGGGCGGCGAGCGGCGAGCGGACCTCGGCATCCTCCGGCGACAGGAATTCCGCCGTGCCCTCGTCGAGCACGACGCGGCCGGGCAGGAACTTCAACGTCGCCGGGTTCGGCGTGACTTCGGTCTGGATGAACATGTTTCGTCCTTTCGAGGATGCCTAGATCCTGCGGGAAGCGCTCTTGGCCGGCCGGCTTCGCTTCGCAGCCAAGGTTCGGACGGTGAGGCAAATGACTGAGACTAACCTAGTGATGTTCGCCGCGAAGCAAAAGGGCGACGTGCCGTTCACCGCCGTTCACCGGCACCTCCCCGGCTGTGCCGGGATCAGCAGAGGCTCTCGATGTCCTCGTCGGTCAGCGTCGCCGGAACGATGGTCACCGGAATCGGGAAGGCGGCGGCCTTGCCGGCGATCGAGGAGACCAGCGGACCCGGGCCGTCCGAGCTGTCGCCGGCAGCGAGCACCAGGATGGCGATCTCGCGGTCGGCCTCGATCACCGCGGTGATCTCCTCGACCGTCTTGCCCTCGCGCACCACGAGTTCGGGCTCGATGCCGACGGATTCGCGGATTTCCTCGGCGACCTTCGACAGCCGCGAGTTCGCCTCGGCCTCGGCCTCGGCGCGCATGATCTTCTCGACCCCCAGCCAGTGCTGGAAATCCTCGGCCTCGATGATGTAGAGCAGCACGGCCCCGCCGCCGCTCGCCTTGGCGCGGCGCGCGGCATAGGAGGCGGCGCGGCCGCATTCGGGCGTCGCGTCGACGATCGCCAGGAATTTTCGTTTGCCGCCTGCGTCGCGGCCAATGCGCTTGGAAACCATGGCGGGAACATGGCAGGCGGGCCGGTGGAGAGCAAGCCGTCAGGGCTGCGGCCAGTCGTCCACCGGCCAGTCATCCATGGGCCAATCACGACGCTGGTGGATGATCCGGGTGATCGTGATGACAGTGTCGCCGAGCGTATAGGCGATGATGTAGGGCGTACCCTCCGCGCGCTTCTCGAAGAAGCCCGTGAAGCGGCTTGGTCGGCCGGTTGGATACCGAGCCAAGCGGATCACGGCATCCCTTAGGCGCTGTTGGACAAGACTTGCAACATCTGCGTCACGGTCCACAAGGAAGGCCGTGATCTCCCTAAAATCCCGCCGGGCATCCACGTCCCAGACGAGGCGCCTCATTTCGTGGCGCGACGCCCAACAGCCCTTGGCTCCCGAGATCTTGCCGCCTCGATGATCGCATCGATCTCGGCCATGACCTCGTCATGGGGAATGCCCTCGCCGTTGGCGACGCGCTCCCGTGCGGCCTTCATCTCACCGATGATCCGCAGTTCGCGCGCTGCGTATTCCTCGATCATGTAGGCGACGTAGAAGGATTCGCTGCGGCCGGATTCCGCGGCAAGCCGGGCAAGCTTTTCCGCCGCCTTGCCCTCGATCGTCACCGTGGTCTTCGCCTTCGCCATGATCGGCCCCCGTCGCTCGCTGAATGATACGCAAACGCCGGCGGATAGGCGAGTCAGTCGGCGAGGAGCCCGACGATCCTTTTGACGTCGGCCATGGTCACCGCGGCGATCTCGCGGGCGCGGGCGGCGCCCTTCGACAGCACCCGGTCGATCTCGCCGGGGTCGGCGAGGACGCGGCGCATCTCCGAGGTGATCGGCCCGAGCTTGGCGACGGCAAGGTCCGCGAGTTCCGGCTTGAAGGCCGAGAACTGCTTGCCGCCGAACTCCGACAGGACGTCCGCCTTGGTCCGCTCGGACAGCGCGGCGAAAATGCCGACGAGGTTGTCGGCCTCGGCCCGGCCGGCGAGGCCCTCGACCGCCGACGGCAGCGCGTCGGGATCGGTCTTGGCCTTGCGGATCTTGCGCGCGATGGTCTCGGCGTCGTCGGTGAGGTTGATCCGCGAGAGGTCCGAGGGGTCGGACTTCGACATCTTCTTCGCCCCGTCCTTCAGGCTCATCACCCGCGTCGCTGGGCCCTCGATCAACGGCTCGGTCATCGGGAAGAAGCCCGTCGAGGGCGCGTCGTTCATCGTCATCGGCACGCCAAGGCCGAGTTCGGCGATGCGGTGGGCAAAGTCGTGGTTGAACTTGGCGGCGATGTCGCGGGTCAGTTCCAGGTGCTGCTTCTGGTCCTCGCCGACCGGCACGTGGGTGCCGCGGTAGAGGAGGATGTCGGCGGCCATCAGCGCGGGATAGACGAAGAGCCCGGCCGAGGCGTTCTCGCGGTCCTTGCCGGCCTTGTCCTTGAACTGCGTCATGCGGCTGAGCCAGCCCATGCGCGCGGTGCAGTTGAAGATCCAGGCGAGCTCGGCATGCTCGGGCACCCGGCTCTGGTTGAACACGATGTGCTTCTCGGCGTCGATGCCCGACGCGATGAAGGCGGCGGTCACCTCGCGGATCGAGCGCTCGAGCTGGGCCGGATCCTGCCAGACGGTGATGGCGTGGAGGTCGACGACGCAGAACATGCAGGGATGCGTCGCCTGCAGTGCCACCCAGCGGCGGATCGCACCGAGATAATTGCCGAGATGGAGATTGCCCGTGGGCTGCACGCCGGAAAAGACGCGCGGCTGGAAACCGTTCGAGGCCGCATCCGACATCAGATCATCCCTTTCGCGCCCGGCGGAGAGGACCGGGGATCGGCGGGCTATATGCACGGCGCTGGGGAAGCGATCAAGGCTCGGTGGCCGCCTCATAGGCTGGCAGCACCTGTCGGCTGCCGGCGGAGCATGGCGCGGTGCTCCTCGCGGATGCGGCGCGCCGTGCCGCCGGCGACACCAGCGGTACCGGCCAGCGTCGTGGGCGAATGCCGAAGGCCAGAGCCAGCGGTGGCGGCAGACGTCGGCCGAGCTCGTAGAACAGGAGGCAGCCGAGCACCGTCAGCGCGACGAGGGCGGCATAGGTCGGCCCGACCCCGAGCGACCACGGCAGGAGGAGATAGAGCCCGGTCACCACGATCGTCTGGTGGATGATGTAGAAGGCGAACACGCCCTCGCCGAGATAGGCGAGCAGGCGGCTCGGGCGGTTCAGATGCCGGGCGGCGAAGCCGACCAAGGCGAGGATCGTCCACCAGGCGAGGGCGAAGGTCAAAAGCTTGAACGGCGCCCGCATCTCCGCGTAGCCGCCGACGAAAGGTGCTGCAGCGGTGCCAAGCGACACGCCCGCCAACACGGCGCTGAGCAGCGCGGCGAGCCCGAGACTGCGCCAGCGCAAGGCGACGATGCGGCCGATGAGCGGCCCATGGTGCCGGGCGAAGACATAGCCGAGGCCGAACCAGGCCGACCACGTGGCGAACCAGGCGCCGTCATTGTAGAGCGCGTTGGTCTGGCGCGGAAAGAACGGCGACAGGCCAAGGTTCAGCGCCAGCGGCGCGAGGAAGAAGGCGTAGAGCCAGGGGCCGCGGGCGGCTTGCTCGAGCTTGCCGGAAAGCCCGCCTGGCCTTGTGGCCCATCGGAGCAGCGGCACCACGGCGACCATGATCGCCAGGAGATAGCCGACGAACCACATGTGCGCCCAGGTGATGTTGCCCTCCGGGTATTTGCCCTCGGTGAAGTAGCGCGTCAGCCAGAAGGTCGCGAGCGAGCCTTTGTAACCCTCCTCCATCACCCGCTCGCACCAGACCTGCGGAACGACGAAAAGCGCCATGGCGGCCATCAGCGGCGGCAGAAGGCGGCGAAGGCGCTCGGCGAGAAAGACGGAAGGACGGGTGCGGGACGCGGCAAAGCAGGCGCCCATGCCGGCGACGAAGAACAGCAGCGGCAGCCGCCAGGCGCGCGGCTGGTTCATCACCGCCTCCAGGAGCGCGCTCGTCTCGGCGCTGTGGACCAGCCAGACCATCCCCGGAAAGAAGGCGGCGGAGGCGTGATAGAGGATGAGGACGCCGAAGGCCCCGACCCTCAGCGCGTCGACATAGTGCAGTCGCTCGCCACGTTCGCCTGCCATCTCTGCCGTTCCCGCGCGGCCGGCCCATCCGGACGTCGACGCATCGGAACATGAAATGGTTGCAGATATACCGGAGCTAACCCGCTAAACGTGTAGGCAGGCAAGCGAAACGCCGACACATCCGGTGGCCGGGCGCGCCGACCGGGAAACGCTCCGGGATCCGGAGGCGCGCGATGGCCTCCGCTCAGCGCCGGCGCTTCACGACCTTCAGCACGAGGTTGCGGTCGACGGCGCCGGTCGCGAGCGTCAGCGCGAAGTAGACGGCCATGGCGGCGCCAACGAGGACGCCGATGCCGGCGATCTGCGAGACGACGCTGGCGCTCGGCACCAGCCAGGGCCGCGTCAGCCCTTCGAGCCCGACAAGGGCGATGCCCATCAGGCCGGCCGAGACGAAGACCAGGGCGCCGCGCTTCACCAGCGGCCGGTCGAGGTGCCAGAGCCCCTTGCGGCGGAGGCCCTCGAACAGCAGCAGCGCGTTCATCCAGCCGGCGAGCGTCGTCGCCAAGGCGATGCCCTTCTCGGCGAAGTAGTAGAAGAGGATCAGCGACAGCACGATGTTGCCGACCGCCGAGGCCGATGTGACGATCATCGGCGTGCGGGTGTCCTCGCGGGCGAAATAGCCGGGCGAGAACACCTTGATCAACACGAAAGCCGGCAGGCCGAGGGCGTAGAGGCCGAGCACGTCGGCGA
This sequence comes from Mesocryomonas fontinalis, assembly GCF_055730125.2. Classification (NCBI taxonomy): domain Bacteria; kingdom Pseudomonadati; phylum Pseudomonadota; class Alphaproteobacteria; order Hyphomicrobiales; family Aurantimonadaceae; genus Mesocryomonas; species Mesocryomonas fontinalis. The sequence continues at coordinate 286,010 of NZ_JBUZWG020000006.1, read as the reverse complement.
CAGCCTTGGTGGTTCCGGCATCGAAGGCGCCGCGCTCGTAGATCAGCCGGATGATCGGCTCGGGGATCAGGAACAGCGCCACCGCCGCCGGGACGGTGAGGAACAGTGCAAATTCGAGGCTGCGGTTCTGGGTGTGCTGCGCCTCGGCAAGGCGCCCGGCCTTCAGCGCCCGGGCAAGCTCGGGCAGCAGCACGACGCCGATGGCGACGCCGACCATGCCGAGCGGCAGCTGGTAGGGCCGGTCGGCATAGGTGAGGATCGACACCGCGCCCGGCTTGTAGGAGGCGATGGCCTGGCCGACGAAGAGGTTGATCTGGGTGATGCCGCCGATCAGCGCGGCGGGCCCGGCGAGGATCAGGAGACGCCTCAGGCCCTTGGTCCAGCGCGGCCGCTGCAGCGAGACGCCGAAGCCCGCCATCCGCATGGCGAAGGTGACGACGGCCAGCTGCGCGACGCCAGCGACGAGCACGCCCCAGCTCATCAGGAAGCCGATGGTGCGGGTGTCGGCGCCGGTCCAGTGGCACCAGGCGAGAACGCCGATCAGGATGAAGTTGAGGAGGCTCGGCGCGATTGCCGCGGCGAAGAAGCGGCGGAAGGCGTTGAGGATGCCCGACACCATCGCCATCAGCGACATCGAGGCGAGGTAGGGGAACATGATGCGCGAGAAGGCGACGGTGATCTCGAAGCGGTCGTCGCAGGAGATCGCTTGCGCGGCGTTGGCGGGATCGTCGACGCAGGCGGCAAGGCCGGGCGCGATCACCGTCTGCACGAGGAAGGGCATGAACACCATCGCAATGGCTGTGACGCCGGCGAGGACGACGAAGAGCGTCGAGAAGATCTCCGTCGCGAAGGCCCGTGCGCCCTCCTCGCCGTCTTCCTCCAGCGAGCGGGCGAAGAGCGGGATGAAGGCGGCGTTGAACGCGCCTTCGGCAAACAGCCGGCGGAAGAGGTTGGGGAAGCGGAAGGCGAGGTTGAACGCGTCGGCAACCGGCCCGATGCCGAGCGCCGAGGCCATCATCATCTCGCGGCCGAAGCCGAAGACGCGCGAGAAGAGGGTCGCGCCACCGACGGTGGCAAATTTGGAGATCAGGCTCATTTGGCGGCGAAACCGAAAGCTTTGGTGGAGGGCATGGCGGTGCGCGAGGAAAGCTCGCCCTCCGGGCTCTCGAACACCGAGGTGAGGCGCTGCTCGATCCGCTCGACGCGGCTGGGGCTGGCGATCTTCATGCCGATGAGGTCGGTGACGTAGAACACGTCGACCACCTTCTCGCCATAGGTGGAGATGTGCGCCGAGCGGATGTCGAGACTGAGGTCGGAGAGCGCGCTGGTGAGGTCGGACAGGAGGCCCGGGCGGTCGATGCCGTCGACCTCGACCACCGTGAACTGGTTCGACAGCGCGTTGTCGACGGTGACGCGCGGCTTCAGCGAGAACAGCTTCATGCCGCGGCCGTTCTTGCGCTGGGCGATGAGGTCCGGCATGCCCTGCTTGCCCTGCAGCACCTCGCGGATGTAGCGCCCGATCCGCTCGGCCCGGCGCAGTTCGTCCTCGTCATCGGCAAATTCACGGTTGATGGTGATGACGTCGAGCGCCCGTCCATCGGTCATGGTGAAGATCTGCGCGTCGGCGATGTTGCCGCCGGCCGCCGCGCAGCCGCCGGTGATGATCGACAGCAGCCGCGGATGGTCGGGCGCGAGAACGGTGATCTCGGTGATCGCCTGGTAGGCGTCGGTGCGCACCATGGTGGCCAGCTGCTCGTCGCCCTCCCCCGTCTGGCGGATGAAGTCGGCATGCCGGCGCTGCTCCTCGAGCGGCGTCGTCAGGAAGTAGTTCTGGTAATGCAGCTCGACATAGGCCTCGGCCTCCGCCGCCGGCCAGTCGGCGAGGCGCTCGGCGAGCTTCTCCTTGGCATGGGCGAAGCGCTGCTTGCGCGAGGACTGCGAGAAGCCGCCGGTCAGCATCAGCTCGGTCTCGTAGTAGAGCGTGCGCAGGAGCTGCCCCTTCCAGCCGTTCCAGACGCCGGGGCCGACGGCGCGGATATCGCAGACGGTGAGCACGGTCAGCAGCTTCAGCCGGTCGAGGGTCTGGGCGCGTTCGGCGAAGTCGATGATCGTCTTGCGGTCGTTGAGGTCGCGCTGCTGGGCGGTCATCGACATCACCAGGTGCTCCTCGATCAGCCAGGCGACGAGCTCGGTCTCGCGCTCGTCGAGGCCGAGGCGCGGGCAGAGTTCGCGGGCGATCTTCGCGCCGGCGATCGAATGGTCCTGCGGCCGCCCCTTGGCGACGTCGTGCAGCAGCAGCGCCACGTAGAGCGGCACGCGGTCCTTCAGCGGGGTGACGATCTCGCTCGCCATCGGATGGTCGGCGACGAGCTCGCCCTTCTCGATCCGCGAGAGGATGGCGACCGAGCGCAGCAGGTGCTCGTCGACGGTATAGTGGTGGTACATGTTGAACTGCATCATCGAGACGATGCGGCCGAAATCCGGGATGAAGCGGCCGAGCACGCCGGCCTCGTTCATGCGCCGCAAATGCAGCTCCGGGTCGGTCACGTCGGTGAGGACGTCGAGGAACAGGCTGTTGGCGTCCGGATCCTCCCTCAGCGCCGGCCCGATCAGCCGCAGCGAGCGGCGGATCAGCTTCAGCGCATCCGGGTGATATTCGAGCTTCAGCGCGGCAGCGAGCGCAAAGATCCGGATGAGGTTGACCGGATCCTTCTCGAAGACCTCCTTGCCGCTGATGTTGATGCGGTTGTTGTCGATGTGGAAGTCGAGCGTGCCGGGAATTTTTCGGGCTCGGTTGCGAAGGCTGCGCACGAAGCCCTTCAGGCCCGGCAAGTCCTTCGCCTGCTCTTCCTCCAGCGCCGCGCAGAAGATGCCGGTGAGGTCGCCGACCTCCTTGGCGATCAGGAAGTAGTGCTTCATGAAGCGCTCGACGTCGCGCATGCCCGGATGGGCATTGTAGCCGAGCCGCCGGGCGATCTCCGGCTGGATGTCGAAGGACAGGCGCTCCTCGGCCTTGCCGGTGAGGAAATGCATGTGGCAGCGCACCGCCCAGAGGAAATCCTCGGCCTTGCGGAAGAGGCGCGCCTCGCGCCGCGAGAACACGCCGGCGGCGACGAGTTCCTCCGAGGTCTCGACGCGGTAGTAGTCCTTGGCGATCCAGAACAGCGTGTTGAGGTCGCGCAGGCCGCCCTTGCCCTCCTTGACGTTGGGCTCGACGAGATAGCGGGTGTCGCCGCTCTTGGTGTGGCGGGCATCGCGCTCGGCAAGCTTGGCGGCGACGAATTCCTGCGCGGTGCCTTGCACCACTTCCTTGTCGAAGCGCTCGGAGAGTTCCTCCAGCAGCATGCGGTCGCCGACCACCAGCCGGCGCTCCAGGAGCGCGGTGCGGATGGTGAAGTCGGTCTTGGCGAGCTTGATGCACTCCTCCACGGACCGGGTGGCGTGGCCGACCTTGAAGCCGAGATCCCAGAGCAGATAGAGCAGGAATTCCAGCACCTGCTCACCGAGGACGGTCTGCTTGTAGGGCAGCAGGAACAGGAGATCGATGTCCGAGCCCGGCGCCAGCGTCCCCCGGCCATAGCCGCCGACGGCCACCACGGCGACACGCTCGCCGGAGGAGAGGTTGGAGGCGACGAAGACGCGCTCGAGCGCGAAGTCGTAGACCGCGCGGATGATCTCGTCCTGCAGGGCCGACAGCCGGGCGGCGCAGAACAGGCCGCTGCCGTCCTCGAACAGCATGGCTTCCGCCGCGGTGCGGCCGGTGGCGATGCGGTCCTTCAGGAGGGCGAGCACGTCGGCCCGCATCTTGGCTGGCGCGACGCTGCCGGGCTCGGCGCCCGCCGAAGCGGCGAGGTCGCGCACCAGAGCGGGCACGTCGATGATCTCGCCCATGCGCAGGCCGGCCACGCCCTCGGCCGGAGCGTTTTCCTTCAGCGAGATCTTGCGGGTTTCCAGCGGCATGTCATCGGTCCTGCCGCAGCCCCGTCGTCACCGCGACGGACCTCGGATCAATAGCGTCGGACCGGGCGTATAGGCCATTTCGGTTAACGTCGCCATGCGAACCGTCGCGGCACTCGCTCGGAGGAGCGCGTCAGCCGAGAAGCCGGCCCCGCCTGCAGTCCTTGTCGACGCGCAGAGCGCAGAGTGGGCGCGCCGCTTCGCGTCAGGCGAGCGACTTCAGGCGGTAGAGCGCCTCCAGCGCCTCGCGCGGGCTCATCTCGTCGGGGTTAATGCCGGCGAGCGCCGCCAGCGCCGCCGGCGGCTCGGCTACCTTGTCGGGCTCGCGCCGGGCAACGGCGGCAAACAGCGGGAGATCGTCGATGAAGGCGGTGCGCTTCTCGCCTTGCTCGCCCTTCTCCAGCTCATGCAGCACCTGCCGCGCGCGGTCGATGACGCTCGGCGGCAGGCCGGCGAGCTTCGCCACCTGGACGCCGTAGGAGCGGTCGGCGACGCCGGGCTTCACCTCGTGCAGGAAGATCACCTCGCCCTCCCACTCCTTCACCCGCATGGTGGCGTTCTTCAGCCGCTTCAGGCGGGACGAGAGCGCGGTCATCTCGTGGAAGTGGGTGGCGAACAGTGCCCGGCAGCGGTTCGCCTCGTGCAGGTGCTCGACCGCGGCAAAGGCGATCGACAGGCCGTCATAGGTCGCGGTGCCCCGGCCGATCTCGTCGAGGATCACCAGCGTGCGCACATCGGCCTGGTTGAGGATCGCGGCGGTCTCGACCATCTCGACCATGAAGGTCGAGCGCCCCTCCGCCAGATCGTCGGACGCGCCGACGCGCGAGAACAGCCGCTCGACGACGCCGATATGCGCCGAGGTCGCCGGCACGTAGGCGCCAGCCTGGGCGAGGACGGCGATCAGCGCGTTCTGGCGCAGGAAGGTCGACTTGCCGCCCATGTTCGGGCCGGTCAGCAGCCAGATCGCGCCGGCCTTGGAATCCTTGCCGCTGGCCGACGGCGGCGAGAGGTCGCAGTCGTTGGCGATGAAGGGATCGCCCGATCCCGCCTTCAGCGCCGCCTCGACCACCGGATGCCGGCCGCCCTCGATGGCGAAGGCGAGGCTGTCGTCGACCTCCGGCCGGGTCCAGGCCTCGGACAGCGCAAGCTCCGCCAGCGCTGCGGAAACGTCGAGCACGGCGAGCGCCTCGGCCGCCTGCTGCAGCGGCGCGGAGGCCGCGACGATAACCGCCGACAGCGTCTCGAACGATGCGAGTTCCAGCGCCAGCGCCTCGGCGGCGGCCCCGGCGATGCGGCTTTCGAGGTCGGAGAGCTCCACGGTCGAGAAGCGCAGGCAGTTCGCCATGGTCTGGCGGTGGAAGAAGCGCGCCTTCAGCGCGTCGGTGCCGTTCAGCGAGGGTGCATGCGCCTCGGAGACCTCGACGAAATAGCCGAGCACGTTGTTGTGCTTGATCTTCAGCGAGCGGACGCCGGTCTCCTCGGCATAGCGCCCCTGCAGCTCGGCGATCACCCGGCGCGAGCGGTCGCGCAGCGCGCGCGCCTCGTCGAGCCCGGGAATGGCGCCGTCGCGGATGAAGCCGCCGTCGCGCTTCTGCAGCGGCACGGTCTCGGCCAGCATGCCGGCAAGCTCCCCCTCGATGCCGGCCGGCAGCGCCGCGAGCCCTGCGACGGCAGCTCCGAGCTCGTCCGGCAGCGGCTTGCCGGCGAGCAGTGCGGCGATCTCGCGGGCGACGGCGAGCCCGTGGCGAACGGCGGCAAGGTCGCGCGGGCCGCCGCGTTCGAGCGACAGGCGCGACAGCGCGCGCTCGGTGTCGGGCAGCGTCTTCAGAAGCGCGCGCAGGCCCGCACGCAGGCCTTGCTCCTCGGCGAAGAAGCCGACCGCATCGAGCCGCCGCCGGATCGCCGCCGGTGCCGTCAGCGGGCCGGCGAGGCGCTGGGCGAGGAGGCGCGAGCCGCCGCCGGTGGCGGTGCGGTCGATGGTGGCGAGCAGGCTGCCCTGCCGCTTGCCGTCGGTCGAGCGGGTCAGCTCGAGGCTCGCCCGGGTCGCCGGGTCGATCAGCATCACCGCATTGCTGCCGAGGCGCTCGGGCCGCGCGAGAGCCGGCTTGGCGGCGAACTGCGTCTTCGAGAGATAGGCGAGGAGCGCGGCGGCCGCGGCAAGCTCCGCCCGGCCGAACTCGCCGAAGCCGTCGAGCGTCGCGACATCGTAGAAGCGGCAGAGCCGCGCGGCGGCCGTCGCGGCATCGAAGAGCACGGCAGGCTCCGGCCGAGCAAGCTGGCGAAGCTGGGCAAACAGCGGCTTCAGCGCCGCATCGTGGAACACCGTGTCGGCGACGATGATCTCCGACGGCTCGACCGCCAGCATGTCGGTCGACAGCCGCGCCGCATCGCTCGCCTTGACGGTGAACTGCCCGGTCGAGAGATCGGCCCAGGCCAGCGCGTACTCGGCCTGCGGCCCCGAGCCGCCGAGGCGGGCAAGGCTCATCAGATAGTTCGGCCGGCCGGGATCGAGCAGGCGCTCTTCGGTGATGGTGCCGGGGGTGACGAGGCGGACGACGTCGCGCTTGACCGGCGACTTGCCACCGCGCTTGCGCGCCTCGGCCGGATCCTCCAGCTGCTCGCAGACCGCGACGCGGTGGCCGAGGCCGATCAGCCGCTGCAGGTAGTCGTCGGACGAGACCACCGGCACGCCGCACATCGGGATGTCCTCGCCCTGGTGCTTGCCGCGGCGGGTCAGCGCGATGCCGAGCGCGCGCGAGGCGATGGCGGCGTCCTCGAAGAACAGCTCGTAGAAATCGCCCATCCGGTAGAACAGCAGGCAATCGGGATTGGCCGCCTTGATCTCGATGTACTGCGCCATCATCGGCGTCGGGGCGTTCTCCTCTTTCATCGCGGCGATCGATCGTCTCCTAGAAGTTCTGCCCCGATAGGCCGCCTCAAAGAGCAGCTCCGAAGGCGGACCGCCGGGCTGCCGGCCCTCCGGCGGGCCGCTGGCAGCGTGGCACCTCTGGCATAGCGGTGGGGCGCGGCGGCGGAAAGGCCCCGGCCCCGCTGTCCACCGTTGTGGCCGCACCGGAAGAGGCGAGAGCAACACTGCAAGAGAATTGCGTGCGCCGCACACGCGGCCATTATCAAGCGGCGGGGGCCGTTCTATATTGGGGCGGTGCGGGTGGCCATCTGGTCCGCCTGCCAGTCCCCGAGGAACGCATGACCCACCGCCCGTCGCTGACCACTCTCCTGACAATGCTCGCCTTTACCGGCATCGCGCATGGACAGGCGGCGGAGCCCGCCAAGGCGGCCGTGCGCGTCAACGTCTATGATTTTGCGGTCGAGAACCCGGTCGACGATTCCAGCCTTCGCTTCGCGCCGACGCTCGGCGAGACCGTGCCTGAGGTGATCCACCTGGTGCCGCTCGAAGGCGAGGCGAGCTACGCCTACTTCTACTACAACGGCCTGCCGGTGATCGTCGATGTCACCACCCGCAGCGTCGTCCGCGTCGGCCAGTAGAGCCGCGCCTCCGCGCTGACGGAGCGGCTGACGGAGCGGCTGACCTCGGGCTGCGTCGCGTTCAGGCCGCGTCCGGGAAGGCTTAGTCCGGGAAAGCCTAGTCTGGAAGAGGCTTGAACGCCCAGCCTCTTGTGGTGTGTGAGACCAAACCGCAGCAAGGCTTGGCCGCCGCCTTCTATCGCTCAGGCGGCGAAGCGCGAGTCCGGCCCGTAGTATTCGATGTAGCGCGGATCGATGTTGGCGACCGGGACGACCACGAGCACGTCGGTGGTGCCGAACTGCGCATCGACCACGGCGTCGCCGCCGATATAGCCGCCTATCCTCAAATACCCCTTCAGCAGCGGCGGCAGCGAGGCCAGCGCCCGGCGCGGGTCGGCGCAGACGACGTCCTCGTCCACCGGCAGGCCGCGGTGCGGCTGCGCCAGGACCCGCCATTCGGCCGGCGCCGAGGCGTTGGAGCGCAGGAACGACAGCGGCAGCGCCAGTCTTTCGGGGTCGGTACCCGACAGCGAGGCGCAGCCGAACAGCACGTCGATGCGGTGCTGGCGGACATAGGCCATGATGCCCTGCCAGAGCAGCTCGACCGTGCGCTTGCCGCGATAGGGCTTCAGCACGCAAGAGCGGCCGAGCTCCATGAAGCGCTTGCCGGGGTGGCGGGCAATCAGCGGCGCGATCTGGAATTCCTGCTCGGTATAGTAACCGCCGGCCATCGCCGCCGCTTCCGGCAGCATCAGCCGGTAGGTGCCGACGATCTGCTCGGCGAGGCGGCCGCCGCGGGCGGTGTCGACCACCAGAAGGTGATCGCAGTAGCGGTCGAAGGTATCCTTGTCGCGCCGGGTGAGCTTCTGCAGCACCGAGGGCTTGGCCGACATCTCCTCGTAGAACACATGGTAGCGCAGCTGCTGCGCCGCCTTGACCTCGTCGCGCGACCGGGCGAGGCGCACCTCAAGCGTGCCGAGGCGGCCGAGGACGCGACCATTCGGATCGAAGCGGCCCTTCATCCGGCGGACCGGCGCTGGAACGAAGGCGCGCACCGCGGCGCCCAGCGGATAGTGCCCCAGGTCGCCGGAGCCCGGCGTGGCGTCGGCCGTCCTCAATAGGTTCATGTGACCCTCCACCTCAGACACCTGCGGTTCCGCCGCCTGTTGTAGCGAATTATATTCGTTCCGCGAAGCTTTCGTGACCGAAACGCGCCCGCCGTCCATTCGCGGCAGGACTGCGTCCTTTATCGGCCCTTCACGCTTCACGATACGGCGACCGCAAGGCGACCGCGGATGCCGCCATCGACGATCCGCTGCGCCGCGCCGATGAGGTCGTCGAAGCCGATCTCGGTAGTGATGTCGGCGAGCCGTGCCGGATCGAGATCGGCCGCCAACCGGCGCCAGGCCTCGAGCCGCTCCGGTTTGGGCGCCATGACGGAATCGATCCCGAGAAGCGAAACCCCGCGCAGGATGAACGGTGCAACCGATGCCGGAAGGTCCATGCCCTGGGCCAGCCCGCAGCACGCGACGACACCCTTGTAATGGGTCTGCGCCAGGACATTGGCAAGGGTATGGCTGCCGACGGAGTCGATGGCGGCGGCCCAGCGCGGCGCGGCCAGCGGCTTGCCGGGCGCGGAGAGCTCGGCCCGGTCGATGATCTCGGTCGCGCCGAGGCCCTTCAGGTACGCCGCCTCCGCCGGCCGGCCGGTCGAGGCGACGACCTCCCAGCCGAGGCCGGCGAGCAGCGCCACGGCGATCGAGCCGACGCCGCCGGCGGCGCCCGTCACCAGCACCGGGCCGTCGCCCGGCTTGCGGCCGGCGGCCTCGAGCGCCATCACACACAGCATCGCGGTATAACCGGCAGTGCCGATGCCCATCGCCTGCATCGGCGTGAAGGCCGCCGGCAACGGCACCAGCCACTCGCCCTTCAGCCGGGCGCGCCCGGCATAGGCGCCGTAATGCGTCTCGCCGACGCCCCAGCCGTTGAGCACCACGCGGTCGCCCGCCGCCCAGTCGGGATTGGCCGACGAGATCACCGTGCCGGCGAGGTCGATGCCGGGGATCATCGGCCAGCGGCGCACCACCGGCGAGCGGCCGGTGATGGCAAGGCCGTCCTTGTAGTTCACCGTCGTGGCGTCGACCGCGATGTCGACGTCGCCGTCCATCAGCTGGTCCGGCGTCATCTCGACGATCTCGACGGATTGCACCCGGTCTTCGCCGCGCGAGACGAGGATCGCCCTGAAACTGTCGCTCATCCGCCGTCTCCTTGTCTGTTCTGCGCTGTGCCCATACCCCGCTTCTGGCCTCAGTCGCCGCGCGGTTCGGCGGCCGCCTGCTTCCTGCGGCCCGCCAGCAGGAACTCGTCGAGGACGATGATCGCTGCGCCGACGGAGATGAAGGCGTCGGCGAGGTTGAACACCGCGAACGACCAGACCGGCGTGTGGAACAGCACGTAGTCGGTGACGTAGCCGAGCCGCACGCGGTCGATCAGGTTGCCGATCGCGCCGCCGACGATGATCGCGAAGGCGAAATGCGTCAACTTCCGGTCGGCCGGCGTCTTCCACCAGAGCCAGGCGACGAAGCCGAGCACGGCGGTGGCCAGCAGCACGAGGCCGATGTCGTCGAAGCCGGCGAACATCGAGAAGGCGATGCCCTCGTTGCGGGCGTGGTAGAGCGCGAGGAACGGCAGCAGCTCGATCGCGCTGCCGAGCGGCATCTCGGCAACCACCACGGCCTTGATCGCCTGGTCGGCGACGACCGCAAGCGCCACGATGAAGGCGTTGACGGCGAGCATGATCCTCACAGCACGAGCGCCTTGCGCCGGACCTCGAACAGCATGATGCCGGTGGCGATGGCAAGGTTCAGGCTGTCGGCCCGGCCGGCCTGGGGAATGCGAAGCAGCATCTCGCAGGATTTCGCCAGCGGCTCGGAGAGGCCCGCCTGCTCGTTGCCCATCAAGAGCAGCGTCGCCTTGGCGGCATAGTCGGGCGTCCGGTAGTCGGTGGTGCCGGACATGTGGGTGCCCGCGACAAGGCCGCGGAATTTCGTGCGCCAGCCGAGGAACTGCCCCTCGCTCGCCCGGACGATCGGCACGGCGAAGATCGAGCCCATCGTGGCGCGCACGGTCTCCAGCGAGAACGGGTCGACGCAGTCGCCGATCAGCACCACGCCCTTGGCACCGACGGCGTCCGCAGTGCGCAGGATGGTGCCGAGATTGCCGGGATCGCGCACCCGATCGAGCGCCACCACGACGCCGTCGCGGCCGATGTCGAGCGCGTCGAGGCCGACGGTCTTCTGCTTGAACACCCCGATGGCGCTCTGCGGGTTGTCGCGCCGGGTGATGACGCCCAGCACCTTCTCCGAGGCCTCCACCACGTCTGCGCCAAGCGCCACGGTGCGGGCGGCGGTCTTGGTCAGCAGCGGATTATGCAGCTGGGATTTCGCGACCACCAGCGTCTCGATCTTCCAGCCGGCGTCGAGCGCGTCGATGACGAGCTTCAGCCCCTCGGCGATGAACAGGCCGGTCTCCTCGCGGTGCTTCTTCAGCCCGAGCGCACGGATGTCCTTGATGATCGGGTTGGAGACGCTGGAAAGGTCTTTTACCCGGCCGGGGGCGGCAAGGTCAGGCCGGCGGGGCGCGCGTTCGGGCTGGTCGGCGTGGTCGTCGTTGCGATCGTCGGGCATCAGGGGATCCAGCGCGAAAAGAGCGAGGTGGAGAGGCTGCGCGGCTCGTCGCCGGCCTCGCGGATGATCAGCTCGCCGGATTCGATCGTGCCGCCCTTGCCGCGCAGGGTCTGCGCCATCAGCGCCGAAAGCGAGTAGAACGACGAGCGGATGGAGTAGGCGGTGAGGATCAGCCCGAGCGGGCGCTCCGACAGGAGATCGCGCGACAGGTCGAGGAGATGGGGCAGGTCGTCAAAGATCTGCCAGACCTCGCCCTTCGGGCCGCGGCCGAATTTCGGCGGGTCGAGAAGGACGATGTCGTAGCGGCTACCGCGCTTCACCTCGCGCTCGGCGTAGCGCACGGCATCCTCGCAGATCCAGCGGATCGGCTTGTCGGTGAGGCCGGCGAGCTCCTGGTTCTCGCGCGCCCAGAGGATCGCCTTCTTCGAGGCGTCGACATGCGTCACCTCGGCGCCGGCCCGGGCGGCGAGCAGCGAGGCAAGGCCGGTATAGCCGAACATGTTGAGCACCCGCACCGGGCGCCTGGCCGCCTCGATCGCCGCGGTGACATAGGCCCAGTGGCCGGCCTGCTCGGGAAACACGCCGGTGTGGCGGAACGACGTGAAGCGGCCGAGATAGGACAGGCCCTTGTGCTCCAGCGGCCAGGTCTCGCCGAGCGGCGTCTTCGGGAAGCGCCAGCGGCCGATGCCTTCCTCGTCGGTATCGCCGGTGAAGACGGCATCGGCATCCTCCCAGTCGGCATCGGGGAGCCGGCGCTGCCAGATCGCCTGGTTCTCCGGCCGGCGCACGACGACGGGACCGTAGCGCTCGAGCTTTTCGCCGGCACCGGAGTCGAGGAGGGCGTAGTCGCCATCCGGCTCGACGGTGAGGATCACCGGCAGGCGCTCCTGCGGCCGCGCGCCGGCATGGCTGCGCAGCGGCGGCCGGTCGGCGTTGGCGACGCGCGCGACCGCCGGCTCCGGCGCAGGCTCGGCAGGCGCCGAGACGGCTGCGGGCGTTTCGCGCCGGCGGGTTTCACGCGGCCTGAACGGCGGCGGTTCTTTGCGGGGACGGCGCGGTCCGCTCAACGGGGCATTTCCTTGCGGCTGACAATCGGCATGGGCTCCTCTATCTCTTTGGCTGCCGCTTGGCAAAACGCCGGCGCGCGGCAGGGCAAGCCGAACGGGGGTCGACCGACCTCATGACGGACGGATGCCCTCGCCTCGACCGATGGAACGGCAAAGATGGAACGGCCCTGGCGCATCCTTTTCGGATGCCAGACGGTTTGGCCGGCAGCAGTCCTTTTTCCGCAGCGAGGAAGGCGGCAGAAGGGACGAGGATATGGATCTCACCGGCGAATTTCGCCTGCCCGCCCCGCGGGATGCCGTCTGGACGGCGCTGAACGACCCGGCGGTACTCGGCGCATGCATTCCCGGCTGCGAGCGGCTGGAAATGACCTCGCCCGGCCGCATGGAGACGACGGTCTCGTTTCGGATCGGGCCGATCCGGCTGCGGCTGAACGGCATCATCCGGCTTGAAAACGTCGAGGCGCCCTCGCGCTATACGATCATCGGCGAGGGCAAGGGCGGCATGGCCGGGTTCGCCAAAGGCAGTGCCGACGTCCGGCTCGAGGAAGACGGGCATGAGACCGTGGTGCACTATGCCGTTCTCGACACCGAAATTTCCGGACGGATCGCCCAGTTCGGCGGACGGCTGATCGAATCGACGATCAACAAGCTCGCCACGCGCTTCTTCGACGCCTTCGCCGCCCACCTTGCGGCAGGCACGCAGCCGGCACCGGGGGTCTCGAAGCCAGCCGGTGCTTAGGTCAGGGAATGGCGAAGAGCGACACGTCGCTGACCTGATTGCCGGAAGCCCAGCACTTCCTCAGCATCCGGCCAAGCTAAATGCCAGCAGACTTCGCTCGGGGCAGCGTTCCTCTACGCGCTGCCCCGAAAGTCGGCGCACGTCAGGTCAGGCGGCGCGGGGTGCGACGAGGGCGGTCGATGTCGGGACCGGTTCTTCGCGCAGCAGGCGCAGGCGCTCGTTGGCGTCATCCGCCTCGCGGCGAAGCCGTGCGACCTCGGCCTTGCGGAGCGCGGCCTTGCGACGGTAGTGCGCCTGGGTCAGCCAGGTGCCCATGCCGCCGAGGACGACCCCGACGATCACCGCGCCCATCAGGATGATGAACAGCGGCAGGCCGAAAGTGAAGTGCGGCATGGTGCCAAGCGGATCGAGCGAGATGGTGACCACCTCGCGGTTCGATACGCAGAACACGACCAGGAGGATCGCCAGCGGCACCAGGATCACGAAGGACAGAATTCTGGAGATCATCATGCATCCCTGCGCTTGTCGTCCTGGTTTCACCGGACGCGGTCTTGCCAGAGCATCGATATGGCAGTCCGGCGCGGATGGTCAATCGCGCCGTGTCGATGACGGCTTGCGACGCCCGGCCGGCGGACCGGTCCGAGAGCCGGCGGGGCGGGTCAGCCGCCGTCGTTCAGGCGCTCGCGCAGCTCCTTGCCGGCCTTGAAGAACGGCACCCACTTCTCCTCGACATCGACCGACTCGCCGGTGCGCGGGTTGCGGCCGGAGCGCGGCGGGCGGTTCTTCACCGAGAAGGCGCCGAAGCCGCGCAACTCGACGCGGTTGCTCTCGCAGAGCGCGTCGGTGATCTCGTCGAAGATGGCGTTGACGATGGTCTCGACGTCACGCTGGTAGAGGTGCGGATTTCGGCTCGCGATGATCTGCACGAGTTCGGACTTGATCACGGACTGCTCCAGTGTCTTTGGGTCGAAAGGGGCGGATCGTCCGCCGACGGCGATTTCCGGAAATGCCCATGCTGCCCGAGAACGGGCCAGATGTCGGCGGCTCCGGCGAACGCCGGCCTGCGGTGCGTGACCTCTAAACCGACTTTAACGGCAGCGGGATGGCGAGATCAATATGCCAGATCGCTCTTCGGCTTCGCAACGGCCGCGTCAACGCCCGCCGAAGCCGGCGCCGGGCGACCAGAGCGAGACGAGGCCGCTGATCTGGCCGGTGCCCCGCGCCAGCGCCTGCGGCAAGGTCTCGGCCGCCGGATCGAGGCCGAGGGTGGCGAAGGCGAAGGCGCGCGCCTCGGCGAAGGGCGACCAGCCGAAGCCATCCTCCTTCGCCGGCTTGCGGTCGACGATCTCGAGGCCCTTGGCGACTTTCCGGTCGTTCTCCAGCCAGGAACGCACTTCGTCCTCGCCGCCCAGCGCGTCGACGAGATGGTTGGCAAGACCCTGCCTCCCGGTGAAGACCGAGCCGTCGGCGAGCCGCAGCACTTCGGCCGGATCGATCGGCCGGCGCTCGCCGACCAGCGCGACGAACCACTGGTAGGTGTCCATCACCAGGCGGCGGATCATGTCCTGCGATTCCTGGCTCGCCGGCGCGAAGGGCGAGGGCTCGGCCTTCATCGGCGACGACTTGATGGCCTTCACGTCGACGCCGACATTGCCGAGCAGCACCGATGCGTCGACATACTGGAACAGCACGCCGATCGAGCCGACGATCGAGGTCTCGCGGGCGACGATGTGATCCGAGGCGGCGGCGACCATATAGCCGGCGGAGGCGGCGAGAGTGCCGACCTCGGCGGCCACAGGCTTGACCTTGGCGATCTCGCGGGCGGCACGGTAGAGCGTCTCGCCACCGACCGTGGTGCCGCCGGGGCTGTCGATCCGCAGGATCACCGCTTTGACCGAGGCGTCGTCTTTGAGGTCCTTCAGGAGGTCGAGCAGCTTGTCGTCCTCGGTGATCAGGCCCGCGATCTCCACCCGGGCGATCTGGTTGCCGACGCCGAGCGGGCCATCAGCGGACCGCAGCGCCAGCGGGATGCCGACGACCGCCGCGGCGAGGAAAAGCACCGCCAGCACGCGCCAGAAGCCGAGCTTGCGCCGAAGGCGTCGCCGGTCGATCAGGTCCTGTGCAGAGGCCAAGTCACATCCACCATCATGATTTGCTAACCCTTGTTCGATAGACTTTCGCCAGGGGCTTGCCAAGCGCGACAAAAACGCGGGCGGGGCCCCTCTCTTTAACGGGACGCAAAAATCCCATATTGCTGGCATACCGGCTCGCTCTCTCGGGAGCGGTCACGGTCAACCTTCGTTCGCCGCCCGCCCCGGCGCCTGGCCTGGCGCTCGGGCGCCATCGTGATGCAGCATCAGGCAGAAAGCGCAGGACAAGCGGTTTGACGGCGAGCACAGGACACATGGACAGGGCGGTGCCGACGGCTGTCTTCGGCGGCCAGCACGATCATGTCCGCTCGGAGCGCGAATTCGCCCGCGCCCGCCGGCACTCGCGCCTCGTCCGGGTGCTGAAGGTCGGCTTGCCGCTGCTCGCCGTGGTCATCGTCGTCGGCGGTGGCCTCGTCACCTTCTTCGCGCGCAGCCTTCCGGACGACGTCTCGATCTCCTCCGCCAGCCTCGACAACGGCCGCATCGTCATGGAGGACCCGCGGATGACGGGCTTCGACAAGGCCGGCCGGCCTTATTCGATGGTCGCCCAGCGCGCCATCCAGTCGCTCGACGGCGGCGGCGTCGATCTCGAGACGATCAAGGCGAACGTCGGGGTGCGCGCCGATACCACCGCCGACATCGTCGCCACGCGCGGCCACTACGACCAGAAGGCGCAGAAGCTTAATCTCTTCGACGACATCACCGTCGACACCACCGATGGCATGTCGATCCGGCTGAAGGACGCCGAGATCGACCTCGCCGCGGGCAACATGGTCGGCAAGGGTCCCGTGGCGATCGACATGCCCAACCAGACGATCAATGCCGGCTCGCTCACCGTCAAAAACGGCGGCAAGCTCTTGAGCTTCGGCGACGGCGTCAAGATGACCATGCTGCCCTCCGCTTCAGACGCTCCGACCGACGCGAACGCTGCGTCCGACACCGCCCGCCCCGCCCCTTCCGAAAGCTCAGCGCCATGACACGCCCGCTTCTCCCCTTCGCCCGCCATCTCGTCCTGGCCGGCCTGCTCTGCGCAACCGCGCCGGCTTTCGCCCAGGCGCCCGGCACCTTCAACGGCCTGAATGTGCAAGGCGACCAGCCGATCGCGATCGAATCCGACCAGCTCGACGTCGACGATGCCAAGGCGCTCGCGACCTTCAGCGGCAACGTCTCGGTGTCGCAGGGCGAGACGTTGATCAAGACGGCGAAGCTTTTGGTCTACTACATCAAGGCCCCGGCGGCCGATGCGAAGGCCCCTGCGAACGCACCGAAACCGAAGCTCGCGGCTTCCAAGGGTGCACTGCCCGGCGGCAACAACCAGATCGACCGGATCGAGGCGAGCGGCAAGGTCTACATCAAGTCGACCGACCAGGTGGCGACGGCCGAGACCGCCAATTTCGACATGAAGACGCAGCTCGCCGTGCTGACGGGCAACGTGGTGCTGTCGCAAGGCGAGAACGTCGCCCGGGGACCCAAGCTCACCATCCACATGGACACCGGCATCGCCCAGTTCAGCGGCGGCGGCAACGGCGGTGGCCGCATCAAGATGCTGATGGCGCCGGACCAGAAGCCCGCCGGCCAGTAGGCCGCGCTGCTGGCGGCCCGCAAGGGCCGCCGTCCCGGCGTCTCGTCCGGGACCGCTTACCGCAACAGGACGCCCGCCGGTTGCGCATTGCCCGCACCGCGTGGGCCGAACCCAATCCAGTGGGCCTAGCCATATGACCGATACCCCGATGCACCGCGACACCCGCGCCCCGGCCTCCGGCCCGCAGCGGATCATCGGCGCCGCGCCAGGCTCGCGCGATGCGCTGATGGGCGACGCCGCGCGCACCGACACCGCGGGCACGCTGGTGGCGAGCGGCATCACCAAGTCCTATCGCGGGCGCCGCGTCGTCGACAATGTCGACGTCTTCGTGCGCCGCGGCGAGGCCGTTGGCCTGCTCGGCCCGAACGGCGCCGGCAAGACCACGTGCTTCTACATGATCACCGGCCTGGTACCGGTCGATGGCGGCCGGATCGAGCTCGACGGGCACGACATCACGCAGATCCCGATGTACCGCCGGGCGCGCCTCGGCATTGGCTATCTCCCGCAGGAGGCCTCGATTTTCCGCGGCCTTTCGGTCGAGGACAACATCCGCGCCGTGCTGGAAGTGGTCGAGAAGGACAAGTCGGCCCGCGAGGACCAGTTGACCGCCTTGCTCGAGGAGTTTCACATCGAGCACCTGCGCAAGTCCCCGGCGACGGCGCTCTCCGGCGGCGAGCGTCGGCGCTGCGAGATCGCCCGGGCGCTCGCCTCGCGCCCGACCTTCATGCTGCTCGACGAGCCCTTCGCCGGCGTCGATCCGATCGCCGTCTCCGACATCCAGGACCTCGTGCGCCACCTCACCCAGCGCGGCATCGGCGTGCTGATCACCGACCACAACGTCCGCGAGACTCTCGGCCTCATCGACCGCGCCTACATCATGCATGCTGGCGCCGTTCTGACGCATGGCGACCCGCAGGAAATCGTCGACAATGTCGACGTCCGGCGCTTCTATCTCGGCGACCAGTTTACCTTCTGACCCGGTAGGCCTGACCGAGCGGCAGTTTCGCCGGGCCAAAGCCGGGGGCGCATTGACAAGCAAGATGCGGACCAGCTTTGATGCCGGTCGGCCCGGACGGGGTTTTTGTCCGGCCATCCTGTCCGGGATGTCGCAAGGCGTGTTCAATGCTCTCCGCTAAGCTCCAGATGCGTCAAAGCCAGAGCCTGGTGATGACCCCCCAGCTGCTGCAGTCGATCCGGCTGTTGCAGTTCTCGCACCGCGAGCTGCAAACCTTCATCGACCAGGAAATGGAAAAGAACCCGCTGCTCGCGACCGACGCCGGCGCCGATCCCGGCAGCGCGGAGGGTGCCGAGGGCGCAGCGGAGGCAAGCGTTCCCGCCGAGGCCGGCAGCGGCGAGACCGCTCTGTCCGGCGCGCGCGAGGATGGCGACGCCTATGATGACGGCTTCGAGGCGGTCGAGCCTGCCGCCGGCACGCCGGCGGACGAGCGCAGCCCGCTGCAGCCGAGCAGCCATGACGGCGGCGCGGGCGGTGGTGGCTCGGGCGCCTCGTTCATCGAGGCGCTGGCCGAGGCGAGACCCTCGCTCTACGCCCATGCCTTGCAGGAGATCCAGGAGGCGATCCGCGATCCGCTTGAGCGCAAGATCGCCGAGAGCCTGGTCGAGCAGCTCGACGAGGTCGGCTATCTCCGCCTCGATGTCGGGCAGACCGCTGCAACGCTCGGCATCGCGCCGGCCCGGCTGGCGGACATCATCGCCCGGCTGCAGCGCGAGGCCGAGCCGGCCGGGCTGTTCGCGCTGGACCTTTCCGACTGCCTCGCCATCCAGCTGCGCCGGCAGGACCGGCTGGACCCGGTGATGGAAAGCGTGCTCGCGCATCTCGACCTCCTCGGCCGCCGCGATTTTGCGGCGCTCCGGCGGATTACCGGCGAGGACGAGAGCGGCCTGATGGACATCCTCGCGGAAATCCGCCGGCTGGACCCGAAGCCCGGCCAGGGCTTCGATGCCTCGGCGGTGGACGTGGTGGTGCCCGACGTCGTGGTCGAGGCGGCGTCCGACGGCAGCTGGCGGATCGAGCTGAACCCGGACGCGCTGCCGAAAGTCCTCGTCCAGTCCGACTATGTCGGGCGCATCGCCACCGGGCGGCTCGACAAGGAGGAGCAGACCTTCATCTCGGACTGCCACGCCTCCGCCAACTGGCTGGTCCGCTCGCTCGACCAGCGGGCCCGCACCATCCTGAAGGTCGCGAGCGAAATCGTCCGCCGCCAGGATGGCTTCCTGATGGAAGGCATCACCGGGCTGAAGCCGTTGACGCTGATGAGCGTCGCGGAGGCCGTCGGCATGCATGAATCGACGATCAGCCGGGTCACCGCCAACAAGTACATGGCGACGCCCCGGGGCACGTTCGAGCTGAAATTCTTTTTCACCGTGGCGATCGCCTCCTCCTCCGGCGGCGACGCGCATTCGGCCGAGAGCGTCAAGCACCGCATCAAGACCATGGTCGGCGCCGAAGGGCCGGGCTCGGTCCTCTCCGACGACGACATCGCCGAAAAGCTGAAGCGCGAGGGCGTCGACCTCGCACGGCGCACGGTGGCGAAATATCGGGAAGGGCTGGGTATTCCGTCCTCGATTCAACGACGCCGAGAATTTAACGCCCGGCGGCTCGCGTCCTGAACGCCCGCCAAGCTCCTGATCGCGTTCGCTCTTCCCTGCGCGCGGGAGGAGAATGCCACGCGCTGGCCCGATCACGCGATGTGTCAGGGGATCGCAGAGCCGTGCTTCGCGTTGACAGGAGGTTCGATCGTTCTTAGAAGGCCGACCCTAAAACCGTCGGTCGGACCCAAGGCGATCGAGAAGGCCGCGCCGGCCGGATTGGCGCAGGTTCTTCGCGAAAAGATCCGGCCAGAACCAGCTGGCCGGTGTATCAAGGGGACGGATCCACTTCGTGTCGAAGCGGGATCGAATGTCCGGAGGAGCTAGCAATATGAGTGTTCGGGTATCCGGCAAACATATGGACGTGGGCGAGGCATTTCGCACGCGGATCGAGGACAAGCTCGGCCAGCTGGTCGGGAAGTATTACGACGGCAATTTCAGCGCCACGGTCGTGGTGTCGAAGGATGGACCGCGGTTTTCCAGCGACTGCAGCCTGCACCTCGATACCGGCGTGATCTTCCAGGCCGCCGGCGAGGCGCATGATCCGGAGGTCGCCTTCGCCGATTCCGCCGAACGCATCGAGAAGCGCCTGCGCCGCTACAAGCGCCGCCTGAAGGACCACTATGCCGGCGGCAACGGCCAGCAGCGCGACGTCGCCTACACCGTCATGCAGGCGCCCTTGCCCGAGGAAGACGACATCGACGAGGTGCCGGAGGACTACGCACCGGCGATCGTCGCCGAGACCTCGCTGCAGGTCCGCTACATGTCGGTGGCCAGCGCGGTGATGGAGCTCGACCGGCGCGACAGCCCGGTGGTGGTGTTCCGCAACGCCGGCAGCGGCGAGGTGAACATCGTCTACCGCCGCGCCGACGGCAATTTCGGCTGGGTCGACCCCTCGACCTACAAGACCGAGGCGTAAAGCCTCGGGCATGGCTCCGCGCTCAGGTTGGCGCGAGCCATGCCCGTCCGACGATGTGCTGCGGAACCGTTGATGCGGTCTCACCGGCAGCCCGCCTCAGATACGGATTTCCAGCCTCATGACGTCGCATTCCCCTGCCAAGATCATCGCGATGGACCTCGGCGACCTCATCGTGCCGGAAGCGATCCTGCCGGCGCTGAAGGCCACGTCCAAGAAGCAGGTGCTGCAGGAGTTGTCCGAGCGCGCCGCCGAGCAGACGGGCCTTTCCGAGCGCGAGATCTTCGAGACCGTGCTGCAGCGCGAGCGTCTCGGCTCTACCGGGGTCGGCAACGGCATCGCCATCCCGCACGGCAAGCTCTCCAACCTGACCCGGCTCGTCGGCGTCTTCGGTCGCCTCAGCCGCCCGATCGAGTTCGACGCGCTGGACGACCAGCCGGTCGATCTCGTCTTCCTGTTGCTGGCACCCGAGGGCGCCGGCGCCGATCATCTGAAGGCCCTGTCGAAGATCGCCCGTCTCCTGCGCAACCCGGAGACCGTGGCGCGGCTTCGTTCGTCGCGCGACTCCGAGACCATCTATTCCCTGATGACCGAGGCCAGGTCCCCGCACGCCGCCTGACATCCCTCTCGACCACGTCCCGCAAGCTCTCGGCGCGGCAATAAAAAAGGGCGGCTTTCGCCACCCTCCCGTTTCTTCAATTCCGTCCACTGCGACAGCGTCGCTGCTTGAGGGCTGAACTGCCCTCATCCGCTGCTCAGTGAATGCTGACGGTGACCAGCGAGTTGTCCGAAGCGCTGGCGAGAATGCTGCCGCGGTCATCGGAAACAGCGAGCGGCGTACCGTCCGCGCCGAAGAGGGCCCAGAGGCTGATGCCCGGCGCGATCGACTGGGCGGACGGAAATTTCGCGCGGATATCGTCGGACGACATGCGGCGAAGATAAGCCACATGGCCTTCGCCGATGGCGGCGAGATCGGTCTCGGAAATGGTCGACGGCATGTTGGACGGCATGGTGTTCGTCATTTTATCGTCTCCTCAAAGGCAAACGTAGTGCAATCGTAATCGATCCAAAGGATCGGACTTCACGCTGTGACATTGATCTCGATGCGCTTCACGACACGCTCCGGCTCGGGCCTGGCGAGGTCGATCAGCAGAAGGCCGTTTTTCAGCGTGGCCCCGATGATCTTCATCCCGTCGGCGAACAGGAAGTTCTTCTGGAACTGCCGGGCGGCAATGCCGCGGTGGAGATAGTCGCGGTCCTTCTCGTCGCCTTGCCGGCCGCGGATGGTCAGCTGGTTCTCTTCCGTGGTCACTTCGAGATCCTCCGGGCGGAAGCCCGCCACCGCCAGCGTGATCCGGAGGAAATGCGACCCTGTCGGGCCGGCCTCGCCTTCCTCGCCGATGCGCTCGATATTGTAGGGAGGATAGCCCTCCCCGCCTTTTCCGATGCGCTCCAAGGTGCGCTCGACGGTATCGAAGCCCAGCAGAAAGGGACTGGAAAACGGTGTCATCCGGCTCATCAAGCCAAGTCCTTGTGAAAGCGACTTTGATGGAGACCCAAGGGAAGCGGCGTCTCCGGCACTGTTCACCTCATATGGCGTCGGCTTTCTCCGAGTTCAATCAGGTTGCGGCCCCGAAAGCCGGCTGCCTTATGTTCCGCCTCATCGGTAAAGAAACCGTCTCTCTTTCCGGTTGGCGCGACCAAGTTTGACCAAGGCGCCGCGCCGTCAGGAAGCTGTGCCGTTTTCCCGGAAGTTCAGGACGACGCCGTTGATGCAGTGGCGCTTGCCGGTCGGGGCCGGACCGTCGTCGAAGACATGGCCGAGATGGCCGCCGCAGGTGGCGCAATGCTCTTCGGTTCGGGGATAGACCAGCTTGTAGTCCGTGGTGTTGCCGACATTGCCGGCGATCGCCGCGTAGAAGCTCGGCCAGCCGGTACCGGAATCGAACTTGGTGTCGGAGGTGTAGACCGGCGTATCGCAGCCGGCGCAGCTGTAGGTGCCTTGCTTATCGTTGTGGTTCAGTTGGCTGGAGAACGGCCGCTCGGTGCCCTCCTGGCGCAGCACGGTGTACTGGTCGGGCGTCAGCTTCTTGCGCCATTCCTCGTCGGTCAGCTTGAAGCGGAAATCACCCTCGGCGCTTTCGGCGGGCCGGCCGAGACCGAAAAGCGCGACGCCGCCGAGAAGGCCGACGGAAAGAGCTGCGCTGGTCTGAAGAAACTGCCGACGCTGCATGGCGCCCTCCGGAGATCGAGTGGTGGTGGTCGTTCCGGCATAATGTAGCCGCTCTCGGTCGTCGCACCAGAGGAAGCGGGCGTCTGGCACCGCCGAGCACGCGGACGTGTAGACGGCGTGCAGGACGATCCACGGCCGCAAGGCCGCCAGGTGCTGGCATCGGGATGGCCGCAGCCAACGTCAGTCGTCGACGCGGCCGCGTCCCTTCTTGACGTCGGCCCGCACGCGCTTGCCGGTCAGCCGCCGCTCGACCGAGCCCTTCGACGGGCGCGTCTTCTTGCGCGGCGGGGGTGGCGGGACGAGCGCCTCCTGGATCAGGGCGATCAGCCGGTCGCGCGCATCCTGGCGGTTGCGCTCCTGGGTGCGGTGGCGCGAGGCCTCGATCAGGATCTCGCCGGCCTTCGTCGTGCGGCTGCCGGCGAGCTTCATCAGCCGCACCGCGACCTCGTCGGACAGCACCCGGGCGCCGCGCGCGTCGAAGCGCAGCTGTACGGCGGTCGCGACCTTGTTGACGTTCTGCCCGCCGGGACCGCTCGAGCGGATGAAGCTCTCCTCGAGAAAGGCGCCGGGGATCAGCAGCCGGGCATTGACGCGCAGGCCGTCCTCTTCCTCGCTCATCGCCGTTTCTCCCTGCGGTCCCGCTGCGGCCCCGCTACACCCGCCGGCTCCATGTGCCCGCGGCGTCCGCGCCTGGCAAGCGGCGGGCCGGGAAAACAAAAAGACCCGCGACCGCCGCTCTCCCGAACGGCGATCGCGGGCCTGCCCTCCCAGAGCAGGGGGTGGCGCGCCTACTCGGCGGCGAGCGCGGAGATCGGCGAGGCTTCCAGCACGTCGTTGCCGACATGTGCCTCGAACTTCCCGAAGTTGGCGCGGAACATCTCGACGAGCTTGGCGGCCTGCCGGTCGTAGGCGGCCTTGTCGGCCCAGGTCGAGCGCGGGTCGAGAATGCCGGTATCAACGCCGTCGACGGCCACCGGCACCTGGAAGCCGAAGGACGGATCGGTGCGGAACTCGGCATCCTTCAGCGAGCCGTCGAGCGCGGCGGCGAGCAGCGCCCGCGTCACCTTGATCGGCATGCGGTTGCCGGTGCCGTAGGCGCCGCCGGTCCAGCCGGTGTTGACCAGCCAGCAGTCGACGCCGTGCTTGCCGATGAGGTCGCGCAGGAGGTTGCCGTATTCCGACGGGTGGCGCGGCATGAACGGTGCGCCGAAGCAGGTCGAGAACGTCGCCTCCGGCTCGGTGACGCCCTTCTCGGTGCCCGCGACCTTGGCGGTGTAGCCGGACAGGAAGTGGTACATCGCCTCGGCGGAGGTCAACTTGGCGATCGGCGGCAGCACGCCGAAGGCGTCCGCCGTCAGCATGATGATGTTCTTCGGATGGCCCGCCCGGCCGCTCTCGCTGGCGTTCGGGATGAAGTGCAGCGGATAGGCCGCGCGGGTGTTCTCGGTCAGCGACTTGTCGTCGAAGTCCGGAACGCGAGCCTCGTCGAGCACGACGTTTTCAAGGACGGTGCCGAACTTGCGCGTGGTGGCGAAAATTTCCGGCTCCGCCTCGGCCGAGAGCTTGATCGTCTTGGCGTAGCAACCGCCCTCGAAGTTGAAGACGCCGTGCTCGCCCCAGCCATGCTCGTCGTCGCCGATCAGCGTGCGCTTGGGATCTGCAGACAAGGTCGTCTTGCCGGTGCCGGACAGGCCGAAGAACACCGCGACGTCGTCGCCCTCGCCGGAATTGGCCGAGCAGTGCATCGGCATCACGCCCTTCTCCGGCAGGAGATAGTTGAGGACGGTGAACACCGACTTCTTCATCTCGCCGCCATAGGACGTGCCGCCGATCAGGATGATCTTGCGGGTGAGGTCGCAGGCGATGATCGTCTCGGTCCGCGCGCCGTGCCGCTCGGGGTCGGCGCGGAAGGACGGCAGGTCGATGATCGTCAGCTCCGGATCGAAGCTCTCGAGTGCCGCGCGCGTCGGGCGGATCAAGAGGTTGCGGATGAAGAGCGCGTGCCAGGCGTATTCCGTCACGACGCGGGTCGAGATGGCATAGTCGGGATCGGCGCCGCCGACGAGGTCCTGGACGAAGAGGTCGCGGCCCTTGGCATGTGCCTTGAAGTCGTCGTAGAGGCGCTCGAAGGCCTCGGGCTCCATCGGCTTGTTGTTGTCCCACCAGATCACCGGATCGGTGTGCTCGTCGCGGACGACGAACTTGTCCTTGGCGGACCGGCCGGTGTGCTGGCCGGTGGTGACCACCAGCGCGCCGTGCGCGGTGAACTCGCCTTCGCCGCGGCGGATCGCGGTCTCCGTCAGCTCGACCTCCGTCAGGTTCCACCGCACCGAGGCGAGGTCGGTCAGTCCCGTGGTGTCCAGCCCTTTGGCGCGGTTGCGCAGCCCGATCTCGTCCATGCCGTCACTCCTTCGTCTGCGCTCCCCGCCCCGGCAGGTCACGATCAAGTGCTCCAGTCAATACTGCGCTGCATCATGTTGAGCAAGCCGCCTTTCTCAGATTAACCAATGAAGTCAGAGTATTAATCGATTTAATGTTGGGCGGACAAAATCTAATCGGTTCATTGACTGCCGCGCTGGCGATGTTCTCTTGCCCGACATTCAAAGCCACGGAGTTGAGCGGCCGGCGGCACCTTTTGCTCTTTCCGGCATTTGAGTGGGGAAGCGGCCTCGCAGGCAGGCAGCCCGCAAGGGCCGGCAGCCGGTCAGGACGACGCCGGCATTTTCACCGAGTGGAAAAGGATCCGATATGACCACGAACACCACCGACGCTTTCTGGGACATGGTCGACGACTTCGATACCTGCATGGTCGTCACCCGCAATGGCGGCCAGCTCCGGGCCCGCCCGATGGCGCCGCGGGTCTCGCAGGAGCGCCGTGAGATCCTCTTCCTGACCGACCGGGAATCGCACAAGGTCGAGGAGATCGAGGCCGATAACGGCGTGGCGCTGACCTTCTCCAAGCATGGCAAGTATGTGTCGGTCTCCGGCACCGCGCGCGTTTCCTCCGACCGCGCCCTGGTCGAGAAGATCTGGGACTCCGAGGCCGAGGCCTGGATGCCGCAGGGCAAGGAAGACCCGAGCGTCGTCGTGCTGGTGATCGACCCCGACCAGGCCGAGCTCTGGGACGTGAAGGCGAGCAAGGTCGAGCAGGCCTGGGAGTTCGCGAAGGCCTATCTCGGTTCGAAGGACCGGCCGGACACCACCGAGTATAAGAAGGTCGACCTCTAAATCTGCACCTGCGCGGTTGCGCATGTCTCTTGCGGCGGCTCCCCGGAGCCGCCGTTTGTCGTTTCTCGCGGCGACGCTTCCCGCGGAAAAGCTGCTTTTGGCAGCTCAAAGCCCGAGAAACTGGCAATTTCAGCCGGCCGCCACATTTAAGAGCGAATGATGTCGCGTGAAGGCAAGTCGGCCGCCGCTGCGTCGGATCCCCGGGATAGCGCGCGTTGGCGGTGACCGAGGATCTAATCCGCTGCGGTTTGGCCGCGCGCAGTTGCCGTCGCGGACCATCGGCCCGCCGGCGCACGACGACGAGGAGAGTTTTTCGATGCCGACAATCGCTCTGGTGGACGACGACAGGAATATCCTGACGTCCGTGTCGATCGCCCTGGAGAACGAGGGATACCGCGTCGAGACCTATACCGACGGCGCCTCGGCCCTCGAGGGGCTGACCTCGCGTCCGCCGAACCTTGCGATCTTCGATATCAAGATGCCGCGCATGGATGGCATGGAGCTGCTGCGACGGCTTCGGATGAAGTCCGACCTCCCGGTGATCTTCCTGACCTCGAAGGACGAGGAGATCGACGAGCTGTTCGGGCTGAAGATGGGCGCCGACGACTACATCCGAAAACCTTTCTCCCAACGCCTTCTGGTCGAGCGGGTGCGGGCGATCCTGCGCCGCGGCGTGGCGCGCGAGACCGCCAAGACCGGCCCGGTGCCGGAGGCCTCGCTGGAGCGCGGGCAACTGGTCATGGACCAGGAGCGGCACACCTCGACGTGGATGGGCCAGCCGGTGACGCTGACCGTCACCGAGTTCCTGATCCTGCATTCGCTGGCCCAGCGCCCTGGCGTGGTCAAGAGCCGCGACGCGCTGATGGATGCGGCCTATGACGAGCAGGTCTATGTCGATGACCGCACCATCGACAGCCACATCAAGCGGCTGCGCAAGAAGTTCAAGGCGATCGACGACGACTTCGACATGATCGAAACTCTCTACGGTGTGGGCTACAGGTTCCGCGAGGTCTGATAGAGCGTGCGTCGGGATCGGCCGCGACGGTGGATCCCCGACGCAGGACCGGGGCACGGCGGCACGGTCGGCGCAAACCGGCCGGCATGGCCCCGACGGCCCCGAACGGATGAGCTGAACTCGAATGGTCGCAGACGCTGAGGGCGATGGCGGAAGCAACAATGCCGGGCGGGACAACGGGGCGACGCGGCGGCGGCGGTTCGGAGCGCTCGGCCGCACACGGCTGCGTCGGTTGCCGATGGTGCGACGGGGCCTGACGCGGGCCCGCTGGCTGCTCGGCCACTCCATCTTCTCCTCGCTGACGCGGCGCATCGTCTTCCTCAACCTCGTCGCGCTGATCGTCCAGGTCTCGGGCATCCTCTACCTCAACCAGTTCCGCGCGGGGCTGATCGACGCCCGCGTCGAGAGCCTCCTGACGCAAGGCGAGATCATCGCCAGCGCCATCGCCTCCTCGGCGACGGTCGAGACCAATTCGATCACGCTCGATCCCGAAAAGCTCCTGGAGCTGCAGGCCGGCTCCACCTTGCAGCCGGGAATGGATTCGGCCGACAGCCTGGACTTTCCGATCAATCCGGAGCGTGTCGCGCCGCTCCTGCGCCGGCTGATCTCGCCGACCCGCACGCGCGCGCGCCTCTACGACCGCGACGCCAACCTGATCCTCGACTCGCGCCATCTCTATTCCCGCGGCCAGATCCTGCGCTACGACCTGCCGCCGGTCGCCGACGAGGAGCCGAGCGTGCCCGAGCGCGTGGTCAGCTGGCTGCAGGACCTCTTCCAGCGCAGCGACCTGCCGCTCTATTCCGAGACGCCCGGCGGTTCCGGCACGACCTATCCCGAGGTGATGAACGCCTTGACCGGCGGCCCCGCCACCGTCGTCCGGGTCACCGACAAGGGCGAGCTGATCGTCTCCGTCGCCGTGCCGATCCAGCGTTTCCGGGCGGTGCTCGGCGTGCTCCTCCTGTCGACGCAAGGCGGCGACATCGACAAGATCGTCCAGGCCGAGCGCATGGCGATCATCCGCGTCTTCGCCGTCGCCGCCCTCGTCACCGTGGTGCTGTCGATCCTCCTCGCCTCGACCATTGCGACGCCGCTCCGGCGTCTCGCGGCGGCGGCGCTGCGGGTAAAGCGCGGCGTCCAGTCGCGCGAGGAGATCCCGGACTTCGGCGACCGCGCGGACGAGGTCGGCAATCTCGCCAGCGCCCTGCGAGACATGACCAATGCGCTCTACAAGCGGATGGATGCGATCGAGAGCTTCGCCGCCGACGTCAGCCACGAGCTGAAGAACCCGCTGACCTCGCTCCGATCGGCCGTCGAGACCTTGCCGCTCGCCCGCAACGAGGTGTCGAAGCAGCGCCTGCTCGCGGTCATCGAGCACGACGTTCGCCGCCTCGACCGGCTGATCACCGACATTTCCGACGCGTCCCGTCTCGATGCCGAGCTGGCGCGCGAGATGGTCGGTCGGGTCGAGCTGTCGAGCCTCATCGGCTCGGTGGTCCACGGCGCCCGCGCCCACACCAAGGAGGGCTGGGATACCGTGATCACCCTCAAGGTGGCGCCGCCGGTGCAGGGACGCGGCTACGCCGTCGCCGGCCACGACCTTCGTCTCGGCCAGGTCTTCACCAACCTCATCGACAATGCCCGCTCCTTCGTGCCGCCAGAGGGGGGCCGCATCCTCGTCTCGATCGAGCGGCGGGGCCTGCAGGTCGTCGTCACCATCGAAGACAACGGGCCGGGCATCCAGGCCGAGAAGATCGAGCGGATCTTCGAGCGCTTCTACACCGACCGACCCTCCGGCGAGGCTTTCGGCCAGAATTCCGGCCTCGGCCTGTCGATCTCGCTGCAGATCGTCGAGGCGCATGGCGGCTCGCTGCAGGCGGAGAACATTCCCGACCCCCGCGCCGAGGGCCAGCTCCTCGGCGCCCGCTTCACCGTCCGGCTGCCGGCCGCGTGAGCCCACCGATCAACCTCCACGCCACCGTCGTCGCCATATCGGGCCAGGGCATTCTGATCCGTGGCGCAGCGCGGAGCGGCAAGTCGTCGCTGGCGCTCTCGTTGCTGCGGCGGGCGGAGCTCTTGGGGCGCGAGGCGGCGCTGGTCTCGGACGACCAGGTTTTCCTCGAGGCCGCCGACGGCGGGGTGGAAGCGGTCGCGCCGCCATCGATCCGCGGGCTGATCGAGATTTCCGGCGTCGGCATCGTCGAGACCGCATCGATCGAGCGGGTCCGGCTCGACCTCGTCGTCGAACTTGCGGCACCCGAGGCGATCGAGCGGATGCCGGAGACGCGGACCACCGAGATTGCCGGCGTCGTCCTCGGCCGCATCGTACTGCCGGCCCGGCAGGCTGCCCTCGGGGCCGACATCCTGCACAGCCTGCTCTGGTGCGCGGCTGGACAGCGCCAGAACAGCATTTTGGGTTAAGGATAGGGCGCTATTCTTTGGAATGCTTGGCCGAGCTTTCGGTGAATCTTGAGCCGCAGGACCGGAACCGCCGTTTTTGAGACACAGTCCAGACTGGTTCATGGAGATGTGTGCCGTGCAGCATTGCGAGCCACCCCGTTCCTGGTGCATGGTCACGCGACATTTTGGCCGGGTCCACGCCATGTGGCCCGTCACGGAACCGATGCCGGGTGGCACCATCCGTGGATACCGTCGCAAGCAGCAGTGCGGAGTGCGTCCCTTGTTCCCCTTCCCAACCGCGATGGCGCGATGCTGCCGAGTTTGATCTTGCGGGCCGGCATGGCCACAGGCTCCGGCGATCGCCGCCGCTGTACCACGGAAGCGACCGGCCGGACGGGCGGAGTCGTACCGGCATGATCGGACTGGTGCTCGTCACCCATGGCCAGCTCGCCCGGGAGTTCCGGCTGGCGGTCGAACACGTCGTCGGCCCGCAGGAGGCTTTCGAGACCATCTCGATTGGCCCCGAGGACGACATGGAGCAGCGGCGCAACGACATCGTCGAGGCCGTCGCCCGCGCCGACCGGGGCGCCGGCGTGATCATCGTCACCGACATGTTCGGCGGCACACCCTCGAACCTTGCCATCTCGGTGATGGACGGCACGAATGTCGACGTTCTCGCCGGCATGAACCTGCCGATGCTGATCAAGCTCGCGAGCGTCCGGCAGGACCAGTCGATCACCGACGCCCTGCGCATCGCGCAGGAGGCCGGCCGAAAATACATCAACGTCGCCAGCCGCATTCTCAGCGGCAAATGAGGCCAGCCATGACGGATGAGGACAAGGGCGCGGTCGACGGCGAAAACGGAAACGCCCTCCTGGGCGAGCCGCTCCAACGCCAGCTCGCGATCGTCAACAAGCGCGGGCTGCATGCGAGGGCCTCGGCGCGCTTCGTGCAGCTGGCCGAAACCTTCGACGCCGAGCTCAAGGTCAGCCGCGATGGCCTCAGCGTCGGTGGCCAGTCGATCATGGGCCTGATGATGCTCGCCGCCGGCCTCGGCTCGACCATCGAGGTCGAGGCCAGCGGCCGCGAGGCTGAAGCCGCCCTCGACGCCATCGCCCGCCTCGTCGCCGACAAGTTCGGCGAAGAGGCGTAGCGGCGAGACGTATCGCTCAAAGATCGCCATCCACTCTAGAAGCGCCGGATGCCGAACCCACGGGAGTCGGCCCACGAAGGCTCAGCGATCACCCGCTGCGAAGAGGCGCAAACCTAAGACGGTCGTCATCCTCGCGCATCGCGCGGGGACCCATGCCTCTCCGCTTCCATAGCCGCCTGTTCTGAAAACCTGAGGTCACCTCCCTTTACGAACCTGTCTCCCCCGCCTCGGCATGGATCCCCGCGCTGACGCGCGAGGATGACGAAACGTTAGGCGCTTACGACCTCCGGCTTGGAGACGGCTTGTGGGAGCTGAGCCTTCTGGGCCCCGGAACGAGCGCATTCTACAACTAAGCGACTTGGCCGCGCGAAGGCGCGGCGATCACCCGCTGTTCAAACGCACAAACCTCCGACACTCGTCATCCTCGCGCATCGCGCGGGGACCCATGCCTCTCCGCTTCCATACCGCTACGGCTACAAACCGCCGGCCACCTCCTTCTACGAACCTGGCTCCCACGCCTCGGCATGGGTCCCCGCGCTGACGCGCGAGGATGACGAGCGTTAGGCGCTTACGGCCTTAGCTTGGAGACGGCTCGTGGGAGCTGAGCCTTCTGGGCCCCGGAACAAGCGCATTCTACAACTAAGCGACTTGGCCGCGCGAAGGCTCAGCGATCACCCGCTGTTCAAACGCGCAAACCTCCGACGCTCGTCATCCTCGCGCCTCGCGCGGGGACCCATGCCTCTCCGCTTCCATAACCGCTACGGCTACAAACCGCCGGCCACCTCCCTTTACGAACCTGGCTTCCCCGCCTCGGCATGGGTCCCCGCGCTGACGCGCGAGGATGACGAGCGTTAGGCGCTTACGACCTTCAGCTTGGAGACGGCTCGTGGGAGCTTAGCCTTCTGGGCCCCGGAACAAGCGCATTCTACAACTAAGCGACTTGGCCGAGCGAAGGCTCAGCGATCACCCGCTGTTCAAACGCGCAAACCTCCGACGCTCGTCATCCTCGCGCATAGCGCGGGGACCCATGCCTCTCCGCTTCCATAACCGCCTGTTCTGAAAACCTGCGGCCATCTCCCTTTACGAACTCGTCTCCCCCGCCTCGGCATGGGTCCCCGCGCTGACGCGCGAGGATGACGAAACGTTAGGCGCTTATGACCTTCGGCTTGGCGACCGCTGGCGGCGCCCGAGCCCTTTCAGCCCCGGAACAAGCGCTCCTTACTGCGCCGGCTTCGCCGCCCCGCCGGCGGCAAGGATCGCCTGCCACATCGTGTCGGCATCGCTGCGGGCGGCGGTGGGGGAGAAGGCCAGGCGCTTTTCGCGCAGGCCGGTGAGGAGGTCGTTGCGGAGCGTCGTGGCGAGCCGGTCGCCGCCGGCCGCTGCCACGCTGGCGAAGGCGTAGGCGCGCGTCAGGTTGCGCGGCACGCCGGCGCCCTCGTAGTAGTCGAAGGCGAGGTTGCGGAGGCCGCTCCAGTCGCGGGCCGCGATCACCGAGGTCTCCTGCGTCACTTGCTCGGCGCCGGCGCCGGCCTGCCACTGCGACAGCGCCGCCTGCTCGCCGGCGGCGACCTGCTCCGGCGTCAGCCTGGCGCGGACGGCACCCAGAATCGCGTCGGGCACGGCCTCGCCTTGCGCCTTGGCCAGCAGCAGCAGCACGTAGGACGAGGCGGCGCTGTCCGGCGTCACCGCAGAATCCGGATCGAGCACGATGCCCCGCACCACGATGGCCGAGGCTTCCGGCTTGCCGGCGGCGATGTCGGACAGCGCCAGCGCGACGCCGCGGCGGACGTCCTGCGGAAGGCCGACGCCCTCGACCAGCCGCCGGGCCAGCGGCATGTCGGCAAGGCCCGATGCGGTGCCGGCGGCCTGGCCCGATGCCGGATCGACCAGCGCCGTTCTCTCGCTCGCCTCGGCCGAAACCGACGGGTTGAGGGCGAGGATCATCGCCTCGTCGAGCTGCACGCCCGGCTTGATCCGGCCGAGGTCGAAAGGCACCTCCGGCTGGAAGCGGATCTCGATGTGCTCGGGCTTGGCGAGATAGGTCTGCAGCGCGCCGGACCAGCCGACCGCCCGCTGCATCAGTGCCGGACTGGCACCGCCCGGCATGTCCTGGAACAGGCTGGAGATCATCGGCGTCAGCATGGTGGCGATCGCCCCCTGCAGCTGGCCGGCCGTGAGGTTCTGCGCCTCGGCGGCGATCCCGAAGCCGACGGCGGTGAGGCCCGCATCGTCGTAGCGCAGCGTCGCGCGGTGGAGCTTGCCGACGACCACCGGCGCGTCGCTCGCCGGCACCGGCACCGGCACGGCGGGCATCTCGCCATCGGTCATCGGCGCGCCCTCGAGGTCCGCGGCGACCTCATCCAGCGGCACCAGCACGTGAAACCCCTCGACCTTGGCGGCAAGGCTCAAGGCGCCGATGTTGCGGAACTTCGCCTCGACGTCGACATCGTAGGTGGCCGAGCCGACATCGGCATCGACGGACGCGACGATGTCGCCGCGGATGATCTCGGAATCCAGCTTCTTCAGCGTATCGCGCGCCTCGGCGTCCATCGGGATCGCGCGCGTGTCGATCGAGATGCCCTCGTAGAGCTGGTTCTCGGCGTTGATCCGAATCCGGTCGACGGCGACGTCGACGCCCGCTCGCCCGATCTTCAGGCCGGAGACGACGAAGTCGCGGGTGACCGGATCGTAGCCGCGCGACTGGTAGGTGATCACCGCGGCGCTGCGGCCGAAAGTGACGACGACGTCGAAGATCATCGGGGCATAGGGCAGCAGCCATTGCGAGAAGCTGAGGTCCGGCGCGCCCGCAAGGCCGGCCAGCGGCGCCATCGCGCCGAGCGCATCGACACCCGCACCTTGGGCGCGCGCCGGCGCCTGCCCGAGGACGAGCGCTGCGGCGCAGCAGCCGGAGAGCGCCAGGTGGCGAAGGGCGCGATGGGTCGGACGGGACATTCGTGGATCTCCGGGCAGCGGTGGCGGCGACGATAGCCGACTTTTCCGATGGCGTGAAAGGGATTGGTTCAGGATACCATATAAAGAAATGCTTATATCCGCTTGTGTCGATCTGGGGCGGCTGGTACACCATGGCGGACGCCACGGCCCCCGACGGCCGCGCATTGGAGGCCCGCGCCCCTCCCCCCATTCACGGCACCCAGAGGGTCAACGCCCTCTCTCACTTCTCTTAGACACGCAGAGGGCAGACGCCCTCCCTCACTTCACTTTCGAAAGGACTATCCCATGGCATTCGCCCAGGACTACGTCATCAGGGATCCCGAGCTCGCCTCGTGGGGCCGCAAGGAAATCGAGATCGCCGAGACCGAGATGCCGGGCCTGATGTCCTGCCGCGAGGAGTTCGGTTCGGACAAGCCGCTGACCGGCGCGCGCATCACCGGCTCGCTGCACATGACGATCCAGACCGCCGTGCTGATCGAGACGCTGCAGGCGCTCGGCGCCGAGGTCCGCTGGGCCTCCTGCAACATCTTCTCGACGCAGGACCACGCCGCCGCCGCGATCGCCGCGACCGGCACCCCGGTCTTCGCCGTCAAGGGCGAGAGCCTCACCGAATACTGGGACTACACCGATCGGATCTTCCAGTGGACCGATGGCGGTCTCACCAACATGATCCTCGACGATGGCGGCGACGCCACGATGTACATCCTCACCGGCGCCCGCGCCGAGGCCGGCGAGGACGTCTTGTCCAGCCCCGGCAACGAGGAAGAAGAGATCTTCGTCGCCCAGATCAAGAAGCGCATGGCGGCGAGCCCCGGCTTCTTCACCAAGCAGCGCGACGCCATCAAGGGCGTCACCGAGGAGACCACGACCGGCGTCAACCGGCTGTACCAGCTGCAGAAGAAGGGCCTGCTGCCGTTCCCGGCGATCAACGTCAACGACAGTGTCACCAAGTCGAAGTTCGACAACAAGTACGGCTGCAAGGAGTCTCTGGTCGACGGTATCCGCCGCGCCACCGACGTGATGATGGCCGGCAAGGTCGCGATCGTCTGCGGCTATGGCGACGTCGGCAAGGGCTCGGCCGCCTCGCTCCAGGGCGCCGGCGCCCGCGTCAAGGTGACGGAAGTCGACCCGATCTGCGCGCTGCAGGCGGCCATGGACGGCTTCGAGGTCGTCCGCCTCGAGGACGCCGCGCCGACCGCCGACATCATCATCACCACCACCGGCAACAAGGACGTGGTGACGCTCGCCACCATGCGCCTGATGAAGGACATGGTGATCCTCGGCAATATCGGCCATTTCGACAACGAGATCGAAGTGCTCTCGCTGCGCAACATGAAGTGGACGAACATCAAGCCGCAGGTGGACATGATCCACTTCCCCGACGGCAAGCGCATCCTGCTGCTGTCCGAGGGTCGCCTCTTGAACCTCGGCAACGCCACCGGCCACCCGTCCTTCGTGATGTCGGCCTCGTTCACCAACCAGACGCTGGCGCAGATCGAGCTGTTCACCAAGGCCGAGAAGTACGGCAACGAGGTCTACGTGCTGCCGAAGCACCTCGACGAGAAGGTCGCCCGCCTGCACCTCGCCAAGCTCGGCGCCAACCTCACCGAGCTCAGCGCCGAACAGGCCGCCTATATCGGCGTCACGCCGCAAGGCCCGTTCAAGGCCGAGCACTACCGCTACTAGAACACGCCGACACCCCGCGATTCAGAAAGGCCGCCGGCGAGCAACCCTCCCGGCGGCCTTTCTTTTTACGTGTCAACGCCTTCGTAAGCTTTGCCCGGATTCGCGTTGGGGTTAGGTTGCTCGAATCGCTGGGGACCGGAAGGGACGCCGCCCGCAGCGACGGGGCCACGGCCCCTCCCATTCCAATGCGACTGCGAAGGACGAGGGTATGCCTTCGATCATGCGATTGACCCGCTCAGGACCTGCCGCGGACGCCGGGCGACAGACGTCCCGCACGGGCATGGCTGCGCCCTGTCGGGCGCGGCTGCCGCTTTCGCGCGGCGGCTGCGGCCTCGGCGCGGCCGTGGGCCTGGCGCTGAGCGCGACTGCCGCCCGGGCGCAGAGCATGGAGGAGAGCCTCGGCATCGCGGTGGCGCCGAACGACATCCTCTACCTCGCGCTGTTCGCGCTCTCGGTCGGGGCGGCCATGCTGATCGCCGTCTGGCTGATCCGGCAGCGCTCGCTGGTCATCGCCGAGAACGGCACGCTTCGCGCCGCGCTGGCCGAACGGAGTTTTGAGGCCGACAAGCGGGCGGCGCTGCTCGCCGGCGACGACCAGCGCGTCGTCATCTATGCCGGCAACGGCCAGCCCGAAGTCCTCGGCACTTTGCCCGCCGCCACCGGCGCCCCCGCCGACACCCGCCGCTTCCTCGCCTTCACCGACTGGCTGCCGCGCGAGACCGCGGTGCGGCTCGACGCGGCGATCGAACGGCTGAAGGGCAAGGCGGAAGCCTTCAAGATGACGCTCGCCGACAGCGAGGGCCAGCCGGTCGAGGCGGTCGGCCGTACCCACGGTGCCCTCGCGGTCGTCCGCTTCACGCCGCTGTTCGGGGTGCGCGAGGAGCTGACCCGGCTGCAGGTCGAGCATGCCCGGGTGATCGCCACCATCGAGACCATGCAACGGCTCTGCGATGCGCTGGACATGCCGGTCTGGCTGCGCGACCGCGAGCGGCGGCTGGTCTGGGTGAACCGCGCCTATGCCGGCGCGGTCGATGCCACCGGCGTCGCCGACGCGGTCGACCGCCAAATCGAGTTCCTGACCGAGACCGACCGGGGCGCCATCGCCGCGGCGGTGGAATCGAAGGGCGTCTTCGCCGACCGCATCTCGACCGTCGTCGACGCCGACCGGCGCAATTTCAGCGTGGTGGATGCTGCGGGGCCGCTCGGCTCGGCCGGTGTCGCCACCGACATCTCCGAGACCGAGGCGGTCCGGATGGAGCTGAAGCAGACGATCAAGAGCCATTCCGAGACGCTGGACCACCTGACCACGGCGGTCGCCCGCTTCGACGACAAGACCCAGCTGATCTACTACAACTCGGCCTTCCAGCGACTGTTCGACCTCGCCGGCACCTATCTCGACACCGCGCCCGATCATGTCGCAATGATGGACCAGCTGCGCTCGCGTGGGACCTTGCCGGAAGACCGGCCGCTGCGCGACGTCAAGGCCGAGATCATGGCCGCCTACCGCGCGACCGAGCCGACCGAGCTGCTCTGGCACCTCGCCGATGGCCGCACGCTGCGCATCTTCGCCAGCCCCCAGCCGCAAGGCGGCGCGACCTGGGTGTTCGAGGACCTTACCGAGAAGCTCGAGCTGGAAAGCCGGCTCAACGCGCTGGTCCGCCTGCAGGGCGAGACGCTCGACTTCCTCAACGAGGCGGTGGCGGTGTTCGGCCAGGACGGCAAGCTGCGCCTGTCGAACCCGGCTTTCGGCGAGCTCTGGGGCCTCTCCGACGAGTTTCTTTCCGCCAAGCCGCACATCAAGACGCTGTCGAAGACTACCTCGACGCCGATCCGCCGCGCCGAGGAAGGCGAGGACGGCGTCGGCTGGCCGGAATTCTGCCAGGCGGTCACCGCCTTCGACGAGGGCGCGCGCACGGCCACCGCCGGCGAGTTCGTCTTCGCCGACGGCCGCGTCGCCAGCTACGGCATCGTGCCGCTGCCGAACGGCCAGACCATGCTGACCTTCGCCGACATCTCCGACGCCCGCCGGGCCGAGCTGATGCTGCGCGAGCGCAACGACGCGCTGGAGGTCGCCGACCGCATCAAGACCGACTTCGTCAAGCACGTGAACTACGAGCTGCGCTCGCCGCTGACCAACATCATCGGCTTCTCCGCGCTGCTGCGCTCGACCGAGACCGGCCCGCTGACCGCGCGCCAGAGCGAGTATCTCGACTACATCTCGGTCTCGACGGCCTCGCTGATGACCATCGTCAACGACATTCTCGACCTTGCCTCGATCGACGCGGGGACGATGGATCTCGAGATGACCGACGTCGACATTGCCGAGACCGCGGAGAAGGCCGCCGAGGCGATCCGCGACCGGCTGAAGGAGAACGACATCAAGATCCTGGTGGACGTCGCCGGCGCCGGGACGACGCTGCGCGCCGACGAGCACCGGGTTACCCAGATCCTCTTCAACCTCCTGTCGAACGCTGCCAACTTCGCGCCGGCCGGCTCGACCATCGGCCTCAAGGCGGTGCGCGAGCCCGGCGCCGTCGCCTTCCTGGTGCGCGACGAGGGCCCGGGCATCGCGCCCGACCAGATCGCCCGGATCTTCGAGCGCTTCGAGTCCGATCCCGTCGGCGGCCGCAGCTCCGGCGCCGGCCTCGGCCTGTCGATCGTCAAGAGCTTCCTCGAGCTGCACAAGGGCTCGATCGACATCGAATCCTCCGAGAACGGCGGCACCACGGTGATCTGCCGCTTCCCCGTCGCCGACCGGGCCATCGATCTGGCGGCCGAATGATGGATGCTGCGACCGACACCCTCGTGACGCTGTCGCTGCCCGACGAGGCCACGACGAAAAAGCTCGGCGAGGCGCTGATCCTGGCGCTCCGTGCCGGCGATGTCGTGGCGCTGTTCGGCGACCTCGGCGCCGGCAAGTCGACGTTGGCACGCGCGATGATCCGCACGGCTGCCGACGATGCGGACATCGAAGTGCCCTCGCCGACCTACACGCTGGTGCAGGTCTACGAGACGGACCCGCCGATCGCGCATTTCGACCTCTACCGGCTCGCCGATGGTTCAGAGCTCGACGAGCTCGGCTTCGGCGAGGCCGCCGAGACCGGCATCGTCCTCTGCGAATGGCCGGAGCGCGCCGGCGAGGTGCTGGCGCGGGCAACACTGCACGTGCGGCTGGAGACTGCGGGCGAGGGCCGGATTGCTTCGCTCTCGGGCACCGCGGCGACCATGGCGCGGGTCCGGCGCAGCCTCGCCCTCACGGCCTTCCTCGATGCGCAGATGCCGCCCGCCGACAGCCGCCGCCGCTTCTTCGGCGACGCCTCGGCACGCCGCTACGAGACCGTGCAGCGCGCCGGCACGACCGCCATCCTGATGGACGCGCCACGCGTCAGCCAGGGGCTGCCGGTTCGGAACGGCCTGACCTATGCCCGCATCGCCCACATCTCCGAGGACGTCACGCCCTTCGTCGCCATCGCCCGCGCCCTGAGGGCCAACGGCTTCACCGCGCCCGAGGTCTACGCCTGCGACCTCGACGCCGGCTTCGTCCTCCTGGAGCATCTCGGCGACGACACCCCGCTCGACGGCGAGGGCCGGCCGATCGCCGAACGCTACGAGGCGACCGCGCTGACGCTCGCCGCCCTCCACGCCCGGACCTGGGATCCCGCCATGCCGGCGGCGGACGGCATCGTCCACCACGTCCCCGACTTCGACCGCGGCGCGATGGCCATCGAGACCGAGCTGCTGCTCGACTGGTACGTGAAGCGCAGCCGCGGCACGCCGCCGACCGAGGCCGAGCGGGCCGACTATGTCGCGGTGTGGCGCGATCTCTTCGACCTCCTGCGCGACGCCGAGCCGAGCCTTCTCCTGCGCGACGTGCACTCGCCCAACATCATCTGGCGCGGCGACAGGACCGGCACCGACCGGATCGGCCTCATCGACTTCCAGGATGCGATGATCGGCCCTTCCGCCTACGACCTCGCCTCGCTGGCGCAGGATGCGCGCGTCGACATCGCGCCGGAACTGGAGATGCGGCTGACCGCGTCCTATGTCGCGGCGCGCCAGGCGCAAGGACCGTTCGACCAGGAAGGCTTCGAGCGGGCCTATGCCATCATGGCGGCCCAGCGGGCATCGAAAATTCTCGGCATTTTCGTGCGTCTCGACGAACGCGACGGAAAACCGCAATATCTGCGTCACATACCGCGGCTTAAGACCTATCTAGACAGGACGCTCGGGCATCCCTCGCTCGCGGCGCTCCGCCATCTCTACCAGGAATGGGGCATCGTCGGCCGTTCGCCGCGGTCCCGCTGACCGACAAAGGCCAGACCATGACGCCACGCGACAAGTTCCGCCCGAAGACCGCCATGGTGCTCGCCGCCGGCCTCGGCAAACGCATGCGGCCGATCACCTCGACCATCCCGAAGCCGCTGGTCGAGATCCGCGGCCGCGCCCTCATCGACTACGGCCTCGATGCGCTCGCCCGCAACGGCGTCGAGAAGGTCGTCGTCAACGTCCACTACCTCGCCGACCTCATGCGGGCGCACCTTCGCCGCCGCAAGGACATGGAGATCGTCATCTCCGACGAGACCGATACGCTGCTGGAATCCGGCGGCGGCATCGTGCGCGCGCTGCCGCTGATCGGCGAGGACCCGTTCTTCGTCGTCAATTCCGACACGTTCTGGATCGACGGCTACCGCGACAACCTCGACCTGATGACCGACCTCTGGGACCCCGCCCGCATGGACGTGTCGCTGCTGATCGCCGACATGCGCCAGGCCACCGGCTATGACGGCAAGGGCGACTTCACCATGGACGTCGAGGGGCGCCTCGCCCGCGTCGGCGAGCGCGACATGTCGCCCTTCATCTATGCCGGTGCGGCGATCCTGAAGCCCTCCTCCTTTGCCGGGATGATGGAGGAGAAGTTCTCGCTCAACCGCATCTTCGACCAGGCGATCGAGGCCGACCGCCTGTTCGGCACCCGCCTCGACGGTCTCTGGCTGACCGTCGGCACCCCCGGCGCCATCGCCGAGGCCGAGGCGACGTTCATGGCCAGCGCGAGTGCGAGTGCGGCTTAGGCGGCATCAACGCCTTGAGCGGCGCGGCATAGCTAACTGTACGAAAGAGGCTCGGTGACGGGCTTGATCGGCCGAGGTCCCTCGTGACATTCTCCAGCATGATCAGGACGCCATCGACGGCCGACGCCGCAGACATCTCCCGCGACGCGGCCCTCGAAACGCTCGCCGCCTCGGAAGAGGTCTTGGCGTGGCAGGCGGACAAGATCCGCGCCGGGCTGAAGGCTGCGGACGAGGGTCGCTTCGCGACGCCCGAGGCGGTTGCGGCCGTGGTGCAAAAATACAGCCGGAATGCATGAGCTGATCTGGACGGAGGATGCCCTCCAGGATCTTGACGACATCGGCGCCTTCATCGCTCACGACAATCCCCGTGCCGCCGCAAACCTGGTGACGCGCATCGCCAGAAGCGTCGCTTCCTTGGCCGCACATCCCCAACTGGGGCGGGTCGGACGCGATCCGAGCACCCGCGAGCTTGTCGTGCCCGCAATCGCGTATATCGTGGCATACCGCGTGCGACAGCGGATCGAGGTCCTGGCGATCTTTCATGCCGCGCGCCGGTGGCCGGATCGGTTCGAGGGTTAGACCGGGCTTCTGGCCGCTCGACATGCAGCGCCCCGCCGCCGCCCCTGCTGCGAATCGCACGGCAAGGCTGTAGGCTCAGCCCATGTCAGCCAATCTCCTGTCGATCGCCCCGGGCCTGCCCTTCCTGAAGACGCTGGCGGAGGCGGTGCTCGACGGGCGCGTGCTCGGCGGCGCGGCGCCGACGGACGATCCGCTGGCGCTGGCCGGCATCACCATCTACGTGCCGACGCGGCGCGCCGCGCGCACGCTCGCCACCGAATTCGTGCGCGCGCTCGGCGGCCGCGCGGCGATTCTGCCGGCGATCCGGCTGATCGGCGAGGAAGGTCCGGGCGCGCTGTTCGAGACGCCGGAGGCGGCGGGCCTTCTGCCCACCATCGGCGCCCTGGAGCGGCGCATGCTGGTTGCGCGCTTCGTCCGGCAGTGGAAGGCGAGCCTCAATGCCGACGCGCTGCGGGTGCTTGACGGCGAGGACGTGGTGCTGCCGGCTTCGGCCTCGGATGCGCTCTGGCTCGCCGCCGATCTCTGCAGCCTGCTCGACGAGGCCGAGAACGAGAGCACCAGCCTTGCCGGGCTTTCGGCGCTCGCCCCGGACCGGCTGGCGCACTGGTGGCAGCTGACGCTGACCTTTCTCAACATCCTCACCGAGCATTGGCCGGAGATCCTGCGCCAGCGCGGCGTCGTCGACGAGGCCGGCGC
Organism: Mesocryomonas fontinalis; assembly: GCF_055730125.2. NCBI lineage: Bacteria > Pseudomonadati > Pseudomonadota > Alphaproteobacteria > Hyphomicrobiales > Aurantimonadaceae > Mesocryomonas > Mesocryomonas fontinalis. The sequence continues at coordinate 244,809 of NZ_JBUZWG020000006.1, read as the reverse complement.
GCGCAACGACTGGCTGCGGCGCGAGGCCGAGCGCCTCACCCTTGAGGGCTCCGCCGGACCGGTGATCCTCGCCGGCTCGACCGCCGCCGCGCCGGCGACCATCGCCTTGATGCGCGCTATCGCCAACCTTTCGAACGGCGCCGTCGTCCTGCCCGGCCTCGACCGGCACCTGGAGGACCGTGGCTTCGACGCGATCCGGCTCGGCGCCGCCCCGGGGACGTCCGGCACCGCGCCCGGCCATCCGCAATACGGCCTGAAGCGCATCCTGGCCGGACTCCTGGTGCCGCGCGACGCGGTCGACCACATCGCCCCCGCCGACGGCGACAAGCTGGCGCTGCGCGAGGCTTTCGTGTCCGACGCGCTGCGCCCCGCCGAGACCACGGACCTCTGGTCGGTGATCAAAGCTACCGACCAGAGGCCAGTGATCGATACCACAGACCAGGGGTCAGTGATCGAGACCACGGACCTCTGGTCGGTAACCGACACCACAGACCACCTCGGCGAGGACACCACCCGCCATCCGCCCGAAGCTCTCGACGGCATCGCGCTGGTCGAGGCGGTCGACGAGCGCGAGGAGGCGTTGGCGATCGCCTGCGCCATGCGCGACGCCCTGTCGGCGGAGAACACCACCGTCGCGCTGACGACGCCCGACCGGAGCCTCGCCCGCCGCGTCGTCGCGGAGCTCCGGCGCTTCGGCATCGAGGCCAATGATTCCGCCGGCCGCCCGCTCGGCGCGACGCCGCCCGGCACGCTGCTCTCGCTCGCCGTCGCGGTGGCGCTGCAGCCGGGCGACCCGATTGCCCTCGTCGGCCTCCTGAAGCACCCGCTGCTGCGGCTCGGGCAGAAGCCTGGTGCCGCCCGGCGCGCCGCCCGCGCGATCGAGCTGATCGCGCTGCGCGGCACCGTCGGCTTCGCCGATGCCGCCAGCATGGCAAAACTGTTCACCGATGCCCGCACGGCGATCGAGACCGAAAACGCCCGCGTTGCGCGGCCCGTGCGGCTGGTGCCGGACGAGGACCGGGACCTCGCCGAGACCCTCGCCCTCCGGCTCGAGGCAGCGCTGAAGCCGCTGACCGCTTTGCGCGGCAAGGCGCCGGCCGAGATCGGCGTCTTCGCGCGGGCGTTGACCGAGGCGCTGGAGGCACTCGCTGCCGATCCCGAGGGCGATGCCTCCGAGCTCTACCGCGAGGAGGCGGGCTCCAGCCTCGTCGCCTTCCTGTCGGGCCTCGTCGCGTGCCCCGCCACCGGCTTCGACTTCGCGCCCTCGGAACTGCCGGACGTGATGGCGGCGCTGATGGCCGGCGAATCGGTGCGGCCCCGCGGCGGCCTTTCGGCGCGCGCCTTCGTCTGGGGCACGCTGGAAGCGCGGCTTCAGCATGTCGACACCATGGTGCTCGGCGGCCTCAACGAGGGCACCTGGCCGTCGCGCGCGACGTCCGACGCCTTCCTCTCGCGCCTGATGCGGGCGGAGATCGCGCTCGACCCGCCGGAGCGGCGGATCGGCCTTGCCGCGCACGATTTCACCATGGCGATGGGCGCGCGGCGCGTGGTGCTGACCCGCGCCCAGCGGGCCGGCGGCGCGCCCGCCATCGCCTCGCGCTGGGTGCAGCGCCTCTTGACGCTGGCGGGCCCGGACGGCGCGGCGCGGCTGCGCGCGGAGGGCACAGCCTATCTCCAGCACGCCCGCCGCCTCGATGGCGTCACCGAGGTGGAGCGGGTGCAGCGCCCCGAGCCGAAGCCGCCGCTCGCCGCCCGGCCGCGCCGCTACTCGATCACCGAGGTCGAGACGCTGATCCGCGACCCCTATGCCATCCACGCCCGCAAGATCCTGCGACTGGAGCCAATGCCCGAGCTGATGCGCGATCCCGGCGCTGCCGACCGCGGCAATCTCTACCACGCGATCCTCGCCGAGTTCGTCTTCCGGCAGATCGACCCCGCCGACCCGGAGGCCGAGGCCCGGTTGATCGAGATCGCCGAGGAAAAATTCCTGGCGGAATCGCTGCCGCCCGAGACCGAGGCGATCTGGTGGCCGCGCATGCTGGCGCTGGCTGCGAACTACATCGTCTGGGAACGGGGCCGCGCGCCGCGCGTCGTCCGGCGGTTCGAGGAAGCGCGCGGGCGGGTGACCTTCGAGGACATCGACACCACGCTCTCGGGCTTTGCCGACCGCATCGACGTGATGGAGGACGGCTCGATCGAGATCATCGACTTCAAGACCGGCACCAGCCCCTCGGTGAAGCAGGCCCGCACCCTCCTCGCGCCGCAATTGCCGCTGGAGGGCGCGATGGCGCGGCTGGGCGCCTTCGAGGCGACGCAAGGCCCGGTGCTCTCGGTCTCCGATCTCCTCTATGTCCGCTTGCGCGAGCGCGAGTTCTACCAGGAGAGCCTCCGCCACACCGACCGCGCCACGGGCACCGAGACCACCGGCGACAGCCTGTCGGACGAGGCGCTGCTGCGCTTCCGCGGGCTGGTCGCCGCCTATCAGGATCCCGGTCGCGGCTTCGTCTCGCGGCCGCGGCCCTTCCTCGCCGGCGACTTCTCCGGCCCCTACGACCATCTCGCCCGCGCCCGCGAATGGTCGGTCGGCGCCGACGGCGGTACCGAGCTTGCAGAGGATGCCGAATGACCGCCTTCCAGGTCTCGCCGCGCACCGAGGAGGCGCAGCGCCACGCCTCCGATCCCGTCAGCTCGGTCTTCGTCGCCGCCAATGCCGGCTCGGGCAAGACGCATGTGCTGACCGAGCGGGTCGTCCGGCTGCTGCTGGCCAAGGCGCCGCCGTCGAAGATCCTCTGCCTGACCTACACCAAGGCGGCGGCCGCCGAGATGTCGAACCGCGTCTTCCAGCGCCTGTCCGGCTGGGCGACGGCGCCGCGCGATGCGCTTGCCCGCGAGCTGACGCGCCTCGTCGGCCGCCCGCCCTCGGACGCCGAAATCGCCGACGCGCGCAAACTCTTCGCGGAAGCCTTGGAGACGCCGGGCGGGCTGAAGATCCAGACCATCCACGCCTTCTGCGAGGCGATCCTGCACCAGTTCCCGCTGGAGGCGAACGTCCCCGGCCATTTCGAGGTGATGGACGGGCCGACCAGTGCGCTGCTGCTCGCCGAGGCGCGGCGGCTCCTGATCACCGGCGCAGGGGATCACACCGCGGAGGAGCGCCGGCGCCTTGGCGAGGCTTTCGCGACGGCGCTCTCGGTCGGCGGCGAGTTCGGGCTGGACCAGCTGATCTCTGAGATCGTCTCGAAGCGCGATGGCATCCGCCGGCACATCACCGAGGCCGGCGGCGTCGATCCGGCGATCGACCGGCTCTATGCCGCCCTCGGCACCCGGCGCGACGAGAGTGCCGACAGCCTCCTCGCCGCCGCCGGCGATGCGCCGGGCTTCGAGCAGTCCTTTCGCGAGGAACTGTCGGTGCTGGCGATGGCGAGCAGCAAGGCGACCGACCAGAAGCTCGTCCAAAAGCTCGCCGATCTCGAGGCCGCCGAGACACCGGTGGCGCATCTCGCCGCGCTGAAGGCGATCTGTCTGAAGAAGGACGGCGACCCGCTGAAGCCCGCGAGCGTCGCCACCAAGGCGGTGACGGACAAGGTCCCGGACTTCGCCGAGCGCCTGGCCCTCCTCGTCGAGCACATCGTCGACCTCGACGACCGGCTGACCACGCTGCGGCTGGCCGAAGCGAGCGCTGCAGCGCTGGTCATCGCCGACCGGCTGGAGGCGGATTATGCGAGCCTCAAGCGGCGCCGCGGCCGGCTCGACTTCGAGGACCTCATCGTGCGCACCGCCGACCTCCTGTCGCGCTCGGAAGCCTCGGACTGGGTGCATTTCAAGCTCGACCAGGGCATCGACCACGTGCTGATCGACGAGGCGCAGGATACCAGCCCGCGGCAATGGCAGGTGATGCGCTTGCTGGTCGAGGAGTTCTTCACCGGACCTTCCGCCCGCAACGTGCTGCGCACGGTCTTTGCGGTCGGCGACGAGAAGCAGTCGATCTACTCGTTCCAGGGGGCGTCGCCGGCGATGTTCGCCGAGGAGCGGCGGCGGCTCGGCGCGCGGGCACTGGCGGCGCAGCAGGCCTTCGCCGAGGTGCAGCTGCACCAGTCCTTCCGCTCGGCCGCCGCGGTGCTGGCCGCCGTCGACCGGGTCTTCGCCGACCCCGCCAACCGCGTCGGCCTCTCGTCCGGCGACGAGGCGCCGGTGCATGCCTCGGCGCGCGGCGAGGAGCCGGGCCTCGTCGAGGTCTGGCCGGTGGTGCAGGCCGAGCCGAGCCTTGAACCCGACGACTGGCTGCGGGCGGTCGACGTGCAGCCGCAATCCTCGCCGTCGAACCGCCTCGCCCGCCGCATCGCCGCAACGATTGCCGACTGGCTGGGCGACCCGGTGACGGTGAAGGGCGTCACCCGGCCGATCGGCGCCGGCGACGTGCTGGTGCTCCTGCGCAAGCGTTCGGGCTTCGTCGAGGCGATGGGCAAGGCGCTGCGCGATGCCGGCATTCCCGTCGCCGGCGCCGACCGGCTGGTGATCACCGACCACATCGCCATCCAGGACCTGATGGCGCTCGGGCGCACCGTCGCCAATGCCGAGGACGAACTGTCGCTCGCCGCCGTCCTGAAGAGCCCGCTTTTCGGCTTTTCCGACGACGAGCTGATGGGGCTGGCCCTTTCGCGCGACTCGGCCGAGCCGCTGTATCTCGGCCTTCGCCGCCTCGCCGGGCCGGACGGCCTCGCCAGGGTGCCCGACGTCATCGCCGACGCCGGGGCCGAGGCCTTCCTCGCCAAGGCGCGCGCCGCCTTCGCCCGGCTGGAGACGCTGCGCGACCGCGCCGGCTTCGAGAGCGTCTTCGCCTTCTACGCCCGCCTGCTCGGCCCCGAGGGCGGCCGCGCGGCGCTGACCGCCCGGCTCGGGCGCGATGCCGGCGAGGTGATCGACGCCTTCCTCGACCTCGCACTCGCCGAGGAAGAGGCCGGCCAGCCCGGCCTCGACGCCTTCCTCGCCGATCTCGCGGCCTCGCCGCCGGAGATCAAGCGCGAGATGGAGCATGGCAAGAGCGAGGTGCGGATCATGACCACGCACGCCTCCAAGGGGCTCGAGGCGCCGGTGGTGTTCCTGGTCGACCCGGGCTCGGCGCCCTTCAGCCACGCGCACGGCGCCCGGCTGATCGCCTGGCCGGACATGCCCGGCCTTTTCCCCGGACAGGCGCCGGGCTTCCTCTGGCGCGCCGACAAGTCGCTGGAGAACGGCGATGTGCTGGCGCTGAAGGAAGAGGAGAAGCGGCTGGCCGGCGAGGAATACCGGCGCCTCCTCTATGTCGGCCTGACCCGCGCCGCCGACCGCCTGGTCGTCTGCGGCACCGCCGGCACCCGAGGCCCGCATGAGGAGAGCTGGCTGCAGCGCGTCGAGGCGGCATTGCGGCCGGGGTCGGAAGAGATCCGCGATGCCGGCGGCACGGTCACCGCCTGGCGCCATGGCGGCATCGCGCCGGGCGGCAAGCGCACAGCGGAGATCGCCGAGGCCTTGGCGCCGCGGCCGATCGACCTCTCGCCACTGCCGCCCGAAGCGCTCGCGCCGCGCCCGCTCTCGCCCTCCTCCGCCGGCGAGGCGCACCGGCTGGAGACCGACGACACCCCAGCCCTCGCACCTGCCACCGGCTACGTCTCGCCGGTCCTGACGGGCGGCGCGGCGCCGTCCTTCGCGATCCGGCGCGGCCTCGTCATCCACCGGCTGCTGCAGGTCCTGCCGGATCTCGCGAGCGACGACCACGCCGCCGCCGCGCACCGCTACCTCGTCCAGGCCGCCCCGGACTTTTCGCCGCGCGAGCGCGATGCGATCGTCCTGTCGGTGCTCGCCGTCCTCTCGGACCCCGCCTTCGCGCCGCTCTTCGCGGCCGGCAGCCGCGCCGAGGTCGCGGTCTCCGGCACGCTGGTGTTCGGCGAGCCCGGTGAGCCCAGCTCGCCCGGTGAGCTCAGCTCACCCGGTGAGCTTAGCTCGCCCGGCGCGCCCGGCGAGTCCGCCTTACCCGGACAGCCCGGCTCGCCCCGTCAACGCCGCTATGCCGTCACCGGCACGATCGACCGGCTGGCGGTGGCGGACGGCGTCGTCCACATCATCGACTACAAGACCAACCGGCCGCCGCCGGCCTCGCTCGATGCGGTGCCGCCGGCTTATATCCTGCAGCTCGCGCTCTACCGCAGCCTGCTCGCGCCGCTCTATCCCGGCGCCGAGATCCGCGCCGGCCTCCTGTTCACCGAGTCCCCGGTCCTCATCGACGTTCCCGCCGCAGCAATGGATGCGGCGATGCAGCGCCGCACCGCCGTCGCGGGAACGGCGGCAGGAACGGGAACAGACCGTCAAGCATTGCCGGACGTCGCTTGATTTACCCGATCCGGCCCCATAGCTATCAGTTCTGACACCACCGTGAGGAGCCTTTCATGGCCACCAAGAAGATCGACAGCAGCAACTTCAAGTCCGACGTCCTGGAGGCCTCGCGCCCGGTGGTCGTCGACTTCTGGGCCGAGTGGTGCGGCCCCTGCAAGATGATCGGCCCGAGCCTCGAGGAAATCTCGGACGAGCTCGACAGCGTCGACATCGTGAAGCTTAACATCGACGAGAACCCGGACATCGCCGCGCAGTTCGGCGTCCGCTCGATCCCGACGCTGATGCTCTTCAAGAACGGCGAACCCGCCTCCGTCCAGGTCGGCGCCGCCGCCAAGTCGAAGCTCCTCGACTGGATCAAGACCGCCTCCGCGGCCTGATAGAGGCGCGGTTCAGCCTGCATGTTTCACGTGAATCAAACCCGGGTCTCGCGCCCGGGTTTTTTGTTGGGTGAAAGTTGCGTGCCTTTCGCCAAGGGCAAGGCAGCATGGTGTGCAGATGCTGACGCCAGAAGTCGTCATCCTCGGCCGCAGGCCGGGGACCCATGCCTCTTGCGGTGTCGTGGCAGTTCGGTTTAGCCGGGAAGGTCAAACGGAGTGCGATCTGACAACGGCTTGGCATGGGTCCCCGGGGCTAGCGCCCCGAGGATGACGAGCCTGCGAGCCTCGGAGCCCGCGGAAGACGAGGCGGATCGCTTCCTTTCCGTTTCGTCATCCCAGATCAAGTCCGGGATGACGAGCGTCGAGAGTATGAAGTAGCTCAGTCCTGATACGCCTCCGCCTAGCGGGGTCGGGCGGCGCGACCGCACCTAATGCCGCAACCCGCCCGCCTACGCCGGCGCCAACCCGCTCAGCGCCAGCACTTCCCCGACCAGATACAGCGAGCCGCAGATCAAGAACCGCGGCGCGGGAGCGTTGGACCAGCCGGTGCAGACGAGGCGGATGGCCTCTTCGACGCTGTTGCAGGGCTCGGCGTCGAGGCCGGCCTCGATGGCGGCGTCGGCCAGCGTGTCGGGGTCGATCGCCGCATCGGAATGGGCGACGGGCACGGTGAAGACGTGCCGCGCCATGCCGGAAAAAGCCGCGAAGAAGCCGAGCGGGTCCTTGGTGTTGATCATGCCGACGATGAGGAAGAGCGGCCGCTGCGTCTTGTCCTCCATGTCGGCGATGGCCTCGGCGATGACGAGGCCGGCGCCCGGATTATGCCCGCCGTCGAGCCAGATCTCGGTGCCCGGAAACGCCGCCTCGGCCAGCGGCCCGGTGGTGATGCGCTGCAGCCGGCCGGGCCATTCGGCCGAGAGCAGCCCCTTCTCGATCGCCTGCTCGCTCGGGTCGAAGCCGGCACGGCGCACGGCGGCGATGGCGGTCGCCGCGTTCGACAGCTGGTGCCGGCCGGAGAGGCGCGGCATCGGCAGGTCGAGCAGCCCGCGCTCGTCCTGGTAGACCAGCCTTCCGTGCTCCTCGAAGGCGAAGAAATCCTCGCCGTAGAGCCAGACCGGCGCACCGGCGCGGGCGGCGACCGACTTGATCACGTCGACCGCCACCGCCTCGCTCTGCTGGCCGATGATCACCGGAACGCCGCGCTTGATGATGCCGGCCTTCTCGGCGGCGATCAGCTCGACGCGGTCGCCGAGAAACGCCTGGTGGTCGAGCGAGATCGAGCTGATGACGGTGGCGACGGGGCTGTCGATGACGTTCGTCGCGTCGAACCGTCCGCCGAGGCCGACCTCGAGCAGCACGGCATCCGCGGGATGCTCGGCAAAGAGCAGGAAGGTGACGGCGGTAAGGATCTCGAAGACGGTGATCGGCTGGTCGTCGTTCGCCGTCGCCACCCTCGCGATGGCGTCGGCGAGCACCGCGTCCTCGACCAGCCGGCCGCGGCCGCCGGCGACGCCGAGACGGTAGCGCTCGTGCCAGTTCACCAGATGCGGCGAGGTGTGGGCGTGGACGGCGAGCCCTGATGCTTCGAGGATGGCGCGCGAGAAGGCGACGACCGAACCCTTGCCGTTGGTGCCGGCGACGTGAATCGTCTTCGGCATCCGCTGCTGCGGATCGCCCAGCGCCGACAGGAGGCGGCGAATGCGCTCCAGGGCGAGGTCGAAGCCCTTCGGATGCTTCAGCATCAGGCGTTCGATCTCGGCATTGGCGAGGTTTTCGAAGGTCATGGTCGCCTGCTTGTTCCGGCGCGGAGGGTGAGCGGCGGCGACGGCCGCCGTCTGGCAATTGGGCCGTCGGCTGTTGCGTCTCCGCCCGGTCCGGTCAGGCGGCCTCTCCGCCTGGTCCGGTCAGGCGGCCTCGACGTTCATTTCGCTCGGCGCCGTGTCGACGGCCGCAACCAGGGCTGCCGGCGCCTTGGTCAGCACCTTCAGGAGCGTCGCGATGGTCTTCTTCAGCTCGTGCCGGTGGATGACCATGTCGACCATGCCATGGTCCATCAGATACTCCGCGCGCTGAAAACCTTCCGGCAGCTTCTCGCGGATGGTCTGCTCGATCACCCGCTGGCCCGCAAAGCCGATCAGCGCGCCGGGCTCGGCGATGTGGACGTCGCCGAGCATGGCATAGGAGGCGGTGACGCCGCCGGTGGTCGGGTTGGTGAGGACGACGATGTAGGGAAGCCCCGCCTCCTTGACCATCTCGACCGCGACCGTGGTGCGCGGCAGCTGCATCAGCGACAGGATGCCTTCCTGCATGCGCGCGCCGCCCGAAGCCGCGAACAGCACCAGCGGCCGTTGCTGGGCGACCGCGGTCTCGGCGGCGGTGACGATCGCCTCGCCGGCGGCAAGGCCGAGCGAGCCGCCCATGAAGGCAAAGTCCTGCACGGCGGCGACGATCGGCAGCGTCTCGATGGCGCCGGTGGCGACGAGGATGGAATCCTCCAGGCCGGTCTTGGTACGGCTGTCCTTCAGCCGGTCGGTGTAGCGCCGCTCGTCACGAAACTTCAGCGGATCGACCGCGACCTTCTTCAGCTCGATCGCCTCGAAGGCGCCGTCGTCGAAGAAAGATTTCAGCCGCTCCTTGGCCGAGATGCGCATGTGATGGCCGGAGGCGGGGATCACCCACTGGTTGGCCTCGAGGTCCTTGTGGAACACCATCTCGCCGGTCTCTGGGCACTTGATCCAGAGGTTTTCCGGCACTTCCGAGCGGGTCAGAAGGCTGGTGATCTTCGGGCGGACGTAGTTTGTGATCCAGTTCAAGGTCTTATCCCGTTCGGCTGGGCAAGGTCGCGCGGCCCCCTTCGGGGCTCCTGCGGCGATTTTCCGGCATTTCCTCGGCCTCACATGGCCTTAAATTCAGGCCTCGGCAAGGCTTGGGCTTCGAACGCCCCCGGCGAGCGCCCGCACCAGCTGCAGCACCGCCTCCTTCGTTGCGGGCGTGGCAACGCCATTCTCCAGCGAATTCTCGAGCGCCGCGACCAGCGCCGAGCCGACGACGGCGCCGTCGGCGCTGTGGCCGATGGCGTGCGCCTGCTCGGGCGTGCGGATGCCGAAGCCGACGCAGACCGGCAGGTCGGTGTGGCGCTTGATCCGCGCCACCGCCGCGCCGACCTTGCCGGCGTCGGGCGCGGCCGCGCCGGTGATGCCGTTGATCGAGACGTAGTAGACGAAGCCCGAGGTGTTCTTCAGCACCGCCGGCAGACGCTTGTCGTCTGTGGTCGGCGTGGCGAGCCGGATGAAGGCGAGGCCCTTGGCCAAGGCCGGCAGGCAGAGCTCGTCGTCCATCTCCGGCGGCAGGTCGACGACGATCAGCCCGTCGACGCCGGCTTCCAGCGCCGCCTCGACGAAGGCCTCGACGCCGTAGATGTAGATCGGGTTGAAATAGCCCATCAGGATCACCGGCGTCGCGGTGTCGCCTTGCCGGAAGCGGGCGACGGTCGCCAGCGTCTTCCGGAGCGTCTCGCCGCCCTGCAGCGCGCGGAGCCCGGCCTTCTGGATCGCCGGCCCGTCGGCCATCGGATCGGAGAACGGCATGCCGAGCTCGATCAGGTCGGCGCCGGCCGCCGGCAGCCCCTGCATGATCTCGAACGCCGTCTCGCCATCCGGATCGCCCGCCATCAGGAAGGTCACCAGCGCCGGACGGCCTTCGGCGGCAAGGGTTTTGAACCGGTCGGCGATGCGTTGGGTCATGACGGGCTTTCGGTCGGGATCGGCAGCAACGTCTCTTGGCATTTTCGCAGGGCCTGCGTCAAAGCCTGGCGTGTTCTGCGGTCGGGGTAGACGTCCGAAAACCGCATGGCCTTACCCCTTTAAGGGTCGATCCAGTTGTCCGCGCGTTCTGCACGCTGATCCCACAGCCGCAGAATTTCGATCCGGTCATCGACGATGCGGTAGATGAACGAAGAGGGCAGACCGGCGATGGCGTACTCTCGAACCCCGGCGAAGGCTCCTGCACTTGCGATTGGACGTCCAAGGCGGGGCATCTCGGCAAGCGCGCTCACGGTCTTGGCGAAACGCTCGTACGAGCGACGCCTGCCGTCTGGAAAAACATCATCGTAATAGCGTCGAAACCAGTCGAGGTCTGCCGCTGCACGGGGCAGAAAGACCAGCTTCACTTGGGCGCGATGAAAACGTCTGCTGCCGGCATCGTCAATTCGGCGTCGGTCCCCCAGGAAGCGATCCAGCGATCGACCGCCTCGCCCGAGACAAAGACACCGGCATCTGCCTCCTCGAGCGCCTGGGCAACCGCCAGACGCTTGGCGTCACCGGCGCGAACGTAAGCACCGATCGCCTTCTCCGCGATGGCCGAGGAGGAATCGTCCTCGAAGGCCGCCTGTTTTTCCAGGGCGTCCTTGACGGCATCGTCGATCAGGATCGCAGACTTTCCCATCGTCCCCGCCCTTGCGTGTGCAGCAATCCGAGGCTGCAGCATTCCAATCACATTATTCATCGTCCCGGCGACCCTACGGGTCAAGACGGCAGTCCTTGGGGACAGCAAGCCGGAACGGATACCGGGTCAGAAGCCAGCCGGCGCCCGCCTCAGACGTGCTGGCCGCCGTTGATATGGATTTCCGAGCCAGTGACGTAGCTCGCCTGGTTGGAGCAGAGGAAGTAGATGATGTCGGCGACTTCCGAGGTCTGGCCGAGGCGGCGGAGCGGGATGTTCTCGATCATCTTCTCGGTGCCCGGCGACAGGATGGCCGTGTCGATCTCGCCGGGGGCGATGGCGTTGACGCGGATGCCGGCCGGGCCGAAGTCGGCGGCCATCTCGCGGGTTAGCGAGGCCAGCGCCGCCTTCGAGGTCGCATAAGCGGTGCCGGCGAAGGGGTGGACGCGGCCGCCGGCGATCGAGGTGACCGAGACGATCGAGCCTTGCGCCTTCGACAGCTCCTTGAACAGGCCGCGCGCCAGCATGATCGGCGCGAAGAAGTTCACCTGGAACACGTCGCGCCACATGTGCATCGGCGTCTGGATGGAATCGAGCCTGGAGCCGCTGTCGCCTTTCGGCGAGATCGCGGCATTGTTGACCAGCGCCGAGAGGCTGGAGCCGTTGGCCTCGAGCCGGCGACGGATCTCGGAAATGGCGAAGCCGATGTCCTCGGGATCTGACAGGTCGACCTGGATGTGATCCTCGGCGCCGGCCGGCCAGGGGCAATCCTCGGCGAACGGCTGGCGCGAGCAGGTGATCACCCGCCAGCCCTCGCGCGAGAAGCGCTTGACGGTGGCGTGGCCGATGCCCCGCGAGGCGCCGGTGAGGACGAGGGTCTTGCGGGTATCGGTGGCTTCGCTCATCAGATCCTCGTCCGCGGCCCCTGCCGCTGTCTTGTCGGGCGTTCACAACGACCCGGTCGTTTACAACGGCTCGGGCGTTCACAACGACCGAGGTCGTTCACAACGGTCGTTCACGTCGGGCCTGGTCGTTCACATCGTCTGGCGTGAGACCGGCGACGATTGCTTTCGCCCCGCCGCTCCCATCATCTTAACCCAGCCGATCATCTAAGACGTCGCGCCCGCATTGTCGCGGCCGGAATTCAGCGAACCCCGCGCAGGAAGACAGATCATGCAAATCCGATTCCGGCTATGGCCTTTTTGCACTGCACGCGCCGGGCTGGCGTTGGGGCTCGCCGCGGCGTTGTCGATCGCAGCGCCCGCCCGCTCCGAGGAGGCGCCGGGCTGGGACAGGGTACTGGCCGAGGCCCGGGGCGAGACGGTCTACTTCAACGCCTGGGGCGGGTCGGAGCCGATCAACACCTATCTCGCCTGGGCCGGCGAGCGGCTGAAGGCCGAGTTCGGCGTGACGCTGACGCAGGTGAAGCTCGACGACACCGCCAACGGCGTCGCCAAGATCGTCGCCGAAAAAGCGGCCGGCAAGACCACGGGCGGATCGGTCGACCTGATCTGGATCAACGGCGAGAATTTTGCCGCCCTGCAAGGCCAGGGCCTCCTGTCGGAAGGCTTTGCGACAAGCCTGCCGAACTGGCGCTATGTCGACACCGTGAACAAGCCGACCGTCACCGTCGACTTCACCTTGCCGACGAACGGGCAGGAATCGCCCTGGGGCATGGCCAAGCTCGTCTTCTTCGCCGACACCGCCCGCACCGGCCCGGTCGAGGCCATGCCGACGTCGGCCGCCGAACTGCTGGCCTGGGCGAAGGCCAATCCCGGACGCTTCGCCTACCCCGCCCCGCCGGACTTTATCGGCGCGACCTTCCTGAAGCAGGTGCTCTCGGAAACCGTCGCCGATCCCGCCGTGCTGCAGAAGCCGGTCGACGAGGCAAGCTTCAACGCGGTGACGGCCCCGCTCTGGGCCTATCTCGACACGCTGACGCCGTTCCTCTGGCGGCAAGGCAAGGCGTTTCCGGAGAACTATCCGGCGATGAAGCAGATGCTGGCCGATGGCGAGCTCGGCGTGATCTTCGCCTTCAACCCGGCAGAGGCCTCGGGGGCCGTCGCCACCGGCGAGCTGCCGGATACCGTCCGCTCCTTCACCTTTACCAAGGGCACGCTCGGCAACACGCATTTCGTTGCCATCCCCTTCAATTCCGACGCCAAAGCCGGCGCCAAGGTGGTGGCGAACTTCCTGATCTCGCCGGAGGCGCAGGCCCGCAAGGAGGACCCGGCGATCTGGGGCGACCCGACGGTGCTGGCGATGGACAAGCTCCCGCCGGACGACCGCGCCGCCTTCGCCGCCATCGACCGCGGCGTTGCGACGCTCCCCCCCGAAGCGCTCGGCCCGGTGCTGCCCGAGCCGCACCCGAGCTGGACGGTGCGGATCGCCGCGGAATGGCTGAAGCGGTACGGGGTTTAGGGCAGCGACCCGAGAGGCGTCGTGCCAGCGTGGTCGCTTGAGCAAACTCGGCTATCTATGTACGCTATCGCGTACATCTATGGAGAACAGTATGCGGCCGATCAATCTTACGGAACTTCGCGCCAACCTCGCCGCGCATTTCGACCAGATCGAAGCCGACCGGACCGAACTGGTGGTCACCCGGCAGAACCGGGAGCCCATGGTGATCATGGCCCTGTCGGAGTGGGAGGGCATGCGCGAGACCTTGCATCTCCTGGGCTCGCCCGCCAATGCCGAGCGCCTGCGCCGCTCCATCGCCGTCCTTGATGCCGGCGAGGGCGAAGCCGGCGACCTGATCCAGGAATGAGGCTCGTCTTTTCCATCGACGCCTGGGCCGACTATCAGGTGTGGGTGGCCAAAGGCGGTGCCGAGCTTGCCCGGGTCAACGAACTGATCGAGCAGAGCCTGTGCATGCCGTTCAAAGGCATCGGCAAGCCGGAGCCGCTGATGGGGGACCTCAAGGGCTGGTGGTCACGCCGGATCACCCGGGAGCACCGGCTGGTCTACCGGGTCAGTGACACGGGCGACAGCCAGAGCCTGGAGATCGCCGCATGCCGCTTTCACTACACCCGCTGACGTCCGCATCCTGGGCATCCCTTCCCCCCGAGGTCACCCTGGTGAGCGTCGGCCAGCCCGCAAGGCCCGACCGCTTGCGGCTCATTGCTTCGGCCCCCTCTCTCTTGGCAGCCGTTCTCGCGCTGCCCGTGCTGGTGGGCCTTGCCGGGGCCGTGCTGCCGGCCTTCGGCTACCTGCCGGCGCTCGGCGGCACCAGGCTGTCGCTGCAGCCGTTTCGCGACCTCCTTGCCGTGCCCGGTCTCTGGACCTCCGCTGGCCTCAGCCTCGCCAGCGGCCTCTTCACCACCTTGGTCTCGGTCGGCGCGGCGCTGCTCTTCGTGGCGGGGTTTGCCGGCACGCCGGCCTTCCGCCTTGCGCGGCAGGCGATGGGGCCGCTGATGGCGGTGCCGCATGCGGCGGCGGCCCTCGGCCTCGCGCTGCTGATCGCGCCGTCCGGCCTGCTCGTCCGCCTCGCCGCCATCCCGCTCGGCCTCGATGCACCGCCGGACCTGCCGGTGCCCGGCGATCCGCTGGGTCTCGCCATGATGGCGGGGCTCGTCGTCAAGGAACTGCCCTTCCTGCTCCTCGTCATCTTCGCCGCCTTGCCGCAAGCCGATCCGGAACGCCGGCTGCGGCTGGCCCGTGCGCTCGGCTACGGCCGTATGGCCGGCTTCACGCTGGCGGTCTGGCCGGCGGTCTACCGCCAGATTAGGCTGCCGGTGCTGGCGGTGGCCGCCTATGCCTCCTCGGTGGTGGATGTGGCGGTGATCCTCGGGCCGTCGACGCCGGCGCCGCTGGCGGTGCGGCTGGTCGCCTGGATCGGCGATCCCGACCTGTCGCTGCGCTTCATGGCCTCGGCCGGCACGCTGCTGCAATGCGCGGTGACGCTCACCGTCCTCGGCCTCTGGCTCGGCCTTGAGCGGGCCGGCGCCGGCCTCTGCCGAAGCGCCGCGGCACGGGGGTGGCGGGGACAGGCCGATGGCGGGCTGAGACGCCTGTCGGTCGCGCCCGTGCTGCTGGCGGGCGGGCTCACCCTGTTCGGCCTCGCGGCGCTGGCGCTCTGGTCCGTCGCCGGCCCCTGGGGCTTTCCCGCCCTCCTCCCAGCGGCACTCTCGTCGCGGGCCTGGACGTCGGCTCTCGCCGGCGCGGCCGGTCCACTCGGCACCACGGCGCTCGTCGCGGCTGCGTCGGCAGGACTCGCGCTCGTCCTCGTCGTCGGTCTGCTTGAGGCGCGCCGCCGCAGCCCCGCCCGCCGCCAAACACCAAGCGAGATGCCGAGCGCGCTCCCGGCAAAGCCGACGCCGCTGCTGACGCCGACGGTCGCCGGGCTGCTCTACCTGCCGCTGATCGTGCCGCAGGTCGCCTTCGTCTTCGGCCTGCAATGGCTGGTGCTCGTGGCCGGCCTCTCGCCGGGCCTGCCGCTTCTCGTCGGCGTCCATCTCGTCTTCGTCATGCCCTATGTGGCGCTGGCGCTGGCGGCGCCTTTCCAGGCGCTCGACCCGCGCTACGAGCGGATGGCGGCCTCGCTCGGCCGCCCGCGCTGGCATGTCCTCGTCCGGATCCGGCTGCCGCTGCTGCTGGCGCCGCTCGCCACCGCCTTCGCCATCGGCTTTGCCGTCTCGGTCGGGCAGTACCTGCCGACGCTCCTGATCGGCGCGGGCCGGCTGCCGACCATCACCACCGAGGCCGTGGCGCTGGCGAGCGGCGGCAACCGGCGGCTGATCGGTGTCTACGCGCTGCTGCAGACGGCGCTGCCTTGCCTGGTGCTGGCCGCGGCGACACTGCTGCCGGCCTTGCTTCACCGCCAGAGGCGCGGCATGAGGGCGTGATGCTCGTCCTCGACGCCCTCACGATCGCCCTAGAGGGCCGCCGCCTGCTGACGCTCGATGTCAGCATCGCGCCCGGCGAGATCTTCAGCGTCATGGGGCCATCGGGCGCCGGCAAGTCGAGCCTCCTCGCCTTCGTCGGCGGCTTCCTCGACCCCGCCTTCACCGGGTCGGGCCGGGTGCTGCTCGGCGGGCGCGACGTGACCGCGCTGCCGCCGGAAGCGCGCGGCATCGGCCTCCTCTTCCAGGACGCGCTGCTGTTTCCGCATTTCTCCGTCGGCGAGAACCTCGTCTTCGGCCTCACCCCCGCGGTCAAGGGACGCGCCCGCCGGCGGGCGGAGGCTGAGGCCATGCTGGCGAGGATCGGCCTCTCCGGCGCCTTCGACCGCGATCCCGCGACGCTCTCCGGCGGCGAGGCGGCCCGGGTGGCGCTCGGCCGCACGCTGCTCGCCGCCCCGAAGGCGCTGCTCCTCGACGAGGCGTTCGCGCGGCTCGACACGGCGCTCCGAGAGAGCGTGCGCGGCCTCGTCTTCGCGATGATCCGCGAGACCGGCATTCCCGCCATCCTCGTCACCCACGACCGTGCCGACGCCGAAGCTGCCGGCGGCGCCGTCTATGACCTCGGTACCGGCGAGATCACCGGCGAATTTTCCGCCTCGCGCTCTGCAACCCCGGTCACGGGGGCGGGACGATGAAGCCCAACATGCCCCACCTGCCGGTCGCCGACGTCCTGCCGCAGCTCGGCGAGGCGCTTCAAGGCGGGCGCAACGCGGTGCTGGTCGCCCCGCCCGGCGCCGGCAAGACGACGCTGGTACCGCTCGAACTCCTCGGCGCCGGGTTTCTCGCGGGCGCCAAGATCGTGTTGATCGAACCGCGGCGGCTGGCGGCGCGGGCGGCGGCGCGGCGCATGGCCGAACTCCTCGGCGAGGAGGTCGGCGGCACCGTCGGCTGGCGGATGCGGATGGACACCAAAGTGTCCGCCCGCACCCGCATCGAGGTGGTGACCGAAGGCGTCTTCACCCGCATGATCCTCGGCTCGCCCGATCTGGACGGGGTCGGCCTCGTCGTCTTCGACGAGTTCCACGAGCGCTCGCTCGACGGCGACTTCGCGCTGGCGCTGGCGCTCGACGTGCAAGGCGCGCTGCGTGACGACCTGCGGCTCCTCGTGATGTCGGCGACACTCGACGGCGCGCGCGTCGCGAGCCTCCTCGGCGAGGCGCCGGTGATCGAGAGCCTCGGCCGGGCCTTTCCCGTCACCGTCCGCCATCGCGACCGCCCGGCGGCGCAGCCTATCGAGGACGTTGTAGCCGAGGCGGTGCGGGCGGCGCTTCTGGAGGAGACCGGCAGCCTCCTCGTCTTCCTGCCGGGCCAGCGCGAGATCGAGCGCGTCGCCGAGCGCCTGGCGCCGCTGGCCTCGCCGACTCTCGCCGTCGCGCCGCTGTTCGGGGCGATGGAGGGCGCGGCGCAGGACCTCGCGGTGCGGCCGGCGCCTTCGGGGTCGCGCAAGATCGTGCTGGCCACCTCGATCGCCGAGACATCGCTCACCATCGACGGGATCGGCGTCGTCATCGATTCAGGCTTGCGCCGCCAGCCACGCTTCGAGCCGGCGACCGGGCTGTCGCTGCTGGAGACGGTGCGGGTGTCGAAAGCCTCGGCCGACCAGCGGGCCGGCCGCGCCGGGCGCACCGGGCCGGGTACGGCGATCCGCCTCTGGCGCGAGGAGCAGGCGCTGGAGCCGTTCGACCGGCCGGAAATCCTCTCCTCGGACCTTTCCGGCCTCGTCCTCGACGGCGCCGCCTGGGGGGTCAGCGACCTCCGAACGCTCGCCTTCCTCGACCCGCCGCCGATCCCGGCGCTGATCGAGGCGAAGCTGCTGCTGCAGGACCTCGGGGCGCTCGGCGCGGACGGAAGGCTGACGTCGGACGGCGCGGCGATGCGCCTCCTGCCGCTGCCGCCGCGGCTCGCCCGCATGGTGGTCGGCGCCGGCGCGGCGCGGCGGCTGGCGGCCGAGATCGCCGTGCTCCTCACCGAGCGCGGCCTCGGCGGCACCGAGGTGGACATCACCGAGCGGCTGCGGCGGTTTCGCGCCGACCGCGGCCCGCGCGGCCGCACGGCGATGCAGCTGGTGCGCCGCATCCTCGACCAGGCCGGACCGGCAGCGGATGACGACGGCGCCGATCCTCTCGACGCGGGCGGCCTCCTGGCGCTGGCCTTTCCCGACAGGGTCGCGGTGGCGCGCGGGGCACGGGGCAGCTTCGTCCTCGCCAATGGCCGCGGCGGCATGGTCGACGGCGCGTCCGGCCTGGCGGCGGCGCCGCTGCTGGTGGTGGCCGAACTGCAGGGGCAAGCGAAGGCCGGGCGGATCTTCTCGGCCGCCGGCGTTTCACGTGAAACACTGGAGACGCTGTTCGCCGGGCGGATCACCGACGAGATCAGCGTCGTCTTCGATGCCCCGAGCGGTCAGGTCCGGGCGAAGCGGCTGCGGCGGCTCGGCCGGGCGACGCTGTCGGAGGCGCAGGTACCGGTGCCCGCCGGGGCGGCGGCGACGGCGGCGCTTGCCGGCGGCATTCGCGAGCGCGGGCTCGCCTGCCTGCCTTTCGGGACCGAGGGCGAACGGCTGCTGCGGCGCCTGCGCTTTCTCGCCGCAGCCATCGGCCCGCCCTGGCCGGACATGGCGGAGGCGGGACTGCTGGCGACGCTGGAGGACTGGCTGATGCCCTTCCTGCCGGGGGTGACGAAGCTGTCGGCGATCCCGCCGGGCGTGCTCGCCGAGGCGCTGAAGGCGCGCGTGCCGGCCGAGCTGCAGCGGCGGATCGAGGCGCTGGCGCCCTTGCATTTCGACGCGCCGACCGGCTCGCATCTGCCGATCCGCTACGAGGAGGAAGGCCCGGTGCTGGCGGTGCGGGTGCAGGAACTCTTCGGCCTGACCACCCATCCCGCGATCGCCGACGGGCGGCTGCCGCTGACGCTCGAGCTGCTGTCGCCGGCGCACCGGCCGATCCAGATCACCCGCGACCTGCCGGGCTTCTGGGCCGGTTCCTGGCGGGACGTCCGGGCGGATCTGCGCGGCCGCTATCCCCGCCATTCCTGGCCGGAGAACCCCGCCGAGGCGCCGCCGACCGCCAGGGCGAAGCCGCGCGGCACCTGAAGCCGCCAACCGGTCCGCGCAAGGCCGCTTGCGGTGCGCCGGGTCTGGTCGCCGGGCAGCGGCGGGAGTATGGCTGGGGAATGCTGGAAGATACCGCCCGATCGAGCTTCACCATCGGCCTGCCGCGCTACGTGACGGGCATGCACGAAAGCCAGCGGCTGCGGCTGGCGACGCTGACCAAGCTGCGCTGGCTGTCGGTGGCCGGGCAGACCGCCGCTTGCGCCTTCGTCGCCTGGGGGCTGTGGTATCCCTTCCCGGTCGAGCTGTGCTTCATCCTGATCGGGCTGTCGGCCGCGCTGAACATCGTGTTAACGCTGCGCTATCCGCTCAGCCGGCGGCTGTCGCCCTGGGCGGCGGTGGCGATCCTCACCTTCGACGTGCTGCAGCCGACCGGGCTCCTCTACATCACCGGCGGCATCCAGAACCCGTTCTCGGTCTTCCTCATCGTGCCGGTGGTGATGGCCTCGGCGACGCAGCCGCCGCTGACGACGGTGGGTCTCGCCATCCTGTCGATCCTGGCGGCGACGGTGCTCGCCTTCTCGCACCTGCCGGTGCCCTGGCCGCACGGCGCCGAGCTGACGCTGCCGCCCTCCTATGTCGGCGGGCTGTGGTTCGCGATCGTCTCGACGCTGATCTTCTCCGGCCTCTACGTCTACCGGGTCGCGGCCGAGGCGCGCTCGCTGTCCGAAGCGCTGGCGGCGACCGAGCTGGTGCTGCAGCGCGAGCAGCATCTGTCGGCGCTCGACGGCCTTGCCGCCGCCGCCGCGCACGAGCTCGGCTCGCCGCTCGCGACGATCAGCCTCGTCGCCAAGGAGATGGGCCGGCTGACGCGGGCCGGCGATCCGCAGCGCGAGGATGTCGACCTCCTGATCGCGCAATCCGACCGCTGCCGCGCCATCCTGCGGCAGCTGACGACGCTGTCGTCGGAGGAGCATATGGCCCGCCTGCCGCTGCTCTCGCTGGTCGAGGAAGTATCGGAACCGCACCGCGACTTCGGCGTCGCCATCCACGTCGCGGCGGGCGATCAAAGCGCCAGCGAGCCGGTGATGCACCGCAATGCCGGCGTCGTCTACGGGCTCGGCAACATCGTCGAGAACGCCGTCGACTTCGCCGAGAGCGAGGTGACCATCCACGTCGCCTGGTCGGAGCGCAACGTCCGGCTGCTGGTGCTCGACGACGGGCCGGGCTTCTCGTCGGAGACGCTGGCACGGATCGGCGATCCCTACATGTCGCACCGCGAGCGCAGCGACCGGAAGGCCGGCGGCGGGCTGGGACTCGGCCTGTTCATCGCCAAGACGCTGCTGGAGCGCTCGGGCGCGACGATCGCCTTCGGCAACCGCCGGGATGCCCGCGGCGCCTCGGTCGAAATCGTCTGGCCGATCGCGACCTTTACCGAAAGACAGCGCAAGCCGCGGGACTGAGGGTCACGGTGACGTCACAAGGCTTGCCGCCATAGCCTTGCCGCGCCACTTGTCCTTGATCCTGCCACAGTTCGATATCGCTGAAAATTCATTGCAGGCCGGGCGCCGATGGTCCGGTAGAGGGAGAACGGGAATGCCCATGGACGAAGAAATCGGCGGGCTCGCCCAGGTTCATTTTCCCGGCGGCGACCACTCGCTGCTGGTCGTCGACGACGACCGGCCGTTCCTGCAGCGGATGAGCCGCGCGCTCGAGCAGCACGGCTTCAGCGTGCGCACCGCCGACAGCGTGGCCCAGGGGATCGCCGAGATCAACGCCGCCGCACCAGCCTTTGCCGTCGTCGACATGCGGCTGGGAGACGGGAATGGGCTCGACGTCATCGAGGCCCTGCAGCGCCTGCGCGCCGACGCCCGCGTCGTGGTCCTGACCGGCTACGGCAACATCGCGACCGCCGTGACGGCGGTAAAGCTCGGCGCGATCGACTATCTCGCCAAGCCCGCCGATGCCGACGAGGTCATCGCCGCGCTGATGCGCCTGCCAGGCGACCGAGCCGAACCGCCGGCAAACCCGATGTCGGCCGATCGCGTGCGCTGGGAGCACATCCAGCGGGTGTATGAACTTTGCGAGCGCAACGTTTCCGAGACGGCGCGGCGCCTGTCGATGCACCGGCGCACGCTTCAGCGGATTCTTGCCAAGCGCGCGCCGCGCTAGCATCGGCGGATTCTTTCCAAGCGCGCGCCGCGTGAGCATCGGCACCGGCCAGAGACCTGGCCGGTGCGAGCGGAGAGACTCAGGCCTTCATCTGGTCGCCAACGAACTTCCAGTTGACGAGCTTGTCGAGGACCGCCTGGACGTGGGCCGGGCGGCGGTTCTCGTAGTCGAGATAGTAGGCGTGTTCCCAAACGTCGATGCCGGCCAGCGGCGTCTTGCCCTCGGCGATCGGGTTGCCGGCATCCTGCAGGCCGAGGATCTCGAGCTTGCCGCCATCGGCGACCAGCCAGACCCAGCCGGTGCCGAACACCTTGCCGGCCTGCGCGACCATCGCCTTCTTCAGCCCGTCGACGCTCTCGAAATCGCGGTTCACCGCCTCGAGGAAGGCGCCTTCGGGGGCGGCCGCGCCGCCTTCGAACTGGCGCCAGTAGAAGATGTGGTTCCAGGCCTGGCCGGCATTGTCGAAGATCGCCTGGTCGCCCTTGGCCTTCGACTCGGTGATCATCTTCTCGAGCGTCATGTCGGCATAGGGCGTGCCGGGCGCGAGTTCCGCCAGCTTGTCGAAGTAGGACTTGTGGTGCTTGCCGTAATGAAGGGCGACGGTGCGGGCGGAAATCGTCGGCGCGAGGGCATCCTCGGCATAGGGGAGTTTCGGCTGCTGCAGGGCAGCGTTCGCGGCAGTCGCCGCGGCGGCCGGGCGAAGCGGTGTGACGAGGCTTGCGGCCGCGGCGGCGCCGGTCAGCGTCAAGAGGGTCCTGCGGTCGATCGGCATGGTGTTCTCCCTGGTTCAGGCTACCCGTTGCAACCTGTCGAGGGCGCTGCGCTCGGCGCATACACCCCGGTGGAAATGCGGTGGACCGGCCGGGGTTTCACCGCTCACGCAGGTGTCAGACGGGGTCGGGGCACGACCGGCAGACCTTGTGGGCGCGATCGAGGCTTGCCCGGGTTTGCTAAGTCAGCCTTGGAAAATAGACCCGTTCCGTCGGAGAACATGACAGCTGGGCAACGTCATCAGAAGCATTCCAGACTGCACTAACCCTTTGATCATCCGGCTGTTTTCCTCACCGTCGCGGGGGACCAGAGGTGCTGGAGGCCGATCGCTTGTTCGACCTGCCATGGCTGGACAAAGGCGAGAAGAGGATGATTGATGGCCCAAAGACGGCATTCGCCGTCGCCAACGGCAACCGGTTTGCCCAGCTGAGAGGTCGACGATGACGCTTTTTCAGAGGTCCTTCACCCGCACGGCCAGTGCTGTCGCTCTGGCGACGGTCCTGGGACTTAGCGCAGCGCAGGCCAACCAGCTGAACCTCCACAATGGCGGCGACGTGACCTCGCTCGATCCGCAGAAGCTCTCGGGCGACTGGGAGGACCGCGTCTCCGGCGACATCTTCGAAGGCCTGATGACCGAGGACGCCAAGGCCGAGCCGATCCTCGGCCAAGCCGAAAGCTACACCCTCTCCGACGACAAGCTGACCTATACCTTCAAGCTGCGCGCGGACAACAAGTGGTCCGACGGCCAGCCGGTGAAGGCATCGGACTTCGTGTTCTCGTTCAAGCGGCTGATGGACCCGAAGAATGCGGCCGAATACGCCTATCTGCAGTATCCCATCAAGAATGCCGAGGGCATCAACACCGGCAAGATCGCCGACCTCGACCAGCTCGGCGTCAAGGCGATCGACGACACGACGCTCGAGATCACGCTGGAGCGACCGACGCCGTACTTCCTCGGCGCGCTGACCCACTACACCGCCTATCCGCTGCCGGAGCACCTGATCAAGGCGAAGGGCGACGCCTGGGTGCAGGTCGCCAACATCGTCACCAACGGACCCTACAAGCCGGTCGAGTGGATCCCCGGCAGCCACGTGCTGACGGCGAAGAACCCGGAATGGCGCGGCGCCAAGGACCTGAAGATCGACGGCGTGAAGTTCTTCACGCTGGAGGACCAGGCGGCGGCGCTCCGCCGCTACCGCGCCGGCGAGTTCGACGTCATCACCGCCTTCCCGACCGACCAGTACCAGTGGCTGCAGGAGAACATGCCGGGCCAGGCGCATGTCGCCCCGTTCGCCGGCCTCTACTACTACGTCGTCAACTCCTCGAAGCCGCCGTTCGACGACATCCGCGTGCGCCAGGCGCTGTCGATGGCGATCAACCGCGAGGTGATCGGCCCGCAGATTCTCGGCACCGGCGAGCTGCCGGCCTATGGCTGGGTGCCGCCGGGCATGGCGAACTACGAGGGCGCCGACCAGCGCGTCGACTGGGCGGACCTCTCCTATGGTGAGAAGCTGGAGAAGGCGAAGGCGCTGCTGGCCGAAGCCGGCTTCGGCGCCGACAAGCCGCTGACCTTGCAGCTGCGCTACAACACCGACGAGAACCACAAGCGCCTGGCGGTCGCCATCGCCTCGATGTGGAAGCCGCTCGGCGTCAATGTCGAGCTGACCAATACCGAGGTGAAGGTGCACTATGCAGACCTCCGCCAGGGCTCCTTCGACGTCGGCCGCGCCGGCTGGCTCGCCGACTACAACGATGCCGACAACTTCCTCAACCTCCTGAAGTCCAGCGTCGAGATGAACTACGGCAAGTGGTCGAACCCCGACTTCGACAAGTTGCTCGACGAGGCCAATGCGACCTCCGACATGGCCGCGCGGGCCAAGCTGATGAAGCAGGCCGAAAAGATCGCCCTCGACCAGTCCGCGGCAATCCCGATCTACTTCTACGCCTCGCGCAGCGTCGTCTCGCCGAAGATCACCGGCTACGAGGACAACGCCTTCGACAAGCACCGCACGCGCTGGCTGACCAAGGCGGAGTAGCGCTCTCGGAGGGGCCGGGATGACTGGGCATGTCTACATCATGGCCAGCAAACGGGACGGCACCCTCTATGTCGGCGTGACCGGCGACATGTCGCGGCGGGTGTGGGAACACAAGGAGGGACTCACACCCGGCTTTACCACGCGATACGGGTGCAAGCGGCTGGTTTGGTACGAGGAGCATTTCGACATCCGCGACGCCATCACCCGTGAGAAGACGATCAAGCGATGGCCGAGAAGCTGGAAGGCGGACCTGATCGAGGCGATGAACCCGGACTGGAACGAGTTGTATACGGGGATGGGATGGTGAGGCCTCCTGCGACACTTCAGAAGGTCGCGAAGGCTCTAAGCTTCGTCATCCCGGACTTGATCCGGGATCCATTCCAAGCCCTATAAACCGCCATGTCGCCGGTAGAAACGAGCACCCACCCGTCGCCGATTTGGAATGGATCCCGGCTCAAGGCCGGGATGACGAACGTCATAAGTCGTGCCATCTCCGGCACATCAAAAGAAGGTTCTTGCTGCCCCTCAGCTTCGTCATCCCGGACTTGATCCGGGATCCATTCCAAGCCAGTTCCACCGCCAAATCGCCAACAGAAACAAGCCCAACCCGTCAACGATTTGGAATGGATCCCAGCGAAACCTTTGGTTTCGCCGAGATCAAATCCGGGATGACGAAGGTCATAGGTCGTACTCCTCAGGTGCGAACCCGCGAAGGATTCCCATGCTGCGTTTCGCCTTCCACCGTCTGCTGACCGCGATCCCCGTGGTGCTGATCGCGGTGACCGTCTGCTTCTTCGTGCTGCGGCTGGCGCCGGGCGGGCCGTTCGACATGGAGCGGGCGCTGCCACCGCAGATCCTCGAGAACCTGCGCGCGCACTACCATCTCGACCAGCCGTTGATCGGCCAGTATCTCAGCTACCTCGCCGGCCTCGTGCGCGGCGACCTCGGGCCGTCCTTCACCACCGACGACTTCACGGTGTCCGAGCAGATCATGATCGGCCTGCCCTACACGCTGATCCTCGGCGGCGGGGCGATGATTCTTGCCGTCGTCGTCGGCCTCGCCGCCGGCATCTATGGGGCGCTCTACCAGAACAAATCAGCCGACTTCCTGATCGCCGGGGTGATCATGGCGGGGCTCGTGGTGCCGAGCTTCCTCGTCGCGCCGATCCTGCAGCTGGTGTTCGGGCTAAAACTCGGCTGGCTGCCGGTCGGCGGCTGGGGGGACGGCTCGCCGCGCTTCCTGGTGCTGCCGATGGCGGTGCTGGCGCTGCCGCACGCCGCGCGCATCTCGCGGTTGATGCGCGGCTCGATGATCGAGGTGCTGAACGCCAACTTCATCCGCACCGCGCGGGCGAAGGGCATCGGCGTGCGCCGCATGGTGCTCGGCCACGCGCTGCGGCCGGCGCTGACGCCGGTCGTCTCCTATCTCGGCCCGGCGGCGGGCTACCTCCTCACCGGCTCGATCGTCGTCGAGGAGATTTTTGGCATTCCCGGCATAGGGCGGTATTTCATCCAGGCGGCGCTGAACCGCGACTACGGCATGGTGCTGGGCACGGTGGTCTTCTACATGATCCTGATCGTCGTCCTGAACCTCCTGGTCGACCTCGCCTACGCCTTCCTCGATCCGAAGGTGCGGACGCGATGAGCCTCTTCGTCGACAAGCGCGAGGCGCTGGCGCCGTTCGCCGAGAACCAGAGCGCGGCGCTCGCCGGCAAGCCGCGGTCGCTGACGCGCGATGCGATGCGCCGCCTTGCCGCCAACAAGGCGGCGATGGTGTCGCTGTTCGTTCTCGCCTTCATCATCCTTGCCGCCATCATCGGCCCCTGGCTGATCCCCTTCGACTACGAGACGCCGGACTGGGCCGCCTTCCGCGCCCCGCCATCCTGGGAAAGCGGGCACTATTTCGGCACCGACCAGAACGGCCGCGACCTCCTCGCCCGCACGCTCTACGGCACCCGCGTCTCGCTGATGGTCGGGTTGATCGCGACGCTCGTCTCGGTCGTCGTCGGCGTCCTCTACGGCGCCGTCGCGGGCTTTCTCGGCGGGCGCATCGACGGCGCCATGATGCGCTTCGTCGACGTCATGTACGCTCTCCCGTACATCCTCTTCGTCATCCTCCTGATGGTGATGTTCGGCCGCAACGTCTACCTCCTCTTCGCCGCCATCGGCCTCCTGGAATGGCTGACGATGGCGCGGATCGTGCGCGGCCAGACGCTGTCCCTGAAGGAGCGCGAGTTCATCGAGGCGGCGCGCGCCTCGGGCGCCTCGACCTTCACCACCATCCGCCGTCACATCGTGCCCAATCTCGTCGGGCCGGTGGTGATCTTCGCGACGCTGACGGTGCCCGAGATCATCGCCACCGAGAGCTTCCTCTCCTATCTCGGCTTCGGCGTGCAGGAGCCGCTGACCTCGCTCGGCACCCTGATCTCCGAGGGCGCCGACACGATGGAGACGCTGCCCTGGCTCCTCGGCTTCCCCGGTGCCACCCTCGTCGCTCTGCTGCTCGCCTTCGCCTTCGTCGGCGACGGCCTGCGTGACGCCTTCGACCCGAAGGACCGCTGACATGACCGCCCCCCTCCTGCAGCTGAAAAACTACTCCGTCCGCTTCGCGACCCCCGAGGGCGAAGTCGCGGCGGTGTCCGATCTCGACCTCGCGGTGATGCCGGGCGAGACGCTGGCGATCGTCGGCGAGTCCGGCTCGGGCAAGAGCCAGACCTTCAACGGCGTCTTCGGCCTCCTCGCCCGCAACGGCGCGAGCAGCGGCAGCGCGGTGATGGACGGTACCGACCTTCTCGCGCTCACGCCGCGCCAGCTCGACAAGATCCGCGGCAAGGACATGGGCATGGTGTTCCAGGACCCGATGACCGCGCTGAACCCTTCGATGAAGATCAAGCGGCAGCTGTCGGAACTCCTCGAGGTGCACCAGGGCATGCGCCGGCGCGAGGCCGAGGCGGCGGGGCTCGCCATGCTGATGCGCGTCGGCATTCCCGAGGCGGAGCGGCGTTTCCAGCAGTATCCGCACGAGCTCTCCGGCGGCATGCGCCAGCGCGTGGTGATCGCCATGGCGCTGATCTGCCGGCCGAAACTCATCGTCGCGGACGAGCCGACGACGGCGCTCGACGTCACCATCCAGGCGCAGATCCTCGACCTCTTCCGCGACCTCACCGCGGACTTCGGCACGGCGCTGGTGCTGATCACGCACGATCTCGGCGTCGTCGCGGGCATCGCGACGCGCGTCGCGGTGATGTATGCCGGCCGGGTGGTCGAGGAGGCCGGGGTCGACGCCCTCTTCGAAGCGCCGGCGCATCCCTATACCGCAGCGCTCCTGCGCTCGATCCCGCGGGTCGACCGCGACATCGCCGGCGTCGACCCGATCCCCGGCAGGCCGCCGAGCCTGCAGCACCTGCCGAGCGGCTGCGCCTTCCATCCCCGCTGCCGGCACGCCACCGAGCGCTGCGTCGACGAGCGGCCGCCGCTCGCCGAGGTCGGCCCCGGCCGGCGCGCCGCCTGCTGGCATCCATTCGCCGACGCCGCCGTGAACGCCGTCCTCGCCGGAGGCCTCCATGCCTGACCTGTCACACGTGAAACAACCGATCCTCAGCGTCGAAAGCCTGTCGACCAGCTTCGCCATCCGCAGCCGCACGCTGTTCGGGCGCGGCGCCACGCTGAAGGCGGTGAACGACGTCTCGTTCAGCCTTGGTCAAGGCGAGACACTCGGCATCGTCGGGGAATCGGGCTGCGGCAAGTCCACCCTCGGCCGCTCGATCCTGCGCCTGATCCAGCCGACCGCCGGCCGCGTCGTCTGGCAGGGTCGCGACCTGACGGCGCTGTCGGAGGCCGAGATGCGCAAGGCGCGGCGCGACCTCACCATCATCTTCCAGGACCCGATCGCCTCGCTCGATCCGCGGATGACCGTCGGCGACATCATCGCCGAGCCGCTGGAAGTCGCCGAGCCGGCCTTGCGCAAGGCCGAGCGGCGGGCGCGTGTGCTGCAGGCGATGGACGAGGTCGGCCTCGCGCCGGAGATGATCGGGCGCTATCCGCACGAGTTCTCCGGCGGCCAGGCGCAGCGCATCGGCATCGCCCGGGCGATCATCACCCGGCCAAAACTGATCGTCTGCGACGAGCCGGTGTCGGCGCTCGACGTCTCGATCCAGGCGCAGATCATCAATCTCCTGACCGGCCTGCGCGACAGACACGGGCTCAGCCTGATCTTCATCAGCCACGACCTCTCGGTCGTCCGGCTGATCTCCGACCGGATCATGGTGCTCTACCTCGGCCGCATCGTCGAGATCGGGGCACGCGGCGATGTGTTCGAGAACCCGGCGCACCCCTATGCCCGGGCGCTCCTGTCGGCCGCGCCGATCCCCGACCCGGCGATCGCCCGCCAACGCGGCCGCACCCTCCTCCTCGGCGACCCGCCCTCGCCGATCGACCCGCCGTCGGGCTGCGCCTTCCGCACCCGATGCCCGATCGCCGAGCCGATCTGCGCCGAGGTGCTGCCGCCGCTGGTCGAGGTGTCGCCGGGCCATTCTGGCGCCTGTCATTTCGCCGGCGCAGAGGCGGCGCGGCGGATGGCGGCGAAGGCGGGGGTGGTGCCAGCTTAGCAATGACCCTGCCGGCTCCGCTTGAGATGGACAGCGCCCGAGGTTATGTCTTGGTTTCGTCAGGAGCCAGAGACGATGTCAAAGACAACCCCGGTCGTTCTCGATGATCACTTCACCGACTTTGTCGCCGCCTCGATAGACCAGGGCCGCTACGCATCGGTCAGCGAGGTAGTGCAGGCCGGGCTGGAACTCCTGGAGCGGGAAGCGAAGCGTGAAGCCTTGCGGACTGCGCTGATCGAGGGTGAGGAAAGCGGACCACCCGAAGAGTTCGACGTCGACGCCTTTCTGACTGAGATGCGTGCCCGGCACAGCGCCTAGATTTCGCCTTAGCCGAAGGGCAAGGGGCGACCTCGAGGGCATCTTCGCGTATTCAGCAAGAGTCTGGTCGGTAGACCAAGCCAGCCGCTATATCCTCGACATCAACGACGCCATCAGTCTCCTGGCCGGCTCGCCCCATTTGGGGCGCCGAATCGGCGACATCCGGCCGGGCTACTGCCTCTATAGGGTCCGATCGCACCTGATCCTGTACCAAACCATCGAAAGCGGTATCAATGTGATCCGCGTCCTGCATGGTCGCATGGATATTCCCAGCCATCTCTAGTGGCGATGGCTCGCGCGGTCCTACGCCGCCATCATCGTCGCTTCCGGCGCCTTGGCGCCCGTCATCAGCGCGACCGCGTCGGACATCGACGCGCTTTTCGGGTCGATGACGCAGAGGCGGCGGCCGAGGCGGTGGATGTGGATGCGGTCGGCGATCTCGAAGACATGCGGCATGTTGTGAGAGATCAGGACGATCGGCAGGCCGCGCGAGCGCACCTCGAGGATGAGGTCGAGAACGCGCCGCGACTCTTTCACGCCCAGGGCCGCGGTGGGCTCGTCGAGGATCAGCACCTTGGAACCGAAGGCGGCGGCGCGGGCCACGGCGACGCCCTGGCGCTGGCCGCCCGACAGCGTCTCCACCGGCTGGTCGATGTTCTGGATGGTCATCAGCCCCAGCTCGGAGAGTTTCTCGCGGGCGATGCGGCGCATGGTCGGCTTGTCCAGCATGCGCAGGAACTCGCCGAGGAAACCCTTGCGGCGGATTTCGCGGCCCAGGAACATGTTGTCGGCGATCGAGAGGGCGGGCGAGAGCGCCAGCTGCTGGTAGACGGTCTCGATGCCGGCGTCGCGCGCGCCTTGCGGGTTGGTGAAGGTGATCGGCGCGCCGTCGAGCAGGATCTCGCCGCCGTCGGGAATGACGGCGCCGGAGACGGCCTTGATCAGCGTCGACTTGCCGGCGCCGTTGTCGCCGATGACGGCGAGGATCTCGCCGGCCCGGAGGTCGAAATCGGCATGGTCAATGGCGACGACGCGGCCGTATTTCTTGACGAGGCCGCGGGCGGAGAGAACGAGCTGCGGGGTCATGCGGAAGCCTTTCTGATCCACTGGTCGGCGGCGACGGAGAGTATGATCAGCGCGCCGACGGTGAGCTGCGTCCATTGCGGGTCGGTGCCCCAGATGCGGAGGCCCATGGCGAAGACGCCGACGATGAGGGCGCCGATCAGCGTGCCGAACACCGAGCCGCGGCCACCGAAGAGCGAGGTGCCGCCGATCACCACGGCAGTGATCGACTGGATGTTGGCTTCCTGGCCGGAAGTCGGGCTGACCGAGCCGATGCGCCCGATCAGCGCCCAGCCGGCGAGGCCGCAGATGAAGCCGCCGACGACATAGACCGAGATCAGCGTCTTCGTCGTCGAGATGCCGGACAGGCGGGCCGCGTCCGGATCGTCGCCGAGGGCGTAGACGTGTCGTCCCCAGGCGGTGTTGTTGAGGATGTAGAAGAACAGGACGACCAGCAGCACCATGAACACGGCGCCGTAGCTGAAGGTGGCGCCGAAGATCTTGAAGGTCTGGCCGAGGAACTGCAGCAGCGGCGCGGCGCTGGCGATGTCCTGGGCGCGGATGGTCTCATTGGCGGAGTAGATGAAGTTCGTCGCCAGGAACACCGACCAGGTGCCGAGGGTAACGATGAAGGGCGGCAGCTTCAGCCGGGCGATGAGGAAGCCGTTGATGAGGCCGCAGAAGGTGCCGACGGCGAGGCCGCAGGCGATGGCGAGCGGCGCCGGCAGGCCGTAGCGGGTGGCGAACTGGCCCATCACCACCGATGACAGCACCATGATCGCGCCGACCGAGAGGTCGATGCCGGCGGTGACGATGACGAGGGTCTGCGCGACGCCGATGATGCCGACGAGCGTCACCTGCTGGAGGATGAAGTTCAGCGTCTGCGGGCTGAAGAACCGGCTGCCGAGCAGCACGCCGAACACCGCCACGCTGACCAGCAGCACCAGAACCGGCACCATGGTCGGGTTGGCGTGCAGGAAGTGCTGGAAACGGGCGAGGCCGCCGCCATTGTTCGTCTCGAACTCGGCAACCCGCGTATCGCTCTTGGCCGCGGCCGCCTCGAAGTCGCTGGGGCTGCGCTGCGGGGTCGCCGGTCGGGGGGTGTCGCTCATCGCCTCACCTTTCGAAATCTGTCCGGGAATATCGGGAAAAGAGAGCCGTCGGCCCGATGGGCGCGGCCCCCGCATCGGTGGGAAGGCGCGAAGGCACCCTCCCACCCGCAGTCTCGCGGTGCGTGCGGATCGACGCCGGCTGACCGGGTCAAGCCGGCCGGACCGACGCCGTCAGCCTAGCTCGCCGAGCCGAATTGGCCGGCAAGCCGACGTGGCTGGCAAAGCCGACCGGGCTGGCAAGCCTACCTGGCCGGCACAGCCGACCGGGCCCGACCGGGCGGGCGATCAGCCCCAGCAGGCCTTCAGCGCATCGGCCGAGGTCATCGACTTCTGGCCGTCGACCGGCTTGTCGGTGACGAGGTCGGCGCCGGTGTCGGTGAAGTTCAGGCCTTCGGTGACTTTCGGCTTCTCGCCGGTGTCGGCGAACTTCTTGATCGCCTCGACGCCGAGCGCGGCCATCTTCAGCGGGTACTGCATCGAGGTCGCGCCGATGATGCCGTCCTTGACGTTGTTGACGCCCGGGCAACCGCCGTCGATCGAGACGAGCAGCACGCTGCCCTCGGCGCCGACCGCCTTCAGCGCCTCGTAGGCGCCGGCCGCCGCCGGCTCGTTGATGGTGTAGACGACGTTGATCGTCGGATCCTTCTGGAGAAGGTTCTCCATCGCGGTCCGGCCGCCTTCCTCGTTGCCATTGGTGATGTCGTGGCCGACGATGCGCTTGTCGTCCTCATCACCGATGACGTTGGCATCCTTGGTGTCGATGCCAAAACCCTTCATGAAGCCCTGGTCACGCAGCACGTCGACGGAGGGCTGGGACGGGATCAGGTCGAGGAAGGCAATGCGGGCATCGGCCGCCTTGTCGCCGAGCGTCGACTTGGCCCACTGGCCGATCAGCTCGCCGGCGGTGAAGTTGTTGGTGGCAAACGTCGCGTCGGCGGAGTCGATCGGCTCGAGCGAGGTGTCGAGCGCGATCACCATGATGCCGGCATCGCGCGCCTGCTTGACCGAGGGGACGATGCCCTTGGTGTCGGACGCGGTGATGAGGATGCCCTTGGCGCCGCCGGCGATGCAGCTCTCGATGGCCGCGACCTGGCTCTCGGTGTCGCCGTCGATCTTGCCGGCATAGGTCTGCAGCGTGACGCCGAGCTCCTTGGCCTTGGCGAGCGCGCCTTCCTTCATCTTGACGAAGAACGGGTTGGTGTCGGTCTTGGTGATCAGGCAGACCAGCGGCGCGTCGGCGGCGCTGGCGGTCGAGGCGAGCGCCGACAGCGAGACGAAGCCGGCAATGGCGGTGGTGGCGAGAAGCGAGCGAAGCGTCACGGATATCCTCCCAGATATGATCCGATGCCGCCGCACTCCCGCACGGCGACGGTTGACCGCGTCACGGCGCGCCGCCGCGACAGGTTGGCGCCAAGAAAAGCGGCAAAGCATCGCCCTGTCAACTTAAATAAATCAAGTGGATTTAAATATTGACACCCCGAAGGCGCTGGACCAACTTCCGGACGAAGCTGGCCAAGGTCTTGCGTCCTCTTCCGGGTCCCGCTGAACTGTCTGCCGACAGGCCGCCACAACGCTGCCGACAGGTCGCCGCAACGCTGGTAGACAAGGATGACCTGAAGCAGACGGGCTGGCAAGTCGGATGGCACGTCGGGATGTTACCCGGCAGCGCGATCCAGCGGGCTTGTGCGGACTTCAGGCGCCGTCCGGCGGCGAAGGTGGGCGGCGGCGAAGGTTGGCGGCGGCGAAGGTTGGCGGCGGCAAAGGTGGGCGGCCGGGAGAGGATCCAGCTGCGCCGCAGGGGGGGAAGAGATGAGCGACGTGACCGGGCCATTCTCGGAGGAAGCGGCGGGAGAGCGGATGCGCGGCTCCAACCAGTCCGGCCTGCGGGCGCACAACGAGCGGGCCGTGCTGTCGCTGATCCGACGCAACGGCGTGCTGGCCAAGGCCGACATCGCCCGGCGCACCGGCCTGTCGCCGCAGACGGCGTCGGTGATCATGCGCGAGCTCGAGCGCCAGAAGCTGGTGCTGCGCGATGCGCCGCGCCGCGGCCGGGTCGGCCAGCCCTCGATCCCGATGCGGCTCAACCCCGATGGCGCCTTCTCGCTTGGCCTCAAACTCGGCCGGCGCTCGGTCGAACTGGTGCTGATGGATTTCGTCGGGGTGATCCGCGAACGGCGTCGGGCGAGCTATCCCTTGCCGGTGCTCGGCGCGATCAAGCAGTTCGTGGTCACGGCGATGACCGAGCTCTGCCAGACGCTGGATGCCGACGGCCGCGCCCGCATCGCCGGCCTCGGCGTCGCCATGCCCTCTGCGATCTGGGAATGGGGCGAGGAGATCGGCGCGCCGGCCGGCGAGATGGACGAGTGGCGCGGGCTCGACATCACCGCCGAGCTCGCGACCCTCACCGGCTATTCCGTCGACCTCGCCAACGACGCGACGGCTGCCTGCGCCGCAGAGCACGTCTTCGGCACGACCCGCAGCACCGATTACGTCTACTTCTACGTCGGCACCTTCGTCGGCGGCGGCATCGTCATCGACGGCAACCTGGTGGTCGGCCGCAACGGCAATGCCGGCGCGCTCGGCTCGATGCCGGTGCCGCGGCCGGCCGGGCCGGACGGCGCGCCCGCCGGCCACCGGCAGCTGATCCACTCCGCCTCGATCCATCTTCTGGAGCAGGAGATGCGCGCCGCCGGGAAGAACCCGCGCGATCTCTGGAACGATGACGGCCAGTGGCCTGAGCTCGGCCCGCTGCTCGACCGCTGGCTGGACACGGCGGCTTTCGGCCTTGCCCACGCCATCGTCTCGGCGATGTCGGTCTACGACTTCGAATGCGCGGTGATCGACGGCTCGATCCCGCTCGAGGTACGCGACCGGCTGGTGGCGGCGACGCAGGCGAAGCTTGTCGAGATCCGCCGCGAGGGCCTGTCGCCGATCCGCGTCCAGCCCGGCACAATCGGCGCCAGCGCCCGCGAGATCGGCGCGGCGAGCCTGCCGTTCTTCGCGAAATTCCTGCTCGACCACCGCGTGTTGTTCACCGAGCGGGTCTGACCCCGCGCCGGCCGCCGCGCCCTACGGCACCAGCCTGATCCGCACGCCCGCCGGCGGTACGAACGGGCCCTTGCCGAGATAGTCGGCGAGGACGCTGTCGAGCGTCGGGCCGAAGTCGTAGGTGTCGCGGCCGGCGGAGGCGAACACCGCATAGCCGTCACCGCCATTGCGCATGAAGTTGTTGGTGACCACCCGGTAGTCCGCCGCCGGGTCGATCGGCGCCGCGCGGCCGTCCTTGACCACCCGCACCGCCTTGATCCGGTCCTTTCCGGCCGTGCCACCGAGCGACCAGTCGAATTCGAGGCCAGCCACCTGCGGGAACCTGCCACCGCCGGTCTCGATCTGCGAGACACCGTTCTCCAGTGCGGCGATGATGTCGGCGCCCTTCAGAGTGAAGGTCGCCAGCGTGTTCTGGAACGGCAGCACGGTCAGCACCTCGCCCATAGTGATCTCGCCGCCGTCGATCGAGGCGCGGAGGCCCCCGCCATTGGTGATGGCGATCTCGATGCCCTGGTCCTTCACCTTGGCGAGCATGGCGTCGGTGACGAGATCGCCCATGGTGCATTCCTGCGTCCGGCAATAGGCGGCGCTGCCCTCGATCGGCGCGGCGGTCTCGCCGACCACGGTGTTGCGGACGGCGTCGAGCGGCTTTGCGAGCTCGGCGATCCGCGCCTTGATCGCCGGGTCTTCCGGGATCTTCTGGTCGAGGAGGATCGGCTCGCCGACCGCCTCGGTGACGACGCCCTTGTCGTCGAAGACGAGGTCGACCTTGCCGAGATAGCGGCCATACGCGCCGGTCTGGACGATCGGCACCCTCGTGCCGTCGGGTGAGGCGACGAAGGTCGGCGACGGGCCGCCGGCGGTCGGCACGCTGTTCGACAACAAGGTATGCGAATGGCCGCCGACGATGAGGTCGATGCCGTCGACTTCAGCGGCGATCGCCTGGTCGACGGCATAGCCGGAATGGCTGAGGAGGATGATCTTCGTCACGCCCTCGGCGGTGAGCGCCGCGACCTCGCGCCGGGCGGTGTCGACCGGGTCCTGGAAGTCGATGGTCGTACCGGCGCTGGTCAGTTCCTGGTTGTTCTCCGGCGTCAGGCCGATCACGCCGATCTTCTCACCCGCGACGTCGAGGATCGCGTGCGGCTTGATGCGGGCGGCAAGGCCGGGCTCCTTCGAGAGGTCCGCATTGGCCATCAGCAGCGGAAACCCGATCGCTTCGGCGA
This sequence comes from Mesocryomonas fontinalis, assembly GCF_055730125.2. Classification (NCBI taxonomy): domain Bacteria; kingdom Pseudomonadati; phylum Pseudomonadota; class Alphaproteobacteria; order Hyphomicrobiales; family Aurantimonadaceae; genus Mesocryomonas; species Mesocryomonas fontinalis. Next base: position 209,324 of record NZ_JBUZWG020000006.1, on the reverse strand, counting down.
AGCGCTGCAGCACCGTCACGCCGTTGTCGAACTCGTGGTTGCCGACCGCCATGGCGTCGTAGCCGAGGCGGCTCATCAGCTCGGCGACCTCCTGGCCCAGATAGTGGGTGTAGAACAGCGAGCCCTGGAACTGGTCGCCGGCGTCGAGCAGCAGCGATGCGGGCAGACGCTCGCGGGCGATCGCAGTGGCGAGCCGCGCGGTGCCGCCGAAGCAGGCCCCGGCGGCCTGGTCCTTCGCCCCGCAGGTGGAGTCCTGCTTGTTGATCGGCTCCAGCCGCGAGTGGATGTCGTTGGTGTGGAGGACGCGGAGCCGGAACTCGGCGCTGGCGGGGCCGGCGAGGCCGAGCCCCGCTGACAGCACGGCCGCAAGACCGGCGAGAGAGCGGGCAAGAGGGCGGGCGGAACGGCGGGCAAGGGGCTTCGTCATGGCGGTCTCCGTGATGACGCGATGCGGGCCAGCCTATACGCCCCGCGTGACGGTTCAACGCCCGCGCCGCCGCTCACCCCGAAACTTGCCGCCCTCCGCTGGTTGATTGATCAGTCAATCAACAATACGCTTACCCCGAAGAGACAGGCGACGGGACGGCCGCGATGACGAGACGCAGCATGGAGGACGAGCGGCGCGGCGCCCTGATCCGCGCGGCGATCGACGCGATCGACGGCGAGGGCTCGCTCGGCGTCACCATGGCCGAGATCGCCCGGCGCGCCGCGGTCTCGCCGGCGCTGGCGCACCATTATTTCGGCGGCAAGGACGACCTCCTGATCGCCGCCATGCGCCATCTCCTCGGTGGCTACCGGGCCGGCGTGACGCAGCGCCTGCGCCATGCCGAGACGCCGCGCGCGCGGATCTCGGCGATCGTCGAGGGCTGCTTCGATCCCGACCAGTTCTCGGCCGAGGCGATCTCCGCCTGGCTGGTCTTCTACCTCCACGCCCGCCGCAACGCCGAGGCGGCGCGGCTGCTCGCGGTCTACTTCCGGCGGCTGGAATCGAACCTCGTCGATGCCTTGGCGCCGCTGATCGGCCGAGATCGCGCGCGGCCGATCGCCCAGGTGGCGGGCTCGATGATCGACGGCGTCTGGCTGCGCCATGCGCTGGTCTCGCCTCGCCGCGGCGCGCCGCTGCACGGACCCGACCGGCTGGCGGCGATCGCCGTGATCGAGCGCTTCATCGATGCCGAGACCGCCCGCTCGGCATCCGGGGCAGGCGGCGCATGAGCCGCCGCCCGCCCGGCGCCTTGCCCTTCCATACCACCGCGCCGGCGTGCGCCCTTCCCGCTGGAGTTCTGCATGCGTGAGATCGACGAAGCCGACTACGTCGTCATCGGCTCCGGCTCGGCCGGGGCGGCGATGGCCTATCGCCTGTCGGAGGGCGGCCAGTACGACGTCCTGGTGATCGAGGCCGGCGGCACCGATGCCGGGCCGTTCATCCAGATGCCGGGCGCCCTCTCCTATCCCATGAATATGAAGCGCTACGACTGGGGCTACCGCGCCGAGCCCGAGCCGGCGCTCGGCAACCGCAGCCTCGCCACCCCGCGCGGCAAGGTGATCGGCGGCTCGTCCTCGATCAACGGCATGGTCTATGTCCGCGGCCATGCCCGCGACTTCGACTACTGGGCGGAGGCGGGCGCTGACGGCTGGGCCTATGGCGACGTCCTCCCCTACTTCCAGCGGATGGAGGCGATGGAGGGCGGCGACGCCCGCTGGCGCGGCCTCGATGGCCCGCTGCACATGAAGCGCGGCGCGATGCAGAACCCACTCTATCCCGCCTTCATCGAGGCCGGGCGGCAGGCGGGCTTCCCGGTGACCGACGACTATAACGGCGAGCAGCAGGAAGGCTTTAGCCCGATGCAGCACACCATCTGGCGCGGCCGCCGCTGGTCCACCGCCAACGCCTATCTTCGGCCCGCCATGCGCCGCGGCAATTGCCGGCTGCTGGCGGGCGAGGCGGTGCGGCTGGTCTTCGAGGGCGACAAGGCGGTCGGTGTCGCGGTGCGCCGCCCACGGCGGCTGCCCGGCATCGTGCGGGCGCGGCGCGAGGTGGTGGTCGCCGCCGGCGCGATCAACTCTCCGCTGCTGCTCTTGCGCTCCGGCATCGGCGATGCGGCCGAGCTTTCCGCCGTCGGGGTCGAGCCGAAACTTCACCGGCCGGGCGTCGGGCGAAACCTGCAGGACCATCTCGAGGTCTACGTGCAGCAGGAATGCACCCAGCCGATCACCCTCAACGGCTATCTCAACCTCTTCGCCAAGGGCCGCGTTGGCCTCGAATGGATGCTGCTGCACACCGGCCATGGCGCGACCAACCATTTCGAATCCTGCGCCTTCGTGCGCTCGGCGGCCGGCGTCGAGTATCCCGACATCCAGTACCACTTCCTCCCCGCCGCGGTGCGCTACGACGGCACCTCGGCCTCGAAGGGCCACGGCTTCCAGGCGCATGTCGGGCCGATGCGCTCGAAGTCGCGCGGCGCGATCCGGTTGACCGGGAGCGGCGCATCCGACAAGCCGTCGATCCGCTTCAACTATATGAGCCACGCCGACGACTGGCGCGACTTCCGCACCGCCATCCGGCTGACCCGCGAGATCTTCGGCCAGGAGGCGTTCGCGCCCTATCGCGGCGCCGAGATCCAGCCGGGCGCGGCGTTCCAGAGCGACGACGAGCTCGACGGCTTCATCCGCGACCACGCCGAGAGCGCCTACCACCCCTGCGGCGCCTGCCGGATGGGCGACGCCGATGACATCGACGCGGTGGTCGACCCGGAATGCCGGGTGATCGGCATCGAGAACCTGCGCGTCGCCGATAGCTCGATCTTTCCGCGCGTCACCAACGGCAACCTCAACGGCCCCTCGATCATGGTCGGCGAGAAGGCCGCCGACCACATCCTCGGCCGCACCTTGCTGCCGGCCTCGCCGCTGAGGCCCTGGATCAATCCGAACTGGCAGGAAAGCCAGCGGTAGGCTAGTCCTCGCCGGCATTGCGGGGTGGCGAAGAGATCCGATGGCAGCTGAACTTCCTGAGGCGCTGACGGCGGCGATCACCGCGCTGATGGAGGGCCGCTCGCGCAAAGATCTGTCGGAGCGCTCCGGCAAGATCTCCAAGCGCTACCGAGAGGGCGGCTCGTCGACCGGCGTCGTCGAGGGCGAGGCGGACGCCATGGCCTATGCGGTGGCGCGCATGCCCGCGACCTTTGCCGCCGCAAGCGAAGTGTTCGAGCGCCTGCTGGAACGCTGCCCGGATTTTGCGCCGGCACGAGCGCTCGACGTCGGCGCAGGACCGGGCACGGCGAGCTGGGCGATGGCCGATCTCTGGCCGGCGATCGCGGAGATCGTCCAGGTCGACCGCAACACCGCCTTCCTCGACCTCGCGCGGACGCTGGCCGAGGACGCCGAGAACACCGCCCTCCAAACCCCGCGCCAGATCACCGCCGATCTCGTCGCCTGGGCGGGCCCGGCCGAGAAATTCGACCTGGTTGTCCTCGGCTATGCCCTGACCGAACTGCCACCCGCCCGCCTGCCGGCGCTGATGCAGAGCCTCTGGGCCAGCTGCACCGGCGCGCTGGTGATCGTCGAGCCCGGAACGCCGGCCGGCTATGCCCGCATCCTCGGCGTCCGCGACAACCTGATGCAGCTTGGTGCCCGCATCCTCGCCCCCTGTCCGCACGAGGCGCCTTGCCCGCTGACACCGCCGGACTGGTGCCATTTCGCCGTGCGCCTGCAGCGCAGCCGCGACCACATGAGCGCGAAATCCGCGACGCTTTCCTACGAGGACGAGAAGTTCGCCTATCTCGTCGCCGTCCGGCCCGCGCTCTACACACCGCCCGAAGAGGCCCGCATCCTCGACCGGCCGGAGACCAGCAAGATCGGCGTTGCCGTGAAACTCTGCGGCACCGACGGCGGCGTGCATCTCGCCACCGTACCGAAGCGCGACCGCGAGGCTTTCGCCCGCGCCCGCAAGCGCAAATGGGGCGATCTCCTGTAGGTCCGCAGAGACCAGGCCTCGTCTCTTACGTTCTTTCGCACGCTCTCCGCGCCAGCTTCGCGCGCCCGCTCGGACTGTCCAGCGCCCCCCGCGCGGGGCGGCGCGATGCCCTCTTGGGCTTTCGCATGATTGACAGGACGGGGTGCAAGGTCGATTTGCGGGGCAACACGGGAAAGGAAGCCGCAACATGTCCGATACGATCGACGTCCATGGCCTGACAGTCGCCGCCGAGCTGAAGACCTTCATCGACGAGGAGGCGCTGCCGGGCACCGGGATCGCGCCCGATCAGTTCTGGAAGGGCTTTGCCGACATCCTCGACGATCTCGCGCCGAAGAACCGCGAGCTTCTCGCTGTCCGCGACCGGCTGCAGAGCGAGATCGATGCCTGGCACCAGGCCCGCCGCGGCCAGCCGCTCGACGCGCCCGGCTACCGCGCCTTCCTGCAGGAGATCGGCTACCTGAAGCCCGAGGGCCCCGACTTCCAGATCGACACGGCCAACGTCGACCCCGAGATCGCCGAGATCCCCGGGCCGCAGCTCGTAGTGCCGCTGATGAACGCGCGCTACACGCTGAACGCCGCCAATGCGCGCTGGGCCTCGCTCTACGACGCGCTCTACGGCACCGATGCGATGGGCGATGCGCCGCCGTCCGGCCCCTATGACCGGGCCCGCGGCGCCCGGGTCGTGTCCTGGGCGAAAAGTTTCCTCGACGGCGTCGCGCCGCTCGACCGCATCAGCCACATCGATGTCACCGCCTATGCCGTCGAGGGCGGCTCGCTGGTCGCCGATTTCGGCGGACCGAAGAAGGCCATGCTGAAGACCCCCGACGCCTTCGCCGGCTATGTCGGCGATCCCGCAGCGCCGACCGCGGTGCTGTTCCGGCAGAACGGCCTGCACATCGAGGTGCAGATCGACGCTGCAAACCGCATCGGCTCGCGCGACCGCGCCCATGTCGCCGACATGCTGATGGAGTCGGCGGTCTCGACGATCTGCGACTGCGAGGATTCGATCGCCGCTGTGGATGCCGAGGACAAGACCGCCGTCTACCGCAACTGGCTCGGCTTGATGAAGGGGGACCTCGAGGATTCCTTCGAGAAGGCCGGCAAGACGGTGACGCGCCGCCTCAACCCCGACCGCAGCTACACCGCGCCGGACGGCTCGCCGCTGACGCTGCCGGGCCGCTCGCTGCTGCTGATCCGCAATGTCGGCCACCTCATGACCAATCCGGCGGTTCACCTGAAGGACGGGTCGGAGGTGCCAGAAGGCATCATGGACGCGATGGTGACCGGCATGATCGCCTTGCACGACCTGAAGAAGACCGACGGCATCCGCAACTCCCGCGCCGGCTCGGTCTATATCGTCAAGCCGAAGATGCACGGGCCGGACGAAGTGGCCTTCTCCGCCGAGATTTTCGGCCGCGTCGAGGCGGTGCTGGGACTGGCCGAGAACACGCTGAAGATGGGCATCATGGACGAGGAGCGCCGCACCACGGTGAACCTCAAGGAGTGCATCCGCGCCGCCCAGCACCGCGTCTTCTTCATCAACACCGGCTTCCTCGACCGCACCGGCGACGAGATCCACACCTCGATGGAGGCCGGCCCGATGGTGCGCAAGACGGTGATGAAGGACCGCACCTGGATCGGCGCCTACGAGGACTGGAACGTCGACGTCGGCCTCCTCTGCGGCCTCAAGGGCAAAGCGCAGATCGGCAAGGGCATGTGGGCGATGCCGTCGAAGATGCACGACATGCTGGCGGTGAAGATCGGCCATCCGCAGGCCGGCGCCAACTGCGCCTGGGTCCCGAGCCCGACGGCGGCGACGCTGCACGCCACGCACTACCACCGCGTCGACGTGCTGGCCTGGCAGGACAACATCGCCGCCAAGGGCCGCCGCGCGATCCTCGCCGATATCCTGACCATCCCGCTCGCCGGCCGTGCCAACTGGCCGAACGAGCAGATCGTCGCGGAAGTCGAGAACAATGCGCAGGGCATTCTCGGCTACGTCGTGCGCTGGGTCGACCAGGGCGTCGGCTGCTCGACGGTGCCGGATATCAACGACGTCGGCCTGATGGAGGACCGGGCGACCTGTCGCATCTCCTCCCAGCACATCGCCAACTGGCTGCGCCACGGCGTCGTCTCGAAGGACGAGGTGATGGCGGCGATGCAGAAGATGGCGGCCAAGGTCGACGCGCAGAACGCCGGCGACGCCAGGTACGAGCCGATGGCGCCGGATTTCGATGCCTCCATCGCCTTCCAGGCGGCCTGTGACCTGGTGTTCGAGGGCGCCGTGCAGCCGAACGGCTATACCGAGCCGGTGCTGCATAGGCGCCGGCTGGAGAAGAAGGCACGGGGCTGACGAAAAAGACCAGAGGGTGGGAGCAGGCCTTGCAGGCTCCCACCCTCTGAGCCCAGACTTCCTGGTCGGTGGGTGGGTGAGGAACGGCAGGTGACGATCGTCCACAATGAGCAGACGAAACTCACGGCGGCAGCGTTCGACCGCGCCTCGACCGCCTGCATCACGGTGGGCGTCCTCGCCCCCGTCGCTGCAACCTTCTACAGCGTTGGCACGAGTCCCGTCGGCCTCGACACGCTCGTCATCGGCACGGCGATTTGGCCTGGTGCGGCGATTGCCCTACATTGGAGCGCAAGACGCCTGCTGCGGGGATTGCGCTCATGACCGGTACCGAGCTTTTCGCCTTCGTCATCCTGCCGATTTCCCTTGCTTCCGCGGCATGGGCCTACGTGCTGCTGAACGAGCGGACCCGGCGGAACAAGACGCCGCGCTGACCGGCTCCTTCGGCCGACGGGAACCCGGACTGCGCCTGCGATCCGTTGCCGGGCATGCTTTCCCGGGGCGCTCAAGCCGCCCCTTGGCGGCCGATGATCGGCCATTCCGAGGAAGATCCGCCTCATGGCATGGACCGACCCGATCGACGCCTATTGCGAGCGGTTGAGCGGCGCGTTCTGGGCCGAGCCCGTGAATGCGTTCTCGAACCTTGCCTTCATCATCGTCGCGGCGGCCGCCGTCGTCGCCTGGCGGCGGCGCGACGCGCTGGCGAAGCGCCGGCGGCGTGACGTCGCCGGCCTCGCGCTGATCATCCTCGTCGGGATCATCGGCGTCGGCTCCTTCCTGTTCCACACCTTCGCGAACCGCTGGTCGAGCCTTGCCGACGTCCTGCCGATCACCCTGTTCATCGCCGCCTATCTCGGCCTCGCGCTGCACCGCTTCCTCGGCCTCGCCCGCTTAGCCGCAGCGCTCTGCGTCGCCGGCTTCTTCGCCGCGACGTTTTTGACACGCGATGCTTTGGGACAGGTTTTCGGGAGTTCGGCCGGCTACATCCCGCCGGCGGTGGCGCTCTATGCCATCGGCCTCGTGCTCGCCGCCCGAAGGCGCTCGCCGGCGCGGCGGCTGCTGGCGGCGGCCGGCGTGTTCACCGGCTCGATCGCGCTGCGCATGGCGGACGTGCCGATCTGCGCCAGCTTTCCGCTGGGCACGCATTTCCTCTGGCACATCCTTAACGCCACGACGCTCGGCCTACTGCTCTCGGCCGCGATCCGCCACGGCGCGCGTCCCCGCCGCCACCGCATCACCGCCTGAGCCGCGCCCGACGCCGTGCTCTCTCCGGTCGCAGCCAGACAAAAAAAGACCGGATGCTTCCCCCGAAGCACCCGGCCATGACGGTCCCCCGCCTTTCAAACTGTCGCCGGCGGATATCTCCGCCGGGGTATCCTGTCGGCGCGAGCGCCATCGCTTTCCTGAGCTGGCCTGCCCTAGCTGGCCTGCCCTAGCTGGGCTGCCGAAGCTGGCCTGCCTTAGCTCGCCTTCGCCTTCGCCTTGGTGCGGACAGGCTTGGCCGGGCTCTGGTCGACCAGGCGTTCCTTGCCCTGCAGCACCACGACGCGGGCGCCGAGCGGGATGCGCTCGTAGAGGTCGATGATGTCCTGGTTCATCAGGCGGATGCAGCCGGACGAGGCCGCGGTGCCGATGGAGCGCCACTCGGGCGAGCCGTGCAGGCGGTACAGCGTATCCTTGTTGCCCTGGTAGAGGTAGAGAGCGCGGGCGCCGAGCGGGTTCATCACGCCCGGATCCATGCCCTTGCCGTCCTTGAACTTCTCGAGGTCGCTGCGACGCTCGATCATCTCCTTCGGCGGGAACCAGCGCGGCCAATGCTGCTTGTCGCCGATCTTGGCCTCGCCGGCCCAGGAGAAGCCGGCCTTGCCGACGCCGATGCCGTAGCGCATGGCGGTGCCGCCGCGCTCGATGACGTAGAGGAAGCGGTTGCCGGTATCGACGACGACCGTGCCTTCCTCGTAGCCGCCGGCATCGTAGACGACGCGCTGGCGCAGGAACTTCGGGTCGATCTTGTCCGACGGAATGGACGGCAGCGAGAAGCCGTCGTCGACCGTCGCGGCATAGGCGGTCGCGGGGGCGACGCCGAAGCTGCGGTCCTCGTTCGGGGTCGGCGAGGCATAGGCGGTGATCCGCGCCACGGCCGCCGAGGTGTTATCCGCCATCTTCTGCGGCGTCGTCGTCGTCGCGCAGCCCGAAAGGACCGCCAACGATGCGAAAACAGCACCGAGGGATACGAGGTTCAGTCTGTTGGTCATGGGAGACGGGTCCGCAACGTCGGAGTAAGTGTTCGTTCGTGGCGCCACACTCGTTCGACGGGGCAAGCTATCCAGCGAAGACGCTCTCTGGATATGCCCTGCGGCAAGCCGTGACAACGCGAACAATAGACAGGGTTATGGTTAATAAAGTCTTTGTTGCCCCGCAGTCACAGTTGACGGCGGCCTGCCCCGCGACATCTTTCGGAGACTGGGATGATGCGTCGGACGCAGCGAGGACTTCTCATGAATATAGGGGAAGCAGCACGGCTTTCGGGCCTGCCGCCGAAGACCATCCGCTACTATGAGGAAGTCGGGCTGGTGCGACCGGCGCGGGCACAGAACGGCTACCGCGACTACCGCGAGCGCGATGTCCACATGCTGCGCTTCCTGCAGCGCTCGCGCTCCCTCGGCTTCACCATCGAGGAGGCGCGCAGGCTCCTCGCCCTCTATGCCGACGACCAGCGCCACAGCGAGGACGTCCGGCGGATGGCGAGCGGGCGGATGGCCGAGATCGACCGCAAGATCGAGGAACTGCAGTCGCTGAAGAGGGCGCTGTCGATCCTCGCCGAGCAGTGCCCGGGAGATGCCGGGCCGGACTGCCCGATCCTCGAGGAGATCGCCGGCGAGCGCCCGGTGCGGGTTCTGCGGCCGTCGCACGGCGAGGCGTGAACGCACACCGAACGCCGCACTCGGCCTATGGTGGCGGTGTGGAAGCGAGAGTGGATCCGACCGGCGTTTATGGTTTGTTCGGTTTTTCACTTGCGACGCAGGCGCGCGCCGGCCTAGTTTGCGGACATGCCGATAGTCTCGCCCAACCGCACCGAACCGCTCGTCGATAGGCGCCAGTCCGAGCGCGCCATGCTGGTGCGCCGCGGTGTCCAGCGGCTGATGGTGGAGCGCCGTGTGTCGCTGCTGCCTGAAATGCCGCTCGCCTCCGGCCGTCGCGCCGACCTCGCGGGCATCACCGAGAAGGGCGAGGTGTGGATCGTCGAGATCAAGACCTCGATCGAGGATTTTCGCGTCGACCGCAAATGGCCGGAGTACCGCCTGCACTGCGACCGCCTGTATTTCGCCACCCATCCCGGCGTGCCGACGGCGATCTTCCCGGAGGATTGCGGGCTGATCCTGACCGACGGGTACAGTGCCGAAATGCTGCGGGAGGCCCCGGAGCATCGCCTGGCCCCTGCTGCCCGCAAGGCGATGACGCTGCGCTTCGCCCGGCTCTCGGCCGACCGCCTGCAGCAGGCGGAATGGCGCGCCAATCCCTATATGACCGTCCTGCCGGACGAAGCCTGATGACGGTCCTGCCGGACGGGGCCTGAGGCTTCCATGAAAAAAGCCGCGCCCTGACCGGACGCGGCTTCAGATCTGGTCATCCGGACCGCGCGCTTGGGCCTGAACCCTTGCGCCGCGGCAAATGCGCTCAGCGCAGGCCGAAGAACGAGAGGACGGCGATGACCACGACCACGAGGCCGACGAGATAGATGATACCGTTCATGGCAGGTCTCCTGAACTGAAAAGCCATCAGCAGTGCATATGCACGCCCGGCCTGATGGGGATGAAAAGGCCTGAAACCGCTAACGGTTCCGTGATACCCGCAGTGGTTTCATCGCGTTTCCCGGCGCTCGGCAGTTTTTTCTTCAGTCCGAAAGCCCGTCTTGCGCGTCTCCCAGGCCCTTCATATATACTCTCCAGCCCCGACGGGATCGGTCGTTGACCGATAGAGACCGTCGATAACGTCAGCATATCGGGGGCTGCCCCTCTGGAACGCCTCATCGAGGGTCCGGGCAGTTCGCTCAACAAGGAGAAGAACATGGCGAAGGTGATCGGTATCGACCTTGGCACCACCAATTCCTGCGTGTCCGTCATGGACGGCAAGACCGCGAAGGTGATCGAAAACGCCGAAGGCGCGCGCACCACGCCGTCGATCGTGGCGTTTGCCGATGGCGGCGAGCGTCTGGTCGGCCAGCCGGCGAAGCGCCAGGCCGTAACCAATCCCGAGGACACGCTGTTCGCCGTGAAGCGGCTGATCGGCCGTCGCTACGACGACCCGACCGTCGCCAAGGACAAGGACCTCGTCCCCTACAAGATCGTGCGCGCCGACAATGGCGATGCCTGGGTCGAGGCCGAGGGCGAGAAGTACTCGCCGTCGCAGATCTCCGCGATGATCCTGCAGAAGATGAAGGAGACGGCGGAAGCCTATCTCGGCGAGAAGGTCGAGAAGGCCGTCATCACCGTTCCCGCGTACTTCAACGACGCCCAGCGCCAGGCGACCAAGGATGCCGGTCGTATCGCCGGCCTGGACGTGCTGCGCATCATCAACGAGCCGACTGCGGCAGCGCTCGCCTACGGCCTCGACAAGAACGATGGCAAGACCATCGCGGTCTACGATCTCGGCGGCGGCACCTTCGACGTGTCGGTGCTGGAGATCGGCGACGGCGTGTTCGAGGTGAAGTCGACCAATGGCGACACCTTCCTCGGCGGCGAAGACTTCGACATGCGCCTCGTCGACTACCTCGCGTCCGAGTTCAAGAAGGACCAGGGCATCGACCTGAAGACCGACAAGCTCGCACTTCAGCGTCTGAAGGAAGCCGCCGAAAAGGCGAAGATCGAGCTGTCCTCGTCGAGCCAGACCGAGATCAACCTGCCCTTCATCACCGCCGATGCCTCAGGTCCGAAGCATCTGGCGATCAAGCTGACGCGCTCGAAGTTCGAGGCGCTGGTCGATGATCTCGTGCAGCGCACCGTCGGCCCGTGCAAGTCGGCCCTCAAGGATGCCGGCCTCACCGCTGCCGACATCGACGAGGTCGTGCTCGTCGGTGGCATGAGCCGCATGCCGAAGGTGCAGGAGATCGTCAAGCAGCTGTTCGGCAAGGAGCCGCACAAGGGCGTCAACCCGGACGAGGTCGTCGCCATGGGCGCCGCGATCCAGGCCGGCGTGCTGCAGGGCGACGTCAAGGACGTGCTGCTGCTCGACGTGACCCCGCTGTCGCTCGGCATCGAGACGCTCGGCGGCGTGTTCACCCGCCTGATCGACCGCAACACGACGATCCCGACCAAGAAGAGCCAGGTGTTCTCGACCGCCGAGGACAGCCAGAACGCCGTCACCATCCAGGTCTTCCAGGGTGAGCGCGAGATGGCGCAGGACAATAAGAGCCTCGGCCGCTTCAACCTCGAGGGCATCCCGCCGGCACCGCGCGGCGTGCCGCAGATCGAAGTGACCTTCGACATCGACGCCAACGGCATCGTCAACGTCTCGGCCAAGGACAAGGGCACCAACAAGGAGCAGCGGATCACCATCCAGGCCTCCGGTGGTCTTTCCGACGCCGACATCGAGGCGATGGTGAAGGAAGCCGAAGCCAATGCCGAGGGCGACAAGAAGCGTCGTGCCGGCGTCGAGGCGAAGAACCAGGGCGAGTCGCTGATGCACTCGGCCGAGAAGTCGCTGAAGGACTACGGCGACAAGGTCACCGAGGCCGATCGTTCGGCCATCGAGGTCGCGATCGCCGCGCTGCGCAACGAGCTCGACGCGCCCGAGCCGGACGCCGATGCGATCAAGGCCAAGAGCGAGATCCTCGCCGAAGCCTCGATGAAGCTCGGCCAGGCGATGTACGAAGCCTCGCAGAACGATCAGGCCGATGCCGCGGCGCAGCCGACCGGCAACGAGGCACACGACGACGTCGTCGATGCCGACTTCGAAGAGGTGAACGACGACGAGCGCAAGAAGTCGGCCTAACCGGTCGTCTCCGACAGTTCGAGAAGCCCCGGCAGGCAACTGCCGGGGCTTTTGCTTGGTGAGCAACCCGTCCCGACGCCGTGATCCAGCGGCAACCGGCGGAATTTCTTCCACGCAAGATTGCACTGCCGCTGTGGCCGCAGGACGCTTTCCGAGAGGCGGCCGGCTATGGTAACGCGCCGGAAACGTCCCCACATGCTCGGCATTGGTGGGCCTTCCGCAGGAACAGCCGAACCTCTCCCATGATCTCGCGACAACCGATGGACCAGTCTCGATGAAAGTCGATTATTACGAGATGCTCGGCGTCACCAAAGGGTGCGACGAGAAGACCCTCAAGAGTGCATTTCGCAAGCTCGCCATGCAATTCCATCCGGACAAGAATCCGGGCGACGCGGCGGCGGAGGCGAAGTTCAAGGAGCTCGGCGAGGCCTACGAGGTCCTGAAGGATCCGCAGAAGCGCTCGGCCTACGACCGCTACGGGCATGCCGCGTTCCAGAATGGCGGCCAGGGCGGCGGCTTCCGCGGCGACTTCGGCTCGTCGATGGCCGACGTCTTCGACGACATCTTCGGCGAGATGATGGGCCAGCGGCGGGGCCGTGCGGCCGGCGGCGGAGGGGGCGGCCGCGAGCGCGGCTCGGACCTGCGCTACAACATGGAGATCTCGCTCGAGGAGGCCTTCGCCGGCAAGACCGCCGAGATCGGCGTGCCGACGACCATCCAGTGCGACGAGTGCACGGGCACCGGCGCACGGCCGGGCTCGGCGCCAAAGCTCTGCCCGACCTGCGGCGGCGTCGGACGCGTGCGCGCCGCGCAAGGCTTCTTCTCGATCGAGCGGACCTGCCCGACCTGCCAGGGCCGCGGACAGATGATCTCCGACCCTTGCGGCAAGTGCGGCGGCGACGGACGTCTCGCCGAGGAGCGCCAGCTCTCGGTCAACATCCCCGCCGGCATCGAGGACGGCACCCGCATCCGCTTGGCCGGCGAAGGCGAGGCGGGCCTGCGCGGCGGCCCCGCGGGAGATCTCTACATCTTCCTGACCGTCCGCCCGCACGAGTTCTTCCAGCGCGACGGCGCCGACCTCTATTGCAGCGTGCCAGTGTCGATGACGACGGCGGCGCTCGGGGGCAGTTTCGAGGTGACGACGCTCGATGGCGCGATGACCCGCGTCAAGGTTCCCGAGGGGACGCAGAGCGGCAAGCAGTTCCGCGTCAAAGCCAAGGGCATGACGGTGCTGCGCTCGCCGCAGACCGGCGACCTGTTCATCCAGGTGCAGATCGAGACGCCGCAGAACCTCAACCGCCGCCAGCGCGAGCTGCTGGAAGAGTTCAATGCCATCTCTTCGTCGGACAATTCGCCGGAGTCGACGGGCTTTTTCGCGCGGATGAAGGATTTCTTCGAGGGGCTCAGCGAGAAGTAGCGGGCGGTTACCCGCACGGCGGTCCCTCGACCGCACGGCGTCCCTCGACCGCAGCGCGGCAAAAGCGCATCCTGCCGCGAAAGGAACAAGAGTGCGCGCCATGACCGCGGCCGACGATGGTTCCCACAGGCCTTGCCGCATCCAAGCCGCCCCTGGCGGACGGATGCGGCGGAAAGATCGGCAGGACGCATGACAGTCTCGACGCCGCTGAAAGCCAGCGACCCCCGCAACCGCTCGGTCGACGATGCCCGCTTCTTCAAGGGCTGGCTCCGGCGACCTCTGCAGATGGGTGCGGTGTCCCCCTCGTCGAAGGCGCTGGGGCGGACGATGGCGGCGGCGGTGCCGGTCGAGGCGGTCCTTGCCGGCGGCATGGCAGTGCTGGAACTCGGCCCTGGCACGGGCGTCGTCACGCAGTGCCTGCTGGATGCCGGCGTTCCGGAGGAAAGCCTCGTCCTCGTCGAGTACTCGCCGGAGTTCTGCGTCCTCCTGCGCGCCCGCTTTCCGAAAGCCCGGATCGTCCAGGGCGATGCCTACTGCGAGAGCGCGGATGTCGTCGCGGCGCTCGCAGCGCGCCCGGTCGGCGCCGTCGTCTCCAGCCTGCCGCTGTTCACCAAGCCGGATGCGGTGCGCGAAGACGTCATCGCCGCAGCGCTCGCCCGCCTGCCGGCCGGCCACCCTTTCATCCAGTTTTCCTATGCGCTGACGCTGCCGGTGAAGCCGGCAAGGGTCGGCGCCGCTGTGGAGATCAGCGCCTGGGTAAAGCGAAACCTGCCGCCGGCGCGGGTTCTCGTCTATCGTCGGCCCTGACGCCAGCCGGCATCGGCGGCAGGAGAACAGCATGAAAGACAATCGCATGGCCGCCGAGGATCGCAGTGGGGATTTTGGCCGCTTCTTCGCCACCTGGGCCCGCAACCCCCTGAAGATCGGCGCCGTCGCTCCCTCCTCGCCGCACTACGGCGCGATGATGGTCGAGAAGGCGACGACGGCGCTGGAAGGCCCGATCCTCGAGATCGGCCCGGGGCTCGGCGTCGTCACGCGCGCGCTGATCGAGAAAGGCATCGCGCCGGAGCGGATCACCGCCATCGAATACGATCCAGATTTCGCCCGGACGCTGCGGCAGCGTTTCCCCCGTGTCGACGTCATCCAAGGCGACGGCTTCCGGCTCGACGAGACGCTCGGTGCCCGCAAGGCGGAAAAATTCGCGGCCATCCTGTTCGCCGTGCCCGTCGCGCATCTCGGCCAGGAGGAGAAACAGAAGCTGTTCTGCGACTACATTTCCCGCCTCAGCCCCGGCGGCAACCTGACCCAGCTGTCCTACCTAATGACCGCGCCCGTCAAACCGGTTGCCGGGGTGTTCGGCGTCTCGTGCTCGCCGATTGTCTGGCGCAACATTCCGCCGGCGCGGGTGTGGATCTATACGCCCGAAGGCTCGCGCGGCGACACCGCGGGGGACGCTCGATGAGCCCGCGCATCCTCGTCCTTCCGGGCTCGGCGCGTACCGGCTCCTACAACAAGAGGCTGGCGCTCGAGGCGGCGCGCCTCCTGGCGTTGAGCTATGCGACCGTTTCCTTCGTCGACCTCGCCGACTACCCGCTGCCGCTCTACGACGGCGACCTCGAGGAGGCGTCCGGTGTGCCGCAGAAGGCGGTGCAGCTCGCCGAGAGGATCGCCGCGCAGGACGCCATGCTGCTGGTCAGCCCGGAATACAACGCCTCCGTCCCGCCGCTCCTGAAGAACGCGCTCGACTGGGTCAGCCGCGTGCGCAAGGTGGAAGGCCGTCCGCTGCAGCCCTACAAGCAGCTGGTCGTCGGCTTGGCCGCCGCCTCGCCCGGGCGTCTCGGCGGCCTGCGCGGGCTCACCGCCCTCCGCCCGATCCTGATGTCGCTCGGCGCCGAGGTGATGACGCCGCAGCTAGCCCTCAACGACGCCGCCACCGCCTTCGACGAGCGGGGCCGCCTGGCGGACGAGCGCCAGCGTCTCGCCCTCGACGCGCTGATCCAGCAGCTGATCGACCAGGCCCAGGCGCTCGGCCGGCACCAGCCTTAAACCGTAGATTTGGAAGCTTGGAAGCGCCGGGGTTTCAGCTGCCCTCTTCTCCCCTCCCGGGGAGAAGGTCGCGGCAGCGGGATGAGGGGTCGGCGCAGATGCTCCCAGAAAGAGCGCTGAGCACCCTTCCTGTCGCCCCCCTCATCGGCCTGCCGGCCACTTCTCCCCGGAGGGGCGAAGAAGGCGGCTGGGCCGTCGAGGCTTTCGTCAGAACGACCCACTTTTGTCAGGCCGTCCCGTAATTGTCAGGCCGTCCCGTAATTGTCAGGCTGTCTCGTAACCGGCCCGCCTAGATCTCCATCCCCAGATGCTTGGCGACGGTGTGGACGTCCTTGTCGCCGCGGCCGCAGAGATTCATGATGATGATCTTGTCCTTGCCCATCTTCGGCGCGCGCTTGATCACTTCGGCGAGGGCGTGGCTCGGCTCCAGCGCCGGGATGATGCCCTCGGTGCGGGTCAGCATCTGGAAGGCGGCGAGCGCCTCGGTGTCCATGATCGGGACGTAGTCGACCCGGCCGGTATCCTTCAGCCAGGAATGCTCGGGGCCGATGCCGGGATAGTCGAGGCCGGCCGAGATCGAATGGCCTTCCTTGATCTGCCCGTCGCTGTCCTGCAGCAGATAGGTGCGGTTGCCGTGCAGGACGCCGGGCGTGCCGGCGGTGAGCGAGGCGCAGTGCTCCTCGCCGTCGAGGCCGCGCCCGCCGGCTTCGACGCCGACGATCTCGACCTCCTTGTCGTCGAGGAAGGGATGGAACAGGCCGATGGCGTTGGAGCCGCCGCCGACGGCGGCAACCAGCATGTCCGGCAGCCGGCCCTCGGCCTCGAGGATCTGCTCCTTCGCCTCGCGGCCGATCACCGACTGGAACTCGCGCACGAGCTCCGGATAGGGATGCGGGCCGGCGGCGGTGCCGATGATGTAGTAGGTGCTGTCGACATTGGTCACCCAGTCGCGCAGCGCCTCGTTCATCGCGTCCTTCAGCGTGCCGTGGCCGGAGGTGACCGGCACCACCTCGGCGCCGAGCAGCTTCATGCGGAAGACGTTCGGCGACTGCCGCTCGACGTCGGTCGCGCCCATGTAGACGACGCAGGGAAAACCGAAGCGCGCGGCGACCGTCGCCGACGCCACGCCGTGCTGGCCGGCGCCGGTCTCGGCGATGATCCGCGTCTTGCCCATCTTGCGGGCGAGGAGGATCTGGCCGAGGCAGTTGTTGATCTTGTGGCTGCCGGTGTGGTTCAGCTCGTCGCGCTTGAAGTAGATCTTCGCGCCGCCGAGCTCTTCCGTCAACCGCTCGGCGAAGTAGAGCGGCGAGGGCCGGCCGGTATAGTGCTTGTTGAGATAGGCCAGCTCTTCCTGGAAGACCTTGTCCTGCCGGGCGTGCTTCCAGGCATCCTCCAGCTCGAGAATCAGCGGCATCAGCGTTTCCGCGACGAAGCGGCCGCCGAAGATGCCGAAGCGGCCGTCCTCGTCGGGACCGGCGCGGAAGGAGTTGGGAGCGGGCGTCTGGTTCACGATATCATCCGTTCCGGCTCGGCGAGAGCCGCGTGAGGGGAAGGCGTCCCCGGGGAAATTCCGCTGGCGGCGTCGCCGAGAGCATCGAAGAACGCCCCGATGAGGCCGAGGTCCTTGACCCCCGGGGCGCTCTCGACGCCGGAGGAGACGTCGATGCCGGACGGCTTCGCCTGCTGCAGCGCCGCCGGGATATTGCCGGCGTTGAGGCCTCCGGAAAGCATGTATGCGACATCAGCGTCAAGCGCGGCGAGAAGCCGCCAGTCGAAGGAAACGCCATTGCCGCCGGGAAGATCCGACCCTCTCGGTTTCTGCGCGTCGAGCAGCAGGAGATCGGCGATGCCGCGGTAGGCGGTGATGCTTTCGATGTCCTCGGCCGAGCCGACGGAAATTGCCTTGATCACCGGCAGGCCGAAACCCGCCTTCACCGCGGCGACGCGGGCCGGCGTCTCGTGCCCGTGCAGCTGCAGCATGTCCGGGCGAACCCGGCGGACGATCTCGCCGAGCAGCGCGTCGTCCGCATCGACGGTGACGACGACGAGCGCAGCGCCCCTCACCGCCGGCCGCAGCGCTGCCATTTCGTCGATGCCGAGATGCCGGGGGCTTTTCGCGAAATGGATGAAGCCGACATGCGTGGCGCCGCGCGCCAGCACGGCGGCAATCGCCGCCTCGGTGCTCAGTCCGCAGATCTTGATGTCGAGCGTCATGCGTTGTCCTGCCGTGAAGTCAGGCCGGATTATCGCCCCGTTCGGCCGGCCGTGTAAAGCAAGACGCCCGCCCGGCGGCTGCCGGACGGGCGTCTTGCCGGCTTTCCGGCCGGTCGTTGCGGGTCGGTGCGGCGCCTTACCGCAGCTGGGTCATCCGCCCGAGCGCATTGGTGCGGAAATAGAACTGCTGCGCCAGCGCGCCGAGGATATGCAGGCCGATCAGCACCAGGAGCGGCGTCCAGAGCAGGGTGTGCAGCTGCGCGATGCCATCGATGCCTGACAGCCAGGCGGCAAGGCCGAGGGCCGGCATCAGAAGGAGCACCGCGTACATCGCGGCGTGCGTCACCTTGGACAGGAGCAGCGCCCAGTGCGGCTCGGCATCCGAGTGCGGCGGACGGCCATTGCGCAGCCGGTCTGCCAGCCGCAGGGCCGCCGCCACCAGCACGACCGATCCGGTGATGATGTGGACCCAGCCGTAGAAATGCGTCTCGGGGGTCAGGAGCTTGCCTTCGGTGGTGGCGTCCCAGAGCCCCTCCATCGAGTCGCTGACCAGATATTGCACGACGAGAAGAACGACGATCAGCCAGTGGAGGATGACGTTCAGCTTCGTCCAGTGGGCGCGGGCGGGAACAGACATGCGGATAAGCCTCCAGGTGGACGACCCGCGCGATCCTGTCGGGCGGCACGCTGCCTTAGCGCGACCCGCCCCGCCCTGACCTCTCTCTGACTATACGGCTTGGTAATGCGGCCATCCGAGGCTGACGGCACGGCGCGGCGTTTCAGTCGAAGCGGCCTCAGTCGAAGCGGATCGCATGCAGCGAGGCGCCCTCGCGCTTCAGCCAGGCACGGCCATGGTCCATGTCGGGGCACAGAAGCCGGCACAGCGCCCAGAAGGCCGGGCCGTGGTTCATCTCGCGAAAATGCGCCACCTCGTGGGCGGCGAGATAGTCGAGCACCGCCGGCGGCGCCATGACGATCCGCCAGGAAAAGGCGAGTTTGCGGTCGCTGGTGCAGGAACCCCAGCGGCTGACCGTATCCTTCAGCGTCAGGGCCCGCGGCTGCAGCCCGACGCTGGCGGCGTGCCGCTCGACGGCCGCCTGCAGGTCGCGCCTCGCCTCGCGCTTCAACGCATCCTGGACACGCCGGGCGAAATGCCCGGCCTCCCCGCCGACGAGCAGCCGGTCCCCCTCGAAGCGGGCGCTGCGCCGACCCGGCTGGTGCAGGACGGTCAGCGTGCCCCCGCGGAACGGCAGGACGGCGCCCGTGCCGACCGGCAGCGGGGTGGCCGCGCCGGCCATGCGGCTTTCGGCCCAGCCGCGGTGGCGTTCGATGAAGTCGAGGATGGCGCGGTTGGTCGCCCGCGGCGGCGCGGTGACGGACAGCGAGGCGGCGCCGGGTGCCAGACGCATGATCAGCCGCTTGGCCCGCGGATTGCGCCGGACCAGCAGCGGCACGCTGCCGGAGGCGAGCTCCACCCGTTGCGGCAGGACCTCGGCGGCCTGGCGCGGCGGCCGTGTCAGGAATTTCGGGAGCTGCATCGGCCTGGCTCGAATCGGGATCGCATCGCGGCGACTGGACCATGCCGGCCCAAAAAAAGCGACGGCAGCCAAGGCCACCGTCGCTTCATCGTCTGTCCGGCATCGCTCGGTCGTATCGGACCGGGCGCTCCCCTGCGAGGGCATCGCCCAGCTATTTTCGGCGGGGGCCGCTGCAGGAGGGGTTGCAGCGGCCCAGCCATCGCGAGGCTGGTCCTTAGAGGTCGATCGTCGTCGCCGGGGCGCCGGTGCGGCGGCTGGCCATGAAGCGGTCGAACTCTTCCGAGTCCTTGGCGCGGCGCAGTTCGCGCGCATAAGCCTCGAACTCCTCGCTCGCCTGCATCAGCTTGCGGCGCTCGGCGTCGAGCCGGGCGAGTTCCTTCTCGCGCCAGTCGTCGAAGGCGACGTTGCCGGTGCGCGGGGTGGCGAAGGGGTTGGTGGCGCCCGTGCGCTTCAGGCCGCCGAAGAAGCGGTCGGTGGAACGGCCGACATCGTGCCGAAAGCTCTCCAGGCGGTCGCCCCAGAGTATATAGCCGATCATGGCAAGGCCCAGCGGCCAGTAGACCATGAAGCCGACAACCATCAAAGCAATCGTCGCCGGCGTCCAGGCCGGACGGATCAAAGCACGCGAAGTCATGGAGCTGTTCCTCTCGAAGAAACCTGCGACGCATCCAGCATCGCGATAGTTTCGAGATGGCCCCGATCGATTTGACGTTCAAGAACGACAGAAATAAATTCGGCAGGCCTTGTACGACACAGCGCCGCCTTCTTCGATGCTGTCGGGAAGGGCCGGCGGCAGATACGGTGCCTCAAGCCCCGCCATTGCCAGACGGGAGCCGGGTGGCGGTCAGGCCGTCCGCTCTTCGACGATGACGGTGTCGATGACGACGGCGGGCTCGTAGAGCCATTTCGCCAGCGCGCCGGCGACGACCGCCCCGAGGATCGGCGCCAGCCAGAACATCCAGAGCTGGCCGACATACTCCCCGCCGGCGAAGAGAGCCGGTCCGGTGCTCCGCGCGGGGTTTACGGAGGTGTTGGTCACCGGGATCGAGATGAGGTGGATGAGGACGAGGGCAAACCCGATGGGAATGCCGGCAAAGCCGGTGGCCGCGCCCTTCGACGTCGTCCCGATGATGATGAAGAGGAAGAAGAAGGTGGCGAGGAACTCGGTCAGGAAGCCGGCCGCCAGCGAGAACTTGCCGGGGCTGAGTTCGCCGTAGCCGTTCGACGCGAAGCCGCCGGGCACCCAGTCGGGCTTGCCCGAGGCGATGAGGTAGAGGACGCCCGCGCCGGCGATGGCGCCCGCGACCTGGGCGAGGATGTAGGGAAAGACGTGCTTGTTGGCGCAGCGTCCGGCGGACCAGAGGCCAAGCGTCACCGCCGGATTGAAATGGCCGCCGGAGATATGGCCGACGGCATAGGCCATGGTGAGCACGGTGAGGCCGAAAGCGAAGGCGACGCCGAGAAAGCCGATGCCGAGTTCGGGGAAGGCCGCCGACAGCACCGCCGCGCCGCAGCCGCCGAAGGTCAGCCAGAACGTGCCGAAGAACTCGGCGCTCGCCCGCTTTAGAGTATCCCTGTCCATTGCTATGCCTCCCTGAGCAATAACCAGCGCTATTGTCAGGTGACGCCTTCCCGCTTCTTGCGTCAAGACTGTCTCCGCAAGAACGGCATCGGGGTATCGACCGTTCTTGGGAACACCTCAACCATCGGTTACTTGGTCGCAAGGACCCGGCAATGGCCCGGCAGCGGAAAGCGATGGACCGCGGCTTTTCCGTCAGGCTTTGGTCGGCGTCTCCGGCGGGGCGGCCGGCTTGGTCCCGCGCGATGCCGGGGTGCCTTTTACGGCCACCGGCCGCTTCAAGCCCGCAGTCGCCGCGGCTTCGGGCTGCTCGGACTTGCCGGACACGGGCTTGCCGGTCAGAGGCGGCTTGCCGGCCGCGGGCTTGTCAGCCAGAGGCGGCTTCGCGAGGCTTGGCGCCGTAGGCTCGGTGACGGTCGCCGGCGCCGCGGCGCCCGCGGCCTTGCGGGGCAGCTTGGCGGAGGCATGGGTGGTGCCGTGCGTCAGCGCGAAATCGACAATGCGCGGTGCGATCTCGGCGCGGTAGCGCGAGCCGTTGAACACGCCGTAATGGCCAACCTTCGGCTGGAGATAATGCACCCGCTTCTCCGGCGGGATCGACGAGCAGAGGTCCTGCGCGGCACGGGTCTGGCCGACGCCCGAAATGTCGTCGTTCTCGCCCTCGACGGTGAGCAGCGCCGTGCGGCGGATTTTCGAGAGGTCAATGCGCTCGCCCCGGTACAGCATCTCGCCGCGCGGCAGCGCGTGGGTGATGAACACGCTCTCGACGGTCTGCAGGTAGAACTCGGCCGTGAGGTCCATCACCGCCATGTATTCGTCGTAGAATTCGCGGTGCTTCTCGGCGCTGTCGCCATCGTTCTGGACGAGATGGCCGAAGAACTCGCGGTGCGCCGTCACGTGCCGGTCGAGGTTCATCGACATGAAGCCCGAGAGCTGCAGGAAGCCGGGATAGACGTCGCGCATGAAGCCCGCATGCGGAAATGGCACCTTCATGACGACATTGTCGCGGAACCAGTCGATGCCCTTGTCCATCGCCAGCGTGTTGACCGCGGTCGGGTTGATGCGGGTGTCGATCGGGCCGCCCATCAGCGTCATCGTGGCGGGGGCACAAGGGTCGTCCTTGGCCTCCATTGCGGCCACCGCCATCAGCACCGGCACCGCCGGCTGGCAGACCGCCATGACGTGGGTGTCCGGCCCGAGGAACTGCAGCATCTCGATGACGTAGTCGACGTAGTCGTCGAGGTCGAACTTGCCGGCGGCGACCGGCACGGTGCGGGCATCCTCCCAGTCGGCGATGTAGACATCGGCATAGGGCAGCAGCGCCTCGACCGTGCCGCGCAGCAGCGTCGCATAATGGCCGGACATCGGCGCGACGATGAGCAGGCGCGGATCGGCCTTGTGGCTTGCCGGCAGTGCGCGCTCGAAGTGCAGCAGCCGGCCGAAAGGCTTCTGCCAGACCGGCTTGTCGACGACGGGAATGCGCAGGCCGTTGACCACGGTCTCGTGCAGGCCGAATTCCGGCTTGCCATAGACCCGCGTCGAGCGCTCGAAGACCTCGGCCATCGCGGCGAAGGATCGGCCGGCCTCGGTCTGGGACATCGGGTTCATCGGGTTCTGGTAGAACATCCGCGCGGCTTCGGCGAAGGCGCGCATCGGCGCCACGGCGGCATGGTTCCACTCGTAGAACTGATACAACATCGAAGCCTCCCGTTATTGTTACAGCACGCTACCATCTTCTATTGCAGTGCACAAAGTACGCCCGGACCAGCGACGGTTCAAATGCATGGGCATGACGTCACAGCCATTTGACCAGCACCCGCCGTTCTTCCGGCGACGCGTCCGGCGGGCATTCTGCCTGCCAGCGTTCCTCCAGAATAGCCGGCAGGTCTTGCCGGGAGATTGCGGTGAAGCCGGAAGCCTCGAAGAAGGGGGCGGTCGTTTGCGCGGTGGTGAGGCCGAGGGCACGGTGGAAGAACCAGCCGGCGCGCGCGACGACGGCGCCAAGAAGCGCCCGCCCGACGCCTTGCCCCGCCTGCTCCCGCGTGACGTAGAGCCCGGCGAGCCAGTAGAGCTCGCCGAGATCGCCCGCAGCCGCAAAGCCGATGGGCACGCCGGCCTTGGTCTCGGCGACGAAGATCTCGTGTTGCAGGAGCCAAGCGACGAAATCGCCGATCGGCTGGACGGGGGCTTCCACGGCGGCAGGAACGCCCGCCGCCCGCGCGCGGATCGCCTGCAGCGCGGGTGCCTCGCCCGGCTCCATCATGCGGATGCGGAAACCCTTCGGCGCCATCTTGCGGAACCAGTCACGCTTGCGTTTGGCCATGCCTCAGAGACTGCCGGGGAAATCGCTGAAGCCGATGCCATCGACCGGCAAGGCGGTCAGGCGACGCCCTCGACGATCAGCAGCTCGGACTCGGCGCATTCCTGCCGGATCTTCACGGCCACCTGGTAGGCCGGGCTGTCGTAGCAGGCTTTCGCCTTTTCGGCGCTCTCGAACTCCCAGACGACGTTGCGGGCCCGCGCCTGGCCCTCCAGCGGGGTCACCGCGCCGCCGCGGACCACAGCCTTCGCGCCGAACTCGGCGAAGGCGGGAGCGGCGGCGGCGAGGTAGTCCTTGTAGCGCTCGGGGTCGCGGACATCGACGCGGGCGATCCAGTAGGCTTTCGGCATGGTGATGGCTCCTGGGATTGAGGCCGGCCGTTTCAGGCGGCGGCCATTTCGGCAAGGATGGCAAGGGCGGCGGCCCGCGGATCGGCCGCCGCGATGATCGGCCGGGCGACGACGAGGTGCGAGGCGCCGTCGCGGATGGCGTCCGCCGGCGTCGCGATGCGCTTCTGGTCGCCGGACGAAGCGCCCGCCGGGCGGATGCCGGGGGTGACCAGCGCCATGTCCGGCCCGATAATCTGGCGGAGGGCTTGCGCCTCCTGCGCCGAGGCGACGAGGCCGCCGATCCCGGCATCGCGGGCTTGCGCCGCCCGGCGGGCGACGAGTGCCTCGACCGTCCCGGCATAGCCCGAGGCGGCAAGGTCGGCCTCGTCAAGCGAGGTCAGGACGGTGACCGCCAGCACCAGGAGGCCGGAGCCCTCGGCCGCCTTCGCCGCCGCCGTCATCGCATGCGGATAGGCGTGGATCGTCGTCATCGCGGCGCCCATGCGGACGATGCTCTCGATGCCCTTCTCGACGGTGTTGGCGATGTCGAGCAGCTTGCAGTCGAGGAACACCTTCTTGCCGGCACGGGTCAGTTCTTCCACCAGCGGCAGGCCGCCGGCGAAGACCAGCTGGTAGCCGATCTTGTAGTGCGAGATGCTGTCACCGAGCGTCTCGACGATCGCCTCGGCCTCGGCCCGGCTGGAGACGTCGAGCCCGACGATCAGGCGCTCGCGCAGGGCGGAAGTAGTCGACATGGAAGTCTCCGGATCGCGCCGGAAAAATCCGACGGCTTCGGAGGCCCGGACTAGCGTATCAATCCATCAGGATCAATCGCGACGGCTGAGCTGCCTTCGGCAGCGAAGGAGAAGCGCGGCGGCGACGTGATGATCTCCCCACCCGAGGGGGAGATGTCGCCGAAGGCGACAGAGGGGGGCGAGCTGCCGCGGCTTGTCCCGCATGAGCATTTCCGAGGGCTATGCCGGCTCGCTTGGTCAAGTAGCGGCGCACCACCCCCCTCTGCCCTGCCGGGCATCTCCCCCTCGGGTGGGGAGATCGGAACGTCATCGTCAGTGCGCCTCGTCCCAGTTCAGGGCGGCGCGCGCGTCGACCACCAGCGGCACCGAGAGCGCGACGCGCGGCACGGCGGCGTTTTCCATCACCGCCTTGACCACCGGGATCGTCGCCTCGATCTCGTCGTCGGGCACCTCGAACACCAGTTCGTCGTGCACCTGCAACAGCATCCGCGCCGAGAGCTTGGCTTCGGCCAGCGCGTCCTCCATGCGGATCATCGCGCGGCGGATGATGTCGGCGGCGGTGCCCTGGATCGGCGCGTTGATCGAGGCGCGCTCGTTGAAGGCGCGCACCGATGGGTTGGCGTGGCGGATGTCGGGATAGTGCGCCCGCCGGCCGAACAGCGTCTCGACATAGCCGTGGCGCTTGGCGAAGTCCTTGGTCGCGTCCATGTAGTCGCGGATGCCGGGGAAGCGCTCGAAGTAACGGCGGATGTAGAGGCCGGCCTCCTCACGCGGGATCGACAGCTGGTTGGCAAGGCCGAAGGCGGAGATGCCGTAGATGATGCCGAAGTTGATCGCCTTGGCGCGCCGCCGGATGTCCGACGGCATGCCCTTGACCGGCACGCCGAACATTTCCGACGCGGTCATCGCGTGGATGTCGATGCCCTCCTGGAAGGCGAGCGTCAGCTGCGGGATCTCGGCCATGTGGGCGAGGATACGCAGCTCGATCTGGCTGTAGTCGGCCGACAGCAGCTTGTGGCCCTCGGCGGCGACGAAGGCGGTGCGGATCGCCCGGCCCTCTTCGGTGCGGACGGGGATGTTTTGGATGTTCGGTTCGGCCGAGGAGAGCCGGCCGGTGGTGGTCGAGGCCATCGAGAACGAGGTGTGGATCCGGTCCTCGCGGTCCATGTAAGCCGGCAAAGCGTCGGTGTAGGTGCCCTTCAGCTTG
Source organism: Mesocryomonas fontinalis (assembly GCF_055730125.2). Lineage (NCBI taxonomy): Bacteria > Pseudomonadati > Pseudomonadota > Alphaproteobacteria > Hyphomicrobiales > Aurantimonadaceae > Mesocryomonas > Mesocryomonas fontinalis. The sequence continues at coordinate 183,605 of NZ_JBUZWG020000006.1, read as the reverse complement.
GTCAGCTGGCGCCAGTCGACGATGTGCCGCGGCAGGACGTGGCCCTCGGCGGCAAGGTCCTCGAGGACCTTGGCGTCGGTCGACCATTGGCCGGTCTTGGTCTTCTTGCCGCCGGGGAGGCCCAGCTTGCCGAAGAGGATGTCGCCGAGCTGCTTCGGCGAGCCGGGGTTGAACGCCTCGCCGGCCATCTCGGCGATCTCCGACTCCAGCGCCGCCGCCTTCTGGGCGAAGCGACCGGAGAGGCGCGACAGGATCTGCCGGTCGGTGCGGATGCCGCGCTGCTCCATGCGCGCGAGCACGGCGACCAGCGGCCGCTCCAGCCGCTCGTAGACCGAGATCAGACCCTCGGCGACGAGGCGCGGCTTCAGCACGCGCCAGAGGCGCAGCGTCACGTCGGCATCCTCGGCGGCGTATTCGGTGACGCGGGCGATGTCGATGCTGGCGAGCGGCTTCAGCGACTTTCCGGAGCCGCAGAGCTCCTTGTAGCTGATCGGCTTGTGGCCGAGGAAGCGCTCGGACAGCTCGTCCATGCCGTGCCCCTCGAGCGAGGAGGACGCGTCGAGCGCGTAGGAGATCAGCATCGTGTCGTCGAAGCCGGCAATGGCGATCCCGTAGCGCAGCATCACGAGGTAGTCGTACTTGAAGTTCTGCCCGATCTTCAGGATCGAGGCGTCCTCCAGCACCGCCTTCAGGATCTCCTGCGCCGGGCCGAGCGGCACCTGCGCCCCGACGCCAGCGCGGCTTTCGTCGCTGGCGAGGAGGTCGCCTGAATCAGCCGAGACATGCGCCAGCGGCAGGTAGGCCGCCTCGCCCGGCCGGACCGCGAAGGAGACGCCGACCAGCTCGGCGGTCATCGCGTTGAGCGAGGTGCTCTCGACGTCGAAGGCGAGGATCCCGGTCTCGCGGGCCTTTTCCATCCAGGCGAGAAGCGTCTCGGCATCGCGGATGGTCACATAGGCGCTGCGGTCGAAGCTCTCGGCGGACGCTGCCTCGCGGCGCGCGGCGACAAGGTGCGCCGGCGCCATCGGCAGCAGGCCCGCCCCTTCCGCCGGAACGAACCCCGCGGTGCGGCCCGCGCCGCCCTGCGGGTCGAGGTCGGGCCCGCGCGCCGGGCCGTCGACGGCGATCGCGGCGGACGGAATGGCGCTGGCGTCCTCGCCGAGCACGGCGGCAACGCGCCGCGTCAGCGTGTTGAACTCCATCGCCTTCAGATAGGCGATCAGCTTCTCGCCGTCGGGCTCGTGGATGAACAGGTCATCCAGCGGCACGTCGAGGTCCATGTTCTGGTCGAGCGTCACCAGCTTCTTCGACAGCCGCGCCTGGTCGGCGAATTCGATCAGGTTGTCGCGGCGCTTGGCCTGCTTGATCTCGCCGGCCCGCGACAGCAGCGTCTCGAGGTCGCCGAAGGTGTCGAGGAGGTCGGCGGCGGTCTTCGGACCGATGCCCGGCACGCCCGGCACGTTGTCGGAGCTGTCGCCGACCAGCGCCTGCAGGTCGATCATCTTCTCGGGGTAGACGCCGAACTTCTCCTTCACCTCCTCCGGACCGAGGCGCTTGTCCTTCATCTGGTCGTAGAGGATCACGCTCGGCCCGACGAGCTGCATCAGGTCCTTGTCGGAGGAGACGATGGTCACGTCGCCGCCGGCCTCGACGGCGAGCCGCGTATAGGTCGCGATAAGGTCGTCGGCCTCGAAGCCCTGCTTCTCGATGCAGGGAAGGTCGAAGGCCCGCACCGCCTCGCGGATCAGGCCGAACTGCGGCACCAGATCCTCCGGCGGGGCCGAGCGGTTGGCCTTGTACTGGTCGTAGAGCTCGTTGCGGAACGTCGTCGAGGAATGGTCGAAGATCACCGCGAAATGCGTCGGCACGACGCCGACCGAGGTGTCCCGCGACTCTTCCACCAGCTTCCAAAGCATGTTGCAGAAACCGGCGACGGCGCCGACCGGCGTGCCGTCGGATTTTCGCGTCAGCGGCGGCAGCGCATGGTAGGCGCGGAAGATGTAGGCCGACCCATCGACCAGGAAGAGATGATCGCCTTTTTTCATCCCCGCTGCCTATCGCGGCGGGCGAAAAGAGTCCATCCGAGCCGCCCCGTCGCCGGCCTGCTCTGCCCCCGGTGCGGCAGCGGACGGACAGCCGCGACCACCGAACCGCCAAGCCCGCGGCATCGCTCGGTTTTGTTGCGAATTCTTGCTGGAGACTTGGCGATCCTTTCCGAATGTTTAGGTTTTCTCACACGCAAGTGACGGATTTGGCGGCGACACTTCTTGATCACGACACCGCCAAGGCGCACATCTCCAGCACCGGCGCGCTGAGCGCCGTCTTCGGCCAGAGCGTCGTCCCCCGCTTTCGTGCCGGATAGAGCCGATCGGTCCGATCCCCCCTCGTGGACCGCCGGCTGATGCAACGAAGCCGTCGCGGCAGTCCCCCTCGTGCCGCGGCGGCTTTGTGCTGTGAGGGCGCTTTTCTTTCCTTTTTCTTTTCCTTTTTTCGTCATCCCGGACTTAATCCGGGATCCATTCCTCAGCGCCGAACACATCAGAGTCGCTGAATTTGTTGCCGCCCGTCTCAGTCCTGAAATGGCTCGGGCATGGATTCCTGCGAAACCCTCTAGTTTCGCTGGGATCAAGTCCGGAATGACTATTGGATAGGGCGGATCCACTGGCCCGTGGCCAGATCTTCCGGCCGCGTCCCGTCATCACATGACGATGCCCTCCGCCCCGCCAGCGCGAACCTTGTCCTGTCGCCGAAACTTTGATCTAGACCCGGCAAGGCGGCAAGCCGCCATCCCTTCGCGCCGACATCCCTACGCAAGGAGCCGACATGCCCAGCCTCGACAGCGTCCTCGCCTGCCTCGACCTCAACCTCGACCGCTCGGTCGAGCGGTTGAGCGATCTCCTGCGCATTCCCTCGATCTCGACCGACCCGGCTTATGCCGGCGACTGCCGGCGCGCGGCGGAGTGGCTGGCCGGCGACCTTTCCGCCATCGGCTTCCAGGCGGAGGTGCGCGACACAACCGGCCATCCGATGGTGGTCGCCCACCACGACGGCCCCGCCGGCACGCCGCATGTCCTGTTCTATGGCCATTACGACGTGCAGCCGGTCGATCCGGTGGCGCTCTGGGACACCGACCCCTTCGACCCCCAGCTCGTGACCATGCCGGACGGCGCCAAGCGCATCACCGGCCGCGGCTCCTCCGATGACAAGGGTCAGCTGATGACCTTCATCGAGGCCTGCCGCGCCTTCAAGGCGGAGACCGGCGAACTGCCGTGCCGGGTGACGATCTTCCTCGAGGGCGAGGAAGAGTCCGGCTCGCCCTCGCTGCTGCCCTTCATGGACGCCCACAAAGCCGAGCTGACCGCCGACATCGCGCTGATCTGCGACACCAACATGTGGGACAAGGACACGCCGGCGATCTCGACGGGCCTGCGCGGCCTGGTCGGCGAGGAGGTGGTGATCCGCGCCGCCGACAAGGACCTGCACTCCGGCTATTTCGGCGGGGCGGCCGCCAATCCGATCCGCATCCTCGCCGAGATCATCGCCGACCTGCACGACGACGAGGGCCGGGTGACACTCCCCGGCTTCTACGACGGCGTCCAGGAACTGCCGGCGAGCGTCAAGGCGGTGTGGGATGCGCTCGGCTTCGACGAGGCCGCCTTCCTCGGCTCGGTCGACCTGTCGGTACCCGCCGGCGAGAAGGGCCGCTCGGTGCTCGAGCAGACCTGGTCGCGGCCGACCGCCGAGGTCAACGGCATCACCGGCGGCTATGCCGGCAAGGGTTTCAAGACCGTGATCGCCTCGGAGGCCTCGGCCAAGATCTCGTTCCGCCTCGTCTTCGAGCAGGACCCGGCGGCGATCCGCGACGCCTTCCGCGCCTTCGTCACCGAGCGCCTGCCGGCGGACTGCTCGGTCACCTTCCACGAGCACGGCGCCTCGCCGGCGATCCAGCTGCCCTTCGATTCGGCCGTGCTGACCACGGCGCGCCAGGCGCTGTCCGACGAATGGCCGAAGCCGGCGGTGATGATCGGCATGGGCGGCTCGATCCCGGTCGTCGGCGAGTTCAAGCGCCGCCTCGGCATGGATTCGCTGCTGATCGGCTTCGCGCTCGGCGACGATCGCATCCATTCGCCGAACGAGAAGTACGAGCTGACCTCCTTCCACAAGGGCCAGCGCTCCTGGGCGCGGGTGCTCGCGGCACTCGGCGCGACCGAGGCCTGAAGCCGCCATCCGGCGCCTTCCCCAGCGGAATAGAAATGTGACGAAATCGCGGCAACGTGTTGCGAATCGTGGCCTTCCTGCAACGTTGCCTGGCCAAACATTGGCGCTGGGTCGGTCCCGGCGCCGGTGTGTTGCTTTGGTGATTGCCGGCCCGGCGGTTTCAGACGAGAGCTTCATCCATGCACCGGCTCAGCCATCGAGCCGCTTTCCGGAGTTCTCAGATGTCCCGTACCCTTCTCGCCGCCTCGCTTCTCGCCCTCGTCGCCGCGGCCCCTGCCCTTGCCGCCGACATGACGTCCTACGATGCGCCGGCCGAAGCCCCGCTGGTCACCACCAACACCGACCTCATCATCGAGCTCGGCGTCGGCGGCCGGATCCAGCCGGAATACGAAGGCTCGAAGGACTACGAGGTCTCGCCTTTCCCGATCATCAACCTCGGCTACCTCAACATCCCCGGCGTTCTGGAGCTCGGCAGCACCTCGCCGCAGGGCGGCGGCCTGTCGATCGGACCGTCCTTCGACTACATCGGCGAGCGCGAGGCGCGCGACTATGACGAGCTGCGCGGCCTGCGCGACGTCGACGCCACCTACGCCGCCGGCATCAAGCTCGGCTACGAGTGGCAGTATGCGGAAGTCTACGGTGCCGTGCGCTACGCCTTCGGCGGCGCGGAAGGCTTCATGGGCGAAGTCGGCGCGAACCTCATCGCCCGGCCGACCCCGGAACTCGAGCTGAAGGCCGGCCCGGTCGTCTCCTTCGCCTCGGAAGACTACATGGACACCTATTTCGGCGTCTCGAACACCGAGTCCTTCAACTCGGGCGGCCGTCTCGGCGCCTACGATCCCGATGGCGGCTTCAAGTCGGCCGGCATTGCCGCCGCGGCCCGCTACGAGTTCCGTCCTGACTGGTTCCTCAACGCCGACGCGTCCTGGACCAGCATGATCGGCGACGCCAAGGATTCGCCGATCGTCCGCGTTGGCGACAGCGACCAGTACACTTTCGGCCTCGGCATCTCCAAGCGCTTCACGCTCGACGTCTTCTGAGAAAACCCCGGGTTTTCGATTTGAGAAAACCGCGTTTCCGAACGCTTCCGACATGACGCGATGGCCGGTCCGCAAGGATCGGCCATTTTGCATTTCGCCCCCGTGTGTTGCCCGCTCACAAGGCTGCGAGGACGGAACACTCCCGGCAGCAGGCGATTGGGTTCACTCCGGCCGAGCGCCAGCCGTTTGTTCAGCGCTTGCCTTTGCAAGGAGTCCCGCATGCCCTTCATCAAGACCGCCGACCAGACCGAGCTCTACTACACCGACTGGGGAACGGGCACGCCGATCGTCCTGATCCATGGCTGGCCGGTGACCTCGGCGATGTGGGAGTATCAGGCGGCGCCGCTCGTCGAGGCCGGTTTCCGGGTTGTCGCCTATGACCGTCGCGGCTTCGGCAAGTCGTCGCAGCCCTATGACGGCTACGACTACGACACGCTGTCGGACGATCTTGCCGCGGTGCTCGACCAGCTCGACCTCGACAAGGCCGTGCTCGTCGGCTTCTCGATGGGGGGCGGCGAAGTCGCCCGCTACATGTCGCGGCATGGCGGCAAGCGCGTCGCCAAGACGGTGCTGGTCTCGGCCGTGACGCCGTACCTCCTCAAGACCTCCGACAATCCGGAAGGTGTCGATGCCAGCGTCTTCGAGGAGATCCTCGACGGCCTGCGCGCCGACCGGCCGCATTTCCTCGCGGGCTTCGCCAAGAGCTTCTACAATGCGGGCATGCTGAACTTCCAGGTCTCGGCCGAGATCCTCGATCAGTTCGTGTCGCTCGCCCTCCTGGCCTCGCCGAAGGCGACGCTCGACTGCGTCAACGCCTTCGCGCGGACCGACTTCCGCGCGGACATGGCGCATTTCAAGGTACCGACCCTCGTCATCCACGGCGACGCCGACCAGACCGTCCCCTTCGCCGCCTCGGCCGAGCGTGTGCCGGCGCTCGTCCCCTCGGCCGAACTCAAGGTCTATGAAGGCGCGCCGCATGGGCTCTACTTCACCGAGAAGGATCGCCTGACAGCCGACCTCATCGCCTTCGCCGGCCGCTGAGAAGACGTTCGATTGCTTGATGAGAAGGGGCTGGCACACGCGTGCCGGCCCTTTTTGCTGTCGGCACCGGCCGTCGCAGTACCGCGGTGCCCGAAAGCTGAAGATGGCGCCGCAAAGCCTTTGGCGCTGGGCGCCAAATGCGCTAAAGCCGGATGATCCGACGCCGCGACCATGCGTAACGCCCCGTTAAATAGCCGCATTTAGTGTCCAATCGACCCCGATCGCGGCAACGCCCCGCGGCCATCGTCAGCGGTTTGGTATCCCGCCGGTCGGTCGCCGTGGCGACCCCCGACAGCAGCGCGTTCCCGTGGAGCGGCAAGGCAAAGGTATTCATGGCCCCACGGCGCAAAGGCGAACGCATCGAACCGAGCTTCGGCGCGGACCGGAAGGAAGACGATTTCCGGCTATCGGCCGACGACCGTGCCGTCCGCAGCGACAGCGAGCCGTCCCGCAAGGCCCCGCGCCGCCAGGCGAAAGCCGAGCTGGCGCTCGAGGACGACGGCAATGCGCAGCGCCGGCGTTTCTTCGGTGGTGGCGGTGGTGGCAATGGCGGAAACGGCAGCGGTTCGAGCGGCGATGGCCGGGGCGGTCGTCCGCCGCGGCGTCGGCGCAGCTTCTTCGGCCACGTGTTCCGCCTTGCCTTCTTCACCGGGCTCTGGGGCGCGCTCGCGGTCCTCGCGGTCATCGTCTATTTCGCCATCAAGCTGCCGCAGGAGGCCTGGGCGATCCCGGACCGGCCGCCGAACGTCAAGATCGTCTCGGTCTCCGGCGATCTCCTCGCCAACCGCGGCCTGACCGGCGGCGAGGCGGTCTCGCTCGACGAGATGAGCAGCTTCATCCCGCAGGCGGTGATGGCGATCGAGGACCGGCGCTTCTATTCGCACTGGGGCGTCGACCCCGTCGGCATCGTCCGGGCCTTCGCCGAGAACATGGCGGCGGGCGCCACCGTGCAAGGTGGCTCGACGCTGACCCAGCAGCTGGCGAAGAACATCTTCCTCAATCCCGAGCAGACCCTGCAGCGCAAGGTGCAGGAGGCGATCCTTTCGATCTGGCTGGAACAGAAGTTCACCAAGGACCAGATCATCGAGATGTACCTCAACCGGGTGTATTTCGGCTCGGGCGCCACCGGCGTCGAGGCCGCGGCCCGGCGCTACTTCAACAAGTCGGCGAAGGACGTCGACCTCGGCGAGGCGGCGCTGCTGGCCGGCCTCCTCAAGGCGCCCTCGCGGCTGTCGCCGGTCAAGGATCCCGCCGCCGCCAAGGCACGTGCCGCCGTCGTGCTGCAGGCCATGCTCGACGAGAAGATGATCGACAAGGCGCAGCTCGACGCGGCTTTGGAAGAGAAGTCGACGGGCTCGAAGAGCTACTGGAACGGCGCCGAGAACTACGCGGCCGACATCGTCATGCGCGACCTGAAGACGCTGGTCGGCGACGTGAAGGGCGACGTCGTCGTCGAGACGACGATCGACCTCGGGCTCGAGAAAGACGCCGAGAAGGCGATCCGCACGACGCTCGACGGAGCGAAGGCCAACGCCAGCCAGGGCGCGCTCGTCGCCGTCGACGGCACCGGCGCGATCCGCGCGCTGGTCGGCGGGCGCGACTATGCCGACAGCCAGTTCAACCGCGCGGTCGATGCCAAGCGCCAGCCGGGCTCGGCCTTCAAGCCCTTCGTCTACCAGACCGCGCTGGAATACGGCTGGCGGCCGGAGTCCATGGTCGACGATGCTCCGACCAAGATCGGCAACTGGACGCCGTCCAACTACGACCGCAAGTTCCGCGGCCCGGTGACGGTCGCCTATGCGCTCGCGCATTCGCTGAACACCATCGCCGCGCAGCTGACCGCCAATGTCGGGGCCAAGGCGGTGATCGAGACCGCCGCCCGCATGGGGGTGAAGACGCCGCTGGTCGACAATGCGTCGATCGCGCTCGGCACGTCCGAGGTCTCGCTGGTCGAACTCACCGGCGCCTATGCGCCGTTCGCCAATGGCGGCTACGAGGCGACGCCGCATCTCGTCAACCGTGTCACCGATTCGGCCGGCAAGGTGCTCTACGAGCGCGAGGCAGCCGTGCCGCCGATCATCGTCACCAACGACATCGTGGCGATGATGAACGCCATGCTGGAAGGCGTCGTGACCTCTGGCACCGGCCGCAAGGCCGCGATCCCCGGCTGGCAGGCGGCCGGCAAGAGCGGCACGACGCAGGACTTCAAGGACGCCTGGTTCCTCGGCTACACCGCCAACCTCACCACCGGCGTCTGGATCGGCAACGACAACGGCGCGCTGATGAAGAAGGTCACCGGCGGCGGGCTGCCGGCCGAGGCCTGGCACACGTTCATGGTCGCGGCGCACCAGGGGCTGCCGGCGATGCCGCTGCCGGGCGACTACCAGATCGGCGGCGAGCACGAGGCACCGCTGACCGCCTCGACCAATCCGGACGAGCCGACGGGTGGCTTCTACGACAGCGAGCTGCCACCGGCCGGCACCGACCCGAACGCCGCCTTGCCGCCGCGGGACCCGGCGGACGCCGAGGCGCCGCAGGCCGAGTTGCCGCCGATGACGACGCAGCCGACCGAGATCGCACCGCGCACCGTCGCGCGCGAGCCGGCGCCGCGCCGCCGCGAGGCGCTGCCGGACGACGACGTCTACGGCGTCGACCCGCTGCCGCCGGAACAGGACATCTACGGCAGCGGCGAGCTGCCGCCGGAGGACGGCTATTACGACGGCGGCGGCGCCATGCGGGCGCCGGACGAGATCGCCCCCGCCCGCGGTCCCTCGCGCATCGTCCGCCGCGACCGGCCGGAGCCCGGCGCGATCCTCGAGGGTCCGGTCGGCAACGGCGACGGCGGCCGCGCCTCCGACCGCTCGCTGTTCCGCGACCTGTTCGGCGGCTAGCAGCATCCTTCTTGATGGGGTGGCCTCACCCCATCAAAATAGGTGCCCGTCGTTTGAAGCAGTCCGATCCACCAGAAGGCCGCCGGGCACTCCGGCGGCCTTCTGCGTTTTCGTGTTTCACGTGAATCATTCTGGCGGCCTCAGGACGGCACGGCGATCTCCACCAGCACCACGGAGGCGTCGTCCGGCTTGGTCCTCGAGCCGAAGCCGATCCGCTTCACCATCTTCAGCATCTGGGTGTTCTCGCGCAGCACCTCGCCATGCACCCGGACGATCCCGCGCTTGCCGGCATAGGCAAGGATTTCCGCCATCAGCAGCGAGCCGAGGCCGACGCCCTTCAGATCGGAGCGGACCATGACCGCGAACTCGCCAGCCTCGCCATCGGGATCGGCGATCAGCCGGACGACGCCGCTGATCTCGTCCGATCCGTCCGCCAGCGCCACGAAGGCCATTTCGCGGTCGTAGTCGACCTGGGTCAGCCGGGCAGCGAAGGCGTGGCTGAAATCGCTGCGGGGGGCGAAGAAGCGCAGCCGGACGTCGTCCTGCGAGGACGCCTGCAGCATCCGCACGATCGCCGCCTCGTCCTCCGGCCGGATCGGCCTCACGGCATAGACAGCACCCCGGCTCGTCCGGACGGGATGCGCGAGCTCGCGCGGATAGGGACGGATGGCCGGCGGCGGCGGCCGCGTGCCCGCCGGCCGCAGGACGATCCGGGCGTCGAGCGCCAGCACGCCCTTGGCGCCGGCGATCAGCGGATTGATCTCGAGCGACATCACGTCGGCCAGGTCCGAGGCGAGGTGCGACAGCTGCACCAGCGCCAGCGCCACCGCCTCGCGATCGACCGGGGTCCCGCCGCGGTGGCCGTCGAACAGCTTCGAGACGCGGGTCCGGGCGATCATCTCGCCGGCGAGGACATCGTTCAGCGGCGGCAGGCCGACCACCCGGTCGCCGATGACGTCGGCTGCCGTGCCGCCCTCGCCGAACAGGATCACCGGCCCGAACACCTTGTCCTCCGAGACGCCGAGGCTGAGCTCGCGGGTCTCGCCGCGGCGGATCATCGGCTGGACAAGGAACCCGTCGACCGCGGCACCCGGTGCCTTCGCCCGCACCGCGGCCAGCATGTCGGCCGCCGCCTCGCGCAGCACCGCGGCCGAGCCGATGGAGAGGTGAACCCCGCCGACGTCGGACTTCAGGTGAATGTCGTCGGACCGGATCTTCAGCACCACCGGAAAGCCGATCGCCTCTGCAGCCGCACAGGCCGCGTCCACGTCGGCGGCGACGGCGGTCTCGACCGTCGGAATGCCGTAGGCGGAGAGCAGCGCCAGGGCGGCCGGGCCGTGCAGCACGTTGCGGCCGGCCGCGCGCGCCTCGGCGATCAGCGCCTCCGCCTGCGACCGGTCGAACCGCAGCGCCTCGGCCGTGCCGCCCGGCGTCTGCATCAGGAGATCCTGGTTGCGGCGGTAGTCGTCGAGCTGCACGAAGGCCTGCACGGCGCGCTCGGGGGTGGTGTAGGTCGCGACCTTGGCGGCATCGAAGATGCGCCGCGCGGCCCCGGCCGATTCGCCGCCGAGCCAGCAGGTGAGCACGGGCTTGCGCCGCTTGCCGGCGACCTCGGCCACCGCCTTCGCCGCCGCCAGGCTGTCGGCGAGCGCCGTCGGGCAGTTGAGCACGAGCACCGCGTCAGCCGCCCCGGAATCCAGCATCATCGCCGCGGCCGCGGCATAGCGGGTGCCGTCCGCATCGCCCCGGATGTCGACGGGATGGGCGATCTCAGCCGCTCCCGGCAGCAAGGCTGCGAGCGCCTCGAGCGTTGCCGCCGGCAGTTCGGCGAGGCGCCCCCCGGTGCGGGCAACGGCATCGGCCGCCATCACGCCGATGCCGCCGCCATTGGTCAGCACTGCCAGCCGGTCGCCGCGCACCCGCAGGCCCGAGGACAGCGTCGCCACCGCCTGGAACAGCTCGCCGAGCGTGTCGACCCGCAGCATGCCGGCGCGCCGGAAGGCGGCGTCGTAGACCGCATCCGCGCCCGCCACGACGCCGCTGTGCGCCATCGCCGCCAGCGCGCCCTCGGCCGTGCGCCCGGCCTTGACCACCACCACCGGCTTGGTGCGCGACGCGATCCGCGCCGCCGAGATGAACTTGCGCGCCTCGGTGATCGCCTCGACGTAGAGAAGGATGATCCGGGTGTGCGGGTCGGACTCCAGGACGTCGAGCATGTCGCCGAAGTCGACGTCGCTCATCGCCCCCAGAGAGACGATGTGGGAGAAGCCGATGCCGCGTTCCGCCGCCCAGTCGAGCACGGAGGTCGCGATCAGGCCGGACTGGGTGAGGAAGGCGATGTTGCCCGGCGCCGGCGCGCGGTGGGCATAGCTCGCATTGATGCCGCTCTGCGTCGAGATGACGCCGAGCCCGTTCGGCCCGACGATGCGCAGGAGATGCGGCTTTGCGGCATCGAGCATCGCCTGGCGCAAGGCGATGCCCTCGGCCCCGCCATCCTCGCCGAAGCCGACGGTGACGACGATCGCCGCGCGGCAGCCGCGCCGGCCGAGATCGTCGATGAGGCCGGGCAGCGTCTCCGGCGGCGTCGCGATGACGGCAAGGTCCGGCGTCACCGGCAGATCGGCGACGCCGGGATAGGTCAGCACCGAGCGAATCACCCGGCGCTGCGGATCGACCGGCAGGATCGGGCCGTCGAAGCCGCTTTCCATGAGGTTGCGGGCGAGCACCGCGCCGATCGAGCGTTCGACGGTGCTGGCCCCAAGCAGCGCGATGGCGCGGGGACGAAACAGGGCATCGAGGTTTCGAACCGACATCGGGATCCTTCCGGGCCGAAAGGCCCTCTTGCTGGATGTCCGGGCCGGAAGGCCCTCATGCTGGATATCCGGGCCGGAGGGCCCTCTTGCTGGCTGGCCGGGCCGGGAGGCCCTTATGCTGGCTGTCCGGGCCGGAGGGCCCTTATGCGGGATGTCGCCCCTGCCCCCTGCAATTCAAGGCCTGAAGCGCCGGAGGGCGCCCTCGACGCCATCCTTGCCCAAATTAAAATACCAGCGTCGTCAATTGCTTAGGTTTGGCGACGGGTGGACCGTAAGCTCGGCACAGGCTGGAGAACTTAACGCCTTGTTAACGATGACGGGCTTAGATCGTACCGCAACCAAGCCTTAACCAAGATGACCGAAGCGTTAACCATGATCAAACCGGTCCGCCTCCGCGGCAGATCCTTCCTCGCCCTCGTCCTTTCGCCGGAGCTTCCGCTGAAGGACTGGCTGGCGAGCCTCGACGACCTCGCCAAGCGTTCGACCGGCTTCTTCCTGGGCAGGCCGATCGTGCTGGACATCGGCGGCCTCGGCATCGACCGCGAGGCGCTGACCGGCCTCATCGCGGCGCTCGGCGAGCGCAACGTCCGGATCATGGGCATCGAAGGCGCCATTCCCTCGCAGCTGTCGCCCGGCATGCCGCCGGAAATGCGCGGCGGCCGCGCCGCCGAAGACATCGAGGCCGTCGACGACGCATCAGTCCCCGCGGCGACGACGGCGCCGTCCGCCGCAACCGCGCCACAACCTTCGCCCATCCTGCCGGCACAGGCGTCGCTTCTCGTCGACGTGCCCGTGCGTTCGGGCCAGTCGATCATCTTTCCCGAGGGCGACGTCACCATTCTCGGCTCCGTCGCCTCGGGCGCGGAAGTCATCGCCGGCGGCTCGATCCACGTCTACGGCGCGCTGCGCGGCCGGGCGCTGGCGGGCTCGGCGGGCCAGGCCGGCGCGCGCATATTCTGCCGCAAGCTGCAGGCCGAACTGATCGCGATCGACGGCCTCTACAAGACCGCCGAAGACATCGAACCTGGCCTTGTCGGCCAATCCATTCAGGCCTGGCTGGACGGCGACGAGCTGAAGACCGCCGTCCTCGCCTGAATTTGACGAATTGAAATAGAAGGAGGCCTGAGATGGCACGAGTGATGGTGGTGACATCGGGCAAGGGCGGCGTCGGCAAGACGACGTCGACGGCAGCCCTTGGCGCGGCCCTGGCCCAGGGCGGACAGAGCGTCTGCGTGGTCGACTTCGACGTCGGCCTGCGCAACCTCGACCTCGTGATGGGCGCCGAGCGGCGCGTGGTCTACGACCTCATCAACGTCGTCCAGGGCGATGCCAAGCTTGCCCAGGCGCTGATCCGCGACAAGCGGATCGACACGCTGCATCTCCTTCCGGCCTCGCAGACCCGCGACAAGGACAACCTCACCGTCGAGGGCGTCGACCGCGTGATGGCCGAGCTGCGCGAGAAATTCGACTGGGTGATCTGCGACAGCCCGGCCGGCATCGAGCGCGGCGCGACGCTCGCCATGCGCCATGCCGACGTCGCCGTCGTCGTGACCAATCCGGAAGTGTCCTCGGTGCGCGACTCCGACCGCATCATCGGCATCCTCGACGCCAAGACGCTGAAGGCCGAGCGCGGCGAGCGGATGGAGAAGCATCTCCTCCTCACCCGCTACGACGTCGCCCGCGCCGAGCGCGGCGACATGCTGAAGGTCGAGGACGTGCTGGAGATCCTGTCGATCCCGCTGCTCGGCATCATTCCGGAGAGCCCGGAAGTGCTGCGTGCCTCGAACACCGGCACGCCGGTGACGATCAGCGACGCCACCAGCGCGCCGGCGCGGGCCTACATGGACGCCGCCCGCCGCCTCAACGGCGCCGACATCGCGATGACCGTTCCGGGCGACCGGAAGGGCTTCCTCGGACGGCTGTTCGGAAGGAGGGCGGCATGAGCCTGTTCAGCTTCCTCAATAAACGCTCCACCGCCCCGGCGGCGCGGGAGCGCCTGCAAATTCTCCTCGCGCACGAGCGTTCGACGATCGGCCAGTCCGATCTGGTGGCGCTGCTGCGGGAGGAGATTCTCGCGGTCATCGCCAAGCATGTCGAAATCGATCGCGACAAGGTGAAGGTGAAGATGGACAGCGGCAATGCCGTCTCGACGCTCGAGGTGGACATCGAACTGCCCATCAGCCCGGTCCGGCTTGCCGCCGCGCATTGAAACGTCCGTCAAACCCCATCAACGGAAAGGAAATGCCATGACACGTGCCGATCTCCTGAAGCGCCTGCAGAACGTGCAGAACGCCCCGCAGCTGAAGGGCCGCGACGTCCGCTCGATCAGTGCCATCCTCAGCATGGACGCGCTGCTGAAGCATGTGGAAGTGTGCGAGGCGACCGCCCGCCAGCCGAACTGACTGTCCCGGTGCGCCGGGCGGACAGCCCGGCGCACCCTTGCCAGAACACCGCCAGAACCCTGGTGCGGCCAGCGCGAACCCGCGGCGCCCTCGGAAAATATCCTTCCTCGACAAAGCCAAGATCCGGCCGCGGCTTCCCCCAAGGACGCCTGACGCTGAACAGTGCGTCGCACCTGCCGGGATTTTGCACTGCGATACGATCGCTTAGGGTCCGTTCACTTCCAACCTAAGGAACGTAAGCGACCATGACTCTCGTGAAATCCCTGATCATCGCCTCGACCGCGCTCGTCGGCGTCTCCGCCGCCTCGGCCCAGACCATCGGCGTTCCCGCCGGCAGCTATGTCAGCGACCCCACCCACACCAACCTGCTCTGGTCGGTCAGCCATTTCGGCGTGTCCAACTACATCGGTCGCTTCGACGGCATCCAGGCGACGCTCGAGATCGACCCGGCCGACCCGACCAAGTCGAAGCTCACCGCGACGATCGACCCGGCCTCGGTCGACGTGAACTACCCGAAGGACGACAAGGACTTCGCCGCCGAGATCGAGAGCGACATGTTCCTCGACGCCGGCAAGTTCAAGGACATCAAGTTCGTCTCGACCGAGATCAAGACCACCGGCGCCGACACCGGCACGGTGACCGGTGACCTCACCTTCCACGGCGTGACCAAGCCGGTGACGCTCGACGTCAAGATGAACGCCGCGCTGAACCCGCACCCGATGTCGAAGAAGCCGGTCGTCGGCTTCTCGGCCACCGGCACCATCAAGCGCTCCGATTTCGGCGTTGCCACGCTGGTCGGCCCGATCGGCGACGACGTCAAGCTGACGATCGAGACCGAGTTCGGCGCGAAGTAAGACGCGTCCGCCAGGAAGGGCCTGATCGAAGGATCGGGCCCTTTCTCTGTCAGCGCAGGAGAAGACGATGCCGGGAACGACGTTCAACCGCGGTGCGATCCAAGCCGCCGGGGGCGAGACCGTCCGGGGCTACAATGCCGGGGCGATGCTGCTGCACTGGGCGATCGCGCTGGCGATGCTGTTCCAGCTCGCCATCGGGTTCGCGATGAGCCGGCTCGACATCTTTCC
This sequence comes from Mesocryomonas fontinalis, assembly GCF_055730125.2. Lineage (NCBI taxonomy): Bacteria > Pseudomonadati > Pseudomonadota > Alphaproteobacteria > Hyphomicrobiales > Aurantimonadaceae > Mesocryomonas > Mesocryomonas fontinalis. The sequence goes on along the minus strand of NZ_JBUZWG020000006.1, from coordinate 168,118 downwards.
CGATACGCTGCGCTTCACGCTGTTCCAGTGGCACAAGACCGTCGGCCTCCTGGTGCTGACGCTGACCTTCGCACGCATCGCCTGGCGGCTGTTCAACCCGCCGCCGCCGCATGGGGCCATGCGCCCCACCGAGGCGGCGCTCGCGGGCGTCGTGCATTTCCTGTTCTACGCCCTGATGCTGGCGGTGCCGCTGTCCGGCTGGGTGCTGGTCTCGGCCTCGCCGACCCGCATTCCGACGCTGCTCTTCCTCTCCGACCTCTTGCCCTGGCCGAACCTTCCGGTGGCGGCGAGTGCGGCCACCGAGGAGACCGCCGAGACCGTCCACATCTGGCTCGCCTACTCCGTCGCCGGCCTGATCGTCCTCCACGTCGCCGGCGCGCTGAAGCATTCCCTCGTCGACCGCGCGCCGTCCTTCTCCCGCATGCTGCCGGTGGGCCGGCTGCCGCGCCAGTCGGCCGCGCTCCTCGCCATTCCCATCGCGATTGCCGCCAGCGCCGTCTTCCTCGGCGGCGGCCTCGCCGTCGGTGGCGGCAGCGCCGCGACCGGGGCGACGAACGCTGCCGTGGTCGCCGCCCCGGCGGCATCCGGCACCGGCTGGACCATCGACAAGCCGGCCTCGACGCTCGGCTACACCGCGACGTTCTCCGGCAAGACCATCGGTGGCACGATCGGCAACTGGGATGCCGCCGTCGTCTTCGACCCCGAGAACCTTGCCGACGCCTCGGCGAAGATCGTCGTCGACAGCGCCTCGGTGACCATCGACGACGCCTTCGTGCGCTCCAACCTTGCCGGCCCCGACGGCCTCGACGCCGCGGCGCAACCGCAGGCGAGCGTCGCGCTCGGTGCCTTCGAGAAGACCGCAAGCGGCTTCCTCGGCAAGGGCACGATGACGATCAAGGGCACCAGCCAGCCGATCGAGGTGCCTTTCAGCTTCACCGAGAGCCAGGACGGCACGGCGCACGTCACCGGCACCGCAAGCTTCGACCGCATGGCCTACCGGCTCGGCGCTGCGAACGACGCGACCGGCCAGTGGCTGGCGCTGCCGGTCACCATCGCCTTCGATCTCAAGGCCCGCCGGCAGTAAGGGCCGGCGGGGAGAACCCGTACCGGCCGGGCTCCCCGGCACTGAGAAGGCTGCCGGTTCGATGCGCCCGGATCACTTCGCTGCGACGCACGACCGCATCGGCGGCCAAAAGGCCCCCGAGGGTTGATCTTGACAGGGCCGGCATGGTCCAACGTCGATCATGATCCTGCCCGACCCCACATGCTGCCGCCGGCTTCCTACAGGGGAGCCTTCCGCCCGCGACGGACGCGGGACGGAAGGCCGGCGCCAGGCGCGCGACGGGCGGCCGGGAGCGCTCGTGCCGGTCCTCCTGGGCGCAATATTCGTCCTCGGCCTCGCCGTGCTTCCGCTCCCCGCGGCCGCGGCGGACGGGGCGCCGGCCATCTGCACCGAGGCCAGCCGGAGCGACCGCAAGGCGACCTGCATCGAGGAAGGCGACATGGGCATCGAGAAGGGTCTCGCCTGGGTGCTGCTCGACGTCGACACGCCCTCGATCGCCAATCCCGGCTGTCCCGCGGAGAAGGCGGACGGCGAGGCGGCGCGGGCACGGCTGATCGCCTTGATGGCACCCGGCTACAGCCTCATCGACAGCGGCCGACGCGACCGCAGCCGCCGGGCGCGCGTCACCATCCAACTCGCCGACGGGCGCGATGCCGGCAGCGTGCTGATCGCCGAGGACCTCGCGCAGCCCTGGCGGAGCAAGGGCAATGTCTGGTGCGGCTGGTAGGCGAAGGGACAGTTCTGCAGGGCGTCTGCGGGGCATTGCGCGCCTCTCTCACGGCCGAATGAACCAAACCGTACGCTGCGCATTTTCCTCTCCAGCGACACGGGTGTCCGCGGGAGAAAATCGATGGGTAGCACGGGCGACAAGATTTCGGGCCTCGCCAACGAGGCAGTCGGCAACCTCAAGCAGGCGGCCGGCAAGGTCACCGGCAACGAGCGTCTGCAGGCAGACGGCAAGGCGCAGGAAGTGAAGGGCGAGGCCCAGCAAGCCGTGGGCGACGCCAAGTCGTCGATCAAGAGCGGCGCCGATACCCTCAGCGACGCGGCGCACCGCAAGCTCTAAATCCGGAAGGATCGAAGCGGAAGGGCGGGAACCATGACGGTTCCCGCCCTTTTCTCGTTCAGCTTCGTGCACCCCGATATTCCCTGCGACCTCTGGTTTCCTCCGCCCTCCCGGCGGGACCCGCGATGGCCCGGGACTGACGCCAAGGACCGGCATGCCCCGCTCGACCGTTTCCATCCTCGTCCTCTCGGCTGCCTTCGTCCTCCTTCTGTGGATGACGCCGGACGTGCTCCTCGTCGTCTTCGCGGGCATCCTGATGGCGGTTTTCCTGCGGGGCGGCGGCAACTGGATCGCCGACAAGACCGGCATGGCACGCGGGTATGGGCTCGCGGTCTTCTGCGTCGGGCTGACGGTGCTCGGGCTGGTGTTCCTCGGCTTTGCGGGCGCTGCCCTCGCCGACCAGGTGCAGCAGCTGTTCGACCGGCTGCCGGAAGCGCTGCGAACGGCGCGCAGCTACATCGACGACCATGCCTGGATCAACGATACGCTGCAGAAGCTCGATCCGAGCACCATCGCGCCGTCGAGCACCGGCGCCAAGTCGGCGCTGTCCTCGACCTTCGGGGCTTTTGGCAACGCCGTCATCATCGCCTTCATCGGCCTCTACGGCGCCGCTAGTCCCGGCACGTACATGACCGGGTTCACGCTGCTCCTCGCCCCTTCCGCCCGGCCGAAAGGGCGGTCCATGCTGGTGGAAGCCGGCATTGCGCTGCGCGGCTGGCTGAAGGCGCAGTTCGTCTCGATGGCCGTCGTCGGCGTGCTGACGGGAATCGGGCTCTGGCTGCTCGGCGTGCCGCTGGCGCCGATCCTCGCGGTCCTCGCCGCGCTGATGACCTTCATCCCGAACATCGGCCCGGTCCTCGCGGCGGTGCCGGCCGTGCTGCTCGGACTTTCCGACGGGTTGACGACCGCGCTCTGGATCGTCGGGCTCTACGTCGTCGTCCAGACGATCGAGAGCTATCTCGTCACCCCGCGCGTCCAGGAGAGCGCGGTCTCGCTGCCCCCGGCGCTGACGATATCGGTCCAGCTGCTGTTCGGCACGCTCTTCGGCATCCTCGGCCTCGCGCTCGCGACACCGCTCGCCGCCGTCGCGCTCCGGCTGGGACAGACCTTCTACGTCAAGGACTATCTCGACCGCGAGCCGCCCAGCCCGCTGCTCGACCGGGCCGGCTGACCGTCCCTGTCGCCGGGGCCGGACTACCGGTAATATCTGCGGCAGGGCGCAGCAACCGGCTGCTCGAGGCGTTCGCAGCCCCTTGATGCGCCGGCCGATCCGAAGACCGCCCGGCGCCTGCTCTTCGCCTCGGTTGCGACCGACCGCCTACTTCTTGACGACGTCCTCCAGCCAGAAGCGGCCGAGCGGGTTCTGGTAGAAACCCTCGATGTTGGTGCGGGTCACGTTGATGTAGGGCGAGTAGTAGAGGTCGACCCAGTTGACGTCCTCCTTCGCCGTCTCCTGCAGCTTCACGTACATCGCCTCGCGCTTGGTCGCATCCGCCTCGGTGCGGGCCTCGGCGACCAGGGCCTTCACCGCATCGTTCTTGTAGCGGGTCATGTAGTTGAGGTTGGTGTCGTGGCCGAGGACGAAGGTGGTCTTCTGGTCGGGGTCGAGAACGTCGTTCGTCCAGTAGCCGACCGCGACGTCGAAATCGCCGGCGGTGAACATGTCCCACTGCGTCGACGGATCGACCTTGTTGATCACCACGGTGACGCCCGCCTTCTGCAGCTGCTGCTGCAGCAGCACGGCGATCTGCTCGTCGACCTCGTCGCCGGCCTTGACGTTGTAGTCGAGCGAGAGGTCCGAGGCGCCGGCGGCTGCCAGCATCTCCTTCGCCTTTTCCGGATCGTACGGACGCTGGATGTTGGCGGCGTTGTAGTAGAGCGCGCCCTTCGGGATGTAGGAATTGGCGACCTCGCCGATGCCGAACGTCACGGCCTCGACGATCGCCTTCTTGTCGATCGCCATGTCCAGCGCCTGGCGCACCGCCTTGTCGCCGAGCTTGCCGTGCTCGTGGTTGATCAGGAGCGCGTCCTCGCGGGTCGAGGGATCGAGCGTCACCTTGAGGTTTGCGTCCTCCTTCAGCGTCGAGACGCGCGAGAACGGCACGAAGATCGCGGCATCCAGCTCGCCCGCCTGGACGTTGAGCATGCGGGTGTTGTCGTCGGGCACCGAGATCCACTCGACGCCGTCGAGGCTCACTTTCTCGGCCTCCCAGTAGTTCGGGTTCTTCTCGAGGATCACCCGGTCACCGCGGATCCATTCCTTGACCGAGAAGGCGCCCGAGCCGATCGGCGCCGAGGCGAACTTCTCGGGGTCGGCCTCGACCACGGCTTTCGGGAGGACCGAGACGTTGGGCAGCGCCAGCGAGGCGAGGAAGGGCACCGACGGCGTCTTCAGCTTGACCGTCAGCGTCTTCGGATCGGTCGCGACCGCGGTGTCGACGATGGCGTAGGAAGACGACCAGAGCGAGCCCTCGTTGTCGCGGATGCGCAGCAGCGAGAAGGCGGCGTCCTCGGCGGTCACCGGCGAACCGTCGGAGAACTTCGCGTCGCGCAGCTTGAACGTGTAGGTCAGGCCGTCGTCCGAGACGGTCCAGCTTTCGGCAAGGCCCGGCTCCAGCTTGGTGCCGGTCTTGTCGACGCGCACCAGCACGTCGAAGACGTTGGAATAGACCCAGTTGTCGACGTTCTGCGCCGACAGGATCGGGTCGAAGGTGGTGGAATCCTCGCGCCGGCCGATGGTGAGGACGCCGGCGGCCTCGGCGATCGAGGTGCCAAGGGTGAGGCCGGCCAGCATGGTGGCGGCAAGGAGGCGGGTCAGGCGCTGTCGGGTCATGCTGTCTCTCCGGGAGGGGCGGGTGGATGGGGCGGTAAAAGCGTGCCGGGCGGCAGGATGCAGGCCCAGCCATGGTCGTCTGCCCGGTTCAATGCCGGCGGCGGGCCACTGCGGCAGACGTCTTCGGCAAAAGCGCAGCGGGGATGGAAGGCGCAGCCGGCGGGAAGCGCCAGCGGGCTCGGCGGCTCGCCCGATATCGGCGCTGCCGGCAGCTGCCGGTCCGGATCGATCTCCGGGATCGCGGCGATCAGCGCGGCGGTATAGGGATGGCGCGGGGCGGAGAACACGGCCTCGGTCGGCCCCTCCTCGACGATGCGGCCGAGATACATCACCGCCACCCGGTCCGAGAGCCGGCGGACGATCGCGAGATCATGCGCGATGAAGATCAGCGTCAGGCCGATCTCCTCCTTCAGGTCGAGGAAGAGGTTGATGATCTGGCCCTGGATCGAGACGTCGAGGGCGGCGACGCACTCGTCGGCGATGACGAGCTTCGGCTCCACCGCCAGCGCCCGCGCAATGCCGACGCGCTGGCACTGGCCGCCCGACAGCGCCCCCGGCCGGCGGTCGGCGAGCGCCGGATCGAGACCGACCAGCGTCAGGAGCTCGGCAACGCGCGCGGCCTCCCCGCCGCGCCGCACCTTGCCGTGGACGCGCAGCACCTCGGAGAGCGTCGCGCCGACCGTCATCTTCGGGTTCAGTGCGTTGGCGGGGTCCTGGAACACCATCGCCGTCTCGCGCCGCAACCGGTGTAGGGCGTCGCGGCGGCCATCGGAAACGCGGAGGTCGTCGAAGACGACATCGCCGGATGCGACCGGCTCGAGGCCGAGGATGGCGCGGCCGAGCGTCGACTTGCCGGAGCCGCTCTCGCCGACGATGCCGAGCGTCTCGCCGACTGCCACGGTGAGCGACACGCCATTGACCGCCGCGAGCGTCCGCTTGGAGAGCCCGAGCGGCCCGCCGCCACCGAGCGCGAAGCGCACGACGAGGTCGTCGACCTCGAGGATCGGACGGGCGCTCATGGCTTCACCGGGGAGAACGGGGCAAGCACTTCACGGAACGGCGCCGGCACCCCGGCGGCGGGCGACACCTCGGCCACGGGATGGAAGCAGGCCGCCACCTCGCCGGGGTCGAAACTCCGGAGCGGCGGCTGCTCGCGCCGGCAATCGTCCGCGGCGTGGGCGCAGCGCGGGTGGAAGCGGCAGCCCGGCGGCATGGCGAAGGGCGAGGGCGGCTGGCCGTCGATGGTGCGCAGGCGCCGGAGGCCCGAGTCCTGGCCCGGCTGGCAGGCGATCAGGCCGGCGGTGTAGCGGTGGCGCGGCTGGCGCAGGATTTGCCGCACCGGCCCCTTCTCGCAGAGCCTTCCGGCATAGAGCACGGCGATGGAGTCGCAGAGCTGGGCGACGACCCCGAGATCGTGCGTGATGAAGATCAGCGACATGCCACGGCTGTCGCGCAGCTCCTTCAACAGGCGCAGCACCTGCGCCTGGACGGTGACGTCGAGCGCCGTTGTCGGCTCGTCGGCGATGAGGATCTTCGGGTCGGACGCCAGCGCCACGGCGATCATCGCGCGCTGGCGCATGCCGCCGGAGAACTCGTGCACGAAGGCTTCCGCGCGGGCGGCGGGATCGGGAATGCCGACCTGGCGAAGGATCTCGACCGCCTCGCGCTTGGCCTCGCGCCGGCTGGCGCCCTTGGCGATGACGACCGTCTCGGCGATCTGCGCGCCGATCCGCATCACCGGGTCGAGATGGCTCGACGGGTTCTGGAAGATCATGCCGATCTCCCGCCCGCGGATTTTCGCGAACTCAACCTCGCCGAGCGTCGAGACGTCGCGACCGCCAAGCTGGATGGCATCGGCGGAAACGGAAAGGTTCGGCGAGGTCAGGAGCCGCATCAGCGCGCGGCAGGCCATGGTCTTGCCCGAGCCGCTCTCGCCGACGAGGCCGAGGATCTCGCCCTCACCGAGCGTGAAGGACAGGCCGTCGACGATGGCGCGGCGCGTGGTGCCGTCACGGCTCTCGACCGTCAGCTTCTCGACGGAAAGGACGGGCGTGCCAACCGCACGGGCCGTCCCTTGCGCCATTACCGCGGCGCTCATGGCCGGGCTCCGAGCTTCTCGCCGAGCCCGTCGGCGACGAGGCTGAAGGCGAAGGCGAGCGCCACGATGGCAAGGCCCGGAAAGGCAGAGATCCAGGAGGCCTTGGTGATGAAGCCCTGGCCTTCGGCGACCATGATGCCCCATTCGGCCAGCGGCGGCTGCACGCCGAGGCCGAGATAGGAGATCGAGGCGCCGGCCAGGAGCACCAGCACGCAGTCGGACATGGCGAAGACGATCGAGCCGGTCAGCGCGTTCGGCAGAAGGTGGCGGAACATGATGCGGGCGTGGCCGTAGCCGAGGCTGCGCGCGGCGAGCGCGAAGTCGCTCGACTTCAGGATCAGGATCTCCGCCCTCACCAGCCGGGCATAGGAGACCCAGCCGACCAGCGCCATGGCGATGTAGAAGCTCTGGAGGCCGGGCCCGAGCACGGTGATGATCGCCAGCATCAGGACGAGGAAGGGGAAGGCGAGGATGATGTCGACGAGCCGCATGAACAAGGTGTCGACAAGACCGCCGAAATAGCCCGCCACCGTGCCGACCGTCGTGCCGATGAGGAAGGGGAAGGCGACGCCGAGGAAGGACAGCTGCAGGTCGATCCGCGTCGCGAAGATCACCCGCGAGAGGATGTCGCGGCCGTAATTGTCGGTGCCGAACCAGTGCGCCAGCGACGGCGGCGTCAACCGCGCGGTCGCATCCTGGTAGATCGGATCATAGGGCGCGATCACCGGCGCCAGCAGCGCCACGAGGACGAAGGCGGCGAGCAGCAGACCGCCGGCCCAGAGCGGAACGGGCGCGCCGGCGAGGCGCCGCCGGGGCGCGCGGGGCTCGGACACCGGCAAGGTCGCCGGAACAGCGCTTCGGAGGGGAACGGCGCTCACAGCTTCACCCGCGGATCGATGGCGACGGTCAGGATGTCGGCGAGGAAATTGACGATCACCGTCGCGCAGGCGAACACCATGGCGACGCCCTGCACCACCATGTAGTCGCGCGAGAAGATCGCACGCACCAGCAATTGCCCGGTGCCGGGGATCGCGAACACCGTCTCCACCACCACCGTGCCGCCGATCAGCCAGCCGATGTTGACGGCGAGGAGGTTGAGCGTCGGGATCACCGCGTTCGGCAGCACGTGACGACGGAAGATCATCCGCTCCGGGATGCCGCGCGCGCGGGCGGCGAGCGCGACGTCCGAGCCGATCCCGGCGATGAGGCTGGCGCGAAGGCTTCTCGTGAGCACGGCCGAGAGCGACAGCGCGATGGTCAGCCAGGGCAGGATCATGTGGTGCAGCTTGTCGCCGAAGGTTCGGCCATAGCCCGAGACCGGAAACACGCCGAGGGTGACGCTGAAGACGATAATCAGCATGATCGCCAGCCAGAAGTTCGGCAGCCCGAGGCCGGTGGTCGAGACCACCCGCACCACCTGGTCCGCCCAGCCGCCGCGGTGCTTCGCCGCCAGCGTCGCCATCGGTATGGCGATGAGGACGGACAGGAGCACGGCACCGGCGACCAGCACCAGCGTCGGCTCCAGCCGGTCGGCGATGAGGCCGAGGACGTCGATCTTGTAGAGGATCGACTTGCCCATTTCGCCATGGGCGAGGTTCTTCAGGAAGTAGAAATACTGCAGCCAGAGCGGCTCATCGAGGCCGAACTGCGCGCGGATCCGCTCCAGCGCCGCCGGCGTCGCCTTGGTGCCGAGGATCAGCCGCGCCGGGTCGCCCGGGATCGAGCGCACCAGCACGAAGGTGATCACGCTGATGCCGAAGAGCACCGGGATCAATTGGAAGGGCCGGGTCAGGACGAAACGAAACCGGTGCATCTCAGACCGCCGTCGCCCGTGCCGGCAGGGGCCGCAAGACGGTCGAAGAAGCGGTCATGCCCGCCCTCCGCGCCGCGCCAGGAAGTCGATCAGCACGGGGAAGAACGCCGCCGGCTCCTCGAAGAAGGGCATGTGGCTGGAGTTCGGGAACACCTTCAGCTCGGCGTCCGGCAGCGCGTGCTTCATCCGGGCGGCGCAGGCCGGCGTCAGCTCGTCATGCGCGCCGACGGTGATCAGCACGGGCACGGCGATGCGGTGCATGTCCAGGATGCGGTTCCAGTCCTTGAGGTTGCCGGTATAGGTGAACTCGTTCGGGCCCTGGATGGTCTCGTACGGGCCCATGTTCCAGTCGTCGAGCGACCGCTTCACCGGCGCCGGCCACTCCGCGAGACGGCAGACGTGGCGGTAGTTCAGCAGCGTCACCGCCGCCTGGTATTCCGGGTGCGACAGCGTGCCCTCGGCCTCGTGCCGCTGCATCATCGCCACCGTCTCGGAGCCCAGCGCCTCGCGCAGCCGGTTCAACTCGCCGACGAGGTGCGGGATGTCGGCCGCGGTGTTCTCCAGCACCAGCGTCTTCAGCGCCTGCGGGTAGGTCAGCGCATACTCGATGGCGAGCCAGCCGCCCCAGGACTGGCCGACGAGATGCACCTGGCCGAGGCCGAGCGCCTGGCGCACCGCCTCCACCTCCTCGACATAGCGCGTGATGGTCCACAGCGCCGGGTCGGTCGGGCGGTCGGACTTGCCGGTGCCGAGCTGGTCGAAGGCGACGACGCGGTAGCCCTCGTCGACGAGGCAGGAATGCGAATCGCGGAGATAGTCGCACGGCAGGCCGGGCCCGCCATTGAGGCAGAGCACGACATCGTCGCCCTCGCCGAAGCTGTAGGTGACGATCCTATGCCCTGCTACCTCGATAGTGCGGGTCTCGTCGGGGGTCATTTCGCGCCACATGCCACATGTCCTCAGCCTGGTCGCTTGCGGCAAGGCGCAAGGGTCGGCGGAGCGATGGGTGCCCCGCGGACGCGGCACCCTGCCATATCGTGCATGAAAAGTAAGCGTGCTGAAAATAAAATCAGTTGGGTCTGATACGGGCTTGACGCGGCTCTGCCGGGGCGACCGCGGCCGGCCCCTCGGGCCGACCGGCATCTTCGCGTGCCGTGGTCGGCCACACCCTTGTCCGGTCGAGGGACGACCGCCCCGACGAGGGCCTTAGGAGGCGCGCTGCTGGTGCAACTGCACGACGTTCGGCGCCAGTCGGGCCGAGGCCGCGCCGCCGTGTGCGCCGCCGACACGGGTGCGGAACCGCTCGACCATTCCGGCGAGATCGTCGGTCTCGTCGGACAGCGTCTGTGCGGCGGCCGTCGCCTCCTCGACCATCGCGGCGTTCTGCTGCGTCACCTGGTCCATCTGGTCGGCGGCGATCGACACCTCGCGTAGGCTCAACGCCTGCTCCTTGGCGCTTTCGGCGATCTCGGCGACGACGATCGACATCGCCGCGACCTGCTGGACGATCTCGCCGAGCGACTGGCCGGAGAGCGTGACCAGCTCGACGCCTTGCCCGACCTGCTTGCTGGAGGTCGAGATCAGCGCCTTGATCTCCTTCGCCGCCTCGGCCGAACGCTGGGCCAGGCCGCGCACTTCCTGCGCCACAACCGCAAAGCCGCGGCCTGCCTCGCCAGCCCGCGCCGCCTCGACGCCGGCGTTGAGGGCCAGGAGGTTGGTCTGGAAGGCAATTTCGTCGATGACGCCGATGATCTTGCCGATCTTGTCCGAGGACTGCTCGATCTCGGTCATCGCCGCGACGGCACGGCCGACGATCTCCTGCCCGGTTTCCGCGTTCTTCTGGGCGGCATTGGCTCCGATCCGGGCCTGCGCCGCGCCATCGGCCGTCCGGGTGACACCCTGCATGACCTCAGAGAGCGCTGCGACCGTCTGCTCGAGGCTCGCGGCCTGCTGCTCGGTGCGCTGGGCGAGGTCGTTGGAGGCGACCGAGATTTCGGCAAGGCCCGTGCGCAGGCTCGAGACGCCGCCGACCACGCCGCCGATCGCCGCTTCCAGCTTCTCGACGCTGGTGTTGAACTTGGCGCGGATCGGCTCGAACTCCGGCGCCACGGTCTGGCCCATCCGAACCGTCAGGTCGCCGGCGGACAGATCGGTGAAGGCGTCCTCGACCGCCTGCACGAAGGCCCGGAGATCCTCGGCCTTCGAATGGTCGAGCGCCGTCTGGCGATCCTGCTGATGCTGCTGGGCCTGCCGGCCGGTCTCGGCCTCCGATTCCAGCCGGAGCTTCTCGATCGCGCCGTCCTTGAAGACCTGGACCGCCCGCGCCATGGCCCCGATCTCATCGCGCCGATCCTGCGATTCGACGTTCGTCGACAGCATTCCAGCGGCGAGGCTGCCCATCGTGTTGGCGATGCGGCGGATCAGCCGGCCGAGCGACCGGGCGAAGAGAAAGAAGCCGATCAGCGAGACGAGGCAGATCACCGCCATGCCGGCAACCGATTCCAGCAGCGCCGATCGCTGTCCGGCGATCAGCGGCGTGATGTCCGACGCCAGTTCCATCACGCCGATCTTGGCACCGGAAAAGTCGATGATCGGCTGGGCCGACACCGCGAAACTCCGATCGCCGACGCTGACTGTCCGGTCGGGCACGACGCCGTCGAAGGCGGCCTGGATCTCTTCCGGCGACAACAGCGACTCGCCGGCGAAGGTCGAGGCCTGGCGGACGAAGCCCTCGTTGGTCCGGATGTGGATGGCGACATCGGCCGCCACCTCGCGGGCCAGCCGGGTGAAATACTCGTTGGTCAGCTTGGTGCCGATGTCGACGACGCCGGCCGTCGCGCCGCGCAGGATGATCGGCACCGTGGCGAACATGCTCACCGCCGTCCGCCCGGGCTCGATGCCCTGGACCAGCTGGCCGTCCTGCAGCGCCTTGGCGACGGTCTTGCGCCGCGCGGCGAAGTTGTCGCCGAAGGTCGCAGGCTCATGCAGACGCAGGACGACGTTCCCCTTCGCGTCGGCAAAGGTCATCAGCTGCACCGCGCCATTGGCGACGACCGCACCGAAATTGCCGGAGAAGCGCTTGAGCAGCCCGTCATGGTCGTCCGCCTGGACGAGCAGCCCGATGTCGGGCTCGCCGGCGACGGCCAGCGCCAGCGCCGCGGCCACCCGCTTCTGGGCGTCCATGTCGGAGCGGATATGGGAGAAGTCGCTGGCGAGCTCGGTGCGGATGGATTCCGCGCCCATGCGGCTCTGCTGGAACCAGGAGAGCGAGCCGATGGCGGCGCTGGTGAACAGCACCGCGGCAAACCCGTAAGCGGTAATGCGCACCGCGAGCGGCCTCTGAACCTTGATGTCCGACATCCTGAGACCCTCGTTCCCGTTCGTCACTGATCTTTAACGTCAGTATCGCGAAGCAATCTTCGCCGATCTTCCGTCAGCATCGGTAGAACGTCGGGATTTCGGAATCATAAAAAGTCGGCCGCGAACGAAAGATACTTCGATGATTCTTGGGTGGGGAGGTCACGGTCGGTCAAAACCGCCGGTCGACCGCGGGAGTGTGTCCCTCGTCGATCGCCCAGCAGGTATTTCCATCCATAACGCCGCCGCCCAACCGCGCCAGAGCGCTGATGGGCGCAGCCTAGCGCTCGGCTGTGCCCCCATCGCCATTGGGGTGCCGGCGACCTCAAACCGGAGTTCGCTGCCCTGCGTGATGGTCACGATGCCAACGACAATGGTCCATTGCCCTCGACCAGGCGACGCGCAAGCGCCCCATCAGGGGATCGCACAGCGCACTGGAGAGAGCGATCGCAGGGCAAGTCAGCACCGAAAGAACCGGCGGAACGAAGCGGCAGTGGAGTGGCGGAAAATGGTGCACCCGACTGGATTCGAACCAGTGACCTCTGCCTTCGGAGGGCAGCGCTCTATCCAGCTGAGCTACGGGTGCGGACGGCGGCGGGGCCGGCCGTGGTCCGGCAGATGCTGCGCGGACGGAAACTTCCTAGCCGATACCGGACCGCCGGGCAAGGCGTTGCGGCAAGGCTCTTCGTCCGAAGGCGACATCTCCTTGCCGGGGCCGCCGGCCCAGCGGATTGCGGGGCGCTCCGGGCCAGCGGATCGCCGGGCGGGCCGGGCCAGCGGCCGGGGTGCTGCCCCCGGCGCGGCAGCAAGGTCGCACCCACGGGAAAAACCTGCGGAAATCGCGCAGTCACCCGATTTTCATTCTTTTCAGCATTGCGCAGGTCCCCACATTCCTTAACAGATACCGGCTCATCGAGCATTTCTTGTTTTGCTCCGGGAGCTGTCCGATGGTGTCTGCGTGGAATTTCATCTGGAAACGGCTTGCGGCCGAAGATGAGACGCCGCCCGCGCCCGATCGGTCGGCGTCGGTTCAGCCGGTTCAGCCGGTCGACGCGGTCGGCACGCCGCAGCCCGCGCCGTCGCGCACCATCGACATTCCTCGCGATGCCGGCCCGCTCGACAGCATCGGCCAGCGCAACGAGCTCTTGCGCGTGCGCTTCAGCCAGCTGTCGCACCGGCTGGAGGACCTGAAATCGCTGAACGACGATTTCGCGCTGCTGGCCGAGCCGCTGGAATCGATCTTCACCGAGCTGCCGCAGGCGAAATCGCGCATTCTCGAGACCGAGGCGCTGCTGTCGCGCGAGCTCGAGAACGGCCAGGCGCTGCGCCGCGAGGTCGACACGCTGTCGAGCCGGCTCTCGGCGATATCGGGCGAGCTGCGCAACGAGAAGGCGCGGTTGCAGAAGACCGAGACCGAGCGCGGCGAGATCGCCGCGGCGTACGAGGAGACCCGGCTGACGCTGCGCGAGCGGACCGGGCTGCTCGAGAACGCCGAGCGCCAGCTGACGCTCGAGATCGAGAAGCAGCAGGCGCTCGCCGGCGATCTCGCACTGCAACGCGCGGAATACCAGACGACCGAGAAGGCGCTCCTGAAGGCGGAAGGCACGCTGCAGCGCGAGTCCGAGCAGCGCTCGATGTTCGAGAAGGAAAGCCGCCGGCTGCAGCAGGTGGTCGAGGACCAGCTCGACCGTCTCTCCGGCCTGCAGGCGCAGAACTCCGACCTGACGCAGCAGCGCGACCGGCACCTCGCGGAGATCGCGACGCTCGACGCGAGGCTCCTCGACGAACAGGCGCACCACCAGAAGATCAGCGTCGACCACGAGACGGCGATCTCGCAGCTGACCTCGGAACGCGCGACCATGACGCTGCGGCTCGACGCGCTGCTCGCACGCCTCGGCACCACCGAGCAGATTCTCGGCAATGTTCGCCAGCAATACCGCGAGAAGGACGAGGCGCTGCGCGGCTCGGACCGCCAGCTGAAGGAAAACGCCGCCGAGAAGGTGACGCTGGAGCGCCGCGTCGACGGCCTGCGCGGCGAGCTCGCCCACTACATCGCCCAGCTGGAGGAGAGCCAGCGCCAGCAGCTGGAGCTGAACGACCGCAGCGACATGCTGAACAAGGCGCTGGCCGCCAAGGACGCAGCGCTCGAGAACGCGGTCAACAAGGCCAACAGCCTCTCCGACCGGATCGACAGCCTGACCCGGCGCTACGAGAACGACCGGCTCGGACAGGAGGCGGTCAACCGCCGGCTGATCGAGGAGCTCGAGAACGAGAAGGCGGAGCGGACGCTCGCCCAGGGCGCGCTGGAGATCGCCCGCGAGAACCGGACGGCGCTGCAGCGGCAGAACGAGTCGCTGAAGCGCGCCGTCCGGGCCGGCCAGGCGCATCCGGACGACCAGCCGCAAGGCTCGTCGCAGGGTGGTCCGCGCCAGGGCGACGATCCCTATGCGCCGAATTCCAATGTCAGCTTCCTGTCCGACAAGAAGACGGACTGACGCCAGAAGGTGGAGCGGGACGGCGCAACCTCGCCGCTCTCCTCGACTTGTAAGAGAAACGGCGGTCCGCCGGTTCGGCGACTTGTAAGAGAAACGGCGGCTCGCCGGTTGGGAAAGGCAGAGCGTCCTGAAGCGTCCGGCAAGACGCGAGGAAGCCCTGGGAGAGAAGAATGGACGAGGCCATGGGTGAGACGACATCGAGATGGGCGTTGCGGGGCTCTGCCGAGCCGGAGCGGACCGATGCCAACCTGCAGAACGCGGTAGCCCTGCCGCCGCAAGGGTCGGAGCTGGTCGATTCCGCGGCCGAGGAGCCGACGCCGGCGGGACGGCGCGACTGGTCCTCGGCCCTCGACCTGATCCAGGAGGCGACCGAAGCGATCCGCCTCAGCGAGGAGCGGGTGGAAGAGCTCGAGCGCCAGGCCGAGGAGCAGGAAATCCGCACGCGCGCCGAATATGCCGCGCTCCGCGACCAGCTCCAGCTTGCCCAGCGCGAGATCGAGAACGCCTACGCCCGCGCCGATGCGGCCGAACGCCAGGCGCAGGAAGCCAATGAGTGGCTTTCGCGGCTGAACTCGGCGATCACGCAGGGCTTCGCGCGTTCGCCAAGCCTCAAGAAACCCCAGGCGTAGATCGGTCCTCACCATGAGCCAGGCCGACAGGAGATGGGCGGACGGCGCCGACGAGATGTCCGTGATCCACGCCACGCTGCGCCAGCAGCGCGACGCGTTCGCGGGCCAGGACGATGCGGACCGCGGGGCGGAGTTGCCGACGCTGCAGGAGCCGAGCGGGGAACACCATCCGGCGGAGCAGGCCGAGACTTTCCCACTGCAGGCGCCAGGGGGCCCGCTGCTGGCGCCGGGGGGCCCGCTGCCACTCTCCCACTGGGATACGGCAATCCAGCTGGTCGAGGCTGCCGCCGCCCGGATCAAGGCCTATGAGCGCAAGTTCAAGGCGATCGAGCTCGACGCCCTCGCTTTCATCGACCGCGTCGATGCCGAGCAGCGCCGCCTGAACAGCCAGGTCGCCGGGCTGGAGCGCGATCTGCGCAAGGCCGAGGACCGGGCGCTCGCCGCCGAGACCGAGGTCCAGGCGATGCGGCTGGAAACCTGGGAAGCCAAGCTCTCGCGCCGTAATGCCGAGCAGAAGCTGACGGATGCCGAGCTGCAGATCCGCACCTCGCAGCAATATCTCGGCCAGATCGAGAGTATTTTGCGCGGGCTCTGAAACACCTGACGGCATCCGGCGGCGCGAAGGCGGTGCCGGATGCCGTTGCAGGGCGGTCTGGCCCGTGACGGCTAGCGCCCTCACCGCTGAGAGTGTGCCTGTGCCCCGGCCAAGCGCCAAATGGGCGCGCTAACTTCCGCGACACCCTCAAGGGTCGACGCGGGTCCGGATCGAAGGATGACCGGCGAGCGTCGCAGCGTGCTTGGAGTGAGGCGTGTCCTTCGGTGCGAGCGGACGAAACCGACGGGAAAGCAAGCCGTGTTCGACCATTCCTTCATCCGCCACCACAAGCGTTTTCTCATCGCCGTTGTGACCGGCCTCATCGCGTTCTTTCCGCTCGGCGTCCTGCCGGCCGAGCTGCAGCTGCTGATGAGCGGCAACATCTTCTTCCTCGTCTACCTCGTGCTGATCCTCCAGATGACGCTCGGCAGCGGGCCGGACCGCCTGCGCGAGCGGGCGAAGACCGAGGACGAGGGCATCCTCATCATCGCCGTGCTCACCATGGCGGCGATCAGCTTCAGCCTGGTCTCGATCTTCAGCGTGCTGAACTCGCCGACGGCCGACAACGCCCTGGGCATGGGGCTGGCGCTGGCCAGCGTGCCGCTCGGCTGGATGACCCTCCACGTCATGGCCGCCCAGCACTACGGCAACCTCTATTATGCTGCCGACGCCAGCGCGGGCGGCAAGCCGGGCGACCGGGGCGGGCTAAACTTTCCCGGCGACGACGACCCGGACTCGGTCGACTTTCTCTACTTCGCCTTCGTCATCGGCATGACCGCGCAGACCTCGGACGTCGCCATCAGCCACCGGCGCATGCGCCGCGCAGCGCTGGCACACGGCATCGCCTCCTTCGTCTTCAACACCGTCCTCGTCGCCGTCGCCGTCAATGCCGCACTCGGCGGGGCGCATTGAGGCAACGGTTTGGTGCCGTCGGCACCGTGCACCGGGGGATGCGTGATGCACGCATCATCTCGGCGAGGGCTGGTCTGACGTCGATGGGGTGACAGGCCGAGTGAGGCTCAGGCGTCGAAGACGTGCGCCGGGCCGCTGACGCTCAGCGCCACCACGTCGCCGGCCGCGAGCAGGTCCGGCCCGCTGCCGCGCAGCACGATCGGCGGGCACGGCGTGGCGGACGGGCCTACTGGGCCGCCACGGCCGGACTGGGCCTGGAAGCCGCCACGGAGCGCCACGGTGACCGTAGAGAACGGCCCGCCGAACTCGACGTCGAGGATATCGGCCAGCGCCATGCCGGCCGCGTGTTCGGGGCGTGGAACGATCGAGACCTGCTCGCGCCGCAGCATGATCTCCGCTGGCCCGCTCCGCCCGGGCGCGTCGACGGGAAGCCGACCGAGCGCGCACTCGGCGACGCCGCCGGAAACGACGGCCGAGAGGATGATGGCATCGCCGAGAAACCGCGCGGTCATCGCATCGCGCGGCCTGAGGTAGAGCTCGCGCGGCGTGCCGACCTGCTGCAGCAGCCCGTCGCGCATCACCGCCACCTGGTCGGCGAAGGACAGCGCCTCCGCCTGGTCGTGGGTGACGAGGATGGTGGTGATGCCGGCAGCCGAGAGCAGCTCGCCGACCGCCTTGCGGGTCTGCGCGCGCAGGCCCGTGTCGAGGGCGGAGAACGGCTCGTCGAGCAGCATGAGTTTCGGCTGCAGCGCCAGCGCTCGGGCGAGCGCCACCCGCTGCTGCTGGCCGCCGGAGAGCTCGTCCGGCCGCCGCTTCAGCATCGCCCGGTCGAGGCCGACCATGTCGACCAGCCCGTCGATCCGCGCCGCGCGGCCCTCGGCATTGCGGGGAAGGCCGAAGCCGATGTTGTCGGCAATGCTGAGATGGGGGAACAGCGAGCCGTCCTGCGTGACGATGCCGATCCCCCGCCGGTGCGCCGGTACCGCGCTTTGGCCGTCCGCCAGCAGCACGTCGCCGAGCGTCACCTTTCCAGCGTCCGGCACCTCGAAGCCCGCGACGAGGCGCAGCAGCGTCGTCTTGCCGGAGCCAGACGGGCCGACGATGGCGGTCCGGCTGCCGCTGGCGACGCGCAGGTCGACGCCGCCGAGGGCCTGGACCTGCCCGTAGCGCTTGGCGAGGGATTGCAGTC
The DNA here is from genome assembly GCF_055730125.2 of Mesocryomonas fontinalis. Classification (NCBI taxonomy): domain Bacteria; kingdom Pseudomonadati; phylum Pseudomonadota; class Alphaproteobacteria; order Hyphomicrobiales; family Aurantimonadaceae; genus Mesocryomonas; species Mesocryomonas fontinalis. Next base: position 150,068 of record NZ_JBUZWG020000006.1, on the reverse strand, counting down.
GAAGCACGGTCACCGTCCCGCCGTCCGTTGCGAATGGGTATAGAGCAGCCAGGTCATCGGCAGCGAGAACAGGATCATCAGCAGGGCATAGGGCGCGGCCGCCGCATAGTCGATCTCGCTCGACAGCGCCCAGAAGGCGGTGGCGAGCGTGCGGGTGCCGTTCGGCGCCAGCATCTGCGTCGCCGTCAGCTCGTTGGTGATGCCGAGCGCGACCAGCACCATGCCGGCCCCCGCCCCCGGCGCCGCAAGCCGGATCGTCGTGGCGAAGATCGCACGAGCCGGCGAGCGGCCAAGGCTCGCGGCCGCCTGCTCCAGTTCGATCGGCGCCTGCGCGATGCTCGCCCTCAGCGCCACCAGGGCCCGCGGCAGGAACATCAGCGTGTAGGCGAGGAGGATGGTCGCGACGGTCTGGTAGAGCGGCAGCGCCACCTTGACGGTGACGGTGACCAGCGCCAGCGCGACGACGACGCCGGGCAGCGCGCCGACGATATAGTTGCAGCCCTCCAGCCCGCGCTGCAGCCGGCCGGGCGCGCGGATCGACAGCCAGGCGATCGGGATCGCCGACAGCGTCGCGAGGACCCCGCCGGCCAGCGCCAGCAGCAGCGTCTGACTGAGCGCCGCGGAAATCTGCGGCAGCTGCCAGACCTCGGCCCCGCCGGCGATCAGCCAGCGCGTCAGCGTCACCAGCGGCACGCCGAGCGCCAGCAGCGTCGTCGCCACCGGCAGCAGCAGCCAGAGCGCCGTCGCCCGGCCAAGCCGGGTGCGCGTCGCCGGCCGCGCCGCGCCGGCGCCGAGCCGGGCATAGCGCGCGGTGCCGCGATAGGAGGCCTCGAGCGCCAGGAGGGCAAAGCAGAGGGCGACCAGCACGCCGGCCAGCATGTTGGCGGCCGGGCCGTTATAGCTCGACTGGAACTGGTCCATGATCGCGGTGGTGAAGGTGTCGAAGCGGATGAAGACGTAGAGCCCGTATTCGGCGAGGAGATGCAGCCCGACGAGGAGCGCGCCGCCGGCGATGGCCAGCCGCATCTGCGGCAGCACGACCCGGAAGAAGACGCGCACCGGCGACAGGCCGAGGGCCGCGGCCGTATCCTCTAGGCCGGGATCGAGCCGCCGGAGCGCTGCCGAGATCGGCAGATAGAGGAAGGGGAAATAGGCGATCACCGAGACCAGCACGCCGGCGAACAGGCCGTTGAGGCCGGGCACCAGGCTGATCCAGGCGTAGGAGTGGACGAAGGCCGGCACCGCCAGCGGCGCTACCGCCAGCCAGGCGAACAGCCGGGCGCCCGGCAGGTCGCTGCGCTCGGTCAGCCAGGCCAGCGCCAGCGCGAGGACCGTGGCGATCGGCACGGTCAGCCCGAGCAGCAGCAGCGTGTTGACGAGGAGCTCGCCGACCCGCGGCCGGAAAATCATCGCCGAGGCCGTCTCCCAGCCGGTGTCGACGCCGACGTAGAGGATGAAGCCGAGCGGCAGCAGCGAGACCGAGGCGACGAGGACGGCGAGAAGAGCGATCCAGAACCGCCGGGGCAGCCGCAGCGCCATGCCGCCACGGCCGCCATCGGCACGGACGGCAGAGGCGTTGTCTTCGGGCAAGGAGCGCGATGATACGGACAAACGGACCGGCTTGGCTGGAGGGAAACGCGGCTTCCCGGGATCTCTCGCGGCATAGCGCATGCCGAGGGAAAATGTGAGGGTGCGGCGAAGGTTTTAACGCCGCACCGCCCGGTGAACGCCGGACGGTGCAGGGCTCAGTGGTGCCGACGCGCCTGTTCTTGTCCGGGCGTGTCCGGGCTCATTCAGGCTTCTCCGGGCAGACGTCCTGCACTTGGCAGACCGGCCGCACCGGGCAGACGTGCTGCCCCAGGCGGACCTTGCTCAGAGCAGGCCGGCCGCCGTCATCAGCTCGGTGACCTTCTTGCTGTCGAGCGTCGATGCCTCGACCTTCGGCGCCTGCAGGTCGGCGAGCGGCGTCAGTTTCTGGTTCGATTCGGCCCCGTTCCCGACGGCGTATTCGAACGAGGTGCCGTTCTTCAAGACGTCCTGGCCGGCCTTCCCGGTGATGTATTTGAGGAAGGCCTGGGCCTCTTTCGGATGCTTGCTGGAGGCCAGAACGCCACCGCCGGAGACGCTGACGAAGGCGCCCGGATCCTGATTGCGGAAATAGTGCAGCTTGACGTTCTTGGAGTTCTCGCCGGTCTTCGCCTGATCGCCGAACCAGTAGTAATGGTAGATCACCGCGCCATCGACCTCGCCGGCGTTCACCGCCTTCATCGCCGTGCTGTTGCCGCGATAGGCGACGAAGTTCGTCTTCATCGCCTTCAGCCAGTCGGCCGTCGCCGCCTCGCCCTTCAGCTGCAGCAGCGCCCCGACGATGGCCTGGAAGTCAGCGCCCGACGGCGAGGCGGCCCAGGCCCCCTGCCATTTCGGATCGGCGAGATCGACCATCGACTTCGGCAGGTCGGCCTCGGTCACCTTGTTGGTGTTGTAGGCGAAGACGGTGCTGCGCGCGGCGATGCCGACCCACTTGCCGTCGGCCGGGCGGTAGTTCTCGGGCACCTGCGCCAGCGTCGCGGGATCGACGGGGGCGAACAGGCCCGCACCGTCGACCAGCGCCATGGCCGGCGAATTCTCGGTCAGGAAGACGTCGGCCGAGGACGCCGCGCCCTCCTGGACGATCTGGTTGCCGATCTCGGTATCGCTGCCCTGGCGGAGCGTCACCTTGATGCCGGTTTCCTTGTTGAAGCCGTCGACCCACTCCTGGGTGAGGCTCTCATGCTGGGCATTGTAGACCACGATGCCGGCGGCATCCTGGGCAAGACCGGCTGTCGGATAGCCGGAAAGGCCGATCGCGAGGGCCGCCAGGCTGGCGAAGCCGGAGAGAGAAGATCTCATGATGACATCCTACGATTTTCCAGTACCCCGCAGTCACGGAGCCAGGGCTCAATGCTCACGCACCATGCTCCAAGTCAAACACGATGTTTTAGAATGGTTTTAAGGAAAGATCGAAAGCGAATCGAAGCGTCGTATCGCTGACTACTCGATCTTTCGGCGACATCGCGGCAGCATCGACGGAAGATCGTCTGGTTACTTGCATTTTCGGCGTGGCATAAGTCTCTATAGGGAGCGTATGCCGCCCCCGCTGGCCCTTTTCACCGCTGCCGTCGTTCGGGGGCAGGCGCTGACAAAGTCGTGAAGCGCTGCGCCACCCGGCGTCTTGCCTTCCCGCGCAGGAGGGGTGGCACTGGCATGAGACATGCTGCCGCAGCCGACGACCAACGGAGAATCACATGCGCTACCATCTCATCGCTTTCGGCCTCGCTTTGTCCGCGCTCACGCTGCCGGCTGCTGCCGCGGAAGGGCAAGGCCTGCCGGCCGCCTGCAACGCCGCGGCTCACGCCGGCATGCCGGGCATGAAGGATGCACCCCAGGGAGAAGGTCACGCGGGCATGCCGGGCATGAAGGATGCGCCAAAGGGGGAGGAGCACGCTGGCATGCCGGGCATGGACGGCATGGGCAAACAGGGCGATGGCGCCGATCCCATGATGCAGATGCACCAGAACATGATGTCATCGGCCGAGATCGAGGATCCCGACCTCGCCTTCAACTGCGGCATGATCGCCCATCACCAGGGGGCGATCGCCATGGCCGAGACGGAGCTGAAGAACGGCAAGGACGAGACCTCGCGCAAATTGGCGGAGACGATCATCGCCGCGCAGCGCGAAGAAATTGCCGCCATGACCCGCTGGATCGAGCAGCGCCAGCCTTAGACCAGCTGTCCGCCGGCTTCAGCCGCGGATACGAAAAGGCCCGCGTGCCGGTGGCAAGCGGGCCTTTTGCGGGCTCCTGAGAACTCTACTCGACGGAAATGACCTCGCCGGACACCCGGTCGACGACCACTTCGATGTCGTCGCCGTTTCGATCCTTGCCCTCGATGTCGTAGTTCGCGCGGTCGCGCGTGACATCCTCGACCTCGCGCACGCCCTCGCCCTTGGCGATGCGGATGGCTTGGCGCTCGGTCAGTTCGCGCGCGGCACGATCGCGTCGTTCGGGCCGCTCCTGCCGGTCCTGCCGCAACTGGATGCCGTCACGGCCAAACTCGACCGACTGCGCCAGGGCCGGCGCCGTCGATGTCAAAGCGATGAGAGCAATCAGCCCGGCGATCTTCCTGTTCTTCTGCATGGATGCCTCCCGTTTCAGACCCGTCTATCTGTTGAGATAATCCGTAGGCTGACAAAGAGGTTCCGCCGGGCAATTCCATGGGGAGGTTCCGCGGATGCCAAGGCAGTGGCGAGGGGACGCGGGCGACCCGCGTGATCATGCGATGAAGCGGAGGGATGCCCTAGCGCAGTTGCGTCAGGCGCTTGGTCAGGTGCTTCTGGAGGCCGGAGAGCTCGCGCATCAGAACCTGCGAGTCCTCGGCCTTGGCAAACTCCGACAGGTCGGCGCCGACCTGGGCCCAGACGGCGCGGATCCGATCCTGCGTCTCGAGGCCGGTGGAGGTGATCTTCACCATGGTTTTGCGGGCGTCGTTGGTATCGTTGACGCGGTCGACGAGGTTCTTCGCCACCAGGCGGTCCAGCATCTTGGAAACCGTCGGGGGACGAACCGAGAGCTTCTCCGCGAGCATCGCGACGCTGATCGGATTGGCCTCGTCGAGGGCGAGCATCGCCTCGTCCTGGCCGTTGTTGAGACCGATCTCGGCCAGCTTGATCCCGAGAAGCGCGCGCACGGTCTTGGAGACCGACACCATAAGTTGCGTCACCTGCAGATCCCGGTCCTCGTGCAGGAAGTCCGTCGCCACGGCTTCGGGATCAGCCTCGACTTCTCGTAAAAACATGGGAAACCTCCATAGCTGGCAAGCCAATTACGCGCTTAGGCCAGCAAGATCAATGTAGTTATCGTACCGAAGCGTTAACTAGCTTTCTTTAAACCTAGGCACGCACACTTGCGCAGCACTGGATTTCCTGCCGATACGTGAACCAAGTCAAAGTGTTGCCGGCTACTATTAACTGAAGCCTGCTAATGATTCCCGCGGATATAGGCAACGCGGGATAATCTATAAATCGCCTCTAGTATTTTTTGAGCCCCCGCTCCCGATCTGCCGAGAACGACGGCATACGAATGATTTTTACTCAAAGCTGGATCTCTGAAATATTTATTGAGCCGGCTAACGATTTAAGTCGACTAGTCCTGCATGCATAGTTTCAGTTGACCTTACAGACAACGTGCCCCTCACGAAAAAGTTTCCAGAGCCTGCAAGTTTTTTCAAGTGGCACAGGTCGGGGCACTAATCGGGGCATTGTTGGAGCACTGGAGTGATAGAGCGCGGACGTGCCGACAATATGGCACGGGCGGGGCCTCACTGCGGCCGCAGGGCCAACCATGTCGCGCTCCCGCCTGCAGGGACGCTGATGACCGTCGCCGGCCGAACCGCGGTGCGCGGGCACGCGGCCAAGCGCCGGCTTCTCGCGCAGCTTTCGCAACCGGCCTGTCCGACTGGCCGAAGGCGCGTCGCTACCGTCCAGACCTTGCGGTCGACGGACAGCCGAAATTTGGGTCATCGGGCGCCGTTGGAAGTAAGGACGCCCGAAGGACGCCGCCTCCTGCCTGAACGAAGAGCGGCTTTCTGTGACAGGGGATCTTCGCCCCGATCGACGGTGTCTCTACAGCGCCGTTAGGACGGAAGGATGCTCTACCTTGTTCAAGCCAGAGCATCCTTCCTTGATCGAGTGAGCCGACCCGATCGCAGGATGCTTTAGCGCTGCGCCTGCAAATAATCCTTACCGGCGCGCGTCGCCTGCCAGCGGGTGTCGAGCTTCTCGATGAAGCCGAGCTGGCGCAGATCCGGGATCAGGCCGCTGTCCGGCATTTCGGCAGGGGCACGAACGAGTTTGACCAGGAGAGCGCGGCCCTCCGGCGTCATACGGGGCAAAGCCATGGAAACTGTCCTTGAAGGGCCGGGCAGATCGGGCGAAGCGACAGGGCTTCACGGACCACGCTCGGGCCAGAAACGGCACCGGGGATCGGGCGCGCTGCAACTGCGACGTCCGCCGGAGGCGAACGCGTCGCCGTTCTCTAGCAGCTTGTCGACCCGGAGGCGAATCACTCAGCTGGGAATCGAAACGGTCACCGACCAGACGAAATCGCGGCTCTCCCCCGGCGGTAGCAGGAGAAGCCCCGGTTTGTCGGCGAACTCGCCATCCCAGCCAACCGGGCTCGCCATCGAATACCACGGTTCGACACAGAGGAACGGCGCCCCTCTCGGCGCCGACCAGAGGCCGAGATCGCGATAACCCTCCCAGGCAAAGGTAAGGCTGGCCCGTTCGCGCCCGTCCCTGTTGGCGGCGACATAGCGGAGCCCCCGGCTGGCGACGTCCGGCAGCACCAGGGCGTCGCGGGCGAACAGCGATGTCGACAGCGCCAGCCGGTTTCCGTCGAACGGCAAGGGCTTTGGCGGACCGAGCAGCCCGCCTTCGACCGACAGGGCTTGTCCCGTCTCGGTGGCGTCGAAGTCGATGAAGTGGTCGTCCTTCGCGACGCCCTCGACCAGCGGCCAGCGAAAGCCGGGATGCGCGCCGATGCCACAGGGAAGCACGGAGGTGCCGGAATTGGACACCCGCGTCGTCACGGTCAGCGTCTCGCCGGCGACGGCGTAGATCATCTCGAGCCCGAAAGCGAAGGGATAGCGCTCGCGGCTTTCTGCGCTGTCGCCGAGCCGGAGCACCGCGCGCCCGGCCGACTTCTCGACCCAGTCGAAACGGCTGTCGCGGGCAAATCCGTGCTGTGTCAGCGCAAACTCGGCGCCGCCATGCCGAAGCGTGTCGCCGGCGAGGCGGCCGACGATGGGGAACAGCACCGGGGCATGACGCGGCCATTCCGGACCCGCCTGCCAAAGCAGTTCGCCGCCGACGGCATGCGCGAGCCCGACCAGCTCGGCGCCCTCTGCCACGACGTTCGCCCGCAGCGTCTCGCTGCCGATCCCGTGCGCATCGCTCATCCCGCCACTCCCCGCTGCTCTTCGCCGCTTTCGAGGTGTTCTAGGATGATTCGCCTGCCCGCTGCCAGACGGCGGGGCGCCCGCAGGCTGAGGGACCGCAGCCACAACCACAGGCATGCCGAGAACCCTCTAAACGCGATATTCTGTCATCATTACTTCAAGGACAGCAATAATCACGCCGACGTGTCCGACTTTCGCCGACCGTGGCGACAGTTAAGCTTTGAACTCCTCTTTAACGTTGCCATAGGTCTATCTTGCCGGAGTGTCGTGCGACCAAGCAGTGTCGTGCGACCGACCGCGGCAGCAGCCTATCGGAGTAGCATGTTTCGACTTTCATCCCTTGAACTCACCGGCCGGCGTATCCTGATCGTCGAGCCGGAAGACGGCATGGCCGAGCGCATGGCCTCCGAGATCCAGCAGTGCGGCGGTATCGCCGTCGGCCAGGTCCACGATGTCGAGAGCGCCCTCGCGCTGGTGACCACGCAGGCGGACGTCGACTGCGCCATGCTCGACATTCACTTGCTTGCCGGCGCCGCCGTCATGTCGGCGCTCTCGGAGCGCCGCGTCGACCTCGTCTTTGTGTCGGGCCACGACGAATGGTTCGCCGGCGAACAGTAGAACGGTCGATGCATCAGCGGAGGCGAGAGCCACCTGCCGGTTCACGGCACCGGTCCGATGCCCGCGGACCGTTCAGGACCGGCGCAGCGCTATCCGCCCGGCCCATCGCTCGGCGCGGCGAGCCCCGGCGGGTCCATCCGGTCGCGCAGGAGGGTCAGCACTTCGTTCAGGCGGTCAATCTGCGGCTTGCCGTCCGGCGGCTGAAGGTCACGGTTGAGTTCTTCCCAAAGGCGACGCACCGCCGCCTGCTGGGCAAGGCCCGCCGCCGTCAGCTGGATCATCGTGCGGCGCGGGTCGCGGGACAGGCCGACGGCGTCGACAAGGCCCTTCTCCGCCAGTCCATCGAGCAGCACCACCACCTGCCGCGGCCGCAGATCCAGCCGGACGGCCAGGGCGGCGGCCGAGATCGGCGTCTTCTCGGCGAGCCCCATCAGGATCTCGTCCTGACCGCTGCTGAGGCCGAGTTCGGCCAGCCGCAGTTGCAGCAACGCCCTGATCGCCTGACTGACGGAGACGAGCCGCTGCAGCAGGCCGGGCGATGGCGCCTCGGCTCTCTCGTTGCCGTTTGCCGCCGCGTCAATGCGCACTTCTCTCATACGCAAATGCTTCCCTCGTGAGGCGGCAAGTAACTTTGAAATCCCCCCTAAAATCAACTCACTATTTTGTATCGAAACATCATAGTGCAATTTTAGGTCAGTGAACTGCAACTGTCGGTAACATCTGCCAGAACTGAGCCCGGAAGGGGTAATCCGAAAGATATGTTGCCGCTTTAAGCGCCAGATGGCTGCCGGGCGGAAACGGCTTGCTGGACGGCCTCGGTGATGTCGTCGAGCAGCCGCGTATCGTCGCCGGCAAGCCCCTCCATGCCCGCCATGCGGGCGATGGCGATGCCGGCAATGCGCTCCTCGACGGTCGCTTCGGCATAGGCGTAGTAGATCACCGCACGCTGGCCGTCGCGATGACACCGCCCCTCGATCTGCTGCAGCTGGATGGCGCTGTGGCGCATGTCGTGGATCACCAGCGCCCGCTCGCGGTCGCCGCCCTCGACCTCGCCCCGGTGCAGCGAGATCGATTCGGTGACGGTGAACAGCACCACGTCCAGCTGTCCCGTCTGGAAGGCAAGCCGCGTCGCCTCGTTCGCCTCGCCGGAATGGCCACCATTGATCTCGCCGACTTTCCAGCCGCGGCCCGACAGCTTCTCCATCAGCAGCGTCGAGGTCTCGAGGAAGGCGACGGAGACGGCCACTTGCTCGTCGTTCTCCAGGAGATCGCTGACGAAGTCGGCGGTGCCGGCCGTCCGGATCAGGCTGGCCTTCTGGCGAAAGCGCAGGTCGGCGGCCCAGCCAGTCGGCTTGCGCGTCGAGCCGCCGGCAAGCCCGATCTCGCGCCGGAACTCGCGCCAGGTGGCGTCGTAGAGCCGGAGGCTCTCGCCATCGAGCGCAGTCGGGGCGAGCTCCCGCTGCACCTCCGGCCAGCCGGCGATCTGCTCGGGACGCCGCCGCAGGCCGATCGCGCGCGGCCCCCGGTAGAGCAATGCCGACATGGTCGCCCTGTCGTCCTCGTTCGGCTCCCAGCTCCAGTTCTTCCAGCGTCCCTTCGCGCGGCCGATCTTCAGCGTCTTCATCAGCGCCCGGAAGGCGTCCATGTCGTCGCCCTCGCTCTCCGTGGCGAAGGCCAGGAGCTTGCCGAGATAGGACAGCTCGAACGGCGACTGGCCGGCGGTGGCACTGAGATAGAGCGCGAAATCGGCGGCGGCAGCGACCTGCCGGCAGACGAGGCTCTGCTGCGAGGCGGGGTTGCGGATGCGGTGGCTCTCGTCGATCACCACGATCGGCCAGCGCTTCTTCAAGCTGCCGGATTTCGCCAGCTCGTTGTTCTTCGCCCGCACCGACTTGCGCTTGCTCGCCGCCGGCGGGGCCATCAGCGACTTCGTCCGTTCGAAGTTCAGGAAGGTCACGCGCTTGCCGGTCGGCGGCGACCGGTCGATGGTCCGCCGCCATTGCGGGATCGCGCCTTTCGGGCAGATCACCAGCACGTCGTGTTCCGGCATGTCGGCGATGGCGAGCCAGGCGGACAGCGTCTTGCCGAGCCCCGTCAGGTCGCCGAGGAGGAAGCCCGGCCGGCCGGCGGCGCGGGCGGCAAGGATCGCGTCGCGGGCCTCCAGCTGGTGCGGCCGCGGGACAAAACGGGGGGCCGCCGTGTCACACGTGAAACAATCGGGCGGGGTCAGCGGAAGATGGCCCGCAACTCGTCGATCTTGTCGTTCACCAGCCAGCCGTAATAGTTCTCTTCCGGCAGCTTCGGCGCCTCGCCCGCCGCCACGCGCCGCTTGTTCTCAGCGGCGAGGGCCGCGGCGCGGCTGCGGGCATTGCCGACATTGTAGAGCGTCGCGGTGACGCCGGGGTTCTTCGAGATGTCCATGCCGGCGATGTCGCGATAGGCCTTGATCGATCCCTGGATCACCGCCGCCATGTAGGCGAGCGACCGGTCGGGATCCATGATCGCCTGGTAGACCTCAGGCGCCTTGCCGGCCTCGAGCTCGGGATAGCCGGACACGCGGTGGACGACGTCGGAGACGCTCAGCGCCGTCATCGGGTTGAGCTGCCCGAGGCCGAACGTCTGTCCGGCATAGAACGGCTGGAAGAACACGGCGCCGAAGCGGTTGTCCGGAAATTTCGTGCCGCCCACCGTCTTGCCGCGGAAGGCGCGGTCGAACACCGCCTCGCGGCAGGTCCAGAGCTGCTCGTCGGTGCCGTTGCAGGCGGCAAATTCCGGGCGTTTGACGAAGGTGGTGACGTCCTCGCCCTCATAGGCGAAGGAGACACCGGATTCGAGGTAGCTCATCGCCTTGACGTAATAGGTCTGCAGCCGGTCGATGGCGTCGACATTGTAGGTGTGCTCGCCGACCAGTGCGCCGACGATGTGCAAGGGGTCAATGCCGTAGTCGCTCGCCGCCTTGCGGATCTTGCCCTGCAGTTCGCGGTTGCCGGCGATAAGGTCGCGGATCTTCTCGTACTTGCGCTGGTAGCTGGTCTTCAGCTGCTGGGTGCGGCGGGCCGACGCGGCGGGAACCCCCGGCTGCTCGGCATTGCGGTTGCCCGGCGGCACCAGCGTCACCGCCGCGGCCGGCGTGGCGAGGAGGCAGAAGGCGATCAAAGCCAGCCAGAGGGGGCGGGCACTCCAGCGCTGCATGATGACGGCTCTCGTGGAAAACCGGGATCATCCGGCAGTAGCATTCTACGGGCCGGCCGGATGGCTGTCGAGCGCAGCGCTGCCACAGGCGATGCGCCCTCACCGCCCTCCCCGCCCTCCCCAGCCTCCCCGGCCTCCCATCGCTCCGGGTCTTCCCCCGCGGCCGGGACGGCGTCCCCGTCAGGCGTAGCGGGTGGGCACGGCGGTGCCGAACTTCAGCGTCTCCATCGAGATGTAGGCCGACATCTCGAACAGCTCGATGCGCGCGACCAGGCGCTTGTAGATGACGTCGTAATGTTCGACGTTCGGCAGTACGATCTTCATGATGTAGTCGACATTGCCGGTCAGCCGGTAGACCTCGACGATCTCCGGGATCGCCGTCACCGCGGCGCGAAACTCGTCGAGCCAGCCGACGGCATGCTGCGAGGTCTTCACCAGGACGAAAATCGTCGTCGGCAAGTTCATCACCTGCCGGTCGAGCAGCGCGACGCGGCGGGCGATGTGGCCGTCCGCCTCGAGCTTCTGGATGCGGCGGGAGCAGGCGGAGGCCGACAGCGCGACGCGGGCGCCGATCTCGGCCACCGGCATGTCGGCATTGTCCTGCAGGAGGGCGAGAATGGTCTGGTCGCGATCGTCGATCATCGCACCAGGATGCACGCCGACCCAATGGCGCGCAAGCTGGATGCAGACGGCGACGATTTGATGCACATGGGTTGCGAATACGGCGGTTAATTTCACGAAGAACGCGCGCACGGCGCGGGAAAGACGCCACATACTGGCTGTCGACAATCAGGGAGACGCGACGATGACAATCGGCTTGATCGGCGGCATGAGCTGGGAATCGACGGCGGTCTACTACCGCATGCTGAACGAGGCGGCCCGCGCGGCGAGCGGTGGTCTCGCCTCCGCCGACATCCTCCTGCATTCGCTGGATTTCGCCGATGTGGTGGCGCTGCAGAAGGCCGGCCGCTGGGATCTCTGCGCCAAGCTTCTCGCCGACAGCGCCCGCCGCCTCGAGGCCGGCGGTGCCGATTGCGTGCTGATCTGCACCAACACCATGCACCTCGTGGCGCCGGAAGTGTCGGCGGCCGTCGGCATCCCGGTCATCGACATCATCGCCGAGACCGGTGCCGCGCTGAAGGCTGCGGGCCGCACGAAGCCGCTGCTGCTGGCGACGCGCTACACCATGGAGCACGGCTTCTATTCCGACCGGATGCACGCCCGCCACGGCATAAGGCCGCTGGTGCCGGAGGCCGAGGACCGCGCGCTGGTGCATTCGGTGATCTTCGACGAGCTCTGCCAGGGCCGGGTGCTCGACGCCTCGCGCGCGGCGGTGCTGGACGTCATCGCCCGCGGCAAGGCGGCCGGCGCCGACAGCGTGATCCTCGGCTGCACCGAGATCTGCCTACTGCTCGACCCCGACCAGCTGGAACTGCCGGGCTTCGACTCCACCGCGATCCACGCCGCCGCCGCGCACCGCTTTGCAACGCAGCAAAACCAGCTTCGCGAACGCCTCAGCGCCTAACCTCTTCTGGAGACGCGGCTTTTTGCTGCGCCGGCTTGTTGTGGATCTGCCATGTGCCGCTTCCTCGCCTATTCCGGAACACCCGTCTTCCTCGACCGGCTGCTGATCCGGCCGCGGGCATCGCTGATCTCGCAGTCGCTGGCGGCGCGCGAGGCGAAGACGGTGGTGAACGGCGATGGCTGCGGGGTCGGCTGGTATGGCGAGCTGCCCGAGCCCGGCCTCTACCGCGGCATCCTGCCGGCCTGGTCGGACTCCAACCTCGCCTCGCTCTGCACCCAGATCCGCTCGCGGCTGTTCCTGGCGCATGTCCGAGCCGCGACGTCCGGCGAGGTGTCGACCGCCAACTGCCACCCCTTCGCCGTCGGCCGGCACCTCTTCATGCACAACGGCCAGGTCGGCGGCTATGACCGGCTGCGCCGCCGCGTCGATGCGCTGATCCCCGACGCGCTCTACCCCTTGCGCAAGGGCACCAGCGATTCCGAGGCGATCTTCCTTGCCGCCATGGGGCGCGGCCTCGACGCCGACCCGGTCGATGCGATCACTGCGACGCTTGCCGAGATTTCCGCCGCCGTCGGCGACGCCGAGGCACCGCTGCGCTTTGCCGCCGTCCACACCGACGGCGAGATGCTCTACGCCTACCGCTGGGCCAGCGACGGCAACCCGCCCTCGCTCTACTGGCGCAGCGAGGGCGACGGCATCGTCATCGCCTCCGAACCTTGCGACGAGAATGCCGGCATCTGGGGCTCGGTGCCCTCCGGCAGCGTGCTGACGGTCGGGCCTGCCCGCAGCGCCGCGATCCGCGAGCTGGTGGTGCCGGTGGCGGCGCGGGCGCGGATGAAGGCGGCGTAAAAACGGCCCCGCGCGTTCTTCGCCCCTACGGGGAGAAGTGGCCGGCAGGCCGATGAGGGGCAGCCGCGCCGCGCGACAGGTTCGGGCATCACCGCCGGGCAGCGCGCGCTTCGGCGCCCCCTCATCCCGCTGCCGCGACCTTCTCCCCGCAGGGGAGAAGGAGCAGGTTCGGCCGCCGCCGCCGCCGTCCGTTCACGCCCCGCCTTGTGCCGGCTACAGGATGAACCGCGACAGGTCGACATTTCCCGCAATGCCGTCAAGCGCCTTGTGCACGTAGTCGGCATCCACCGTGTAGTGCGCGCCGGACTTGTCCGGCGCCTCGAAGGAGATGTCGTCGAGGACGCGTTCCATCACCGTCTGCAGGCGGCGCGCGCCGATGTTCTCGACCGAGCCGTTGAGGCTGACGGCGATGTCGGCGATGGCGTCGATCGCATCCGGGGTGATCTCGAGGTCGACGTTCTCGGTCTTCATCAAGGCGATGTACTGCTTGATCAGCGAGGCCTCGGTCTCCGTCAGGATGCGGCGGAAGTCGTCCTTGGTCAGCGCCTTCAGCTCGACGCGGATCGGCAGGCGGCCCTGCAGCTCCGGCAGGAGGTCGGAGGGCTTCGACACGTGGAACGCGCCGGAGGCGATGAACAGGATGTGGTCGGTCTTCACCGGGCCGTGCTTGGTCGCCACCGTCGTGCCTTCGACCAGCGGCAGCAGGTCGCGCTGCACGCCCTCCCGGCTGACGCCGGCGCCGCCATAGCCTTCCTTGTTCGCGACCTTGTCGATCTCGTCGAGGAAGACGATGCCGTTGTTCTCGACCGAGGAGATCGCCTCGGCCACCAGCTGCTCCTGGTCGAGCAGCTTGTCGCTCTCCTCGCCGATCAGGAGGGCATAGCTCTCCTTCACCGTGGTGCGGCGCTGCTTGGTGCGGTTGCCCATCGCCTTGCCGAGCATTTCCGAGATGTTCATGACGCCGATGTTCGGCATGCCCGGCACTTCCATGCCGCCCATCGGCGTGGTGTCGGCGACCTCGATGTCGATCTCCTTGTCGTCGAGCTCGCCCGAGCGCAGCTTCTTGCGAAAACTGTCGCGGGTGGCCGGCGAGGCGGTCTTGCCGACGAGGGCTTCCAGCACCCGGTCCTCGGCGCCTTGGTGGGCCTTCGCCTTCACCTCCTCGCGGCGCTTCTCGCGGACGAGCCCGATGCCGATCTCGACGAGGTCGCGGATGATCTGCTCGACGTCGCGGCCGACATAGCCGACCTCGGTGAACTTCGTCGCCTCGACCTTGATGAACGGCGCGCCAGCGAGGCGCGCGAGGCGCCGCGAGATCTCGGTCTTGCCGACGCCGGTCGGTCCGATCATCAGGATGTTCTTCGGCATCACCTCTTCGCGCAGCGAACCCTCGAGCTGCTGCCGGCGCCAGCGGTTGCGCAGCGCGACGGCGACCGCGCGCTTGGCATCGTTCTGGCCGATGATGTGGCGATCGAGCTCGGACACGATCTCGCGGGGGGAATAATCGCTCATGAAAGGGTCTCTTGAAAGCCGCCCGGGCGCTAGGAGCCGGGGCCAATATCCTCGTGCTGAGATACAGCACCCGCGTTCTAGATGGGAGCTGTCCGGCGGCATCGCCACTCCCGCGGCATCAGGAAAGGCCGCGCGGCGGAGCGGCATCGCGGTTTTGGACGCCGATCCGGCGGCAGGCACGCCGCCGACGTTTTGCCACGACGCAATTTTCGGGCAGCGATTTCCAGCGGACACGCTATGCCGGGCGGCGCGGCAGGCTTTTCCAGTGGGTCGCCGCGGCATTTCGCAACGCGGGTTTCGGGGCATCTGCCCTTGGCGTAGCTGTTCGCGGATGCAATACCGGTTCGTCAGCCTCCCTTCGAAAACGAACCGCTGGTGAAGGTGGACGTTTCCAATAGGTTGCTATCTGTTTGCAGGTACGCTTGCCGGCAAGCCGGTCGACGGGTCCGAGAGGGGCGGGAAGGAGAACCGGAAGCAATGTCGAAGGCTTTGGAAATCATCCAGCGCATCGACCGTCCCTGGTCGGAGGAGAGCCTTGCAGCGGCGCTCCTCCAGATTGCCGACGCCTACGGCTATCGCCACTATGCCGTGTTCAGCATTCCCTCGGCGGACGATGCCCGCACCGAGATGAAGCTCCTCTTCGGCAATTGGGAGCCGGCCTTCCTCAAAGCCTACGAGAAACTCGGGCTGATGCGCTTCACGCCAGTGATCCGGGCGCTGAAAGCCGGGCCGACACCGTTTCCCTGGGATGTCGAGATGCTGCACGGGGCGGAGGAGCCGGGCCATGCCAATCCGCCGGCGCGCCTTCTCAACGACCACGGCTATCTCGGCGGCGTCTACGTGCCGGTGCACGGGCTGACCGCCTTCCACGGCGCTATCGCGCTCGCCGGCCTGCGCACCGACATCTCCGAGGAAGAGGCCGGCGACCTGCAGCTGGCCGCCTTCGTCATCTTCGGCATCCTTGCCGCCTGCCGCTTCGACGACAACCGCAAGAGCAACCCACTGTCCGGCCGCGAGCGCGACTGCCTGAAGCTTGCCATGCTCGGCAAGACCTCGTCCGAGATCGGCACGATCCTGTCCCTGTCGGAATACACGGTGTCGCAGTATCTGAGCTCGGCGACCCGCAAGGTGAACGCCTCGAACCGGACGCACGCCGTCGCGATCGCGGCGCAGATGGGGTATTTGAGCTGAGGCCAGATGCCTTGCTCTGCCCTCGCTGCGGCGCTCGCCCCCCTCTGCCCTGCCGCCCATCTCCCCCTCGAGGAGGGATCAGCAGCTGCGACGCAAGCGACTATCGATCTCCCCACCCGAGGGGGAGATGCCCGGCAGGGCAGAGGGGGCACGCTGCCGCGCCCTTGAAGCCTCGCCCTTGACGCCTGAGCCCTCAGAACCGCCCCTCAGCTCGCCTTCGGATCCAGCGGCAGGAACTGATAGGCCCAGGTCTCGGTCAGCGTCTCGTCGCCTTGCGTGAGGTACAGCCGCAGCTCGACCGGTTCGCGGCCTTCCGCCGTCAGGTCGAACATCGCCCGCCAGGCCGTGTCGACCTTCACCGAATAGGCGCTGGCATTGGAGACGGTGCCGCGCGAGGTGGAGACCATGGCCTTGACGCCCTTGGCCTCGCGGGCGAGGGCTGCGATCTTGCCGCCGTCGAAGTCGACGACGATCTTGGTCACGCCGCGGGGACGTTCCTGGCCGGCAATGCCGCCGCGGCCGATGCGGGTCTCCGTCACGACGCCGACCTCGGGCGGGTGCGGGGCGTCCTTCGACCAGGTGAGGCGGTAGTCGTAGGCGATGGCGTCGCCCTTGGCGACCGGCTTGGCCGACAGCCAGTAGGCGGCGATGTTGTCGTGGATCTCGTCGTCGGTCGGGATCTCGACCAGTTGCACCCCGCCGTCGCCCCAGTCGCCCTTCGGCTCGATCCAGACGCTCGCGCGCTTCTCGTAGAACACACCGTCGTCCTGGTAATGGTCGAAGTTGCGGTCGCGCTGCAGCAAGCCGAAGCCGTGCGGCGCCTTGCCGGAGAAGGTCGAGGTCATGACGTTCTGCGGGTTGTTCAGAGGGCGCCAGAGCCGCTCACCCTCGCCGGTCCAGATCGACAGGCCATCCGAATCATGGATCTCCGGGCGCCAGTCGTCGCGGCGCTTGCGGTCGGATTCGGAGTACCAGAACATCGAGGTCAGCGGCGCGATGCCGACGCGCTCCATCGCCTCGCGCGCAAAATAGCGCGAGCGGATGTCCATGACGATCGGGCCGTCCTTGGTGACGTCCATCTCCAGCACGCCGGCGATCCGCGGGCTGTTCAGCTTGCAGGTGATCTTGATGCGGCCGCCGACATCGGACTTGCCGAGGTAGAAGTCGGTGAAGCGCGGGAACTCCTCCGGCGTCGGCATGGCGACGTCGATCGCCAGCGCGCGGGCGGAGAGGCCGAACTGGTCGAGTTCGCCCGAGGTGCGGAAATAGGCAGCGCCGAGGAAGGCGATCCAGTCGCGCTCGCTGTTCGGCTCCAGCACCCGGAAGCCGGCAAAGCCGATATCGTCGGGGAGCTGCTTGGCCGGGCTGTCGGCGGGAATCTTGAAGAGCTTCGGATCGTAGCGGATTTCCCGCGCTTTCCCGTCCTCGACGACGTGGATGCCGACCGGCAGCTTGAAGTAGCGGCCGAGGTGGAAGAAGCGGACCGGCGACTCGCCCCCGTTCAGCTCCAGCGTGTTGTCGGAGAGGAACTGGATGCGCTGGTGCTGGTCGTAGTCGATCGCCTCCAGCACGTCGCCGAAGCGCGGCACCTCCGGCACGTAGGGGCTCGCTGCGAGCGCGCGCGTCTCCTCGACCAGGGCCTCGAAGGAATAGGGTTTCGCCTCGCCGAAGACGAGGGCGCTTTCGGCGGCCATCGCGGTCTTGCCGAAAGGCAAGGTCACGCCGAGGGCGGCAAGGGAAGCGAGGAGCTGGCGGCGGTTGACGTCGAACATTCGGTCTCCTTCGGAGAAGTCGCGGGTCGTCGCGGCACCAGAAAGTGCCGTGCAGCATCACGGCTGCGGCATGGGCAGGGAATGTGGCATCAGCACGTCGGCATCGCCGGGGGCGTCCCGCCGCCGATGATCCTTTCCCGCCCGCAAGCCGGCGGCAACACCAAATCGTTACCGGGCAGCCGCCACCGCGACAAGCGTCCGGAGGCTCTGCCGCTACAATTTTCGCAAGGCCACCTGGTCGATGCGGTGATTGCCGCCCTTGCGCAGGATCAGGTCGGCACGTGGACGGGTCGGCAGGATGTTCTCGTAGAGGTTCTGCCCGTTGATGTTGGCCCACAGCCCCTCGGCGATCGCCAGCGCCTCGTCGTCGCCGATCTGCGAGTAGCGGTAGAAGAACGAGCCCTTGTCGCGAAAGGCGGTCTCGCGCAGCCGCATGAAGCGGTCGACATACCAGCGGCGGATGTCGGCCTCCTCGGCGTCGATGTAGATAGAATAGTCGAAGAAGTCGGAGACGAAGGGCACAACCTTGCCGTCCTTCGGCAGGTCGCGCACCTGCAGGACGTTGAGGCCCTCGAAGATCAGGATGTCCGGCTGGTCGACGGCGACGTGCTGCCCGGCGACGACGTCATAGACGAAGTGCGAGTAGACCGGCGCCTCGACATGGCGCACGCCCGCCTTGATGTCGGAGAGGAAGCGCAGGATGGCGCCGACGTCGTAGCTTTCCGGAAAGCCCTTGCGCTGCATCAGCCCCTCGGCGTTCAGCACGGCATTCGGAAACAGAAAACCGTCGGTGGTGACGAGGTCGACCTTCGGCGAGGTCGGCCAGCGCGCCAGCAGCTCCTTCAGGATGCGGGCGGTGGTCGACTTGCCGACCGCGACCGAGCCGGCGATGCCGATGATGAAGGGCGTCTTCACCGTCTCCGGCCGCGACAGGAAGCGCTGGCGCTGGCGAAACAGCAGCTGCGAGGCCTCGACATGGGCGTAGAGCAGCCGCGACACCGCGAGGTAGATGCGCGAGACCTCGTCGAGATCGACGGGATCGCCGAGACTGCGCAGCCGCTGCACCTCGTCCTGCGTCAGCGTCATCGGCTGGCCCGCGCGGAACAGCGCCCACTCGTCCGCCGAATAGAAGCGGTAGGGCGAGAACTTCGACGGGGTCATCTGGTCCACGGCGATCAGGTCCCGGCGGTCCCGGCCGAAACCGGATCGACCGGCCGACGCGCCTTCTCCTCGAGGCCGGTCTCGGCCGTGCGGCGCTCGAGCTCGGCCATCACCGCACCGAGCGGCACTTCCCGAAGATGCAGCACCACCATCAGGTGGTACAGAAGGTCCGCCGCCTCCGAGGTCACCGCGGCGTCATCCTCGGACACCGCGGCGATGGCGCACTCGACGGCCTCCTCGCCGAGCTTCTTCGACGCCTTGCCGATGCCCTTGCGGGCGAGCTGCGCGGTATAGGAGGCCGGGTCGCCGGAGGTGGCGCGGGTGGCGACGATGGTTTCGAGGTCATTGAGGCTGAAGGTCATCGGGCTGTTCCGGTCAGACGGTCACTGGCGCCATCCCGCCGCATCGCAAGGCCGGCGCGTGCCATGTGATCCTTGGCCTCGGCGATGGTGTGGGTGCCGAAATGGAAGATCGAGGCGGCGAGCACCGCGGTCGCATGGCCGTCGCGGATGCCGGCGACGAGATGGTCGAGCGTGCCGACGCCGCCGGACGCGATCACCGGCACCGCCACCGCATCGGCCACCGCGCGGGTCAGGTCGATGTCGAAGCCGGACTTGGTGCCGTCGCGGTCCATGGAGGTGAGAAGGATCTCGCCGGCGCCGAGCGCCGTCACCCGGCGGGCGAACTCCACCGCGTCGAGCCCGGTGGCGGTGCGGCCGCCATGGGTGAAGATCTCCCAGCGCCCCTCCTCGCCCTCGGCGCTCACGCGCTTGGCGTCGATGGCGACGACGATGCACTGGTTGCCGAACTTGTCGGCGGCCTCGGCGACGAATTCAGGCCGCGCCACCGCGGCGGTGTTGATCGACACCTTGTCGGCGCCCGCGAGCAGCAGTTTTCGGATGTCGGCGACCGCACGCACGCCGCCGCCAACCGTCACCGGCATGAAGCAGCGCTCGGCGGTGCGGGCGACGACGTCGAAGATCGTCTCGCGGTTGTCGGACGAGGCGGTGATGTCGAGGAAGCAGAGTTCGTCGGCGCCCGCCGCGTCATAGGCCGCGGCCGCCTCGACGGGATCGCCGGCATCGACGAGGCCCTCGAAGCGCACGCCCTTGACGACGCGGCCGTCCTTGACGTCGAGGCAAGGAATGATGCGGGATTTGAGGGTCATCGCACGGTCTTTCCGACCCGGCGCGCCAAGGCGCCACAGAAGCGGCACCGGCGGGTGCCCGGGGAACGCGGCGGAACGGCCTTGCGGCACCGCCCGTCGCGAAAATCGTCCCGCTTATGCGATGCCGCGGTAGATCTCGGCAAGGCCCAGCGTCAGATCGAAGCCGGCGAGCGGCAGGACCGCCTCAGCCCCGACCAGCATCTCCGGCTCGCCAAACACGCCGTCGATCCGGCTCCAGAGCCAGGCCCGCGGCTCGTCTTGGCTGAGGACGAGGTAGTGGCGGAGCGAGGGGATGGCGGTGTATTCGGCGGCCTTCGGCCCAAAATCAGCGGCAAGGGAGGACGGCGACAGGATTTCGGCCAGGAACAGCGGTTCGCTGGTGGCCAGTTCCCGCCCGTCGTCAACCTGCCTGTGGATCAGGACATCGGGATAACGGATGCCCGCCTGTGTGCGAACGCCAAAGTCAGCAACGGTTGCAACCAAGCCGATGGCGGCCATCGAGGGGTGGAGCAGCGTCGCCAATAGGAGGCACAGGCGGGCATGCCGGAGGGAACCGCCTGTCATCATCTCGACGACCCTCCCGCTGACAAATTCCCGCCGGCCTTCTCGCCCCTCGTTCCAGAGCAGGAAGTCGTCTGCCGATTGCAAGGGCGGCATATGCAGGTTCATGGTGGCACTTTAGCAAAGGCCGGAGGCGCTCACCAGAGCGATGCCCCTGCCCCTCAGCGTGCGAACTTGCGCGCCGCCTCGTCGATCAGCGTGTTGGCAATCGTCATGCGCTGGTTAGCACGGGCGCGCAGCGAGGGGGCCGTGCGGTCGGGGTGGTTGAGCATCGCGAAGCGACGGCGGAGGTGCGACAGCTCCTCGACCGAGCGGACAGCCGAAATATCCAGTTCGAAGGCGATTTCCTCGGGATCGAGACTGAGTTCCTGGGGCGTCGGCAAGTCGGCCTTGGGCGTCTGCTTCGGCAGATCGGGAAAGTAGGCTTCCTTCAGCCGGGCACCGCCGACGGGCGCTGTGCCGCCGATCTGGTCGAGCACCTGCCAGAACGGCACGGATGCGGCACCCGCGGCGCGATAGCTGCCCTCGTCGTCGGTGGGGACGGGCTTGGCGATGCCGTCGAGCACGTCAGCGAAATCCATGTCATGCCCTCCCGTCTCGATCATCCCGCAAGGGATCGCTGAGATAACCCGGACAATCTGCACCGGTTCCACTAAAGCGCCAGTTAAGTCATAGGGTTAACAGCCGGTTACCGGCGGCGCACAGATCCGTGAGGGATGGGCCGGCGGAACCCGGCCGCGGCTGGCCGCGTCTTTCTTCCACAACAGGAGAGAAGACATGTCGAAACAGGCCGACGCAGACGTATCGCCGATGGCGGCGCAGAACGAGGGTCCCGCCAAGACCGGCCCGGCCGTGGAGCCGAAGCCGGCCGAACGCACCGCTGCCGCCGAGCGCAAGGACGAGACCCCGGAATCGCCGGTGAAGAAGGGCGGCGAGGGCGCGCGCGACGACAAGTAGCCGAAAGCGCAGAGAAGGCTCGGCAATTCGATTTTCGGTCACGCGGCAGGATCAACGCCTGCCGTCCAGCTAAAGCCCGGGAATTATAAAATCGCGTGCGGCAATATATGCGTTACACTTGCCGCACGCCCGTCTCCATCGGACCCGTATCAATAATTCCCTTTATTATGCTCTTTAAATAATAGATCATGTCGATTGGGCTATAGGATACTTTGCTTATTATGTAAGCGCTGATAATAATATTCAATAGTGCGATAACGGTCGATATGTCCAGATTCTGCTTTTCAGCTATCGGCAATGTCGCCTTCAGCCGAAGATACCCGACCAGCCCTATTGAAAGCAGAGGCGGCCCGATCAGGAACGGCACCAGCGCAAGGACGCGCGCAACTGTCGTTGTCGGAAGGCGAGCCAGAAAATCTGGCAACCTTAAATTACGGTTTTCGGCCATGACAAATACTTACAAAGAGTAGCCTGCCGCCAAGCGTCGGAGGTAACGGTCATTCATTCTCGATGCCTGCTTGTACGCATCGAGCCATGACCAGATCATGATGATCCATCCAAGCAGAACAAACCACATTCCGACGCAGAGGATGAACATAAGAATCCCCTTGCCTACTTGGCCGTTGTAGATCTGCCCCAATCCTACGCATAGAATTGACAGCAGAAGCGCAACGCCGGCGGACTTTGCTTTGGCAGGGCCATCTTCAAATATAACAGGACGGCTCGCCGGTGCCACTGTGTTTGTCACCTGCACCACCGTCGCTCCCGGCGCAGCCGATACATGCGAAGCATGCGGTGGCGGGATCGGCGCCTGAGCCTTGAAGAGGCCCGTAAGGACGGCATCATCCTTTGCAAGTCGCCATTCGGATCCGTCGACCCGCATCACTTGGGTATCGCTCTGTATTCGGCCTTCCTTGATAAACCCAGCCACGTGATGACCCGTATAGGGACCAAATGTCTCGCCGGCCGAATGGGTAAACCACTCTCCATCCAGTGGATGGGGCGGAAGCCGCATCACCTCCCCTAGAGTGGTCGATGGCACGGCAAGTGGCAATTCAGACATCTTCAAGACCCATTCCCCAATCAACTCAGAATGGTGCAAAGCCTTCGCTGAATGCAAGTCAAAAGCGAGATGTTCGAGGGCGATCAACTGGCCTAAGCCAAAAAAAACGCGCGGCGATTAACTCGCCGCGCGTTCCACTCATCTCACCGTATGCCTAGCGGCACACTTAAGGGTGCTATTCCTCTTCGCGGCCCTTCATGGCGGCGGCCAGGATGTCGCCGAGCGAGGCGCCCGAGTCGGAGGAACCGTACTGTGCGACGGCTTCCTTCTCTTCGGCGATCTGCAGGGCCTTGATCGACACGCCGACGCGGCGGGCCTTCTTGTCGAACTGCGTGACGCGGGCATCGACCTTCTGGCCGACCGAGAAACGCTCCGGACGCTGGTCCTCGCGGTCGCGGGCGAGATCGGCCCGGCGAATGAACGAGGTGTAGTCGGTCTCGAGGATCTTGACCTCGAGGCCACCGTCGGTGACCTGCGTCACTTCGCAGGTGACGATCGAACCGCGGCGGATATCGCCTGGCTCGGCCGGGGTCTCCGGCTGACCGCCGCCGACACCCGAGGCGCCGGACTCGCCGCCGACTTGCTTGATGCCGAGCGAGATGCGCTCCTTGTCGATGTCGACGTCGAGGACCTGGGCCTTGACGATGTCACCCTTGTTGAACTCCTCGATGACCTGCTCGCCCGGACGGTTCCAGTCGAGGTCGGAGAGGTGCACCATGCCGTCCACGTCGCCTTCGAGGCCGATGAACAGACCGAACTCGGTCTTGTTCTTGACCTCGCCCTCGACGACCGTGCCGATCGGGAACTGGTCGCGGAAGGCTTCCCATGGGTTCTGCAGGGTCTGCTTGAGGCCGAGCGAGATGCGGCGCTTGACCGGATCCACCTCGAGCACGACCACTTCGACTTCCTGGGTGGTCGAGAGGATCTTGCCGGGATGGACGTTCTTCTTGGTCCAGCTCATTTCCGAGACGTGGATCAGGCCTTCGATGCCCGGCTCCAGCTCGACGAACGCGCCGTAGTCGGTGATGTTGGTGACGCGGCCGGTGACCTTGACGCCCATCGGGTACTTCACGCCGATGCCGTCCCAAGGATCCGCCTCGAGCTGCTTCATGCCGAGCGAGATGCGGTGGGTTTCCTGGTTGATGCGGATGATCTGGACCTTGACGGTCTGGCCGATCTGCAGGATTTCGGTCGGGTGGTTGACGCGGCGCCAGGCCATGTCGGTCACGTGCAGCAGGCCGTCGATGCCGCCGAGGTCGACGAACGCACCGTAGTCGGTGATGTTCTTGACGACGCCGTCGACGGTCTGGCCTTCCTCGAGGTTCTGCACGATCTCCGAGCGCTGCTCGGCGCGGGACTCTTCGAGAACCGTCCGGCGGGACACGACGATGTTGCCGCGACGCTTGTCCATCTTCAGGATCTGGAACGGCTGCGGGGTGTTCATCAGCGGGGTGACGTCGCGGATCGGGCGGATGTCGACCTGCGAGCGCGGCAGGAACGCCACGGCGCCGTCGAGGTCGACCGTGAAGCCGCCCTTGACCTGGTTGAAGATCTGGCCTTCGACCTTTTCGCCGGCGTTGAACTTGACCTCGAGGTTGACCCAGCTCTCCTCGCGGCGCGCCTTGTCGCGCGACAGGACGGCTTCGCCGAGGGCATTCTCGATGCGCTCGACGTAGATCTCGACGGTGTCGCCGACCTTGAGCTCGGGCTGGCCCTTGCTGGCGAATTCCTTCAGCGCGACGCGGCCTTCGACCTTCAGACCGGCGTCGATGACGGCCATGTCCTTCTCGATCGCGACCACGATGCCGCGGACCACGGCGCCTTCGGCGACATCGTGATCCTGGTACGAGGCTTCGAGCAGCGCAGCGAAATCATCGCGCGACGGGTTGGTGTTTGACATTCGTTCTCCTTGGAAACCTCGGGCCCCGTGTCGTCGGGGGCGAGGCAGCGCGCCGTCTGGGTTCGTGCTTCGGGTCGCCGTCGGGCTGGTCCCGTCCGTCTCGCCTCGGCGATGTCGGACCCGGAGAGGTTTCTCGGCTGGCGAAAAACGATCCGGCTGGCGCGGTGGACCGGCCTTGGGCAGGGGTTCTGCATCGGCTTCTCGGCGAGGCCATAAAGCCCATCGCATCAAAGCCAAAAAGGCGGGCCTTTCGAGAAAGCCGCCTTTTCTTCTCAGTTTCCGGTCGCGCGCGCTTTGTCGATCAAGGCGCATGCGGTCAGGAATGCCGTTTCTATATCCATTTCGCTGGTATCGAGCAAGTGCGCGTCGGCTGCGGGCTTCAGCGGCGCCACGGCCCGGCCGGCGTCGCGGGCATCGCGCTCGCGCACCTCGGCAAGGATGGTCTCGTAGTCGACATGGCGTCCCTTGGCGGAGAGCTCGTCGGTTCGCCGGCGCGCCCGCACCTCGGCCGAGGCGGTGACGAAGATCTTCACCGTCGCCTGCGGGCAGATCACCGTGCCGATATCGCGCCCGTCGAGCACGGCGCCGGCCGCCTGCGCGGCGAACTGGCGCTGGAACGCCTCCAGCGCCGCGCGCACCGGCGGGTGCACGGCGACGCGCGAGGCGAGCTCGCCGGCCTCGCGGCCCCGCAGGGACCCGTCGTCGAGGTGCGAGGTGTCGAGGACCTCGGCAATGGCGGCTGTCGCCTGGGGATCGTCGAGGTCGACGCCGGAATCCGCCGCCAGCTTGCCGATGGCGCGGTAGAGCAGGCCGGTGTCGAGATAGGGCAGCTGGTAGTGCGCCGAAAGGCGCTTGGCGAGCGTGCCCTTGCCGGCCGCGGCCGGTCCGTCGATGGCGATGGTGAGGGGCATCAGGGGTCTCCGGTGGGATCGTCGGGGGCCGGCGTCGGGCCGAGCGTCAGGGCGCCGAGCCGGTCGGCGATCATCAGCCCGACGGCCAGCAGGCTGCCGAGGACGTAGGGGATCGACGCAAAGAACAGGATCAGCATCAGGTTGCCGAAGGACAGCGCCAGCCAGACCAGGAGATCGACCAGCGGGTTGCCGGTGTAGAAGGTCGGCGGCACCGCGGTGGTGCCGGTCTCGGCGGCGCGGTGGCCGGCATCGATCCAGCCATATTCGCGGCCCGCCATGGCCGCAGAGACGATGGCGACGGCCGGCAGGACGAGCATGCGCAGCCCCTGCCCCCACAGCGACCGGCGGCCGGCAGCGACGCGGTCGCGCGCCCGCCTGGCCTTGCGCAGGCCGTAGACGGCGGCGAGCGGCGCGAGCAGCACCAGCAGCCCGAGGAGCGGCCAGAGGCTCATCCGGCGGCGACGAGCACCGCGCCGAGGCCCTCCATCAGCCCGACGAACTGCGGGAAGCTGGTGGCGATCATCGCGGCGTCGTCGATCTCGACCGGCTTTTCCGACGCCATCCCGAGGACGAGGAAGGCCATGGCGATGCGGTGGTCGAGATGGGTGACCACCGTGCCGCCGCCGAGGCCCTTGCCGTCAGGCCGGCCGGTGACGGTGAGCCAGTCCGGCCCCTCCTCGTGCGTCACGCCGTTGGCGGCAAGGCCGGCGGCGACGGCGGCGAGGCGGTCGCTCTCCTTGACGCGGAGTTCGTCGAGGCCGGGCATCACCGTCGTGCCCTCGGCGAAGGCCGCGGCGATGGCGAGCACCGGATACTCGTCGATCATCGACGGCGCGCGCTCGGCCGGCACGGCGACGCCCTTCAGCGCGGCGTGCCGGACCCGGAGGTCGGCGACATCCTCGCCGCCGGACGAGCGTGGGTTGAGGATCTCGATCGACGCGCCCATCTCGAGGAGCGTCGCGACGAGGCCGGTGCGGGTCGGGTTCATCAGGACGTTCTCGACCAGGACGTCCGAGCCCGGCACGATGGTCGCGGCGACGATCGGGAAGGCGGCCGAGGACGGATCGCCGGGCACCACGAAGTCCGGCACGCCGACGAGGCGGCCCTGGCCCTCCAGCGCGATGGTGCGCACGCCCGCGGCATCCGTCTCGACGGAGATCACCGCGCCAAAACCCTCGAGCATCTTCTCGGTGTGGTCGCGGGTCATCACCGGCTCGATCACCGTGGTGATGCCCGGCGCGTTGAGGCCGGCGAGCAGCACGGCGGACTTCACCTGGGCCGAGGCCATCGGCACGCGGTAGGTGATGGGCGCGGCGACGCGCGGCCCGCGGATCGACAGCGGCAGCCGGTCCTTGGTGCGGCCGGCGACCTGGACGCCCATCAGCCGCAGCGGATCCAGCACCCGGCCCATCGGCCGGCGTGACAGCGACGCGTCGCCGACGAAGGTGGCGCCGAAATCATAGGGCCCGACGAGGCCCATGGTGAGGCGCACGCCGGTGCCGGCATTGCCGAAATCGATGACGCCCTCGGGCTCGAGTAGGCAGCCATTGCCGACGCCGTCGACCAGCCAGGCGCCGTCGGCGGCCTTCTCGATGCGGGCACCCATCGCCTGCATGGCGCGGCCCGTGGCCAGCACATCCTCGCCCTCGAGCAGGCCGGTGACGCGGGTGCGGCCGGCGGCGATGCCGCCGAACAGGAAGGCGCGGTGCGAGATCGACTTGTCGCCGGGGACGCGGGCAGAACCGTTGAGGCCGCCGCTGCGCGCCGCCTTCAACGGCCGGGGGATCGAAACATGTCCACTCATGGCTTGTCGCCCTCTTCCACACGCACCATTTCGGGGACTTGCGCATCCTGCGGCGGTGTTTTTGCGCCGGCAGCGCCGGCCCCCCGCCGCATTGGGCTGCGTTACCACGAGAAAAACCCTTGCGTCACCCTCGCGGGAGCGCAATCGTCGCCAAGGGCGCGCAAGGACCGTGCTTTGACAAGGGCCCGGGCACGACGTAAGGGACCCACCGGTTTTTTCTTCCGAAAGCCCTGTCGGCGGCGGCGCTCCGAAGCCCTGCGCGGCGGCCTCGGAAATGGCTCGGGGCAAGCCCTGGCACTGACGGCCGAAGACTTTGACATTCAACACGAGGCGAGCATGGCGAATCCCGAACTTGGTACCAAACGCATCTGCCCGGAGACCGGCCGGAAGTTCTACGATCTGAACAAGGACCCGATCGTCTCGCCCTATACCGGCACGAGCTATCCGATCAGCTTCTTCGAGATCCCGGCCCGGGCCAAGCGCGGCGCTGCCGTCGTCCAGCCCGAGGCGGAAGAGGAGGAGGAGGTCGAGGTCGTCGAGGCCGAGACCGACGCCGTCGAGACCGTCTCGCTGACCGATGTCGAGGAAGACGAGGAAGTCGCGGCCAAGGACGAAGTGGTCGACATCGACGACGACGAGGAAGTTGAGGTCGAGGATGCCGACGACACCTTCCTCGAGCCGGACGAGGACGAAGACGACGACATGACCGACATCATCGGCTCGCGCGACGACGACGACGACTGACGGCAGTCGCCTTTTCGACACCCGACGACGAACGGCAATCGCCGTTCTGGCATCTGCTGCCGCCCGAAAAACCTCCTCGGGCGGCACTTTCTGAAGATCGGCGGATTTCCCGCTTGATCTCTCGGCCGAGCTTCAGTATGAACCCGCCACGACCGAAGCGCCCCAAACGCTTCGTGACAAGGTTCGCGCCTCGGCAGCGATCCAGTGGGGCCATAGCTCAGTTGGGAGAGCGCTTGCATGGCATGCAAGAGGTCGTCGGTTCGATTCCGTCTGGCTCCACCAATCAGTTTTCTCGATCCTATCTGCTCAGCGATACTGCTCAATTAGCCTTGGTCATTAGCGGCCTTGTGCTGAACGAGCGTTGAGCTATCGGTGGCAAATCCTGCTGACTTCGGCGCTCTGAGGCGTTTGCGGTAGCGCGGCGGCATAGCGGCAAGCGCTTACATCCTGTAGATACAGGTGATGATGATCCTGTGGGACGAGCCGAAACGGCAGGCCAATCTCGTCAAGCACGGGATGGATTTTGCCGACCTCGACCCCGGCTTCTTCGCGGACGCTCTTGTGGGCGCGGCCAACGGCGCTCGCCTGAAAGCGATTGGCGAGATCGACGGCATCATCACCGTCATCTTCGTCCAGCTTGGCTCCGAAGCCCTGTCCGTCATCAGCATGCGCCCGGCTTCTGAAAAGGAGAGAAATGCCTATGCCGAAAGAATTTGACGCCCGTCAGGCCGCCGCCCGCGGCTATTCCCGCGAAGACTGGGACGCGGTCGACAGCCCTGAACTGACGGACGCGGAACTCGCGACCCTCCGCCCGATGCGCGAAGCGCTGCCGGAGGTCCACGCGGCGCTCGCGAAGGCCCGCAAGCCCGGCCCCGTTCGGCGCAAGACCCTGGTCTCCGTCAGACTGGACGACGACGTCCTTGAAAGGCTGCGCGCTTCGGGACCGGGATGGCAAAGCCGTGTCAACGATGCGGCGAGGATGATGACCCTCTCGCCGGACGTCGCATCGGCCATCACGGTCCTTGCTCAACAGAGGAACGCGGCACCGCCGTCGGCGCTGGCCACCGCGCTGGCGGCTGCCTTCGCGAGGTTCGCGGTCGTGGAAAATCTTGGCCCGGAGGACGGCAAGGCGGACGGCGCCGGACCGACGCCCTCGGCAAAAGCCCGCGGCTGAGCCGCAGGATGACGCTCCGCGGATGGCGCGGTTGCCCGGCGGCTCGTTGCCCGTCGGTCTCCCGGCAACTTCTCCCCCCGAAACCCTAAGCCGCCCCCGCCAAAAACCCGTCCACCGCCTTCGCGTCCCGCGCGATCACCACGTCGAGCAGCGCTGCTCTGCCGCGGATCTCCACCTCGCGGCGCTCGCCGGCAGCGTCGGACAGCCCGCCGCGACGGGCGAGGTCGAGGGACATGACGAGGTCGGCGTCGTGGAGTTTTGCGACGCCCTCGAGGCGGCTCGCGGTGTTGATGGTGTCGCCGACGACGGTGAGGTTGACGGCGCGGCCATAGCCCATGCGGCCGACGATCGCCGGGCCGGTGTGGATGCCGATGGCGACACGCAGCCGCTCGCCGTCGAGCTCGCGCGACAGCGCGCGGTCGAGCGCCTCCACCGCGCGGGCGATGCGGGCGGCGGCGAGGATCGCGTCATTGCAGGCCTCGTCCTGGCTCTTGCCCAGGCCGAACAGTGCCATCGCGCCGTCGCCGATGAACTTGTCGATATAGCCGCCCGAACTCTCGATCGCCTCGCCCACCGCGGCGAAATAGCGGTTGAGCAGGAACACCGTGTCGTAGGGCAGCCGCCGCTCGGTCATCCGGGTAAAGCCGCGGATGTCGCAGAAGAGCACGGCGATCCGCCGCTCCGAGCCGGCCGAGCGCAGTTCCTGGACGGCGCCGGGCGGCTGCAGGTCGCCGGCCGAGAGGATCGGCGCGACGGAGACGTCGCCGACCGGCCTGAGCTGGCAGGCGAGGCGAACGTCGTCGGGTGCGCGGATGCGGTCGAGCGTCGCCCGCTCCTCCGGCCCGGCCGGCGGCTGCAGCGCCAGCCCCGCGACCACCCGCACCCGGCAGGTCGAGCAGCGACCCTTGCCGCCGCAGACTGCGAGGTGCGGGATCATCCCCATCCGGCTGGCCTCCAGCACGCTGGCGCCGAGCGGCACGGCGATCGCTTTGCCATCGGGATAGGTGACGCGAAAGCCGCGCTGCAGGCCGCGGTGGCGGTTCATCGCCCGCGCCAGCAGCACCAGGGCGACACTGCCGAGGCAGAGCGCGTAGAGCGCCAGCGAGGCGTCGCTGGCGAGCTGCACGCCTTCTGCCGAGGCAGGATACTGGACCACGCGGTAGAGCCCGTCGTCGATCTCCTTGCCGGCGCTGGCGAAGCCGAGCAGCGACAGCACCGGCACCAGCACGGCCATCGCCTGGAACAGCGGGGTGAACCGCGCGAACCAGTCGCGCGGGCGCAGCCAGAACCACAGACCGAGGCAGCCGTGGATCCAGGCGACCAGCAGCGCCGCCACCTGCCGGAAGCCGGAAACCGGGTTGTTCCACAGCGAATGCACCACCCGGCCGTAGTCGAGGTAGTGGCCGGTGGCGACCGGTGCGACACGCAGTGCCACGATGTGCGGGATCAGCAGCAGCGGCAGCCCGATACCGAGCACCAGCTGCATCGCCTCGCGCGCCGGCATGCGCAGGGTCCGCCGCCGGTAGAGCGTCTGCAGCGACAGCGCGAAATGCACCGCGAGCGCACCGTAGAACAGCAGCGCGCCGAGAAGGCCGCCCCAGACCAGGTTGAACCACCAGCGGCCCGCCTCCATCGCCTCGATCGAGATCAGGCCGAGCGCATGGTTGAGGAGATGCATCGCGACAAAGGCGAAGAGGATCCAGCCGGTGATAAGGCGCACCCGGCGGGTGCTCAGCGCAGTTCTCCAGGGCAAGCGAGCGCATCCTTCGTCATCGGGACGGCCAGCGGCCGTGCACCCAGGAGTAGAAGCTCAGGACGCCGGCCGCCATGGCCACGGCCGTGTCCACACCGTCAACCTCTGGATCGCCTGCATTCCCGGCATCTTGAAGGCAGGCTCTAAGCCTCGTCGATGCTTTCGAGGACGATGTTGCCATTGGTGTAGATGCAGATCTCGCCGGCGATCCTCATCGCCCGGCGGGCGATCTCCTCGGCGCCGAAATCGGTATCGCCCAGCGCCCGCGCCGCGGCCAGCGCGTAATTGCCGCCCGAGCCGATCGCCATGATGCCGCCCTCCGGCTCCAGCACGTCGCCATTGCCGGTCAGCGCCAAAGTGATCGACTTGTCGGCGACCAGCATCATCGCCTCCAGCCGGCGGAGATACCGGTCGGTGCGCCAGTCCTTGGCGAGCTCGACCGAGGCGCGCATCAGCTGGTCCGGATACTGCTCGAGCTTGGCCTCCAGCCGCTCCAGCAGCGTGAAGGCGTCGGCCGTCGCGCCGGCAAACCCGGCAATCACCGCCCCGCCCTTGCCGATGCGGCGGACCTTGCGGGCATTGCCCTTCATGATGGTGTTGCCGAGCGAGACCTGCCCGTCGCCGGCGATGACCACCTTGCCGCCCTTGCGCACGGTGACGATGGTGGTCGAATACATCTGGGCGGGATCGTGCTTTTCCATGGCTATCGCTCTGTCCAAAATATCTGTCGCCCGAGACGGGCGGGACGGCCGATGCCGTCTTTCCGCCCTTCATGTAAGCGCGCCGGGGCCCGGCGCCAATCAGCATCGCCAATGCCGCCGGCCCGCATCCCCATTGCCGCCGGCGCGCAGCTCCCAGGAGGCGACGGAACGACGCGGCGGTGGCGCAAAACCCTTTCGCTCCGGCCGCGATCTCGTCTAAAGCGAGAGGGCAATCAGGAAAGGACGATCGGCATGGCGGGACGGCGGACCGGCGAGGTGACGCGCGAGACCAAGGAGACGAGGATCCACGTCCGCGTCGATCTCGACGGCACGGGCATGGTGAAGACCGCGACCGGCGTCGGCTTCTTCGACCACATGCTGGAGCAGCTCGGCCGGCACTCGATGATCGACATGGTGATCGAGGCGAAGGGCGACCTCCACATCGACGACCACCACACCGTCGAGGACACCGGCATCGCCATCGGCCAGGCGATCCGCCAGGCGCTCGGCGAGCGCCGCGGCATCCGCCGCTACGCCTCGCTCGACCTTGCCATGGACGAGTGCCTGACGCGCGCGGCGGTGGATGTCTCGGGGCGGCCGTTCCTCGTCTTCAAGGTCGAGTTCCCGCGCGAGAAGATCGGCACGTTCGATACCGAGCTGGTGCGCGAGTTCTTCCAGGCGCTGGCGCAGAATGCCGGGGTGACGCTGCACATCCAGAACCATTATGGCGACAACGCCCACCACATCGCCGAGACCTGCTTCAAGGCGGTGGCACGGGTGCTGGGCGAGGCGGTTCAGATTGACCTCCGCCAGGCCGACCTCGTGCCGTCGACCAAGGGCGTGCTGGCGTAAGGGACGGACATGACGCGCTACATCGTCTTCGAGCCGCCGGCAGGGATCGGCGAGGCGCCCGCCAAGAGCGACCGGGCGGTGCTGGTGCGCGATGCGATGGCGAAGTGGGCGGTGCTGTTTCCCTTCCTCTGGCTGTTCCGGCACGGGCTGATCCTCTCCGGCCTCGTGGTGCTCGCCGCGGTGATCCTCATCGGCCTCCTCGCCGACATGCCGGGGCTCGGCGCCGCCGCCGCCGTGCTGCCGCTGGCGCTCGGCGTCCTCGTGGCGCTGGAGGGCCCGAGCCTGCGCGCCGGCCGGCTGCGCCGCCGCGGTTATCGCGAGGCCGCCGTGGTCGAGGCGGACGACGAGGACGAGGCGGCCATCCTCTATTATGCCGAAACGGCCGAGATCCCGCCGACCGTCGCCGACGCGATCGCCGAGACCGCAGGCCCAGCCGCCCCCTTCGAACGGGGCCGCGGCCGCAGCCTGCTCGACCCGCAAGGACTGAGATAATGCCCGAAACCCTCGCCATCATCGACTACGGATCGGGCAATCTGCGCTCGGCGACCAAGGCCTTCGAGCGCGCCGCCGCCGAGGCGGGGCTCGACATTGCCGTGGTGCTCACCGACGATCCCGAGACGGTGCGCGCCGCCGACCGCATCGTTCTGCCCGGCGTCGGCGCCTATGCCGACTGCCGCAGTGGGCTCGGCGCCGTCACCGGCATGGTCGAGGCGCTGCGCGAGGCGG
The DNA here is from genome assembly GCF_055730125.2 of Mesocryomonas fontinalis. Lineage (NCBI taxonomy): Bacteria > Pseudomonadati > Pseudomonadota > Alphaproteobacteria > Hyphomicrobiales > Aurantimonadaceae > Mesocryomonas > Mesocryomonas fontinalis. Next base: position 116,940 of record NZ_JBUZWG020000006.1, on the reverse strand, counting down.
TCGAGGCAAAAGCGCGGCCCTTCCTCGGCATCTGCGTCGGCATGCAGCTGATGGCCGCCCGCGGCCTCGAGAAGACCATCACCGAGGGCCTCGGCTGGATCCCCGGCGACGTCGTGCCGATCGTCCCCGCCGACCCCGCGCTGAAGATCCCGCAGATCGGCTGGAACACGCTGACCGCCCACCGCCGGCACCCGCTGCTCGAGGGTATTGCGACCGGCGAGGACGGCCTGCACGCCTATTTCGTCCACTCCTACCAGCTCGCTGCCGAGCACCCGGACGACGTCCTCGCCACCACCGACTACGGCGGCCCCGTCACCGCCATGGTGATCCGCGACAACAAGGCCGGCACGCAGTTCCACCCGGAGAAGAGCCAGACCCTCGGTCTGGCTCTTCTCACCAATTTCCTGCAGTGGAAGCCCTAGAGCTTCCTGAACAATTCGTATTGGCTTGAAATCGGTACAACTTCACGACTTACGATGTGGAAGTCGAATAGATTTTCCGAAGACTTATTCGGAAACTCCAATCGAAAACGTTGCATAGCAACATCTCTGCTCCCCACGTGATCCAGTCCACTCCACACGCTGTAGACTCGGCGTGGATCCACATCAAAGCGCGTCCAAATTTGCCGACGCATCATACCCTTCGCCCTGAGCAGCCAACACTCAATCGCATCTTCAAATGTCAACGCAGTTTTTGTCATTCTCCACGGTTCCTTTGCGCAGTGGAAAACGATGCCTACCTCTCACACAGTCGATAAAAATATGCTTTTTGCATAATTGCATTTTCCGAATGCGCAACCACGGCATCGTAGCTTGTGGACAAAGAGCCGAGGCCACGAACCTCGGCTTTTTGTTGAAGTCGCTTAATTGTTAATACGAGTCTATGTCGCGAGTCTTGGCAGTATATACTCTGTCCACAACCGCGATGCATTTAAGAACGAAACAAGCGCGGCTGAACCAAATGCCCATCCTCTTTCCCGCCATCGACCTGAAGGAAGGCGCCTGCGTGCGCCTGAAGCTCGGGGACATGGACCAGGCGACGGTCTACAACGCCGACCCGGCCGCCCAGGCGCGCGAGTTCCGCGACCTCGGCTTCAGCCATCTCCACGTCGTCGACCTCAACGGCGCCTTCGAGGGCCGGGCGGTGAACGGCGCGGCGGTCGAGGCGATCGTCGCCGCGGTCGGCGGAGCGATGAAGGTGCAGCTCGGCGGCGGCATCCGGACGCTCGCCGACATCGAGGCCTGGCTCGGCCGCGGCCTGTCGCGCGTCATCCTCGGCACCGTGGCGGTGCGCGATCCGGCGCTGGTGAAAGAGGCAGCGCGGCAATTCCCCGGCCAGATCGCCGTCGGCATCGACGCCAAGGGCGGCAAGGTGGCGGTCGAGGGCTGGGCCGAAACCTCGGCACTCTCGGTGACCGAGATGGCCCAGCGCTTCGAGGACGCGGGCGTCGCCGCCATCATCTACACCGACATCGATCGCGACGGCATCCTCGCCGGCATCAACTGGGATGCCACCATCGCCCTCGCCGACGCCGTCCGCATCCCCGTCATCGCCTCGGGCGGCCTCGCCTCGATGGACGACATCGCAAGGCTCGCCGCGCCGGACGCCGCCAAGCTCGAAGGCGCGATCTCCGGCCGCGCGCTGTACGACGGGCGGATCGACGTGCGCGAGGCGCTGCGGGTGCTGGCGTAGGGTCTTACGACTTAGCGCCGTTACAGGCTGCCTTGTCGCTAACGGTTTCCGACCGAAAGGCGCCTGCACTTGACGGTCGTCATCCTCGGCCGGAGGCCGGGGACCCATGCCGATACTGCAAGGCCATGCTCTGGTTCAGGACCTCAGGAATGTCGACCCGATCGTGTTGTTCGGAAGGTTCGGCATGGGTCCCCGGGGCTACGGCCCCGAGGATGACGACGTTTGAAGTCGTGCCTCGTGTGGTCGGAAAGCCTCACGCCGAGTGCGAGAAAATGTCCTCGTTGTCCCAGCCGAGCAGGTCGAGCTTCGCGCGGGTCGGCAGGTAGGCGAAGCTGGCTTTCGCGATTGCCATGCGGTCGTCGCGCTCGAGGCGCTTCAGGAGGACGCCCATCATGTCGTGCAAATAGAGAACGTCGGAGGCGGCGTATTCGAGCTGCGCCTGGGTTAACGTCTCGGCCGCCCAGTCGGAGGACTGCTGCTGCTTGGAGAGGTCGACGCCGACGAGCTCGCGCGCCAGATCCTTGAGGCCGTGCCGGTCGGTATAGGTGCGGGTCAGGCGCGAGGCGATCTTGGTGCAGAAAACCGGCTCGGTCATGGTGCCGAAGGCGTGGTAGAGCGCGGCGATGTCGAAGCGGGCATAGTGGAAGATCTTGGTCTTGGTCTGGTCGGCGAGAAGCTTGCAGAGGTTCGGCGCCTCGCGCTGGCCCTTGGCGATCTGCACGATGTCGGCGGTGCCGTCGCCGGGCGACAGCTGCACGACGCAGAGCCGGTCGCGCCGGGTGTCGAGGCCGAGCGTCTCGGTGTCGATGGCGACCGAGCCGGTATAGCGGGCGAGGTCGGGAAGGTCGCCCTTGTGGACTCGGATGGTCATCGCGGTACCTCTTGGTGAAATCGGATCGGCGCCGGACGGCGCTGGCCGGAAGCCTTCAGAACCGCAAACGCCCCGCCGGGTCAAGCCCGACCGCCGGGCGGCATCCGGACCGCCCTGAGGGCGTCAGGCCGCCTCGATGTCGGTCCCCGCAAAGCGCCCGCCCTTGTAGAGCAGCGGCACCCGGTAGTAGCGCGCGGCGGCATAGGCGAGCGCGTCGGCGGCCTCGAGCCCCGCCGGGCGGGTGTCGCTGCGGCCGTAGCGCGCAAGGGCGACGACGGCGAGCGGCAAAGCCTGCACCGGCACGGCGACCGTCTGGATGCCCATCAGCTCGAGAAACCGCTTCACCGCCGCCTCCGCCTCGTCCAGCGGCAGGTCCAGCGCAGCCGCGAGGGCGACGACGGCCTCCAGCACCGCCGACGGCGAGGTCAGCCGCTTCGCCGAGGCCTGCAGCCGCGCCGCGAAGATCCGGGCCTCGTCCTCGTCGGTGAGCATGGCGATGAGCGCGGAGGCGTCGACGAACATCAGCCTGCCGGATCCGGCACCGGGCCATCGGTCTTGCCATCGCTCTTGTAGGGGGTCTTGCCATCGGTCTTGTAGGCGGTCTCGCCGGCCACCTTGGCAGCGAGGCTCCGCGCCTTCAGCTCGCGATAGAACCCGGCGGCGACGTCCGGCAGCGAGGGCTTGGAAGCTTCGCGCACCAGCGCCTCCTCCAGCGCCAGATGCACCGCCTCGGTCAGGCCGAGCTTCTTCAAGCTGGCATAGCGACGGGCGAGCGCGTCGGTGTCGGGATTCTTGATATGAAAGGGCATCGCACCATCGCTGCAATCTACACCCGGCGGTATAGCGGGAGAGCCCGGCATGTCTAGCCCGCGGCGATTGCAGAGGGCCTCTGTCGATTGCAGGCGGGAGACGAGGAAGACGCTAGGAGAGTTTCGCTGCGGCAGCAAGGCTTCTTGCGGGAATGAAGGCTTCGTCGGCGCCCGCCGGGTGTCACAAATCGGTAACAAAAAACCGCCATGGCTCAGGAAAACCGCCGGAGCGCTTCCATGGACGAACTCGCCGAGACCGCCGCCTTCTACGACCGAATCCGCGACGAGATCGCCGACTCCGTCGACGAAGAGATGGAGATGACGCTCGACGAGGAGAGCCTCGACGGCATCGGCCACGGTCACTCGATGGATCGCCGGGTCTATTTCAAGGAGCTGTTCCGGCTGCAGCGCGAGCTGGTGAAGCTGCAGGACTGGGTGCAGGACCAGAAGCTGAAGGTCGTGGTGATCTTCGAGGGCCGCGATTCCGCCGGCAAGGGCGGCGCCATCAAGCGCATCACCCAGCGGCTGAACCCGCGGGTCTGCCGGGTCGTCGCGCTCCCCGCCCCGAGCGAGCGCGAGCGCAGCCAGTGGTATTTCCAGCGCTACGTGCCGCATCTGCCGGCGGCCGGCGAAATGGTGCTGTTCGACCGCTCCTGGTACAATCGGGCCGGCGTCGAGCGGGTGATGGGCTTCTGCACGGCCGAGGAGGTGGAGGAGTTCTTCCGCACCGTGCCGGACTTCGAGCGCATGCTGGTTCGCTCGGGCATCATCTTGATCAAGTACTGGTTCTCGATCACCGACGAGGAGCAGGAATTTCGCTTCCACATGCGCATTAACGATCCGCTGAAGCAGTGGAAGCTGTCGCCGATGGACGTCGAGTCGCGTCGGCGCTGGGAAGACTACACCCGCGCCAAGGAGGCGATGCTGCAGCGGACGCACATCGTCGAGGCGCCCTGGTGGGTGGTCGAGGCGGTCGACAAGAAGCGCGCCCGCCTCAACTGCATCGCCCATCTGCTGCAGCAGATCCCCTACCAGGAAGTGGTCAAGCCGCCGGTGACGCTGCCGCCGCGCGAGCGGCACGACGACTATGTCCGCCACCCCGTGCCGGACGAGATGCACGTGCCCGAGCACTACTAGCCGCGATCCCGCATGATGACGCCATCGGGCCTGATCTGGGGCGTTGACGCCAGCGATGTCGTCCTGCCGCTGGGCGAGGACAGCCTGGCTGGGCTGCCCGCTTCGGCGCCCGGCGTGTTCCGCTGGCTGCACCTCAACATCGCCGACCAGTCGAGCTGCCGCTGGATCGAGGCGAACGGTGCCTTGCCGCTTGCCGTCGGCGAGCTGCTGCTGTCGCCCGACACCCACCAGCGGGCACTGGTCGAGGCAGGGTTTGTCGCCTGCGTGCTGCACGACGTCGAGGTCGATTTTGGCCACGGCCAGACCTCCCGCATGGGGGCGCTACGCTTTGCGCTGTCGGATGGGCTGATGGTCACCGCCCGCCATCACCCGCTGAATGCCGCCGACCTCGTCAAGCGGCGGATCGACCGCGGCCAGGCACCGCGCGGGCCGGCGGCCGCGCTGGAACTGCTTTTCAGTGCCATTCTGGAGGTCGCCGGCAAGAATGCCGTGGCGCTGCAGACGACGGTCCAGACCAGCGAGGACGCCCTCCTCGCCGATGGCTGGCAGCCGGACCAGCGCACCCTCGTCGCCGTCCGCCGCAAGGCCGTGCAACTGCACCGGCAGCTCTCCGGCATCAGGGCCGTGCTGCAGCGGCTGGAGGCCGACGAAGAATTGCCGGATGCCTTGCTGCCGGCGGTCGAAAAGCTATCCCAGCGCACCGCCTCGCTCGATGCCGACGTGCTGGGCACGCAGACCGACCTCCGGCTGCTGCGCGACGAACTGGACCTTCAGGCCGCCCAGCGCACCAACCGCAACCTCTACGTCCTGTCGATCCTCTCAGCTCTGCTGCTGCCGGCGACGCTGGTCACCGGCTTCTTCGGCATGAACACCGGCGGCTTTCCCTTGGCGCAGTCGCCCTGGGGCACGTTCGTCGCCGGGCTGATCGCCCTCGGCTCGGCCGCCGCTGTCTATGTCTGGCTCCGCCGCAAGGGTTTTCTCGGCGGCGAATAGGCGCGGCTTGGGGCGTCGGAGATACGGTGGCGGCAACTGGTATCCCAGCTGAAAACCTGTATAGCTCGCGCTCGAGAACCGGACGCGGAGGCGCCCGGCAAGGCTTGCGCAGCGGGAGAGAAGAGATGGCGGGACGGCTCGAGGGAAAGATCGCGGTCTGCACGGCAGCCGGCCAGGGCATCGGCCGCCAGGTTGTCGAGACCTTCCTCGCCGAGGGCGCGACCGTCTACGCCAGCGACCTCGACGCCGCCAAGCTCAAAGGACTGGAGGCTTTCGGCACGGTCGAGACAGCAGCGCTCGACGTCACCGATTCGGCGGCCGTCGCCGCCTATGCCGCCGGGCTGCCGACGCCCGACATCCTGTTCAACTGCGCCGGCTACGTTCACCACGGCACCATTCTCGACTGCACCGACAAGGACTGGGATTTCTCCTTCGACCTCAACGTCAAGGCGATGCACCGGATGATCTCCGGCCTGTTGCCGCGCATGCTGGAGAACGGCGGCGGCTCGATCATCAACATCTCGTCCGCCGCCTCGACCATCAAGGGCGCCGAGAACCGCTACGCCTACATGGCCTCGAAGGCGGCGGTGCTCGGCCTCACGCGCTCGATCGCCATCGACTTCGTCAAGCGCGGCATCCGCTGCAACGCGATCTGCCCCGGCACCATCGAATCGCCCTCGCTCGGCGAGCGCATGGACACACTCGGCGCCAAGATCGGCGGCCGCGACAAGGCGGAGGAGCTGTTCATCTCCCGCCAGCCGATGGGCCGCCTCGGCAAGCCCACGGAGATCGCGGCGCTGGCGCTGTACCTCGCCTCCGACGAAAGCGCATTTACCACCGGCACGATGCAGGTGATCGACGGCGGCTGGACGCTGTAGGCGCGCGCGGGGACGAGAGCGACGTAGGAACGGAACACGCTGAAGGGTAGGGCGCCAACGCCCAAACTTCGTCATCCCGGACTTAATCTCTGCGAAACCAACGGTTTCGCTGGGGATCCATTCCAAATCGTTGAACATGCCCGAGAACGGCGGACCTTCCGACTTTCTAGACCTGACTGCGCCTGACGCGCCGAGGAATGGATCCCAGCGAAACCGTTGGTTTCGCAGAGATCAAGCCCGGGATGACGAAATTGAAAGGGCTCGACCTCTTCTTTCAAGAGGGACGCAGCTCTCAAACAAACGGCGCCTTGCCGAAAACAAGCATACCAGGGAGGAACACATGCGCATTCTGATACTCGGCGCTGCCGGCATGGTCGGCCACAAGCTGACCGAGCGCCTCGTCGCCGAGGGCAAGGTCGGCGATACCGCGATCACCGCCCTCGATCTCTTCGACGTCGTCGAGGCCACCGTCGCCTCCGACGAGAAGGCCATCGCGATCACCCGCAGCGCCGGCGACATCGCCGACAAGGCGATCGTCGAGGCGCTGGTCGCCAACAAGCCGGACCTGATCTTCCACCTCGCCTCCATCGTCTCCGGCGAGGCCGAGGAGAATTTCGAGAAGGGGTACCGGATCAACCTCGACGGCATGACCCACCTCCTCGAGGCGATCCGCCTGACCGGGGGCGGCTACAAGCCGAAGCTCGTCTTCACCTCCTCGATCGCGGTGTTCGGCACGCCGTTCGAGGACAAGATCTCCGACACCTTCCTCTCGGCGCCGCTGACCAGCTACGGCACCCAGAAGGCGATCTGCGAGCTGCTGCTCGCCGACTATTCCCGCAAAGGTTTCCTCGATGGCATCGGCATCCGCCTGCCGACGATCATCGTGCGCCCGGGCAAGCCCAACAAGGCCGCGTCCGGCTTCTTCTCCGGCATCATCCGCGAGCCGCTGGCGGGCCAGGAGGCGATCCTGCCGGTCGGCGACGACGTCCGCCACTGGGCTGCGAGCCCCGCTTCCGCGGTCGGCTTCCTGATGCATGCGGCGACCCTCGACACCGCCCCGCTCGGCGCCCGTCGCTCGCTCACCATGCCCGGCCTCTCGGTCACCGTCGGCGAGATGCTGGAGACGCTGCGCGCAGTCGCCGGTGACGACGTCGTCGCCCGCGTGAAGCGCGTGCCGGACGAGAAGATCGCCACCATCGTCGCCGGCTGGGCCCGCGACTTCGACCCGGCGCGCGCCCTGTCGCTCGGCTTCACCGCCGACAAGGATTTCGCCTCCATCATCCGCGCGCACATCGCGGACGAGGAGAAGAAGGCTGGCTGAGACCAACACAGCGCTGCCCGGCGATCGATACGCATCGCCGGGCGTGAGATCTCTTGCTCTTGGTAACCTATGTGTTACCCTCTCGCGTGATCGAGATCCGTACCTATGTCGGAGAAAATGAGCGGCCACCCTTCGCGCGATGGCTGGCAGGGCTCGACCGCATGGCTGCAAGCCGCGTTGCCATAGCGCTCGGTCGGCTCGAAGACGGCAACACCACTGCGTTGAAGAGTGTCGGCGACGGGGTGCACGAACTGCGCATCCCGTTCGGCCCGGGCTATCGGGTATACCTCGGACAGGAGGGGACGCGCATCGTCATTCTCCTCTGGGGTGGGACGAAGCAGCGTCAGAGCGAGGATATCGCGCGCGCAAAGCTGATGTGGCGAGCCCATCTCGCCGAACGCCACTGACGGGAGAGAGCATGCCAACCCTGAGCTATGCTGATACGCTGAAGGCTGCCGCCGGAGCCAATCCGGCGATGGCCGATCACCTGTTCGAAGATGCGATCCAGGCACTGCTCGCCGGCGAGGTCGACGAGGGTCGCATTCTGCTGCGCACGCACATCAACGCCACCATCGGCTTTGCTGCCCTTGCCGAACTGACCGGCAAGAACGCCAAGAGCCTGATGAGGATGCTGGGACCAGACGGCAATCCCACGGCCAACAACCTCTTCGAAATCATCGGACGCCTCGGCGAGGCCGAAGGGGTGAGGATCGAAGCCAAGGTGACGCGGACGGCGTAGCCGCCTTCCTACCGAGGCGACACGCGTCGCCTCGGCCCAGCAGCCTGACTACATCGTCGCCCCGATCTGCCACGGCACGAACTCGAAATCGCCGAGGCCCTGCGCTTCCGACTTCGACATCTCGCCCGAGGCGACGCGGATGATCAGGTCGTAGATCTCGCGGCCGGACTGCTCGATGGTGAGGCCTTCCGAGACGATGCGGCCGGAGTCCACGTCCATGTCCTCGACCATGCGGCGGTACATCTCGGTGTTGGTCGCAATCTTGATCGAGGGCGCAGGCTTGTAGCCCGCGGCCGAGCCGCGGCCGGTGGTGAAGGCGATCATGTTGCAGCCCGACGCGATCTGGCCGGTGACCGAGGCGGGGTCGTAGCCCGGCGAGTCCATGAACACGAAGCCGCGCGCGGTGATCGGCTCGCCGTATTTATAGACGCCCATCAATGGCGAGGTGCCGCCCTTGGCGGCGGCGCCGAGCGACTTCTCGAGGATGGTGGTGAGGCCGCCCTTCTTGTTGCCGGGGCTCGGATTGTTGTCCATCGAGCCCTTGTTGCGGGCGGTATAATCCTCCCACCAGGTGATCAGCTTGGTCAGTTTCTCGCCGGTCTTGTGGTCGATGGCGCGACGGGTGAGGAGATGCTCGGCGCCGTAGATCTCCGGGGTCTCGGAGAGCACGCCGGTGCCGCCCTGGGCGACCAGCAGGTCGCAGGCATAGCCGAGCGCCGGGTTGGCGGTGATGCCGGACCAGGCGTCCGAGCCGCCGCACTGCAGCCCGACCATGATCTCCGACACCGGGCAAGGCGTGCGCTTGAATTCGTTGGCGAGCGGCAGCATGGCGCGCACCTTGGCGATTCCGACCTCGACGGTCTGCCGAAGGCCGGCGACGTCCTGGATGTTCATGGCGTGGAACATCGGGCCCTTCTCGATGCCGTTCGCCTCCAGCAGCCAGTCGATCTGGTTGACCTCGCAGCCGAGCCCGACCATCAAGACGCCCGCGACGTTCGGGTGCCGGGCATAGCCCCACATCACCCGCTGCAGCGCGTCGAACCCCTCGCCGTCCCCGGCCATGCCGCAGCCGGTGCCGTGCACGAAGGCTGTGACGCCGTCGACGTTCGGGTAGGCGGCAAGCTCCTCCGGCCCGAAGGCGGCGGCGATCTTGCGGGCGGCGGTGGCCGAGCAGTTCACCGAGGTGAGGATGGCGATGGTGTTGCGGGTGCCGACCGTGCCGTTGGCGCGGCGGTAGCCCATGAAGGTGTCGCGCAGGCCCTCCGGCACCATCGTGACGTGCCGCAGGTCGGTCGAGAACTCGTAGGCGTGCTCGGTGTTGCGGAACTCGGTGTTCTGCACGTGCACGTGCTCGCCCGGCTCGATGTCGCGCGAGGCATAGCCGATGATCTGCGCATACTTGACGATCGCCTGCCCGGCCGGGATCAGCCGCGTCGCCACCTTGTGGCCGCGCGGGATCATGATCCGCGTGGTGACGTGCTCGTCGGCACCGGTGGTGGCGCCGGTCGAAGCGGGCGTCGCCTCGGTCTCCACCGGCACGCCGGCTTCGAGCGAGCGCAGCGCGGTGACGACGTTGTCGGCGGGGTCGAGGCGGACGGTGTTGGCCATGGCGAGGTTCGTTTCAGTTAGAGGTCAGGTGTCGTGTGTCGTTGCGGTGTTGGTGTGGGTGTCGTTTTGGCTTCGCGGCGCTTCCATCGCGATGCATCCTTGAAAGTTCGTCGTCCCGGCCTTGAGCCGGGATCCATTCCTCAGCGTGTCAGGTGCAGTTCGGTTCAGAATGTCGGAAGGTCCGCCGTTCTCGAGCATGTTCGGCGATTTGGAATGGATCCCGGGTCAAGCCCGGGATGACGAAACGGAAAAGCCCGTGTCTCACGTGAAACATCGCACACCCATCACCCCCGCCCGCTCTTCGGCCCGCCCGCCAGCGTGATCACCCCGATGATGATCAGCCCCGTCAAGATCTGCCGGACGCCCGCCCCGACGCCGAACGTGTTCAACATGGTGACGAGGAGATAGAGGAACAACGCGGCGCCCCAGAGCCCGGAGACGTTGGAGAAGCCGCCCGCCACCGCCGATCCGCCGACCACCACGACGGCGATCGAGGCGAGGAGGTATTCCTCGCCCATGTTCAGCGAGGCGCCGCCGGAGAAGCCGGCGAGCAGCGTGCCGCAGAGCGCGGCGAGCATGGCCGAGAGCGCGTAGGTGGCGAAGCGCATCCGGTCGACGCGGACGCCGGCCAACCCCGCGGCGCGGATGTTCTGGCCGATCGCGGCGACCGAGCGGCCGTAGACGGTGCGGTGCAGGATGACGGCCATCAGGACGCTGAGGAGAATGGCGAGGATCGCGACGATCGGCAGGCCGAACACGCGGCCGGTGGCGGCCTCGGCCAAGAGCGGCGGCGGCTTGATCATCAGGCCGCGGCCATAGGCGATCGCCAGCGACTGGATGATGAAGCTCGACGACAGCGTCGCGATGATCGGCGGGATTTTGAGCGCCCGGATCAGCAGGTAGTTGAAGCAGCCGATCAGGAAACCGATGGCCAGCGCCGCCCCGAGGCCAAGGAGGATGGCCGCGTTCTGCCCTTCCATCAGCTTCATCGCGACCGCGCCGGAGAAGGCGATGGTCGAGGGCACGGACAGGTCGATATTGCCGGGCCCGGTAGTGATGACGAACATCTGGCCGATGCCGACGATGACGTAGAAGGCGCCGAAGGTCAGCGCCGCCGTCATGATCTCCGGCCCGCCGCGGCCCTCGTTGACGACGAGCGTCACCACGAAGATCGCGGCGGCGCCGAGGAAGGAGAACAGCCAGGGCATGCGCCGGCCGATCGACCGCTTGGCCGGCATGGGAAGGGCTTGTGTCTCGGCGCTCATGCCTCGCGGGCCTCCAGCTGGTTGACGAGGCTGCGCAGCGCCAGCACCGCAATCAGCATCACGCCCTGCGCGCCGATCTGCCAGTCCGGCGAAATCCGCATGAAGGAGAGCAGCGAGCCGACCAGCGCCAGCGTCAGCGCGCCGAGCACGGCGCCGATCGGCGAGACCCGCCCGCCGGTGAACTCGGCGCCGCCCAGAATGGCGCCGGCGATCGAGAACAGCGTGTAGCGCAGCGCGATGTTGGCATCGGCCGAGCTGGTGGTGCCGACCAGCACGAGGCCCGAGAGCACGCCGAAGAAGCCCGACAGCGCATACATCGTCACCTTCACCCGCAGCAGCGACCAGCCGGCCCGGCCGACCGCCTGGGCATTGCCGCCAGCGCCGCGCAGCACCACGCCGGCCGCCGAGCGCATCAGGCCGACATGCACGATCACCGCCAGCAGCGCCGCGCCGACGATCGCCAGCGGCACATAGGGCGTCTTGAACTTGACGATCGCCGTCAGCCAGTCCGGCGCATGGCCGCCGGGGCTCGGCAGGATCAGCACGGCACAGCCGAGCCAGACGAAGGACATGCCGAGCGTCACCACGATGGACGGCAGGTTGCGGATGTGGATCAGCGCGCCGAGGCCGGCATAGACGGCGATGCAGACGATCAGCGCGGCAATGCCGAGGAGCGGCGTGTCGTTCAGCCAAGTCGCCGCGATGCAGGCGACCAGCGAGACGAAGCCGCCGATCGAGAGATCGAGATCGTTGACCGTCAGGATGAACAGCTGCGCGATGGTGGCGAGCGCGATCGGCAGCGCAAGGTTCAGCATCAGGTTGAGGCCGACATAGCTCATCGCCCGCGGCTGGATCACGAAGATCGCGGCGAGCAGCACCGCGAAGGACAGCGCCGGGACCGCCGAGCGGAGGGCGCGGGAGGAAAAGAGGGTCATGCGGGGGTTCCGAGCGTTCCGGCGGGAAGGAGCGGGAGGGGGTACGCCAGCGGTTGCGCGCAGCACCCCCCTCTGCCTGCCGGCATCTCCCCCTCAAGGGGGGAGATCGGGCGCGATGACGACTGCGGCCTTTCCGAAGAAGCCGATCTCACCCCTTGAGGGGGAGATGTCCGGCAGGACAGAGGGGGGTGGGCGCCCCACCGCGGCAGAGACGAAAAGGCCTCAAGCATCCGCCGTCTCCTCCAGGAAAGAGCTCTGCAGCACCTTTTCCTCCGTCAACTCGTCGGCGGAGAGGTCGGCGACGATCTCGCCCTCGCGGAAGACATAGACGTGGCCGCAGTTCAGCAGTTCGTCGAACTCGGTGGTGTACCAGAGGAAGGCGCGGCCCTTGTCGGCCTCCTCGCGGATGCGCTGGTAGACCTCGCGCTTGGTGCCGACGTCGACGCCGCGCATCGGGTCGTCCATGGCGATGATGTCGGCATCGGAGGCGAGCGCCCGGGCGAACAGCGCCTTCTGCTGGTTGCCGCCCGACAGCGTCAGGATATTGTCGCCCATGTCCGGCGTCTTGATCTGGAAGGTGTCGCGCCAGGTGTTCTCCATCGCCCGCTCGGCGCCGGCATCGATCAGGCCGAGCCGCGACAGCGCCGAGAGCGAGCGGATGGTGACGTTCTGGCCGATCGACCAGAGCGGGAACACGCCGTCCGCCTGCCGGTCGCCGGCGACGAAGGCGACTTTTCCGGTGACGTCGGCAAAGCGCGAGGACCGGCCGGAGGCGTTCTGGATCAGCCGGAGCAACCCCGTCTGGCCGTGACCGGCAAGGCCCGCAAGGCCGATGATCTCGCCGGGAAAGAGTTCCAGCGAGCGGCCGTCGCGCTGTTTCGGCGAGCGGGCCTTCACGCAAGGACTGCCGGTACGCTTCACTTCAGTGCGCGCGTGGCCTTCGCCCGCGTGCTTCTCCTCGGCGACATGGCCCATCGCGGCGACGAGGCCGGCGCGGTCGAAGTCCGACGCCTTGCGCTCGGCGACCACGCGGCCGTCGCGCATGACGACGATGCGGTCGCAGGTGCCCAAGATGTCGGAGAGGATGTGCGAGATCAGGATGACGCTGCCGCCCCGCGCGGTGAAGCGGCGGATGTGGGCGAGCAGTTGCGCTGCGACGGAATGGTCGAGCGAGGAGGTCGGCTCGTCGAGGATCACCAGCCTCGGCTCGGTGTCGGTCGCGGTGAAGTTCATGGCGATCTCGACCATCTGCCGCTGGCCGAGCGCGAGGTCGGCGATCAGCGTGTCCGGCCGGATGCCGTGGCCGGGAAAAATCTCGTCCAGCGTCGCCGCGATCAGCCGGCCGGCCGGGCCGCGCCAGCCAAAGCCCTTCAGCGCCGGATGGCGAAGCCTGGTGTTCTCGGCGACCGAGAGGTTGGGGCAGAGCGACAGTTCCTGGAACACGCAGCGCACGCCCGCAGCATGCGCGGCGGCGACCGAAAAGCGCGCAACCTCCGGCTCGCCACCGGCCGCGAAGGTGCCGGCATCGTGGGTCAGCGTGCCCGCAAGGATCTGCATCAGCGTCGACTTGCCGGCGCCGTTGTGACCGACAAGCCCCAGCGCCTCGCCAGGCGAGACGACCAGGTCGACCCCCGCCAGCGCGCGAACGGCGCCAAAGGATTTCGTGACCCCGGACAGGGCGACGATCGGGGGTGCGGGCGGGATGGCGGAAGGCGATGCTGTCATCGGGTCAAATTCTCGGATGGGCGTCAGCTGCATTCTTCGCCCCTCCGGGGAGAAGGTCGCGGGATGAGGAGCGGTGCTTGAGAAGACAAGCGCGGCCGAAACGCTGCTTCTTCGCCCCTCCGGGGAGAAGTGGCCGGCAGGCCGATGAGGGGGAAGCCGCGGACAAACCCGGCAGCGCTAACCCTCATCCCGCTGCCGCGACCTTCTCCCCGCAGGGGAGAAGACGGCAGCGTCACCCCCGCACCTCGCCGTGATGGCAAAGGGGGTAGCAGGCCGACCGGCCGAAGCCGCTTACTTCCCGGCGATCACCGCCACCGCCTGTTCCTGGGTGTATTCCTGGTTGGTCACGCCGCCGGCCGGGGTCTTTTCGAGGCCGCCTTCCAGATTGTCCTGGTCGATGCGCAGCGTCGGGACGACGAGGTCCTTCGGCACTTCCTTGCCGGCGAGGATCTGCTCGGCGACCCAGAAGCCGAGGGTGGAGACGCCGGGTGCGATCGACTGCGAAAACGTTTCGTAGCCGTTCTTGTCCTTCTGCTGCTTCCACCAGCGCAGCTCGTCCTCGCGGTTGCCCATGATGATCGTCGGCAGCGGCTTGCCGGCGGCCTCGAAGGCCTGCGCAGCGCCAAAACCGTCGCCGCCCTGGGTGACGACGCCGATGATCTCCGGCAGGCTCGGCAGCACGCTCGCCACCGACTTCTGCGCGACGGTCTGCGTCCAGTCGCCTTGCACTTCGCGGACGATCTTGAAGTTCGGATGGGCCTTCACGCCCTCGGCGAGACCGGCATGGATCTGGTCGTCGACCGAGGTGCCGGCGAGGCCGCGGATTTCGAGGAGGTTGCCGCCGTTCGGATAGCGCTTGGCGAGATAGTCGATCTGGTCGACGCCCATCTTCTTGAAATCAACCGCGACGCGCCAGGCGCAAGGCTCGGAGACCACGCCGTCGAACGAGACGACGGTGATGCCGGCATCGCAGGCTTCCTTCACCGCGCCGTTGAGGGCGCTCGGCGAGGCTGAATTCAGCACGATGGCGTTGTAGCCCTGCAGGATCAGGTTCTGCACCTGTGCGGCCTGCTCGGTCGGCGAGTTCTCGCCGGTGGTGAAGGCGTCGGCGGACTTGGCGGCGCCGGCCTCGACAGCCTTCTTGGTGCCGTCTTCCCAGCTCTTGATCATCGCCTGGCGCCAGGAATTGCCGGCATAGTTGTTGGACAGCGCGAAGGTCTTGTCCGAGCTCTGGGCCATCGCCGACGGGGCGCCGGCCAGAACCGTGAACGCGGCCGCCGCCAGCAGCGACGGCGTCAGTTTAGGCGTCAGTTTAATGGTCATGCAGAAATCCTCCCCAGGATGAAAGGGCCCTCCGGCCCGCCCGCTGCCACCGATTGACGGCAGGGGTTTCGACGTCTCTCCCGCGTGACGGCCTCTCCTCCGCACGCGCCGTCTGCGCCAGCCGCCTGGTTCGCCCTGAACAAGAGCCGAGCCAAAGCGCCGTCGCGGCAAAAGAATATTTTATATTTTTCGGAGGGTCAACCGGATGTGCGCCGTCGGCGGGCGGCTTTCAGCGGCGTCTCGACGCAGGTGAAGGGCGGGGCCTGACGCCCTCCCCGCCTCGCTTGCGGCACACGGCGCTCTAGTGCGGATCCACCGGCCGCACCGCCGGCCTCCCGAGCTGACGCTCGCGAAAAACGATGAACAGGCCGGAGGCGACGATGATCGCGGCGCCGACGAGCATGGTCGGGCGGGGCACCTCGCCGAAGAAGATGAAGCCGAAGATCAGCGCCCAGAACAGCAGCGTGTACTGCAGCGGCGCGACCAGCGAGGCGTCGGCAAGCTTCAGCGACCGGTTCATCGCGACATGGGCGAGCATGGCGACGACGCCGAGGAGGCTGAGCAGCCCGAAATCGAGCGCGGTCGGCGTCACCCAGGCGAAGGGAACGGTCGCAAGGCCGGCGAGAAACGAGGCGCCGAAATGCCAGGTGACCAGCACCGTATCCGGCGTGCCGCGCAGCTGGCGGCCGAGGATGATGGTGAGGCCGAAGACGAAGCTGCCGACGACCGAGATCAGCGCCGGCCAGGTAAGGCTCGCGGCCGAGGGCTCGAGCGCCACGATGACGCCACAGAAGCCCACCGCGATCGCCGTCCAGCGCCGCCAGCCGACTTTTTCGCCGAGCATCAGCGGCGACAGCGCGGCGACGTAGATCGGCGCGGCCAGCCAGTAGGTCATCACGTCGGCGAGCGGCAGCGAGGCGACGGCGGCGTAGAAGCAGAAGGCCTCGAAGGTCGAGAGCACGACGCGCAGCAGCTGCAGCCGCGGCCGGTCGACGGCGATGATCCGGCGCGGGCCGATCCGCCAGATCATCGGCGCGAGCACGACGAGGGCGGCGACGCTGCGCAGCAGCATCACCTGTCCGACGGTGTAGGTGGCGACCAGCCACTTGCCCATGGTGTCGTTCAGCGAGAAGGCGAGCATGGCGAGAAGCATCAGGAGGATGCCGAGCCCGGTGCGGGTGGCCGGCGCGACAGCCGGCCCCGGCGGAACCGGCGTGACGGGCACCGCGGGGTCGCCAGGAACGCCAATAACGCCGGGCGTACCCGGAGTGCCCGGAGTGCGGGAGGCACTGGGAGTGCCGGGGGCACTGGGAGCACCGGGCGCGCGCTCACCGAAGGCTGGCGCGAGAGGGCTGGGAGTTTCGAGCGGAGAGCTGGACATTGCGGGTGCCGCCATCGGAGTGATGCGCCAGCGATGCGACAAGCGCGGGCGCAATGCAACGTTAGTGTTTTGTCTAGATGCTTCAGCTGCCGTGCCTCTGCGGCACGGGTCCGTCACGTGCAGATTTCGCTCGCCTCGCTTTGCCTCGTCTACGCCGCCTTCATGGCCAAGCATTTTCTCTGCGACTACCTGCTGCAGACGGCCTGGATGGTGCGGGGCAAGGGCGCCGTCAACGACTGGCGGGCGCCGCTCGCTGCCCATGCCGCCCTGCACGCCGCGGGAACGCTGGCGATCGCGCTCGCCACGGTTCCGGCCCTCGCCTGGCTGGCGCTGGTCGACCTTGCCGTGCACGCCGCCATCGACCGGATCAAGGCGGTGGCGACGCGCGGGCTTGGCTTCGACCGGCCGCCGTTCTGGTGGGCATTCGGGCTCGACCAGAGCGCCCACCAGGCGACGCACTTCGCCTTCGTTATCGCTTTGGTAACCCGGCTTTAAGCCAGATGCCGCAGATGTCGTTTCGGTGTCCGCGAGGATTTTCTCTACACGACGCCGTGAGCGCATGTCCTGGCGAAGACGATCCTTCGTCGTTCCCCTTCTCCTGCCCTTCGCAGAAGCAACGCAATGGGTTAGGGAACCCGCAGGATGCCAACCAAAAGCGGCGGCCGTGCCGCCGCACATCAGATGAAACCGAGGCGGGCCCGGCTCCGCGGCGTCATAACGAGGAACAATTCATGAAGATCATCGGACAGGCCGCCCGCGCTCTGGCGCTCGCCGGCATTGCCCTCGTCGGCATCGCTTCCGCACCGGCGCTCGCCGCCCAGTGCGGCAACAATGCGAACGGCTTTCCCGCCTGGCTCGAAGAATTCAAGGGCGAGGCCCGGCAGGCCGGCATTTCCGAGGGCACCATCCAGTCGGCGCTCGGCAATGTCAGCTACGACAAGAAGGTCATCGGCCTCGACCGCAACCAGAAGAGCTTCAAGCTCTCGCTCGACGAGTTCATGTCCCGCCGCGCGCCCGCCTCCTTCGTCAACAAGGGCAAGAAGATCATTCGCGACAATGCCGGCATGCTCAACTCCATCGAGAAGCGCTACGGCGTGCAGAAGGAAGTGCTGGTCGCGATCTGGGGCATGGAAACCGGCTTCGGCGCCAATTCCGGCAACATGAACGTCTTCCGCTCGCTGGCGACGCTGTCCTACGACTGCCGCCGCTCGGACTTCTTCACCGAGGAGCTGCTGGCAGCACTCGGCATCGTCGAGCGCGGCGACATGCAGGCCAGCCAGATGGTCGGCGCCTGGGCCGGCGAGATCGGCCAGACCCAGTTCCTCGCCAAGAACTACCTGCGCTTTGCCGTCGACGGCGACGGCAACGGCCATTCCGACCTCATCCGCTCCAAGGCCGACGTCCTCGCCTCCACCGCCAACTTCCTGAAGGCACACGGCTGGCAGGCCGGCGCCGGCTACAATCCCGGCGAGCCGAACAACGCCGTCTTCGCCGACTGGAACAAGGCCGGCGTCTACCAGAAGGCCCTCGCCCTCTTCGCCGACAAGCTGGCGAACTGACACCGACATTCTGGCGCGGCGTTCGCGCCTGGCCAGATGAAGCCTGATGCCTGACGCCGTGCCGGAAACCCCGGCGCGGCGTTTTTGTTTACGCCGGCCCCGTCCGAAAATGCCGCTTCGATCTCTGCGGGATAGCTCCGGGGTCCGTGACAGCCGAACCACCCGCAGGTTGAAACCTCAGAGATCGTCATCCTCGCGCACCGCGCGGGGACCCATGCCTCTCCCTGTCACCGGCTGCTACCGGGACGTCACAACCTCCACCGCCCCAAATTACCTCCACGCCCCGGCATGGGTCCCCGGCCTGCGGCCGAGGATGACGACCGTTGGGATCGGCGCCATCCAAACCGCGATAACGTTGGGTGCAGGACGATGACCGGCCTTTGCCCGCGGAGCCGCGGCATCGGTTCGGCCAGCGGATCTGCAGGCTGTCCAGACGACGGCGCAGCGCTCGAGATCGTCATCCTCGCGCACCGCGCGGGGACCCATGCCTCTCCCTGTCCAGGCGTGCTCGGCAACGCGGACAACCTCCAACTTCTCAAATTACCTCCACGCCCCGGCATGGGTCCCCGGCCTGCGGCCGAGGATGACGACCGTTGGGATCGGCGCCATTCAAACAGCGATACCGCGTTAGCGCAGGACGATGACCGCCCTTTGCGCACGGAGCCGCGGCATCGGTTCAGCCAGCGGAGCTGCAGGCTGCCCAGAAGACGGCACAGCGCTCGAGATCGTCATCCTCGCGCACCGCGCGGGGACCCATGCCTCTCCCTTTCCAAGGCTGCTTCGGGGACAGAATGGTTCGCGCCGCGCCGACCGATGACGTTGTCTTCCAAGCCCCGGCATGGCTCCTTGCGCACCACGCGGTGATGACGAATATCTGGAGTTCTCGCCCTCCGATCCCTGGAGTGGCCGCGTTACCTACCCGTCGATCGCCCCCCGCGCCCGCAGCTCGGCGAGCAGCGGCAGCAGGGGCAGGCCGATGATGGTGAAGAGGTCGCCCTCGATCCGCTCCATCAGCTGGATCCCCTCCCCCTCGATCTGGTAGGCGCCGACGCTGCCGAGCGCCTTGTCGCCGACACGGCCGAGATGCCGGCCGATGAAGCCGGGATCGAGGGTGCGCATCGTCATCTCGGCGACGCCGACATGCCGCCAGAGGGCGACGCCGTCCCGCGCCAGCACTACCGCGCTGTTCAGGCGGTGCCTCTGTCCCGACAGCGCCAGCAGCGTCCGCCGCGCGTCTTCCCTATCCGCCGGCTTGTGAAAGACGCGATCGCCCAGCGACAGCGTCTGGTCGGCGCCGATCACCAGCGCGCCGGGGTTCCGGCCGGAGACATCCACCGCCTTCGCCTCCGCCAGCACCAGCGCGACATCCTCGGGACCTGCGCCGCTTTCCTGAAGCGGCGCCTCCAGCGCCCGCTCGTCCAGCGTCGAGGGCTCGACGGCAAAGGCGATGCCGGCGTTTTCCAGCATGAGCCGGCGGTGCGGGCTGCCCGAGGCAAGAATGATCGGCATGGCGGTTTCCTTAAAGTTTTATTCAGATTCTTCGGGTCAAATGCGGATGTCGAAAAGGGCCGGATTTCATCCCGCGACTCGATTCGCCGGAGAAGCGCAAGAGGTGCGCCTCTTTGCCCCCGCGATTCTCGGCCCCCTGTTGATGACCGGGGGTTTGTCCCGGGGGCTTTCCGTGCGCGCCGGCAGGGCGTGAACAAGTCCGGTTTCATCCACAATTCCATGCATGATACCGGCTGTGGAAGCAGGCTTGTGAACTCCGGGGATAAAGCGGCGACGTTCCGCCCGTCCCCGCACCGTCCACAGCCCGGTCCTAGCGCGCTCTCGGCGCAAACCTCTCATTTCGATCGACAAATCGGCACCAGTCCCGGAATTATCCCCGGCACGGCCTGACGGCTGCCGGGAAGGCATGGACTTTACCGACCTCGCGTCCATCTTCTCCGCTCTGTGGATTCCGGCTATCCACCGACTCATAGAATTAAAAGAGATTTCTCGATCGAAATTACTCTTAGAAAGAGGAACAAGATGGCTGATCGCCGACTGCTCCGCGTGCTGGATGGCGAGACCGGCCTGCCGCCCCCGATCTGGCTGATGCGCCAGGCCGGACGCTACCTGCCGGAGTACCGTGCGCTGCGCCAGCAGGCCGGAGGCTTCCTCGACCTCTGCTACAATCCGGACTTCGCCACCGAGGTGACGCTGCAGCCGATCCGCCGCTTCGGCTTCGATGCGGCGATCCTGTTCTCCGATATCCTGGTCATTCCGGATGCCCTCGATCGCGGTCTCCACTTCGTCACTGGCGAAGGTCCGAAACTGACGCCGATCCTGCCGCAGGAAATCGCCAACCTCGATCCAACCCGCGCGGAAACGCATCTCGCGCCGGTGATCGCGACGGTGGCGCGGCTGCGCAAGGAACTGCCGGACGAGACGACGCTGATCGGCTTCTGCGGGGCGCCCTGGACGGTGGCGACCTACATGATCGCCGGGCACGGCACGCCGGACCAAGCGCCGGCGCGGATGTTCTCCTACCAGCACCCCGAGGCGATGAAGGAACTGATCTGGATGCTGGCCGACATGTCGGCGAAGTATCTGATCCGCCAGCTGCAGGCCGGCGCCGACTGCGTGCAGATCTTCGACTCCTGGGCGGGCGTCCTCGACGAGGCGCAGTTCGAGGCCTATTCGGTGGCGCCGACCAAGGCGATCGTCGACAAGGTCCGCGCCGCTATTCCAGGCGCCAAGATCATCGGCTTCGCCAAAGGCGCGGGTCCGCTCCTGAAGAACTACCGCGAGAAGACCGGCGTCAACGGCGTCGGCCTCGACTGGTCGGTGCCGCTGTCGTTCGGCGCCGAGCTGCAGCAGCAGGGCGCCGTGCAAGGCAATCTCGATCCGCTGCGGCTGGTGGCCGGCGGCGCGGCGCTCGAGGAAGGCGTCGACCGGATCATGGCGGCGCTCGGGCACGGGCCGCTGATCTTCAACCTCGGCCATGGCATCACGCCGGAGACGCCGATCGCCCACGTCGAGGCGCTGATCGCCCGCGTGCGAAATTCGAGGAATTGAGCATGGAATACGATTTCAAGGACTTCGACACCTGGATCAAGGCGCTGCACGTCATCGCCGTCATCGCCTGGATGGCGGGCATGCTCTATCTGCCGCGGCTCTTCGTCTACCATGCGGAAGCCGGACCGGGCACGCCGCAGTCCGAGACCTTCAAGGTCATGGAGCGCCGGCTCCTCAAGGCGATCATGACCCCGGCCATGTTGATCACCTGGGTCGCCGGCCTCTGGCTCGCCTATTCGACCTTCGCCTTCCAGGGGGGCTGGCTGCACGCCAAGATCGCGCTGGTGCTCGCGATGTCTGGCCTGCACGGCTACCTCTCGGCCGCGACGAAGAAGTTCGCCCGCGACGCCAACCTCAAGAGCGCCCGGCACTGGCGGGTGGTCAACGAGGTGCCGACGGTGCTGCTGGTGCTGATCGTCATCCTGGTGATCGTCAAGCCGTTCTGATCGCACCTGACACCTGACACCGGACACGAAAAAGCCGAGACAGCGGACGCTGCCTCGGCTTTTTTCATGCTAAAATCGCTACTTTCCAGCGATCGTTCGAAAACGGATCGCCGTCTTCCGGCGGGCGATCAGTCGTAGACTTCGATCACGCTGCGGGTCTTCGGGTCGATCAGGACCTTCTGGTTGTTGATGACCGTATAGGCGTAGCCGTCGCTGTAGGGGATCACCTGGTACTCCACGGTGTCCGGCAGTGGCTGTCCGACGACCACGGGGCCTTCCAGCACGACGGACGGACGGCTCTGCTGGGTGACGTAGGTGCGCACCTGCGCCGGAACCTCGATGACGCGCCGCGCTGGCTGCTCCGTGACAATGGTCGTCGTCGCCGGCTGCTCGGTCACGATGGCGGCCGGTGGCTGCTGTACGACGATCGTCTGCTGCGCGAAGGCGGCGGGGATCAGCGTGAAGCTGGCGAGCGTGGCGGCGATGAGGGTCTTGCGCATGATGCACTCCGTTGCTGTTTCGTCTGTAGCAACGGGCAAGAGCGCGAAATGTTGCCGAAGCGTCGGGCGACGCCGTGCCGGCCTTCGCGGTCGAACAGGGAGATCACGCCGGGAACGCCAAGAAGACCAAGTCTTGAAGCTGCCAGATAATACCGGACAACGGACGGAAAGCCGAAGAAACGCCGCCGCTGAAAGCGGGGCGTCATCGTCCGATGTAAAATCTCTGATGGTCGTCTAGCGGGACCATTCCGTCGTCTTCGAGGTGTCTGCCCGCTCTGCGGGAACCTCGATCACGACCGGGAATAGATTGGTGCCCAGGAAAGGACTCGAACCTTCACACCTTGCGGCACACGGACCTGAACCGTGCGCGTCTACCAATTCCGCCACCTGGGCACTTGCCGGGAGCTTTAGAGTCTCGTTTGCGGGCTGTCAACGCGGATTTCACTGTCGTCCCCGCTGTCGCGGTGTTGATGGCGCCGGCGAGGGTGCGACAGCCTTGGTGCTTCACCTTGCAACCGTTCCGCGGTATGACGCGCCAACCCCATTCGGCGCCGGACATCGGTGCCGGGACGCCGGCGAGGACGGAGAGCGGCATGACGATCGATACGGAAAAGACGGTCACGGTTTTCGGTGGCTCGGGCTTTCTCGGCCGCTATGTCGTGCGGGCCCTGGCCAAGCGCGGCCACCGCATCCGCGTCGCCTCGCGCCGGCCGGACCTCGCCTACCACCTGCAGACCGCGGGCAATATGGGCCAGGTCATGCCGATCCAGGCGAACCTGCGCTACCGCTGGTCGATCGACCGCGCGGTGGAAGGGTCCGACCACGTCGTCAACCTCGTCGGCGTGCTCGCCGAATCCGGTCGCCAGACCTTCGATGCGCTGCAGTCGTTCGGCGCGCGGGCGGTGGCGGAGGCGGCGCGCGGCGCCGGTGCCGGGCTGACGCAGATGTCGGCGATCGGCGCCGACCCGGCCGCAACCTCCGGCTATGCCCGCACCAAGGGCGAGGGCGAGCGTGCCGTGCTGGAGATCGTGCCGGGGGCGACGATCCTGCGTCCCTCCATCGTCTTCGGCGCCGAGGACCAGTTCTTCAACCGCTTCGCCGACATGGCACGGCTGTCGCCCTTCCTGCCGCTGATCGGCGGCGGGCTGACGCGTTTCCAGCCGGTCTACGTCAACGACGTCGCCGAGGCGGTCGCGGCGACCGTCGACGGCACGGTCGAGGGCGGCAAGGTCTACGAACTCGGCGGTCCGGAGATCCTCACCTTCAAGGCGATGATGGAGGCGATGCTGACCGTTGTGCAGCGCAAGCGCCGGCTGGTGAACATCCCCTTCGGCGCCGCCAGCCAGATGGCGCGGGTGATGCAGTACCTCCCCGGCGCGCCGCTGACCCCCGACCAGGTCGACCAGCTGAAGAACGACAACGTCGTCTCGGACGCCGCCATCGCCGAACACCGCACCCTCGCCGCCTTCGGCATCCAGCCGCAGCCGATCCAGTCGATCCTCCCCACCTACCTCATCCGCTTCCGCCCGCAAGGCCAGTTCACCACGCCCGAGCCGCAGGCCGGCGGGCTGCGCGACGAGGAAGCGGCGTAAGGATTGCGGGGTTTTCGCGCGGGGAAGGCCAAGGTCTACCGGACCGCACTTGTTTGAGCGGCTTGGAATGGATCCCGGGTCAAGCCCGGGATGACGAACGCCGAGTAGACATTCCAGTTCTGAAACGCTTTTTCGATTGATCAGCAGGCGAAAGCTTTGCAGCTTCGTCATCCCGGACCTGATCCGGGATCCATTCCAAACCGTCACACATAGACACTCCGGCCGACATTTCATTCCGCCGCTGCGTCCCGCATCCAACAAAAAAGGCCGCTCCCGAGCCATCGGGGCGGCCTTTTACGTGACGGGGCGAAGTGCGCCCTATCCCCAGACGAGGAGCGCCACGATGCCGACGCTGCCGAGCGCGATGCGCCACCAGGCAAACGGCGCAAAGCCGTGCTTGGAGACGAAGTCGAGGAGGTACTTCACCACGAACAGCGCGGTGATGAAGGAGACGACGAAGCCGATGGCGATCAGCGAGATGTCGTCGGCCGATAGTACGTTGCGGTTCTTCCAGAGGTCGAGCGCGAAGGCGCCGGCCATGGTCGGCATGGCGAGGAAGAAGGAGAATTCCGCGGCCGAGCGCTTGTCGGTGCCGAGCAGCAGCGCGCCGGCAATTGTGGCGCCGGAGCGCGAGGTGCCGGGGATCATGGCGAGGCACTGGAAGAAGCCGATCTTCAGGCAGAGCCCCGGCGTGAACTGCATGATGTCGGTATAGCGCGGCTTCGGCGCGAGGCGGTCGATGAAGAGCAGCGCGATGCCGCCGACGAGCAGCGCGATGCAGATGGTCATCGGCGACTCGAACAGCACCGACTTGATGAAGTCGTGCAGGATCATGCCGATCACCGCCGCTGGCAGGAAGGCGAGGAGCACGCCGCCGATGAAGCGCCGGCTTTCGGCGCTCGTCGGCAAGGTGGTGACCAGTTGCCAGAGTTTGGCGAAGTAGACCGAGAGCACCGCCAGCACCGCGCCGAGCTGGATCAGCACCTCGAACGTGCCGGCCTTGGAATGGAAGCCGAGGAAATGACCGGCGAGCAGGATGTGCCCGGTCGAGGAGACCGGGATGAACTCGGTCAGTCCCTCGAGAAACCCGAGAAAGGTGGCGATGGCGGCAGAGCCGATGTCCATTAAAGTTCCCCTGCAGTCCGGCTGCTCTGTGGGCACGCGACGCGGTCGTCTAGACGCGGCGGCGGCGGCTCTCTCCCTGCTATCGGAAAAGCCTTAACCATCTCTGCCTTCGGGCTGTGTCGGAAAAATGAAGCGGTATCCAGCGGACGTGCGGCATCGCGCGGCAGGGGCCCGAATGGTTCGCAGGCCTTGCTGAATGGGACCGACCTGCTATGTCCGGCGTTGAGGGTGCGGTCCGAACCGAGGATGTCGCCACGCCAGACGTCGGTCTCCGGCGCCGGAACCGGCGAGACGGCTAGTGCCGAAAGTGCCGCAGATGGTCGATGGGGTTGGACAAGGTAGTTTTCCTTTCCTTGACCTTTTAATGAGAGATTGAGTTTTGGCCGTACCGCAGCGCACGGCGGACCGGCCCCGAACCGGCGATCCTTCGCAGGCCCCGTTTCCCACGAAAGAACCCATCGCGCACCCATGCTGAGGCTCCATCATCATCCCATGTCGGCGGCGTCACGCTTTGTCAGGCTCGTGCTCGGTGAATACGGCGAGCGGGCCGAATTCGTCGACGAACGGCCCTGGGAGCGCCGCCGCGAATTTCTGGCGCTGAACCCGGCGGGCACGCTGCCGATCCTCTCCGAGGATTCCGGCGCGCCGATCGTCGGCGGCATGGTGATCGCCGAATATCTCGACGAGACCCGCGGCGCCTTCCAGCGCGAGAAGCGGCTGCTCGCCGAGAAGGCGCTGGAGCGCGCCGAGATCCGCCGGCTGACCGAGTGGTTCCTGATCAAGCTCGATGGCGAGGTGACCCGCTACCTCGTGCGCGAGCGCGTTTTCAAGCTGGAGATGCGCCCCGAGGAGGGCGGCGGCTCGCCCGATGCTTCCGCCATCCGCGCCGCCCGTGCCAACCTCAAGCACCACATGCGCTATGTCGGCTGGCTGGCGGAGAGCCGCAACTGGCTGTCCGGCCCAAAACTCTCCTATGCCGATCTTGCTGCCGCGGCCTCCTTCTCGATCCTCGACTATCTTGGCGAGATCGCCTGGGAGAAGGAGCCGCTCGCCAAGGAATGGTACATGCGCGTCAAGTCGCGCCCCTCCTTCCGCCCCCTCCTCACCGAGCGCATCCGCGGCATTCCGCCGGTGGCGCACTACGCCGAGCTGGACTTCTAGGGACGCCTGACTTCCAACTAACGCTGGCAGATATGGGCTAGCGGATCAGACGCACATCTACTCCAACGAGTGGAGCGACCTCTTTCCAGATCCGATCGGCGGTGAGGATTGCGTATCCGCCGAGCCTTGCGGTCGCGATGCAGCCACGGTCGCCCAGCGACAGGCCGAAGGCAGCGGTGATCCGTGCCAGGCGGCCGGCCTCGATCGCAGTTGCCTCGTCGAAGGGAACAAGCCGGATCGGCAAGCGGTCCCGCAGCCGGCCGACCGCGTCGTCCGACGCTCCGCCACGGACATAGCGCGTAACCACCTCGGCGAAATTGATGGTGCTCATCGCGCTGTCCGCCAGCAAGGTTTCCCGAACGCTGTCGGCTCCGGTTTCTTCCAGGAGATAGGCGAGCACGGCGGAAGCATCGAGCAGCAACGCGCCTACTCCCTCGCGGCATCCCGGCGCCGATCGGCAAGGAAGCTGTCGACGCTGTCGCCGGCGAGGATTGCGGAGGCTTCTTCTTGCAGTTCCTTCAGGACCTTCGACAGGGCGCGAATGCGAAGCTCGCCGTTCTCGATCCGAACCGTGACAGGTCCGCCAAGCTCGATCCCCATCGATTTCCGCAGGTCTTCCGGCAGGTCGAGATGACCGGTTTCACTGACTTTGAGGACGAAGTTCATAGGGGGTTCCTCCCGCTCAAGCGTGAATTCTGCGCCCGATGAGGATGTTTTCGCAAGAGCAACTACGCTGGAACGGCGCATCCCCGCTTTGCTACCGGCCTTTGCCCGAGATCGGCTATATACCGAGCATGACCACCCCCGCCGCCCTCCGCGCCTTCCTCGACGCCGATGCCCGACGCCTCGGCTTCGATGCCGTCGGCGTCGCGCCGGGCGAGGGGGACGTCGCGGCCGGCGGGCGGCTGGAAGAATTTGTCGCGGACGGGCGGCACGGCACCATGGGCTGGATGCCGGAGACGCTGGAGCGGCGCCGGTCGGCCCGGGCGCTGTGGCCGGCGGTGCGCTCGATCGTGGTGCTCGGCATGAACTACGGCCCGGACGCGGACCCGCTGGCGATCCTCGGCCGGCCGGACCGCGGGGCGATCTCGGTCTACGCCCAGAACCGCGACTATCACGACGTCATCAAGGGACGCCTCAAGGAACTCGGCTCCCGGCTGATCGCCAAGGCCGGCGGTGGCGAGATGAAGGTCTTCGTCGACACCGCGCCGGTGATGGAGAAGCCGCTCGGCCAGATGGCGGGGCTCGGCTGGCAAGGCAAGCACACCAACCTCGTCTCGCGCGAGCTCGGCTCTTGGCTTTTCCTCGGCTCGATCTTCACGACGCTCGACCTTTCCCCCGACGCGCCCGGCCGCGACCTTTGCGGCTCCTGCACGTCCTGCCAGACCGCTTGCCCGACCGATGCCTTCCCCGCGCCCTACCGGCTCGATGCGCGCCGCTGCATTTCCTACCTCACCATCGAGACGAAAGCCGTGGTGCCGAAAGCGTTCCGGCGGGCGATGGGCAACCGCATCTACGGCTGTGACGACTGCCTCGCCGTCTGTCCCTGGAACAAGTTCGCCGAGAAAGCGCGGGAGGCGAAGCTCGTGGCCCGCGACGATCTGAAGGCGCCGCGCCTCGCCGACCTGCTGGCGCTCGACGACGCGGCCTTTCGCGCGCTGTTCTCCGGCTCGCCGGTCAAGCGCGTCGGGCGGGACAAATTCGTGTCGAACTGCCTGATCGCGGCCGGCAATTCGGGCGATGCTGGGTTTTGGCCGCAAGTTCATGCGCTACTGACCGACGCCGCGCCCTTGGTGCGGGCGATGGCGGTCTGGTCTTTCGGGCGGCTCGATCCGCCGGGGGCCTTGGCAGGTCGTGCCGCCGCCCTGCATAGGGAGGAGGACGAGACGGTGAGGAGCGAGTGGCATGCGTTGGACGGGACGGACTGAACGGGGCGCGCTGGCCAAAGGCAAAGCCGGGAGCCTGTCATGAACCCGAGCGACCGGTTGTTCGTCTTCGGCTGTGGCTACTCGGCCAGCGCCTTCGTCGCAGCGTTGGATCCAGGCCTTCTGGCGGGGGTGACGACGCGGTCCGCCGACAAGGCAGCCGTCATGGCGGAAAAGGGCTGGAAGCCGCTCCTCTTCGGCGGCACGGCGGCGGGGACGCACGAGATCGAGGCCGCGCTCCGCGAGACGACGCATCTCCTTGTCTCTATCGCCCCCGGCGAGGCCGGTGATCCCGTTCTTTCGGCCTACCGCGACACCGTGCTCTCGCGGATGCCGAACCTTGCCTGGATCGGCTATCTCTCGACCGTCGGCGTCTATGGCGACCACGCTGGCGCCTGGGTGGACGAGACGACGCCGGTAAAGCCGGTCTCGCAACGCTCGCTCGAGCGTGTCGAGGCCGAGGAGGGCTGGGCGGAGCTTGCCGCCCAGCGCGGCGTGCCGCTGGCCATTCTGCGCCTGTCGGGGATCTACGGCCCCGGCCGCAACGCCTTCGTCAATCTAGCGGAGGGCAAGGCGCGGCGGCTGGTGAAGCCCGGCCAGGTGTTCAACCGCATCCATGTCGAGGATATCGCGGGCGCGCTGAAACTTCTGGCGGGGCAGCGGATCGGCGGCATCTTCAACGTCACCGACGACGAGCCCGCCCCCCCGCAGGACGTCGTCGAGCATGCCGCTCAGCTCGTCGGTCTGCCCGTCCCGCCGGCGGTGGACTTCGACACCGCGACGCTTTCGCCGATGGCGCGGAGCTTTTACGGCGAGAACAAGCGGGTTTCCAACGCGCAAATTAAGCGCACGGGGTACACGTTTCGCTATCCGACCTACCGGGAGGCGCTGTCAGCCCTCGCAGGCGATTACGCGGCGCATGCCTCACAAAAACCGCGCTAGGATAACGCGCTGAAATGCTTCGTGATGGAACGGTCCTTTTTCTGGCCTGATCAGCCGCGCACTGAGCCCCCGTCAAACACGGGGGCCACGAGGCAAGGCTCGGTCACCCGTGGGAAATCAACGGGATAAGGACCCGAGTTCTTGAAGACGACGACTGTTTTGGCCGCCACTGCCCTCGTGGCTACCCTGTTCACCGCCACCTTCGCCGTCACGGCCGATGCCCGGCCGATCAAGCCCCTGGTCCGCACTTCCTGCGGTGGCGCCTCCTGGTATGCCCTGCGCTCGCGTACCGCATCCGGCGAGATGATGAACCCTTCGGCCATGACCGCCGCGCACAAGACGCTGCCGCTCGGCTCGAAGGTTAAGGTGACCAACCTCAACAACGGCAAGGCCGTCGTCGTCCGCATCAACGACCGCGGGCCCTTCATCAAGGGCCGTCTCATCGACCTCTCCAAGGGCGCCGCCCAGCGCCTCGGCTTCATCGGCGCCGGCCATACCCGCGTCCAGATCGAGCCCGAAGGCGGCGGTTCGAAGAGCTGCGCCTGAGCTCGCAGCGGCTAAGCTCAGGGAAGTAACGCTGGCTCTTTAGCCTCGTAATCGGTTACAGCGTGCTTCTGTCGGATATGCCTACGCGATTGTGACCTCTCCCCGACTCTGGCTATTCTGGCTGCTACAGATAAGGCGCAAACCCTCCAAGTTCGTCATCCCGGACTTGATCCGGGATCCATTCCTCTTCGCGTCAGGCGTCGACCGGTTCAGAATGGTGAGAATGTCCCCCGGACCACTCTTGTTCGACGGATTGGAATGGATCCCGGATCAAGTCCGGGATGACGAATTCATGCGATCGTGCCATCCTTTCTCCGCCGATCGCTGAGGATTTGGGACGCACGAGGATGGCTTACATGGACATCCGCCCGCTGCGCACGGAAGCCGATTATGACTGGGCCCTTGCAGAGATCGAGCCTTATTTCGTCGACTCGCCCCCCGCAGGAAGCGCCGAAGCCGACCGTTACGATGTCCTTGCGACCTTGATTGAGCGGTACGAGGCCTTGCATTGGCCCATCGACCCACCAGATCCGATCGAGATGATTCACGAAGTCATGGCCATGCGGAACCTTTCGCAGGTCGATCTTGGCAAGCTCCTGGGATCGCGGTCGCGCGCATCGGAAGTCTTAAGCAAACGACGCGGTCTTACGCTCGATATGGTGCATAGGCTGTCGAGGGACTGGGACATTCCGGCCGAGGCGCTGATCAAACCTTATCCGCTCCACCGCTGACCCTCACTCGTCCTCGACGAACACCTCCTGCCGCTTGCGCCGGATCTGCGGCAGCACCGCGATGATCACCGCGGCGAGCGCCAGTGCCAGGAGGGCGGCCGAGATCGGGCGTTCGAGGAAGATCATCGGGTCGCCGCGGTAGCGGATCATCGCCCGGCGGAAATGATCCTCCAGCAGCGGGCCGAGCACGAAGCCGAGCAGCAGCGGCGCCGGCTCGCAGCCGAGTTTCATCAGCCCGTAGCCGAGCACGCCGAAGAACACGATGGCGTAGATGTCGAAGGCGTTCTGGTCGATCGAGTAGCTGCCGATGCAGGCAAACGCGATGATCGCCGGGAACAGCACCTTGTAGGGAATGGTGAGGAGCTTCACCCAGAGCCCGATCAGCGGCAGGTTCAGCATCACCAGCATCAGATTGCCGACCCACATCGAGACGATGATGCCCCAGAACAGCGCCGGCTCGTCGGTGATGACGTTCGGCCCGGGGGTGATGCCTTGCGTGATGAAGGCGCCGATCATCAGCGCCATCACCGGATGGGCGGGAATACCGAGCGTCAGCAGCGGGATGAACGAGGTCTGCGCCGCCGCATTGTTCGCCGATTCCGGTCCGGCGACGCCCTCGATCGCGCCATTGCCGAACTCTTCGGGGTGTTTCGACACCCGCTTTTCTAGGGCATACGACGCGAACGATGCGAGCACATGGCCGCCGCCCGGCAGGATGCCGAGGATCGAGCCGAGCGCCGTGCCGCGCAGCACCGGCGCGATGATCCGCTTGAAGTCGTCCTTGGTCAGCCAGAGGTTCTTCACAGTCTTGACCATGACGTCGCGCGTCGTCTCGTTCTCGAGGTTCCTCAGGATTTCCGCGACGCCGAAGATGCCGATCGCCACCGAGACGAAGCTGATGCCGGAATAGAGCTCGCGGAAGCCGAAGGAATAGCGCGGCGTGCCGTCGAAGCCGTCCTGCCCGACGGTGCCGAGGAGGATGCCGAGCACGATCATCCCCATCGCCTTCAGCACCGAGCCTTGCGCCAGCGCGATCGAGGCGAGGAGGCCGAGGATGATCAGCGAGAAGTATTCCGGCGCCGAGAACGATAGGGCGACGCGCGCCAAAGGCGGGGCGGCGAGCACCAGGATGAAGGTCGCGACTGTGCCGGCGAAGAACGAGCCGAGCGCGGCGGTGGCGAGCGCCGGCCCGGCGCGGCCTTGCTTGGCCATCTGGTAGCCGTCGATCGCCGTCACCGCCGAGGAGGATTCGCCCGGCAGGTTGATCAGGATCGCCGTCGTCGAGCCGCCGTACTGTGCGCCGTAATAGATGCCGGCGAGCATGATCAGTGCCGTCACCGGGGCGAAGGCGAAGGTGATCGGCAGCAGCATGGCGATCGTCGCCGTTGGGCCGATGCCCGGCAGCACGCCGACGAGGGTGCCCAGCAGCACGCCGACGAAGCAGTAGAGGATGTTGGTTGGCTCGAGCGCCGTCTGGAAGCCGAGGGCGAGGTTGGCGACGAGATCCATCAGATACCGATCCAAGGGCCGAGCATCGGGACGGTGACGCCGAGGCCGCGCACGAAGATAACGTAGCAGATCACCGTCATCGCCGCGGCGAGGACGACGGCAATGACGGGCGAGAGCGTGCGGCTGGCAAGGGCGCTGACCAGCACGGTGACGAACAGCGTCGGCCCGAGGCCGAGCCCGCGCACGCAGGCGCCGAAGAAGATCAGCCCGCCGAGGATCAGCACCACGCCGCGCCAGGGGATGGTGCCGAGGTCTTCGGCCTCGCCCCGGTGCAGAAAACCCTTGATCATGACGGCGATGCCGAAGCCGCAGAGGATCAGCCCGAGCGCGAAGGGAAAGAAGCCGGCGCCCATCCGCAGGCCGGTGCCCATGGGATAGCCGAGCGCGGT
This sequence comes from Mesocryomonas fontinalis, assembly GCF_055730125.2. Classification (NCBI taxonomy): domain Bacteria; kingdom Pseudomonadati; phylum Pseudomonadota; class Alphaproteobacteria; order Hyphomicrobiales; family Aurantimonadaceae; genus Mesocryomonas; species Mesocryomonas fontinalis. The sequence continues at coordinate 84,778 of NZ_JBUZWG020000006.1, read as the reverse complement.
AACGGCGAACGCTGCCCCGAAGCCGAGGAAGATCAGGCCGGATAGAAGGTCCTTGCGCGATTTCTGCAGTTCCACGGCGGGCCTTTCAGGGGGGCGGTGACATTCGGGGAGGCTGCGGCGTCGACGCTGCCTCCTTCGCCCCTTCGGGGAGAAGTGGCCGGCAGGCCGATGAGGGGGCATGCCGCGGACGGACGATGGTCACTGTCGCGGCGCGCTCCCCCTCATCCCGCTGCCGCGACCTTCTCCCCGGAGGGGCGAAGAAAACAGCTTCAGCGTCGTGCATTGCGAAGAGTGTGGCCGGCTCTCAGTCGGCGAACACGCCGGCCTTCTCGATGATCGGCTTCCACAGCGCGATCTGGTCGGCGAGGTAGGTCTTGTGCGCGGCGGGCGTCGCCTGGTCGAGCGCGACCGGGGCGGTGCCGAGCTCGGCGAAGCGCTCGATCACCGTCTTGTCGGCGAGCGCCGCCTGCAGCGCCTTCGAGAGCTTGTCGACCACCGCGTCGGGCGTGCCGGCGGGGGCGTAGAGGCCGTGCCAGACGCCGACCTGGAAGTCCGGCAGCTCCGCCTCGATCGAGGTCGGCACGTCCGGCAGGTTGCCGAGGCGCTCCGGCGTCGTCACCGCGAACGCCTTCACCTCGCCGCCCTTGATCTGGCCGGTGGTGTTGGTCGACTGGTCGCACATGAAGTCGACCTCGCCGGCGAGGATATCGGTCATCGCCGGGCCCGTGCCCTTGTAGGGAACAGTGGTCACCGCGGTGCCGATGGCGTTCATGAACAGCATGCCGCAGAGGTGCGAGGCCGCGCCGATGCCGGCATTGGCGTAGACGACGCTGTCCTTGTTGGCCTTCACGTAGGCGACGAGCTCGGCCAGTGTGTTCGGCTCGAGGTCCTTGCGGCCGATCATCGTCATCGGCACGTTGGTGACGAGGCCGATGGTGGCGAAATCCTTCAGCGGGTCGAAGTCGAGGTTGCGGTAGAGCGTCGGCGCGGTCGACATGCCGATGTGGTGCATCAGGATGGTGTAGCCGTCGGGATCGGCCTTCGCGACCTGACCCGCTGCCAGCGTGCCGCCGGCACCGGCGACGTTCTGCACCACGATCTGCTGGCCGAGCTCCCGGCCCATCGGCTCGGCGATGAGCCGCGTCACCGTGTCGGTCGGCCCGCCCGCGGCAAACGGCACGACGATGGTGATCGGCTGCGTCGGATATTCCTGCGCGGCGGCCATACCGATGGCGAGCGCCATGGCGGCAGCGCCTACAAGGGATGCAAGCTTCATCGGACGTCCTCCCAGACCCGTTGATGTGCAGATCGCCCCGGTGCAGCGCTGCGTCTGCTTGGCCGGGGTCTTGGCTTGGGTCGACGCTAGTTTCGCGCTTACCCTCGGTCAACATGTCGCAACCGGTTTTGGCGCTCTATGCGGCCAAAGACTCATGCTCCGGTCTTTTGTGCGGCCGTTTTGCAGGAGGCGGGCGAGCCTGCCTGCCGGCGCTCAGGCCGGCGTCAGGCCGAAGGCGGCGCGGCGGTGGAAGCGCCAGCACATCAGCACGGCCGCCAGCGCCAGCCCGGCGGCGAGGCCCCACCAGATGCCGGGGCCGCCGAGCCCGAGCGGAAAGGCGAGGACGTAGGCGACGGGAACGCCGACGACCCAATAGCTGAAGGCGGCGATCAGCATCGGTATCCGCGTGTCCTTCAGGCCGCGCAGCAGCGCCGAGCCGGTCACCTGCAGGCCGTCGGCCAGCTGGAACACCGCCCCGATCATCAGCATCGCGATGCCCTGGGCCAGCACCGGCGCACTGTGCGGGTTCGACCGGTCGAGGTAGAGGCCGATCAGCGTGCCCGGCACCAGCCAGAACAGCAGCGCCCCGACGCCGGAGGTCATCACCGTCAGCCCCAGCGCCACATAGCCGGCGCGGCCGAGACCCGGCCAGTCCTTGCGGCCATAGGCGAGCCCGACCCGGACCGTCCCGGCGTTCGACAGGCCGAGCGGCACCATGAAGGCGATCGAGGCGAGCTGCAGCGCGATGCCGTGCGCGGCCAGCACCTCCGCGCCGAGCCAGCCCATCATGATGGTCGAGGCGCCGAACATGCCGGTCTCGGCGATTACCGTCAGCGAGATCGGCAGCCCCAGGCGGAACACCTCGAAGAACGCCGGCCAGTCCGGCCGCCAGAAGCGGACGAACAGCTCATAGGGCTTCAGATGCGGGTTCAGCACGGCATAGGCGACGGTGATCGCCGCCATCGCGGCATTGGTGCCGAGCGAGGCGTAGGCGGCGCCTTGCATGCCGAGCGCCGGCGCGCCGAAATGCCCGAAGATGAAGGTATAGGCGAGGAGGCCGTTGATCAGCGCGCCCGCCACGGTGACGAGGAGGATGAGGTTGGCGCGGCCGAGGACGCTGAGATAGGAGCGCAGGCCGATGATGCCGAGCGCCGGGAACATGCCCCATTGCAGGACGCGCATGAAGGCGCCGGCGCGCGCGGCGACGGCCGGGTCCTGGCCGAGCGAGACGAGGATCGCCTCGAAGTGCCAGAGCGGCGGCATCACAGCGATGGCGTAGAGGGTGATCACCCAGAGCCCCATTCGCACCGACCGCCGGACACCCCTGATGTCGCCGCGCCCCGCGGCGTTGGCGGCGAGCGGCATCACCGCCTGGGCAAAGCCCGAGCCGAAGATCCAGACGAGGAAGAAGGCCTGCGTCGACAGCACCGCGGCGGCCAGCTGCTCGGGGCCGAGCTGGCCGATCATCACGGTGTCGGTGACGTGGATCGACATCTGCGCCAGCTGCGCGCCGATCAGCGGCAGGCCGAGCACCAGCGTCGCCTTGAGGTGCCGGCTCCAGCTGTTGTCGGGCGCCACGGCCGGCCGTTCGAACGAACGCACGGCGTCCATGGGGTTTCCTCGAGGTCTTCGATACGGGAGAGGCGCGGCGGACGAACCGGCGGGGCCCCGGCGTCTGGTTAGGCAAGTGCGGCCGGCCTGTCCACCCGTCCGAGGCGGCTTGTCTCCGGGGCCGGCATGACGCAGCGCAAACGGATGCCGGCCGGCAACAGTGCGACATCTCGCTCACAAGCCGGTGTTGCCGGGGAACAGCAGTGCCTCCCGGCCATTCGAGGGAGACCGTTGTTGCAAGACTGGATGTCCCATGAGCCATGTTCCGTTCCAGAACCCGCCTGTCCCTTTCGACCCGCGCTTCGAGCATCTTGAGTTCGACGAGGCCGAGACCGCGCGTGAGCTCGTGGAGACCTTGCGCGGCATCATGCAGATCACCGCCAAGGACTACGGCCATGCCGTGCGCAGCGTCCACGCCAAGAGCCACGGCATCCTGCGGGGCACGCTGACCATCGCGGACGGCCTGCCGCCGGAACTCGCGCAGGGCATCTTCGCGACGGCGGCGTCCTATCCGGTGGTGATGCGCTTCTCCACCAATCCCGGCGATATCCTCGACGACTCCATCTCTCTGCCGCGCGGCATGGCGATGAAGATCGTCGGCGTGCCCGGCGAGCGTCTGCCGGACTCGCCGGGCGCCGATCAGGATTTCGTCATGGTCAACGGCCCCGCCTTCTCCGCCTCCACCGCCAAGGCGTTTCTCGGCAACCTGAAGCTCCTCGCCAAGACCACCGACACGCCGCAGTTCCTGAAGAAAGCCGTTTCGGCGGCCTTGCGCGGCGCCGAGACTCTGGTCGAGGCAGCCGGCGGCAAGAGCTCGACCCTCATCGCCATGGGCGGCCATCCGAACACCCATGTGCTCGGCGATACTTTCTATACCCAGGCACCGCTCCTCTATGGCCGCTACGTCGCGAAACTGTCGCTTGCCCCGGTCAGCCCCAACCTGAAAGCCCTGACCGGCGCAAAGGTCGACGTCTCCGGCAAGCCCAATGCGCTGCGCGAGGCGGTGTCCGAGGTGTTCGCCACGCAGTCCGGCGAATGGGAACTGCGGGTGCAGCTGATGACCGATCCAACGGCCATGCCGATCGAGGATGCCTCGGTGCCATGGTCCGAGGAGGAGAGCCCGTTCATCACCGTCGGCCGCGTCAGCGTCGGCCCGCAGGATGCCTGGAGCGATGCGGCCGAGCGCCATGTCGACAACGGCATGGCCTTCTCGCCCTGGCACGGCATCACCGAGCACCGGCCGCTCGGCTCGATCATGCGGGTGCGCAAGCCCGCCTACGAGATGTCCTCCGGCTTCCGTGCCGCGCACAATGGCTGTCCGATCATGCAGCCGAAGACCGCCGAGGATATCGGCATCTAGTCCTGCGAGCCTCCGGAACGGCTCCGGTACCCGTCCCGCGGTCAACTGTGGGGCGGGCCGACTAAATCTTGGAGAGTGCCGCCATGACCTTTGATCTCTACTACTGGCCGGGCATCCAAGGCCGCGGCGAGTTCGTCCGGCTGGTGCTGGAAGCCGCCGGGGCCGAGTATCGCGACATGGCCCGGCTGGACATTCCCGGCGGTGGCATTGCCGGTATGACGGCGATGATGAAGTCCGGCTGGGGCGGCGCCCACCCGTTCGCCTCGCCCTTCCTCGTTCACGGCGATCTGATGGTCTCGCAGACCGCCGTCATCGCAGCTTATCTCGGCGAGACGCTGGGGCTGGCGCCGGAGGATCCGGCCACCCGCCTGTTCGCCCGGTCGATCGCGGCGACCACGGCCGACATCGTTTCGGAGGCGCACGAGGTCCATCATCCCGTCGGCACCGGGCTCTACTACGAGGACCAGAAGCCCGAGGCCCTGCGCCGGGCCGAAGGTTTCCGGGCGGAGCGGATGCCAAAGTACCTCGGCTGGTACGAGCGCCTGATCGACGCCTCCGGCTTCCTCGCCGGCGGCAGTCTCAGCTATGCCGACATCGGCCTGTTCCAACTGGTCGAAGGCCTCCGCTACGCCTTTCCCCGGCGCATGGCCGCCATCGAGGCCGATTATCCGCGCGTCGTGGCGCTGGCGGCGGGCGTCGCCGCGCAGCCGAACATCGCCACCTACCTCGCCAGCGATCGCCGCCTGCCGCTCAGCGAGGACGGCATCTTCCGCCATTATCCTGAACTCGACGCGGACTGACGCCGGGCATCTTCCGCTCTCCCGAGACGTTAGGCAGTCCGCCGAATGTTTCACGTGAGACACGGCGGCCGTTGGTCTCCGCGTTCTCAAGAACCCGCGCTCTCGAAGGTTTGCGGTCGGGCGATCGATTGGGTAACGCTGCGGGGATCTTGAACGCCTTGCTGCCGGAACCGCCATGCATGTCTTCCACGATGACGAGACGCCCAATGAGCCTCAGGAAGGCCCGCGCGCCTTCGTGACGGGCTGGCCGGTTTGGCACTCGCGCTCGCCGCTCATCCACGGCGACTGGCTGCAGCGCTACGGCATTCCCGGCTCCTACCAGCGGCTCGGCATCCCGCCGGAAGAGTTCGGCGACTTCCTCGAGGGTTTTGCCGGCAGCGGCTTCGTCGGCGGCAACGTCACGCTGCCGCACAAAGAGGCGGCCTTTGCCGCCGTCGGCCGGCGGGATGCGGCGGCCGAGGCGATCGGGGCGGTGAACACGCTGTGGTGGGAGGACGGGATCCTCACCGGCGGCAATACCGACGCTTACGGCTTCTCCGCCAATCTCGACGAGCGCCTGCCCGGCTGGCGCGATGCGGAGAATGCCGTGGTCCTCGGCGCCGGTGGTGCGGCGCTGGCGGTGGTCTTCGCGCTGCTGTCGGCCGGCGTCGCCCGCGTCCACGTCGTCAACCGCACCGAGGCCCGGGCGTCGGCTTTGGCCGAGCGCTTCGGCGCCCGGGTCAGCGGCCATGGCGCGGAAGCGCAGGCAGCGCTCCTCGCCGGCGCCGATCTCCTCGTCAACACCGTGCCGGCCTCGGCGACAGAGGACGGCGCCTTGCCGGATCTTTCCGCCCTCGCAGACACCGCGCTGGTCACCGACATCGTCTATGTCCCGCTGGCGACGCCGGTGCTGCTGGCGGCCGAAGCGCGGGGCCTCCGCCATGCCGACGGGCTCGGCATGCTGCTGCACCAGGCGGTGCCGGGCTTCGAGCGCTGGTTCGGCCAGCGCCCGACCGTCGACGCGGCGCTGCGGGCGCGGCTCGTCGCCGACATCGCGCCATGACGGGCTCTGCTGGCAGACCTGCGCGATGATCGTCCTCGGCCTTACCGGCACGATCGGCATGGGCAAGTCGACGACGGCAAGCTTCTTCGCCGAGCGCGGCATTCGCGTCCATTCCGCCGACGAGACCGTCCACCGCCTCTATGCCGGCAAGGCGGCGCCCGCGGTGGAGGCGTTGTTTCCGGGCGTGGTGCGCGACGGCGTCGTCGACCGCGCGGCGCTCTCGGCCCGGGTGCTCGGCGATCCCGCGGCCTTGCAGGCGCTGGAGGCGCTAGTGCATCCGCTGGTGCGGGCCGAGGAGCAGGCCTTTCTGGCGGAGGCGCGGAAGGCCGGCGTGCCGCTGGTGGTGCTCGACATCCCGCTTCTGTTCGAGACCGCCGGGGAGCGCCGGGTCGACAAGGTGCTGGTGGTGACGGCGCCGGCCGAGGTGCAGCGCCAGCGGGTTCTCGCCCGGCCGGGGATGACGGCCGAGAAGCTCGCCTCCATCCTTGCCCGCCAAGTGCCCGACGCCGAGCAGCGGGCCCGCGCCGACTTCGTTCTCGACACCGCCGGCGGCATCGAACCCGCCCGCGCCGCGATCGCCGAACTCATCGACAAACTCGTAGCCGCTGAGTAAACGTTAAGAACAAAGTAAGAACATCTTGCGAGCCTCGGGGACAACGTCATCCCCCGGAAGCTCTCGCTTGAACTTCGGGGGGAGATGCGCGACACCGGGACACCAACGGGATGAAGTCATGCGCGAGATCGTCTTCGATACGGAAACCACCGGCCTCGATTTCGAGGCCGACCGCGTCATCGAAATCGGCGCGATCGAGCTCTGGAACCACATCCCGACCGGCCGGTCCTGGCACGCCTTCGCGCGGCCGGCGGGTCGCCGCGTCGATCCCGGCGCCTTCGACGTGCACGGCATTTCCGACGATTTCCTGAAGGACAAGCCGCTGTTCGAGGAGGTCGTCGCCGAGATGACCGAGTTCTTCGGCGACAGCGTCCTGATCGCCCACAACGCCACCTTCGACATCCGCTTCCTCAATGCCGAGCTGAAGCGGCTCGGCCTGCCGCCGATCGACATGGAGCGGGTCATCGACACGCTGCAGATGGCGCGGCGAAAATTCCCGATGGCGCCGGCAACGCTCGATGCCCTCTGCTCGCGCTTCTCGATCGACACGTCGAAGCGCGACAAGCACGGCGCGCTGGTCGACTCCGAACTCCTGGCCGGCGTCTACATCGAGCTGATCGGCGGCCGCCAGGCGGCGCTCGGCCTCGTCTCCTCGCACCAGGAAGAGCAGCGCGACGCCGACGGCGCCGTCCTTCGCCTCGCGCCGCGCCGCGTGCCGCTGGCGCCGCGGGTGACGCCCGAGGAGGCACTGCGCCACCGGGCCTTCATCGAGACGCTGGGGCCGGATGCCCTCTGGCTGAGCTTCCTCGAGCCCGCGACCCCGCCGGAAATCGCCGTGGCCGTCTGACGCGTTCATGCCGGCGCGGGAACCAGCGCTGGCCCTGCCGCCTTTTCGAGACAGCCGACGCTTGAAGGTCGGCCGATCCGGGAGGCCAGTATGTCCGACAAGAAAACCCATTCCGCCGACACCGTTCCTGCCGTGGAGAGCGAGACCGACAAGCCCGATCTCGCATCGCATTTCGTCCGCCAGACCGACGCGACCTTCAACGGCACGCCCGACAAGAGCCTCATCGGCCGCGACATTCCGATCGAGGAATATGACGAGGACGAACTGGACGAGGACGGCGAACCGCTGTGAGGTCGTGCGGTTTCGGGGAATGCCTCGGTTGCCCGCGGCAATTGGGGGCGGTGTAGATAATCCCGTGTTCCGGTGTATCTTGCGGCGGCTATACTAGTCAGGGCGCCAACCCTGAAACCTTGTCATCCCGGGCTTGACCGCTGCGAAACCGACGGTTTCGCTGGGATCCATTCCAAATCGTCCGCCCCACACGCTCCGGGCGACTTTCCCGCCTTTGCGCCGCGTGTTGTTTCTGCACGGGACAGGTCCAATTCAGCGCGGAGGAATGGATCCCGGATCAAGTCCGGGATGACGAAATTGAAGGGCCGGCATCATGGCAGCTCCTTCGAAACCATTGAGGTTTCCCATAGCGAACGATTGAGGTTGCCCACAGCGTATGCAGCTCCGGTGCGCCCTCAGCATATGGGAACCATGTCATCCTCAGCCCAAGGGCCGCGCCTCGTCAACGCTCAAAGGGTAATTCCCCCGCGCCTCCACTTCGCGCTCGCTACCCCCGCGCCTGCTACTCCGCGCCCGCTACCACCAATCTCGCCACCCGCCCCCTCACCTACCGCCGCCGCTTCGCAGCCCGGATCGCCTCGGCCCTTGCGGCGGCCTCATCCAGCGCTGCGCGGAGCTGCACCAGGTCTGCCGGGGCCAAAATCGCGATGGTTTCGGAGAGGCGGTTGGCGAGTGCCGTCGCGTCGGCACTGAGGCCGGCGGTCTCGACCGTCACTTTCGGGTGGGAGAGTTCCGCGAGCCGCTCGAGCTCCTCCGCATCGTCCCAGATGACGTTGAGATAGCCGATGATCCGCTGCAGCAGCTGCCAGGTCGGGCGGCCGCGGCGGCCGTGCTCGAGCGCCGAGAGATAGGCGCTGGAGACGCGCAGCGCCTTTGCCATCTCGCCTTGGGTCACGCCCTTCTCCTGCCGCAGTGCGCGGATGCGCTCGCCGAACGGGGTCAACGCTGTCGCCTTTTGGGCGCGTTGCGGGTGACGCCGCTCATCGCCGACGGATGCGGATGTAGAAGGCGCCATCGCCGCCATGGCTGCGGTCCGCGGGCTCGAAGCCGGCGACGAGGCTGCGGAACTCCGGCGTATCGAACCAGTGCGGCAACGAGCGCTTGATCACCCCGCGCGAGCCGAAGGAAGCGCCGCGCCCGGTGATCACCAGCACGTGCCGCATATGGTGGGCCTGCGCCTGGCGCAGGAAGCCGAGCAGCGCGTAATGCGCGACGATCTGGGTCTTGTCGTGCAGGTCGATGCGGTCGTCGATCTCGACCCTTCCCTTGGCGATCTTGCGCTTGACCGGCTTCTCGATCGGAAAGAGGCCCGGCAGCACCCGCACGGGTTTCGCCTTGATCGCCGGCGCCTGGTAGGCGGGCATCAGGCTCGGCTTGGGGACCGCGATCGCGGCGGGTTTCGGCGCCGGCAGCCGGACGTTCTTGGCCGAAGCCGGCCGGGGCACGGCAGGCGGCCGAGGCGCCGCCACCGGCTCGGCCGGCGGCAGGTCGGGCAGATCCTTGCCGGGCATCGGCTTTGCCTGCCGGGCGACGCCGACCCACAGCCGCAGCTCGTCGTCGCTGAGACCCCGCCGGCGCCTCATCGCCCGATCCGGGCGTGAACGGAGGCCGGCAGCAGCAGATAGAAGTCGCCGGGATGGCGCACGCGTCCCGCCGCCTGCCCCGCCGCGAGGCCGGAGCCGACGAAGATGTCGGCCCGCGCCGCGCCGAGGATCGCCGAGCCGGTATCCTGCGCGATCATCAGCTGCTGGAACGGCGTGCCGGCGAGCACCAGTTCGGGCGCGTCGATGAAGAACGGCGTGCCGAAGGTGTGGAGCACGCGGTCGACGGCGATCGAGGCCAATGGCGTCAGCGGTACCTTGGCGGCCGCGACGGGGCCGAGGCTTTCGTCGAGCACCTCGGCCTCGCGGAAGAAGATGAAGGAGCGATTGCGGTCGAGGAGACCGCGGACGCGACCCGGATGCGCGGCCAGCCAGCTGCGGATGCCGTCCATGTCGGCCTCGGCGAGCGTCAGCGCGCCCTCCTGCACCAGGATCCGGCCGATTGCCGTGAACGGGTGCCCGGTCTTGGCGGCATAGGTGACGCGCAAGCGGCGTCCGTCTGGTAGCCGCAGCCGGGCCGAGCCCTGGATGTGGACGAAGAAGGCATCGACGGGGTTGTCGAGCCAGGCGATCTCCAGCCCGCGGCCGTGGAGGAAGCCTGCCTCGATCGCGCCTCTGTCGGGGTATTCGTCGAGATGCTCGTCCGGCCGGCGCCAAGCATAGCGGAAGGACGGATCGAGCCCCGCCGGCCGCGACACGTCGTCGACGGCGACGAGGTCGTTCGGCACGCCGTAGAGCGGGGTGGAAAAGCGGGCATCCGGCGTCAGCGAGGCGTCGAGCTCGGGCTCGTAATAGCCGGTGAGGAAGCCGCGTGCGGTGGGATCCTCGGCCTTCGCCGAAAGAAACGCCGGCTGGAAATGCCGTTCGAAGAAGGCGCGGGCCTCCGCCGGGCCGATCTCGGCGGCGGCGGATAGAGCAGCTTCTGCGGCCGGGCGAAAATCCTCCGCATCGACGCCGAGCGTGCCGGTCTTGACGGCGCCGGCCATGAACCGCGCAGCCGAGCGCCTGAACGCCGAAAGGGCCGCGGCGTGGTCTGCCGCGGCCCATCCGGGCAGGTCATCGAAGCGGCGTTTCGCCAGAAGGTCTGTCAGCACGGGCACCTCGCCGTCGCAGTCTGGCTCAGGCGGCTTCGGACTGCGTTTCGACCAGCTTCCAGTTCGGATCCTTCGAGCGCGTGTCGCGGGCGAAGGTCCAGACGTCCTTGACCTCGACCACGGTCTCCGGATCGCCGTCGATCACCTCGCCGGTGGTCGATGTCACCGCTGAGATCAGCTGGGAGACGATCCGCACGGTGATCAGGACCTCGCGGTCCTTGGTTTCGGCGGCGACGATCTTCGCGTCGTCGATGCCGACGAAGGTCGACTGCATCTTTTCCGACCGCGCCTCGCGCTCGGTGATTGCCGCCTCGAAGCCGGCATAGGCTTCCTGGCTGAGGAGGCTCTTCAGCGTCTTGCGGTCACCGGAGGCAAAGGCGCCGACGATCATCTCGTAGGCGATCTTCACGCCATCGATGAAGCCCTTGGCATCGAAGGTCTGGTCGGCGTCCTGGACACGGCGGAGCTCGGCATTGGCCGGCTCGGCAGGCGGCACGATCTTGTCGATCGCCGCATAGCGGTCGACCACCACGGCCTCGGTCACGCCGGTCTCGCGCCGGTTCGGCAGCGTCACGACATTGCCTTGAGCCTCGATGGTCTTCTCGGGCCGCGCATAGGGATCGAACGGCGGCCGCTCGTTGCCGGTGCGCCGGCCCAGCACGTTGCGCAGCTGGAACAGGACGATCGCCGCCACGATGATGAAGAAGATCGTCCCGAAGGTCATCCTGTGCGCAATCCCTATGTGTTCGCGTCGTGCGGTGGAAATTCGTGCGGCGAAAAAGTGTGTCCGCTTGGTGCGGTGGAAGAAGCTGGCAACGGTTCCCCCGCCGCCGCAGACCTTGCATATAAGTGAGCCGGTCGCTCATTCAAATTGCCGTTGGCCGATCCTATCTTCTTTGTGACGTGCATTCGCGCGAATTATGCGGCCGCAATGAACGGAGCGTGCCGATATCGACGAAATTTTAGTCGGATGCCGGCCTCTTCTTCCTTTTGGCCCGAGATCCCAACCTGGAGAATTCCCCTGCGCCTCCTGCTGCTCCCGCTCTCGATGTTGCTGCTGCCGATCATCGAGATCGCCGTGTTCATCCTTGTCGGCGACCGGATCGGGCTGATGCCGACGCTCGGCCTCGTCGTCGGCAATGCGGTGATCGGCGTGCTCCTGTTGCGGCGGCAAGGCCTGTCGACGCTCCTGCGCATCCGCCAGGAGGTCCAGGCCGGGCAAAATCCGGGGCGCGAGCTGGTGCACGGGGTGATGATCGTGCTGGCGGCGTTCCTGCTGATCGTGCCCGGCCTCGTCACCGATCTCATCGGCTATCTCCTCTTCATCCCGCCGGTGCGCGATCTCGCCTGGCGGTTCCTGAAAGGGCGCGTCACCGTGATGGCGATGCCCGGCGGCACCGGCTTTCGCGGGCGCCCAATGCCGTCGGGCGACCTGCTCCGCCGCCCGGCGCCCGGGCCGGCCGCCCCCACCGGCGTGATCGAGCTCGACGACGACGAGTATGCCCGGCGGCCGAACCCCGACAGTCCCTGGCGCGGCGACAAGCCTGCGCCATAGCCGCCCTTCCCGCCTTTGGCCGGCGTTTCGCCGGGGTCGCGGGTAGTCTTGCGCGAACTTGTCTCCCCTTGCGCGAAGTGTTAGCGCTCGCGCCACCGCAGCGGGCGACCGTGCCGGGTGCCGGCGTGCCGGGGCCGGCGGGCGGGACAGATATGGGGACCATGCCGGCCGCGCAGCGGGGCATGCCCGGGATCCAAGCGGAGGCTTTCATGTCCGACATCGACCAGGCCAATCAAGGTCTGCCCAACGGCCAGGCGCCGGCGATCAACATCCTCGCCCAGTACATCAAGGACTTCTCGTTCGAGAGCCCGAATGCGCCGGCGGCCCTGCGCAACCAGGCCAAGGCGCCTGGCATCAACATCGGCGTCAACGTCACCGCCAACCCGGTCAATGCCGAGGAGGGCGACTACGACGTCAAGCTCTCGCTGAACGCCAAGGCTGGCGACGACAAGGATCTGCTGTTCCATGTCGAGCTCGAATACGGCGGCGTGTTCCGGCTGCAGCATTTCCCGCAGGAGCACCTGCTGCCGGTGCTGTTCATCGAGTGCCCGCGCCTGCTCTTCCCGTTCGCGCGCCAGATCGTCGCCGACGTCACCCGCAATGCCGGCTTCCCGCCGCTGATGATCGACCCGATCGACTTCGCCGCGCTGTTCGCCCAGCGGATGGCCGAGGAACGCGCCAAGGCGCAGGTCCAGACGGTCTGATCTCCAGCCTCTCGAAGACATGAAAAAGGGCGCCACGGGGCGCCCTTTTTCATATCGGGTCCGAAGCCGCTATTACGGCTTCGGCAGCCTGTAGGCGATTACCGAGTCGCCGGTGCGGGTGCCGAGCGAGCCGTGCCCGCCGGCGACCGCCAGCACGTACTGGCTGCCGTCGCGGCCGGCATAGGTCATCGGCGTCGCCTGGCCACCGGCCGGCAGGCGGCCCTTCCAGAGTTCCTTGCCGGTCGAGACGTCGTAGGCGCGCAGGTACTGGTCGAGCGTGCCCGACAGGAAGGCGACGCCGCCGGCCGTCATCATCGGACCGCCGAGGTTCGGCACGCCCATCCGGAACGGCAGCGGGATCGGCGAGGAGTCGCGCACCGTGCCGTTCTTGTGCTGCCAGATCACCTTGCCGGTGGTGAGGTCGGCTGCCGCGACATAGCCCCAGGGCGGCGACTGGCAGGGCAGGCCGAGCAGCGAGGTGAAGGGCGCCAGCTTGATCGCATACGGCGCGCCGAAATTCTCGTTGAGCGAGGGCAGCGCGCCCGCCGGCTTCTCGCCGCCATCCTGGACGTAGAGCTCGGTCTCGTTCTGGCGCCGTACCAGCTGCGAGGTGAAGGCGAGGTAGGTCGGCGTGGTGAAGGCGATCTGGCGCTGCGGGTCGACGGCGACGCCGCCCCAGTTGAACACGCCGAAATTGCCGGGATAGATCAGCGATCCCTTGAGCGAGGGCGGGGTGAAGCGGCCGTCATATTTCAGCCGCGTCAGGGCCACCCGGCAGGCCAGCTGGTCGAACATCGTGGCGCCCCACATGTCCTTGCCGGTGAGCGCGGGCGGGTCGAACGACAGCGCCGATTTCGGCTGGGTGGGCGCTGTATGGTCGCCCTTCGCCGCGCCCGTGGGCGCCGCGACCTCGGTCACCGGCAGAACCGGGGTGCCGGTGCGGCGGTCGAGCACGAACAGCTCGCCTTGCTTGGTCGGCTGTACCAGCGCCGGCACGGTCTGGCCGTTGAGGGTGAGGTCGATGAGGCTCGGCTGGGCCGGCACGTCGTAGTCCCAGAGGTCGTGGTGGACGGTCTGGAAAACCCACTTCACCGTGCCGGTCGCGATGTCGAGCGCCACTACCGAGGACGAGAAGCGCTCGACGGCCGGCGAGCGGTTGCCGCCGAACTGGTCCGGCGGCTGGTTGCCCATCGGGATATAGACCATGCCGAGGCCCTCATCGACCGAGGAGATCGACCAGGAGTTCGGCGAGTTCGCGGTATAAGTCTGGCCTTCCGGCAGCGGCGCCGTCTGGTCCGGCTTGGCGCTGTCCCAAGCCCAGACGAGATCGCCGGTGTTGACGTCGTAGCCGCGGATGACGCCCGAGGCTTCCGCCGTCGAGACGTTGTCGAGGACGGTGCCGGCGACGATGATGATGTTGGCGGTGACCACCACCGGCGAGGTCGAGTAGTAGGCGCCCGGATTGACGTTGGGCATCTTCTGCCAGAGGTCGATCTGCCCGTCGCCCCCGCCGAAATTGCTGCAGACCGCACCGGTCTCCGGGTCGAGAGCGATCAACCGGCCATCGGCCGTCGGCATGAACAGCTTGGCCGCGCAGGTGCCGGTGACGGCGGCACCGGCGGTGGCGACCGGAAGCGCCGGGTCCGCGGCATCGCCGGCGGGCGGGGTGGCAGTGGCACCGGCAGTCGTTGCTCCGGTCGGCAAGATAGCCGGGGTTGCCGCGGCAGCCGGGGCTGCGGCTTCCGATGAAACGGCTGCGGCGTGGTAGGACAGGCCACGGCAGGTCAGGTGCTGCAGTGCCAGTGCACCCTGGACCTTCGGGTCGTAGCGCCAGATCTCTTTACCGGTGTCTGCATCGAGCGCGATGACGCTCTGGTGCGGCGTGCAGAGGAAAAGCCGGTCGCCGATCTTCAGCGGGGTGACCTCGAAAGTCGTCTCCACAGGGTCGCCGTCCTGCGGCACGTCGCCGGTCTCGAAGGTCCAGGCGGTCTCGAGCGTGCTGACGTTCTTCGGGGTGATCTGGTCGAGCGGCGAGAAGCGCTGGCCGTAGCCGGTGCGGCCATAGGCGCGCCATTCGTCGGCGGGGATGCTGGCGGCGTCGCCGGCAACGCGCGTCGTCGGGGCCGGCACGGTGCCCTTGATCCGGTGGAGGTCGGTGAACCAGGACGTCACCGCCACCGCGAGCACCAGGACCAGCGAGGCGGAGAGCGCGAGGCCGCCGCCGCTGAACGCGGTCGGGCCACCCTTGATGCCGTCCATCGCAGCGCGCACGTCGGGCACATAGAGGCGGCGGGTGATCCAGGGCGTGAGGAGGAACACGCCCATCAGGAAGATCACGTCGCCGCGCGCCGCGAGCGGCCACCAGTCGAGACCGACCTCCCAGAGTGCCCAGCCGAGCGTGCCGACGACCAGCGCCGCATAGACCCAGAGGGCGGCCTCGCGGCGGGCGAACAGCAGGCCGGCGGTGGCGAAGAACAGGACGGCCGCGGCAAGATAGTACCAGGAGTCGCCGGCGCTGATCAGCCAGACGCCGCCAACGGCCGACGCGACACCGAAGAGGACGAGGAGGATCGTGGCGATCCAGAGGGCGGGAGAGCGGCCGGTGGGCATGTAGACCTCGTCACTTCACAGTCTTGGGTGGACGGACCCTTGCATGGCTCGTCCCTGAACGGAACTGCGGCATTGCCACAGCGCTGGCGAAAGCAGGGCTGCGCGGCGTTTTTCGCTCTCGTGATCCCCGCGCGGGCAAGTGATCCTGTAGCCGGCTTCGTCAAGGCGTGCGGTGCCAGAAACCAGCCGCTTGGCGGCGACGGACCGGCATCACGACGGGCAATGGCCGCTCGGCAGCCGCGCCGAATGCCTCGCTGGCTGACAACCCGCTTGCACCCCGGCAGCCTTGCCGGTATAGGCAATCTGGATACCCTGCCTCAGGGGCGCTGGCCGAATCAGTTCCGCCACCACCCTCTCCGTTGCCGCACGTGTTCAGTCGCTGGCATCGGTCTCTCCCCATCCCGCATTCGCGATACCGACTTCCCCTGATCACGACTTCCCCCCGATCCGGTCTTCCTATTGACGCCAGTGCAGTCCCCCCACCGATCGCCCGATCACATCCGCGGGACGGAGCCGTAAAACCATATGTTGGAAATGAAGCTTCAGGACCTGAAGAACAAGAAAGCCCCCGAGCTCATCGCCTTTGCCGAGGAGAACGCGGTCGAGAATGCGCCTGTCCTGCGCAAGCAGGAGCTGCTGTTCGCGATCCTGAAGAACCTGGCGGCCCAGGGCGTCGAGATCATCGGCGAGGGCGTCGTCGAGGTGCTGCAGGACGGTTTCGGCTTCCTGCGCTCGCCCGATGCCAATTATCTGCCGGGTCCGGACGACATCTACATCTCGCCCTCGCAGCTCCGCCGCTTCTCGCTGAAGACCGGCGACACCGTCGAGGGACCGATCCGCTCGCCGAAGGACGGCGAGCGCTATTTCGCGCTGCTGAAGGTCAACACGATCAACTTCGACGACCCGGAGCGGATCAAGCACAAGAGCCATTTCGACAATCTGACGCCGCTCTATCCGAACGAGCGCTTCAAGATGGAGCTCGACAATCCGACCTCGAAGGATCTGTCGGCCCGCGTCATCGACCTCGTCGCCCCGCTCGGCAAGGGTCAGCGCGCACTCATCGTCGCGCCGCCCCGCACCGGCAAGACGGTGCTGCTGCAGAACATCGCCCACTCGATCACCGCCAACCACCCGGAGTGCTACCTCATCGTGCTGCTCATCGATGAGCGGCCGGAGGAAGTCACCGACATGCAGCGCTCGGTTCGCGGCGAAGTGGTCTCCTCGACCTTCGACGAGCCGGCGGTGCGCCATGTGCAGGTCGCCGAAATGGTCATCGAGAAGGCCAAGCGCCTGGTCGAGCACGGCCGCGACGTCGTCATCCTATTGGACTCCATCACCCGCCTCGGCCGCGCCTACAACACGGTCGTGCCGTCCTCCGGCAAGGTGCTGACCGGCGGTGTCGACGCCAATGCGCTGCAGCGCCCGAAGCGTTTCTTCGGTGCCGCCCGTAACATCGAGGAAGGCGGCTCGCTGACCATCATCGCGACGGCGCTGATCGATACCGGCAGCCGCATGGACGAAGTCATCTTCGAAGAGTTCAAGGGCACCGGCAATTCGGAAATCGTCCTCGACCGCAAGGTGGCGGACAAGCGCATCTACCCCGCGATGGATATCCTGAAGTCCGGAACACGCAAGGAGGATCTCCTCGTCCCGCGCGCCGACCTGCAGAAGATCTTCGTCCTCCGCCGGATCCTGGCGCCGATGGGCACGACCGATGCGGTCGAGTTCCTGAACGACAAGCTGAAGCAGACCAAGATGAACTCGGACTTCTTCGACTCCATGAACACCTGATCGGTCTCAACGATCGATTTGGCAGCGGTCCGATCCGGAAGGGTCGGGCCGTTTGCGTTTGAGCCGGTGCCAGGACGGGATGCCATGATGACCGATGCCATGATCGCCGCCGACACCATCATCGCCCTCTCCTCCGGCGCCCTCCCCGCCGGTATCGCCGTCATCCGCATCAGCGGCCCGGCCAGCCGCCCGGTGCTCGAGCGCCTTGCCGGCGGCGTCCCGGCCATCCGACAGGCCAGCCTCCGCCGCATCCGCGATGCGCACGGCGAGACCATCGACCGCGCACTGGTGCTGTTCTTCGAGGGTCCGACGACCGTCACCGGCGAGGATCTCGCCGAGATCCACCTGCACGGCGGCCGCGCGGTCGTCGCCGCGTGCCTCGACGCAGCGCTCGCCCTCCCCGGCGTCCGGCTGGCGCAGGCCGGCGAGTTTACCCGCCGCGCCTTCGAGAACGGCCGCATCGATCTGACCGAGGCTGAGGGTCTCGCCGACCTCCTCTCCGCCGAGACCGAGGCGCAGCGGATCCAGGCGGTCGCGCAGTCGGGCGGGGCGCTAAGGGCGCTCTACGAGAACTGGATGAAGCGCCTCGTCCACGCGCGCGCGATGCTCGAGGCCTCGTTCGACTTCGCCGACGAGGGCGACGTGACGGAGGACGTTGCCGACAGCGTCCGGCCGTCTCTGCAGGCGCTGGCCTCGGAGATGAGGGTCCACCTCGAAGGCGCTGGTCGCGGCGAGATCCTGCGGCACGGCTTCAAGGTGGCGATCATCGGACCGCCGAATGCCGGAAAGTCGAGCCTCCTCAACGCCCTCGCCGACCGCGAGGCGGCGATCGTCTCGCCCATCGCCGGGACGACGCGCGACGTCATCGAAGTCGCCCTGGACCTCGGCGGGCTCAAGGTGCGCCTGTTCGACACCGCCGGCCTGCGGGAGACGGCGGACGCCATCGAGTCGATCGGCATGGAGCGCGCGATGGCAACGGCTGAGGATGCCGACCTCATTCTCGATCTCCGGTCGTGTGAAACAGAGATTCACGTGAAACATCCGGACATGGCGCAGCCGTACGCTAGAACTGGGGGGTCGATTCGGACCCGGACTGAACACGAGGCGTCTCCGGTCTGGTCTGTCCGAACGAAGATCGATCTGGAGCCGGAGCGATTCGGATGCGATACGATCGCGAACGATGCGACCGGCGATGAACGTCCTGTGTTTGCTGTGTCCGCGCAGTCCCGCATCGGATTGCAGGAGCTGGTGGAAGCCATCGCCGGCGCTGCGACGATGGCTGCCGGGGACCCCTCGGCCCTGGTTCCGGCCCGCACCCGCCACCGCGAGATCGTCTCGGACGCCTTGCGCCTCCTCGACCGGACCATTGCAGCAAGCCAGCCGCCCGAGTTTGCCGCGGACGATCTGCGGGAGATCACCGACCGCTTGGGCGCCCTCACCGGCCGGGTCGGTGTCGAAGACCTCCTCGACGTCATCTTCTCAGCCTTCTGCATCGGCAAGTGATTCACGTGAAACACGTGCTGCGACCAGCTCTGCGTGCCGTGCCGACGAGACGGCTGGGCTGGCCCCGACGCCTCGCGCATTGACAGCCCGCCGGGCTTTCGGCTTAACCAGACGATGCACAGCACATCCCACACAGCATTCGACGTCGTCGTCATCGGCGGCGGCCATGCCGGTTGCGAGGCGGCCAGCGCCGCCGCTCGGCTCGGCGCGCGCACCGCCCTCCTCACCCATCGCTTCGACACGATCGGCGCGATGAGCTGCAATCCGGCGATCGGCGGCATCGGCAAGGGGCATCTCGTGCGCGAGATCGATGCGCTGGGCGGCCTGATGGGCGAGGCGGCGGATGCGGCCGGCATCCAGTTCCGGCTGCTCAACCGCAGCAAGGGTCCCGCGGTGCGCGGCCCGCGCGCCCAGGCCGACCGACAGCTCTACCGCGCGGCCATGCAGGCGATGATCCGGGCGACTGAAAACCTCGAGGTCATCGAGGGTGACGCGTTCGATCTGAGCTTTGCCGAGGACGGCAGCGTCGCCGGCGTGATCCTCGGTGATGGACGGACGCTGTCCTGTGGCGCTGCGGTGCTGACCACCGGCACCTTCCTTTCCGGCCTCATCCATATCGGTCTCCAGAAGATCCCGGCCGGCCGCATGGGCGAGGATCCCTCGGTCGGGCTTTCCGGCACGCTGCGCCGTCTCGGGCTGCGGCTCGGCCGTCTGAAGACCGGCACCCCGGCTCGGCTCGACGGGCGCACGATCGACTGGTCCGGGCTGGACAGCCAGGCGGCGGACGATGTGCCGACCCCCTTCTCCTATCTTACCACCCACATCGCCAACCGCCAGATTGCCTGCGGCATCACCCGCACCACGCCCGAGACGCACCGCATCATCCGCGAGAACCTCGGCCGGTCGGCGCTCTATTCCGGCGAGATCGAGGGCGTCGGTCCCCGCTACTGTCCCTCGATCGAGGACAAGATCGTCAAGTTCGGCGAACGCGACGGCCACCAGATCTTCCTGGAGCCTGAGGGCCTCGACGACGATACCGTTTATCCGAACGGCCTTTCGACCTCCTTGCCGGAAGACATCCAGCGGGAGTTTCTCCGGTCGATCCCCGGCCTCGAACACGTCGACATCCTGAAGCCCGGCTATGCCATTGAGTACGACCATGTAGACCCGCGGGAGTTGCATCCGACACTCGAGGTCCGGGCTGCGCGCGGCCTGTTCCTGGCCGGCCAGATCAATGGCACGACCGGCTACGAGGAGGCGGCAGCGCAAGGTCTCTGGGCGGGGCTCAACGCCGCCCGCCGCGCCGGTGGATTCGGATGCGTGACGATCAGTCGGTCCGATGCCTACATTGGCGTGATGCTCGATGACCTAACGAGAACTGGGATCACCGAGCCTTACCGGATGTTTACCTCGCGCGCCGAGTTCAGACTGTCGCTCCGCGCCGACAATGCCGACCGGCGGTTGACCCCCCTCGGCCTGGACCTTGGCCTCATCGGGCCGCGCCGTGAAGCCGTGTTCAGGGCCAGCGAAGCGCTGCTCGAGGCGGCGAAGGCCTTGCTGGAGGCGTCGACGATCACGCCGAGCGAAGCCGCAAAGCGCGGGCTGCACCTCAACCAGGACGGGAGGACGCGCTCCGCCTTCCAGCTGCTGTCGCAACCCGAAATCGGGTTCGACCGGCTTGCCGCGATCTGGCCGGAACTCGATTCCATCGAGCCGTCGATTCGGGAGCGTATCGAAATCGAGGCTTCTTACGATGTCTATCTCGACCGCCAGCGGCGCGACCAGGCACGGTTGCGCCGCGACGAAGGCGTGGCGATCCCCGACAGCTTCGACGTATCGGCGCTGCCCGGCCTCTCGTCGGAACTGAAGCAGAAGTTCGCAGCCCGCAAGCCTGCGACGCTCGCCGATGCCGAGCGCATCGACGGCATGACACCGGCAGCGCTGGCTCTGATCCTCGTCCACCTTCGCAAGCAGCAGAGGCTCTCCCATGCGGCGTAGCGACGAGGAAGAAGCCCCCCGCCGCACCGCCGTCCCCCGGACCAAGCGGGCACAGAGCGTTCCCGCCGCTGCAGAGATCGCGGCGGGTCGGGCCGCGCTGCTGGCGCAGCGTCATGTTTCACGTGAAACATTGGAGGGAATAGACCGTTACGTCGCGCTGCTGCTGGAATGGCAGGTCAAGACCAACCTTGTTGCGCCTTCCACTCTTGGCGAGATCTGGCACCGCCATGTCGCCGACTCTCTCCAGCTGGTCGATGTCGCTCCTTCGCCGCGCCGCTGGGTCGATCTCGGCTCGGGCGCGGGCTTTCCCGGGATCATCCTCGGCATCTGCCAGCGGGGGCAAGCGGGTGCCCATGTGGATCTCATCGAGAGCAATGCCAAGAAGGCCGCCTTCCTGCGCGCCGTCATCCGCGAGACCGGCATTTCCGCGACCGTTCATGCGGAGCGCATCGAGGACTGCGGCCCCGTACTGGCGAAGGCGGACGCCGTCAGCGCGCGGGCCCTTGCCTCGCTCGATGTTTTGCTCGGCTTCGTCAGCGGTCGCATCCGGGCTGAAATCCCCTGCTATTTCGCCAAGGGGCGGCGCCATGATGAAGAAATCGTTGACGCATCGGCCGAATGGCGATTCACAGTGCTAAAGCACTCTTCGACGGTCGACGTGGAATCGGTCATCCTGGAAGTCCGGGATATCGCGCCGCGCTGAACCGGATGTGCCGACCCAGAGCGAATGTTTCACGTGAAACATCGCGGGTTGAGGGAGCGAGCCGATGGATGCCAGGGCACCAAGACGCATGCGGGTCATCACCATCGCCAACCAGAAGGGCGGCGTGGGCAAGACGACGACCGCGATCAACCTTGCGACCGCGCTGGCGGCCGTGGGCAAGCAGACGCTGCTGATCGATCTCGACCCACAAGGTAACGCCTCGACCGGGCTCGGCGTCGATAAGGAAGACCGCGAGGTGTCCTCCTATGACGTGCTGGTGGAGTCCGCGTCGATCAGCGAGGCGGCGATGGCGACCGCCGTGCCGAACCTCTCGCTTGTCCCGTCGACGCTCGATCTGCTCGGGCTCGAGATGGAGATCGCCAGTGCACCCGGCCGCGCCTACAGGTTGCGCGACGCGCTGCATTTCCATGTGATGGAAGTCCCGCAGTTCGACTTCGTGCTGATCGACTGCCCGCCCTCGCTGAACCTTCTGACGGTCAATGCGATGGCCGCCGCGGACTCGATCCTCGTCCCGCTGCAGTGCGAGTTCTTTGCGCTGGAAGGACTTAGCCAGTTGCTGCAGACGGTGGAGCAGGTGCGCGATACGCTGAACCCGGCTCTGGACCTGCACGGCATTGTCCTCACGATGTATGATGGCCGCAACAACCTGGCCGCGCAGGTGGTCAACGACGTGCGCTCCTACATGGGCAAGCACGTCTACGACACGGTGATCCCGCGCAATGTGCGGGTTTCGGAGGCGCCGTCCTTCGGCAAGCCGGCAATTCTCTACGATATGAAATGTCCGGGCAGCCAGGCCTATATCCGGCTGGCCTCGGAAGTGATCCAGCGCGAACGCCGGCTGGAGGTCGCATGACGTCTTGCCGCACTAAGACAGGCCGGTCGGCGCCCGGCGCCGGCATGACGGGGAGACGGAGATGAACGAGGACAAGTCGCGGCAGCGTCTCGGACGTGGACTGGCTGCGCTCATCGGCACCGGCGGCGCCTCGCCGGCGCGGGCCTCGAACGGCTTTGCGCCGCAGGAGAGCGCCGGCGAGCGGCGGATCGCAGTTTCCCGCCTGTCGCCCAATCCGCGCAATCCGCGCCGGCATTTCGACGAGGCTGACCTTGCCGAACTGACGGCCTCGATCCGCACCCATGGCGTCGTGCAGCCGATCCTGGTGCGCGAACGCGCCGATGGCGCGGAGGCCTACGAGATCGTCGCCGGCGAACGCCGCTGGCGCGCGGCCCAGAAGGCCGGCCTTACCGAGGTTCCGGTGGTCGTGCGCGAGATCTCGGACCGCGAGTCGCTCGAGATCGCGATCATCGAGAACGTCCAGCGCGCCGACCTCAGCGCCATCGAGGAGGCGCAGGCCTACCAGATGCTGATCGAGGAGCATGCCTATACGCAGGCCGATCTCGCGGACGTGCTCGGCAAGAGCCGCAGCCATGTCGCCAACACGCTGCGGCTCCTGAAGCTGCCCGAGGGCGTGCAGGGCATGCTGTCGCGGGGCGAGCTGTCGCCCGGCCATGCCCGCACGGCGGTCTCGGCGGAGGATCCGGAGGCTTTTGCGCGCGTGATCATCGAGCGCGGCCTGTCGGTCCGCGAGGCCGAGGACCTGGCGCGGACGCCCGTGCCGCCGTCGGTCACCGGGCTCCCTGCCCGGCAGCGCCCGGCTGCCCGGCCGAAAGCCCAGCCAGCAAGGCCGCTCGCAGAGGAGAAGGATGCGGACACGAGAGCGCTCGAGCGTCTCCTGTCGGAAACCCTCGGCATGCGCGTCGAGATCCGGCTGCCGGAAGATGGTGGCGACCTGCGGATCGACTACGGCAACCTGGAACAGCTGGACGAGATCTGCCGGCTTCTCCAGGCGAAGCAGAACCGCCCACCTGAACCCCGTATTCGGACGCTTTAACTCTTTTCCGCAAAACCCGCCGACGATCGATTCGGCGGCGTAACGGCCGTGTCACACCGGCGTCGAAAGTGCCGGCGGGGGCCTCGGGTGTCCACGATCTCTGCACAGCGGATCGCGGCGGGTGACCGCGTTCGAGCGTCGACAGCGCTGGTTCGATACACCTCGAAGGTTGAGTTCAGCGGACCTTTTTCCGCAGGCGCGCCGCCTCGACGGCGGTGCCGAGGAGGGTCTGGCGCAGGATGACGTGCGAGAGCGCGGCCTCCTTGCGGCTGTGCAGGATGTCGGCTTCGATCGTCGCGAGCGCAGGCGAAAGCGCGTCGAGGGTCCAGAGGCCGAGGGCGGTTTCGAGCGCAGCCTTCCGCCGGAAATGCGGACGTCGCGCCTCCACGGCACGGGCGACGCTCTGATCGCCATGCTCGACGGCAAAGCGCATCAGCTGCAAGCCCTGGAAATGGCGGAGCAATCCCTGCTGCAGCAGGAATGGCTGGGTGCCGGCGGAGGTCAGCCGCTCGATCAGCTCCGGCAGCTTGCGCACCTCGCCGGTGGCGGCCGCATCGATCGTCTCCTCCAGCGTGTCGGCCGAGACGTCGCCGACGATCGCCAGGATGTCGGCGGCCTCGACAGCCGATTTGCCGTAGCAGTAGAGGCAAAGCTTCTGCACCTCGCCGCGCGAGGCCAGCCGGTTGGCGCCGAGGCGCGCGCGCAGCATGTCGCGGGTATCGCGGTCGATCGACAGGCCGGCGAGCTTCAGCTCCTCGTCGATCATCAGGTCGAGCGCCCTGCCCTCGTCCTGGTAGCATGGCAGCGCCATGGCGGCCCGGCCTCGCTCGACGGCGACGCGCAAGGGCGCACTTTTCTTGAGATCGCCGGCCTCGATGACCACGACGGCATCGCGCGGCGGGTCCTTGGCGAGATCCGTGACCGCGGCCGACAGCGCCTTGCCGGAACCGGTGCCGGCCCCGCGGATGCGGATCAGCCGGCGTCCACCGAACATCGAGATGGTCCGCGCTTCGTCGAACAGGCGGCCGATGTCCTTTTCCAGCTCGTCGGCATTGAGGCTGATGAAGGCGAAGGCGTCCTTCGGATCGACGCCCGACAGCGCCGCCACCGTGGCCGCCCGCTCCGAGACGAGCCCGGCATCGGGGCCGTAGAGCAGGACGATGGGAAAGCTGGTGTCGGGCCGCGACAGGAAGGCCTCGACCTCACCCGCCTTCTTTTCCGCCATCAGGCGCCCCGCTGGCGGAGAAATGCCGGCGCGCGGCGGCGGTGCGCCCGTCCCGCGCCGGCAAGGATCACTTGCGCAGGTCCTTGCGGATCGCGACGGCGGCGCCGAGCTGCACCTTTTCGGCGACTTCCTTCGCCGCCAGTTCACGGGCGTCGATGAGGGCGCGCGAGGAGGCGAAGAGCTGCTCAGACCGGTCGAACGGCACCGAGGCGAAGCGCAGGCCGCTGTCGATGACCTTCTGATCGGACAGGCGGACGACCTGATAGGTCGCGTCCATCCGGTAAAGGCTCGCAGCTGGCACGCCCGAGCCACGCTCGATCGAGACTACGTTCTCCTGGCCGGTGGCGGAGTAGCGGATCTCGTAGACCGGGGCGGTGGGCGTCGTGCCGCCGTTAAGGCGGAACAGCAGCGCGTTGCGGAACAGCTGCGCGGTACGGGTGTTGGCCGGGGCCACCGCGATCTGGCCGCGGAGGTCGCCGAGGCTCTGGCCGCTGCCGCCGGTGGCGAGCGCCGCCTGACTGGATTTGCCGTACATCGGCGAGACGGTGCAGCCACCGAGGAGGACGAGGGCGAGAAGCCCGGCGATCCGCGGGCGGAGCGCCCGATCAGACGACGACATTGACGATCCTTCCGGGGACGACGACGATGCGCTTCGGCGTCCGGCCCTCGAGGGCCGTCTGCACGAAGTCGAGTGCCATGACGGCGCTTTCGATCTCAGCCTTGCCGGCCTTGACCGAAACGGTCAAGTCGCCGCGCTTCTTGCCGTTGAGCTGGACGGGGAGAACCACCTCGTCGACGACCAGCAGCGCCGGATCGATCTCCGGCCATTTCTGCTCGGCGCAGAGGCCGGTGCGGCCGAGCACCGTCCAGCATTCCTCGGCGAGATGCGGCATCATCGGCGCGATCAGCCGCACCAGCACCGACAGCGCCTCGCCAATGGCGTCCGCGACACCGGTGACGTCGCGGGCGTCGCCGGCGGTCGCCGCGGTCAGCGTGTTGACGAGTTCGTAGAGCCGGGCGACGGCCTTGTTGAAGGCGAGGCGCTCGATGTCGTCGGCAACACCGGACGCCGTGCGGTGGGCGGCGCGGCGGATCTCGGTCGAACGCGGGGCATCGGCAATGTCACCGGTCGTGGCGGCGAGTTTCGGCGCGAGCTCGGCGACGAGGCGCCAGAGCCGCTGGACGAAGCGGTGCGCGCCCTCGACGCCAGACTCGGTCCAGATCACGTCGCGCTCGGGCGGCGAATCCGACAGCATGAACCAGCGGGCGGTGTCGGCGCCGTAGGAGGCGATGATGTCGTCGGGGTCGACGACGTTCTTCTTCGACTTCGACATCTTCTCGATCGCGCCGATCTCCAGCACGGCGTCGTCCGCCATCCGGGTCGCGGTGCGCACGCCGTCCACCTCGGCGATGCGGATCTCGGCGGGCGAGACCCAGTCGCGGCCGTGCCGATAGGTCTCGTGCACGACCATGCCTTGGGTGAACAGGCCCTTGAACGGCTCGTCGATGGCGAGATGCCCGCAGGCCTGCATCGCCCGCACGAAGAAGCGGGAGTAGAGGAGGTGCAGGATCGCGTGCTCGATGCCGCCGATATACTGGTCGACTGGCAGCCAGGCATTGGCGCGCTGCGGGTCGGTCGGCTCGCTGGCGTGCGGCGCGGTGAAGCGGGCGAAATACCAGGAGCTGTCGACGAAGGTGTCCATCGTGTCCGTCTCGCGCAGCGCCTTGCCGCCGCATTGCGGGCAGGCGGCGTGGCGCCAGGTCGGGTGACGGTCGAGCGGATTGCCGGGGCTGTCGAAGTCGATGTCGTCCGGCAGCTTTACCGGAAGGTTCTCGCGCGCTTCCGGCACGACGCCGCAGGCCTCGCAGTGGAGCACCGGGATCGGGCAGCCCCAGTAGCGCTGACGCGAAATGCCCCAGTCGCGCAGGCGGAAGTTGACCTTGCGCTCGGCCTGAGGCGCGCCGCCGAGATCGGTCGCGGCGAGGTGGTCGGCGACGGCGGCAAAGCCCTCGGCCGGGCTCATGCCGTCGAGGAAGCGCGACTGGAACAGCGTGCCGTCGCCGACATAGGCTTCGGTGCCCACGCTGAAGCTCGCCGCGTCGGCGTCCGGCGGCAGGACGACGGGGGTGACCGGCAGGTCGTACTTGCGGGCGAAGTCGAGATCGCGCTGGTCGTGCGCCGGGCAGCCGAATATCGCGCCGGTGCCGTAGTCCATCAGCACGAAGTTGGCGACGTAGACCGGCAACTTCCAGGCCGGGTCGAGCGGGTGCACGGCCTCGATGCCGGTGCGCATGCCGAGCTTCTCGGCGGTCTCGATCGCCGCCGCCGTGGTGCCGCCGCGCTTGCAGGCGAGGATGAACTCGGCGAGCACCGGATTGTCGCGCGCCGCCGCCGTCGCCAGCGGGTGGTCGGGCGCGACGGCGAGGAAGGACGCGCCGAACAGCGTGTCCGGCCGGGTGGTGAACACGGTGACGTCGGTCGCGGCGTCCGGCGCCTTCTCCAGCGCGAAGCGCACCAGCAAGCCTTCCGACTTGCCGATCCAGTTCTTCTGCATCAGCCGGACCTTTTCCGGCCATTCCGGCAGCGTGTCGAGCGCCGACAGGAGGTCCTCGGCATAGTCGGTGATGCGGAAGAACCATTGCGTCAGGTCGCGCTGCTCGACCTCGGCGCCCGAGCGCCAGCCCTTGCCGTCGATCACCTGCTCATTGGCGAGCACGGTGTTGTCGACGGGATCCCAGTTGACCTTCGACTTGCGGCGATAGGCGATGCCCTTGGCCAGGAAGTCGAGGAAGAGCATCTGCTGGCGGTGGTAGTAGTCGACGTCGCAGGTGGCGAATTCGCGGGTCCAGTCGAGCGACAGGCCCATCGACTTCAGCTGGCCGCGCATGGTCGCGATATTGGCATAGGTCCACTCGCGCGGGTGCACCTTGTTCTGCATCGCGGCGTTTTCCGCCGGCATGCCGAAGGCGTCCCAGCCCATCGGGTGGAGGACGTTGAAACCCTTGGCGCGCTTGTAGCGCGCGACAACGTCGCCCATCGCGTAGTTGCGCACATGCCCCATGTGGATGCGGCCGGACGGGTAGGGGAACATCTCGAGGACGTAGTATTTCTCGCCCGGCGCATCGTCCTGTGTCTCGAACAGTTTCG
Organism: Mesocryomonas fontinalis; assembly: GCF_055730125.2. Taxonomy (NCBI): domain Bacteria; kingdom Pseudomonadati; phylum Pseudomonadota; class Alphaproteobacteria; order Hyphomicrobiales; family Aurantimonadaceae; genus Mesocryomonas; species Mesocryomonas fontinalis. The sequence continues at coordinate 57,096 of NZ_JBUZWG020000006.1, read as the reverse complement.
CCGCGTTCCACGCCTCCCGCCAGCGGGGTTCGGCTTCGCGCGGATTATAGCGTTCGATGGACATGCGGATGGCTCGTCGGTTCACGCCAGGCCGGGAACAAGGGGCCGCGACGTCTGAAGGGGATTGCGGTCGTTCAACACCGCCTGCGCGCCAGCGTCAACCGACAGGCGGCTCAGTGCTTCACGCTGGACGTGGCGGCCGCGGGTGCGCTGAGATGGGGGCGGAGAGTTTCGGGAGGGAAAGCAGCACGCCGGGCCAGCGGCGGACCGGGGAGAACGGGCTTCCCCGGCTGTGGCGACAGCCTCGCTCTCGAAGAGGAGGTGATGCGATGTGGTTTCTACCGCTGAGCATCACGTTGGAGGTGAAAAGGACCCGGAGCGGCTGGCGAGTCTGTCTCCGGGTCCGATTCATCGTCTGACCAAGGGTGTCGGCTTCGGTGACCTATGGTCGCTTCGGCCGGCACCCACTCCTTTCATATACGCCATTCCGGCCCATATTTCAAAGCCGCGCCCGTTCCTCCCGTCGCCTCTCGCTTCTTTGAAAGCCACCATGTCCGTCCAGCAATACCAAGCCGTCACCGCCGCCATCCGCGACGCCGAGAACGCAGCCGGTCGCGCGCCGGGGTCGGTGACCCTCGTCGCGGTGTCGAAGACCTATGCGGCCGAGGCGATCGCCCCGGTGCTGGAGGCCGGGCAGCGGGTGTTCGGGGAGAACCGGGTGCAGGAGGCGATGGCGAAGTGGCCGGAACTGCGCGAGCGATTCGAGGGGATCGAGGTGCACCTCATCGGCCCGCTGCAGTCGAACAAGGCCGCCGAGGCGGTGGCAACCTTCGACGTGATCGAGACCGTCGACCGCGAGAAGATCGCAAAAGCCCTGGCCGGCGAGATCGCCAAGCAAGGCAAGGCGCTGCGGCTCTACGTCCAGGTGAACACCGGCGAGGAGCCGCAGAAGGCCGGCATCGCGCCGGACGAGGCGGTGGCCTTCGTCGCCCGCTGCCGCGAGGTGCACGGCCTCGTCATCGAGGGCCTGATGTGCATCCCGCCGGCGGACGAGGACCCTGCGCCGCATTTCCGCAAGCTGGCGGATCTGGCGAGCGCGGCGGGCGTCGCGAAGCTCTCGATGGGTATGTCGGGCGACTACGCCGTCGCGGTGGCGGAGGGTGCGACGGGCGTGCGCGTCGGATCGGCGATTTTCGGCGCCCGCGATTATGGTCACGCCGCCGGCTGAAGGCGACGGCGGCCCGCGGAACCGGGCCGTTTCCGGCCGGCCGCCAGTACCGGCCGACAGCGCGCAGCTTGCATGCAAGCGCCATCCAGCATCCTCTCGTCATCTTCGTCCGGCACAACCATGGCGATTCGCCGCCGGGTGGCGGGCCTTCGTGTTTCATCAAGGTCGCCACTCCGTGCGGCCGGGCACTTTTCGGGAGAGACGACATGGGCCAGGCGAAGGCAGACATTCTGACGGCAATTCTCGGCACGCTGGCCGGCGGCAGTCCTGCGGCGAGCCTTGCGCCATTGCTGTTTGCCCGCCCGCCCGCGGAAGACCTCGCGGTGTTCTCGCCGAAGACACTGGCGCTGGCCGCCGAGCGCGCTGCGGTGGCGCTCGACGCGCACCGCCCGGCGATGCCGGTGGTCACCATCGAGCCGTTGCAGGGGCTCGGCGCGATGGACCTCATCACCGTCGTCAACGACGACATGCCCTTCCTGTTCGACTCGGTGATGGCCGAGATCGCCGAGCGCGCGCCGGAAATCCTCTACATCTCGCATCCGATCCTCGACATCGTCCGTGACGTGGAGGGCGGCATCAAGGGTTTTGCCGCCACGCGGCCAGGGGCGGGGCCGGGGGCGGCAACTGGCTCCGAACGGGCGGAGCGGGTCAGCCTGATCCAGGTCGCGATCGAGCGCGGCCCGCACAGCAATGCCGACCTCGTCGCCGCGATCCTCAAGATCCTGCGCCAGGTCGGGCTTGCGGTCGGCGACTTCAAGGCGATGCGCGCCCGCGTCGGCACCGCCAAGCTCGCGCTGGAAGCCCGCGCGGCCATGCTCGACGGCACCGAGGCGGTGCGGGTGGCGGAGGCGGCGAAGCTGCTGGACTGGCTGCTGGCCGACAACTTCATCTTCCTCGGCGCGCGCGAGTTCGTCTATGTCGGTGCCGAGAACGAGGAGGCGCTGGAACGCAGCGACGAGCCGGCGCTCGGCATCCTCGCCGATCCCGACGTGCGGGTGCTCGGCCGCGCCGGCCAGCCGCAGACGGTGACGCCGGAAATCCGCGCCTTCCTGCAGGCGCCGAACCCGCTGATCGTCACCAAGGCGAACAGCCGCACCACGGTGCACCGCCGCGCCTACCTGGATTACATCGGCGTAAAGCAGTACGACGCCGCCGGGAACTTCGCCGGCGAGCTGCGCATCGTCGGCCTGTTCACCTCCACCGCCTACACGCGCTCGATCCTGACCATCCCCTATCTCCGGCTGAAGGCCGAGACGGTGATCCAGCGCTTCGACCTCGCGGCCGGCTCGCACAGCGCCAAGGCGCTGCTCAACGTGCTCGAGGCCTATCCGCGCGACGAGGTGTTCCAGATCGACGTCGACAGCCTCGAGCGTTTTGCCGGCACGGTGCTGGAGCTCGGCGAGCGGCCGCGCGTGCGCGTCCTGCCGCGCATCGACCGCTTCGACCGCTTCGTCTCGATCCTCGTCTTCGTGCCGCGGGACCGCTACGATTCGCGCCTCGGCGAACGGATCGGCCACCTGCTGGCCGAAGCCTATGACGGCCATGTCTCGGCGGTTTATCCGGGCTTCCCGGAAGGATCGCTTGCGCGCATCCATTTCATCATCGGCCGCAAGTCCGGCCAGACGCCGGTCGTCGATGTCGCCCGGCTCGAGGCCGAGATCGCCGAGATGGCGAAGGCTTGGGAGGATGGGTTCGTCCGGGCCGTGCAGGATGCCGGCGGTACCGCCGATCTGATCCGCTTCGCCCCCGGCCTGCCGGAGAGCTACCGCGACGCAGTAGCACCCGCCGAGGCGGTGACCGACACCCGCCGGATGGCGAAGCTTGGCACTGACGACGCGCTCGGCATCGATTTCTACCGCCGCCCCGGCGACCCCCGCACGATGCTGCGGCTGAAGATCTACCATCTCGGCAACGCCGTGCCGCTGTCGACCCGCGTGCCGATCCTCGAAAACATGGGCTTCGGCGTCGTCTCCGAGCGGACCTTCGAGATCCTGCGGCCGGACGGCGCCTCGGTGCACCTGCACGACATGGACCTGGTGCGCCAGAGCGGCGGCGATATCGCGCTCGATGACGAGGGTGACGCGCTGCAGCTGACCTTCGCCGCCGTCTCGGCCGGCGAGATCGAGAACGACGCGCTGAACGCGCTGGTGCTGGAGGCGGGCCTCGCCTACCGCCAAGCCAACGTGCTGCGCGCCTATTCGCGCTATCTGCGCCAGGCCGGCATCGCCTTCGGCCAGGACTTCATCGCCGCGACGCTGCTGCGCCATCCCGGGATCGCGAAACTGCTCTGGCAGCTGTTCGACACCGCCTTCGACCCGGCACGTCCGATCCCCGCCGCCGAGACGCCGGTCGAAGCAGGCGAGGGGGCCCCGGCCGAACCCGAGGACCGGCAGAAGCAGTTGGCTGCGGCGCGCGGGACGCTGCCCGCCTTCACCGCCATCACCGCGGCGCTCGACGCGGTGGAGAGCCTCGACGACGACCGCATCCTCCGGCGTTTCGTCTCGACCATCCTCGCGACGCTCAGGACCAATTTCTACGCGGTCGATGGTACCTCGGCGGAGGAGGGGTCGAAGCCCGGCCATGTCCAGCCGGCGCTCGCCTTCAAGCTGGACTCGCACCTCGTCGAAGGCCTGCCGGCGCCGGTGCCGTTCCGCGAGATCTTCGTCTTCGACGCCCGCGTCGAAGGCGTGCACCTGCGCTTCGGCCGGGTGGCGCGCGGCGGCCTGCGCTGGTCCGACCGCAGCCAGGACTACCGCACCGAGGTGCTCGGCCTCGTCAAGGCGCAGCAGGTGAAGAACGCCGTCATCGTGCCGGTCGGCGCCAAGGGCGGCTTCTTCCCGAAACGCCTCGGCGATCCCGCCGCCCGCGACGTCTGGTTCGAGGCCGGCCGCTCCGCCTATGTCGTGTTCATCGCCTCGCTGCTGTCGGTCACCGACAACATCGACGGCGCCGAGATCGTGACCCCGGACAGGGTGAAGCGCTTCGACGCGGAGGACCCGTACTTCGTCGTCGCCGCCGACAAGGGCACCGCCACCTTCTCCGACACCGCCAATGCGATCGCGCAGTCCGCCGGCTTCTGGCTCGACGACGCCTTCGCGTCGGGCGGTTCCGTCGGCTACGACCACAAGGCGATGGGCATCACGGCACGCGGCGCCTGGGAGACGGTGAAGCGCCATTTCCGCGAGATGGACCGCGACATCCAGACGACGCCGTTCACCGTCGTCGGCTGCGGCGACATGTCGGGCGACGTGTTCGGCAATGGCATGCTGCTCTCGCCCGAAACCAGGCTTGTCGCCGCCTTCGACCACCGCGACATCTTCATCGATCCGAGCCCGGATGCAGCGGCGACGCTTGCCGAGCGCCAGCGCCTGTTCGCCCTGCCGCGCTCGTCCTGGGCGGATTTCGACAAGACCTTGATCTCGGCCGGCGGCGGGGTATTCTCGCGGCGTGAGAAGCTGATCCGGCTGTCGAAGGAGGCGGCCGCGGCGATCGGCTGGGACAAGACGTCCGGCACCCCGCAGGAGATCATCACCGCGATCCTCAAGGCGCCGGCGGACCTTCTCTGGTTCGGCGGCATCGGCACCTATATTCGCGCGACCACTGAGACCAATGCCGACGTCGGCGACCGCGCCAATGACGCGGTGCGCATCACCGGGGCGCAGGTGCGGGCGAAGGTGGTGGGCGAGGGCGCCAATCTCGGCGTCACCCAGCGCGGCCGCATCGAGTTCGCGCGGGCCGGCGGGCGGATCAACACCGACGCGATCGACAACTCGGCCGGCGTCAACACCTCCGACGTCGAGGTGAACATCAAGATCGCGCTGAAGAGCGCCATGGCCGAGGGGCGGCTGACGCGCGAGGCGCGCAACGTGCTGCTGGCGTCGATGACGGCCGAGGTCGCCGAGCTGGTACTTGCCAACAATTACGAGCAGTCGCTGGCGCTGTCGCTCGAGCAGCGCCGCGGCGTCTCGGCGCTGCCGCTGCAGTCGCGCTTCATGACCGTGCTGGAGGAGGCCGGCCTGCTCAGCCGCGAGGTCGAGACGCTGCCGACCGAGGCGGGGCTCGCGGACTTGCGCGCCTCTGGCAGCGGGCTGACCCGGCCGGAGATCGCCGTCCTCGTCGCCTATTCCAAGATCATGCTGTTCGACCAGCTGATCGCCAGCGACCTGCCGGACGATCCCTATCTCCGCGAGCGGCTGTTCGGCTACTTCCCAGAGCCGATGCGGGGCGGCCATGCGGCGGACATCGAGGGTCACCGGCTGGCGCGCGAGATCGTCGCGACGATCCTCGCCAATGCCGCGATCAACCGGCTCGGGCCGACCTATGTGACGGCGGTGCGCGAGGCGACGGGCGCCTCGCCCGCCGAGATCGTCGCGGCCTTCGTCGCGGCACATGACGGGCTCGGCGCCGACGCGCTGTACACCCGCATCGATGCGCTGGACGGAGAGATCCACGGCGACACCCAGAACGCGCTCTACGAGGCTGTCGGGCAGTTCCTGCAGGCGACGACGCGCTGGTACGTCCAGAACGGTGCCGCCGGCCGCGGCCTGACGGCGGCGGTCGAGGGGATCCGTGACACGGTAGCGATGCTGCGGCCAAAACTCCTCGGCCTCGCCAGCGAGCGGGCGCGTGAGATCGCCACCGAGCGGCAGCTGAAATGGACCGAGGCCGCGGTGCCCGAGGCGCTGGCCGCCGACGTCACCTTGCTACCATTGGTGGCGCTGGTGCCCGACATTGCCGATGTTTCACGTGAAACATCGACGCCGCTGGAGGTTGCCGTCGCCAGCTATTTCGGCATCACCCGGCTGTTCGACATCGGCCGGCTCGAGATGGCGCTGCACCGGCTGGAGCCGACGGACTACTACGAGATCCTGGCGCTGGAGCGTGCTGGCAGCCAGATCGCCGGTGCGAGGCGGCGGCTGACCACACGGGCACTGGCCGATTTTGGCGCGGCGGAGGATCCGGTTGCCGCCTGGGCCGAGAGCCGCCAGGCCGTGGTCTCGCGCATCGTCGCGCAGATCTCGGCGCTCGCCGGCAGCGGCGACACGTCGGTCGCCCGCCTGACCGTCGCCGCGGGGCTGCTGTCGGACCTCCAGGGCTAGGTCCGACAGCCAGAGCTGAGGCAGCAGGACGACACAGGACAACATGCGTCGCCGGTCGGCCGCCGTAGCCCTGGAGATGGTATTACCGTCTGGCGCACAGCTTTTTTTGACCCGTCGAGAAAGGCATTGCGCCGGCTTACCGGCGCCTTTGCAGTGCCGGTTGTCCGGCGGGTGATGCCGCTATCCGGGAAGCCTGCGGACGGTCCGGAGCCCGATCTTATCATTGCGTTTACCTTGATCTGCGAAAGGTCTTCATGGTGGATGCAGCCGTGTTCGCCCGCAGCTCGCCTGCGCACGGGAACCGGCATGGGCAGGATTCGGGAGTGGCAGCGGAATTGGCGGATCGACCGCGCCTAGCGGCATTGATGATCTCGGAAGCCTGGCGGCGGGTCCGCCGGCGGCTGCGCATCGGGCCCTTGCACCGCTGGCGGTTCGCCGGCAGCGCGCCCGATCGTCTGCTGGTCACCCCGCCCGAGCTGCGGCGCGGCGACCCGATCATCGCGGCCGACATCTATGCCGGCAAGTTCTACTTGGCCGGACAGCTGGTCGAAATCGACACCGGCTCGCCGTTCCAGGTGACGCCGCCCTCGCGCGGCTGGGCGGCCGAGCTGCATTCCTTCGGCTGGCTGCGCCATCTCAGCGAGGCCGGCGATGCGCTCGCCGCTGCCAATGCGCGCGCCCTCATCGCCGACTGGCAGCGCGAGACCGGCTTTTCGCTCGGACCGCGCACCCACGAGGTCGACGTCACCGCGCGCCGGGTGATCGCCTGGCTGACGCATTCCAACCTCATCCTCGTCGACGCCGACTTCGCCTTCTACCGGAAGTTCCTGCGCAGCCTGTCGCGCGAGATGCGCTATCTCCGCTCGATCGCCGCCGAGGCGCCGGACGGCTTGCCGCGGCTTCGGGCACGCATAGCGCTGGCCTTCCTGTCGCTGTGCATGCCGACCGGCGGCGGCCACATGCGGGTCGCCGCGCGCAACCTCTCCGACGAGCTCGACCGGCAGATCTTCGCCGATGGCGGCCATGTCTCGCGCAATCCCGCTGCCAATATCGAGATTCTCGCCGAGCTGCTGCCGCTGCGCCAGACCTTCGCCGAGCAGAACCAGCCGGTGCCGAAAGGCCTGATCCGCGCCATCGACCGCATGCTGCCGGCGCTGCGCTTCTTCCGCCACGCCGATGGCGCGGTGGCGCTGTTCAACGGCGCCGGGGTGTCCGAGGGCCAGCTGATCACCGCGCTCCTGCGCCATGACGAGACGCTCGGCGATCCGATCAGCCATGCCCGCCAGTCCGGCTACCAGCGTCTGTCGGCCGCCGGCACGGTGCTGATCGCCGATACCGGCCTGCCGCCGGCCTCCAACCTCTCCGGCGAGGCGCATGCCGGCACGCTCGCCTTCGAGTTCTCCTCCGGATCGAGCCGCCTGGTGGTGAACTGCGGTGCCCCGGCGCGGCAGGACGAGGACTGGCGCCGGCTCGCCCGCACCACCGCGGCGCACTCGACGCTGACGGTCGCCGACCATTCCTCCGCGCGGTTCTCGCAATCGGGCCTCGTCGAGCGGTTTCTCGGCGCGCCGCTGATCGCCGGGCCGACGCGGGTGCCGACGACGCGCGAGGACAGCGATGCCGGCCAGCGCTTTACCGCCGCGCATGACGGCTACCGCCAGCGCTACGGGCTCGTGCACGAGCGCTCGCTGTTCCTCGCCCGCGACGGCCGGGTGATCGAGGGCACCGACCGGCTGTTCGCGGCGAGCGCCAAGTCGCCGCGGCCCCGCATGCCGGCGGCGATCCGCTTCCACCTTCACCCCGGCGTTTCCGCCGAGCGCACGGCGGACGGGGTGATCCTCACCGCGCGCAAGGAGGTCTGGCAGTTCCACTGCGATGCCGACGTCGAGCTCGAGGACAGCATCTTCTTCGCCGACAGCGCCGGCGCCCGCCGCACGGCGCAGATCGTCGTGACCTTCGACCCCGCCGAGCGCACGGACATCGCCTGGCGCTTCGTCAAGCGCTAGGGGCGGTTCCGGTTGCAGCCGATGCCGGGTCTTCCATCAGAAGCCCCGCCGCCATCAGGCAAAACACCTCGACCGCGACCGGCAGCACGGCGCTCGGCGTCTCGCTCGCGGCCACCCACAGGGCTGCGTTCATCGCCGCGCCGCTGAGCAGCCTGGCGGCCGCCTCTGTATCGACCGGCCTGACGATCCCGTCCGCGATCAGCCCGGCAACGGCCTCCCGCGTCAGGGCAAGGCAGGCGTTCTGGCTCGGCCATTGCGAGGGATCGCCGAGGAAGGCAGGCCCGTCGAGCAGCACGATGCGGCGAACCTCCGGATCGAGCGCCATCCCGATATAGGCCGATCCCTCCGCCAGAAGGCCTTCCCAGGCGGTCGGCGCTGCCGCCGCGGCCTTGTGGGCCGCCGCTGCCATCTCGCCGTCGATGGCGGCCACCACGGCGACCAGCAGCCCCTTCTTGTCGCCGAAGTTGTGGTAGAGGGCCCCGCGCGTCAGCCCGGCATCGGCGGTCAGCTCGTCCATCGACGCAGCGGCAAAACCCTTTTCCGCAAAGGCAAGGCGCGCCGCCGCCAGCAGCCTGGCGCGGTTTTCCTCCATGGTCTCAAGACGGCGCCTGGGCGGCATGGCGAGCCCTCCTCCGGGATACGCAGTGGATGTGAATTGACATACGAGGCGTATGTCGTTCTATTTGGATACGCGTCGTATATCAGACTTCGGCGCCTTTCTGTAGCTTCCCGGCCTTCCCATCGCTTCTGTCTGAGGTGGCCGCCGGCCTGACATCGGACCTTGCCATGATCCCGCGCGACACGATTTTTCCTCCCGACCGCCATGCTCTCTACGAACAGCACGGCTATTCCGCCGCCATCCGGTCGGGCGACCTGCTCTTCGTTTCCGGCCAGGTCGGCAGCCGCAGCGACGGCACGCCGGAGCCTGACTTTGAGCGCCAGGTCCGTCTCGCCTTCGACAATCTCGCAGCGGTCCTCGCCGCGGCCGGCTGCACGATGGCCGACCTCGTCGACGTGACGACGTTCCACACCGATCCCGAGCGCCAGTTCCCCGCGGTCATGGCGGTGAAGGGTGAGGTTTTCCCAGCCGCCCCTTATCCGAACTGGACCGCGGTCGGGGGCACCTGGCTCGCCGGTTTCGATTTCGAGATCAAGGTTATCGCCCGCATTCCGGGGTGAGGGTGCCGGCGCCCGCTCTGGCCTGACAAACGCGGAAAGCCCGGCTACACTCTTTCCATGGCCAAGCTCGCTCTCCTCTGCCTCGCCCTTCTCCTCGCCGGCTGCGGCGGCATGAACCGCGCGGTCGGCGTCCTCCCGAACACCTTCGACGACCTCGCCGCCAAGCGCGCCGCCGCCCGTGGCGAAGCGCCGCCGGCGCCGGGCGTGCCGCCGGCGGGCTGACCCGGGAGCAGCTCCCGCCTGCGGGGCGGGCGCGACGGATAGGTCTGGTGCGTCGTCGTGCGAAGGCCCGTGCCGACCCTCATCCCGCTGCCGCGACCTTCTCCCCGGGAGGGGAGAAGACGGCAGTGTCGGCGTGGTGCGGGATTGAAGGCACCGCGTTCTTCGCCCCTCCGGGGAGAAGTGGCCGGCAGGCCGATGAGGGGAGAGCCGACGGCGAAAGGGACGCGTTGGCCCGGATACCTGCAAGGCCCGCGCCGACCCTCATCCCGCTGCCGCGACCTTCTCCCCGGGAGGGGAGAAGACGGCGGCGTCGGCGTGGTGCATCTTCGCAAGCACAGCTCCTTCGCCCCTCCGGGGAGAAGTGGCCGGCAGGCCGATGAGGGGAGCGCCGACGGTGAGTTGCCGCGGCCGCAGCCCACCAGGCTGGGCGCGCATGATCCCGCGGCGTTGTCAGGGCTGGCGGTGGGCGGTATCAGGGCGAGATGAGCGGGGCGGGAGCCCCGGAGAGCCCTTGAAGGATCCGCCCCATGGCCGTCACCGCCAACGCCTATCCCGCGCCCGACCGCCTGCCCTTGAAGCGGGCGCTGCTCTCGGTGTCCGACAAGACCGGCATTGCCGATTTCGCCCGCGCGCTGGCGGCGGCCGGCGTCGAGCTGGTCTCGACCGGCGGCACGCGCAAGGCGCTTCAGGCGGAGGGCCTTGCGGTGCGCGACGTCGCCGAGCTCACCGGCTTTCCCGAGATCATGGACGGGCGGGTGAAGACGCTGCATCCGGGCGTCCATGGCGGGCTGCTGGCGGTGCGCGCCGATCCCGCCCATGCCGAGGCGATGACAGCGCACGGCATTGCCGGGATCGATCTCCTGGTGGTCAACCTCTACCCGTTCGAGGCGACGGTGAAGGCCGGCGCCGACTACGCCTCGGCGGTCGAGAACATCGACATCGGTGGCCCCGCGATGATCCGGGCGGCGGCGAAGAACCACGCCTATCTCACCGTCGCGACCGACCCCGCCGACTATCCGGCGATCCTCGAGGCGCTGACGGACGGCGCGGGCGAGACGCCGTTCGCGCTGCGCCAGCAATTGGCGGCGAAGGCCTTTGCCCGGACCGCCGCCTACGACAGCGCGATCTCGACCTGGTTCGCGGAGACGCTGAAGGATGCCGCACCGCGCCAGGCAAGCTTTGCCGGAACGCTGGCGCAGACGCTGCGCTATGGCGAGAACCCGCACCAGACGGCGGCCTTCTACCGCACCTCGGACGAGCGTCCGGGCGTTTCCACCGCCCGGCAGCTGCAGGGCAAGGAACTCTCCTACAATAACCTCAACGACACCGATGCGGCCTTCGAGCTGGTCGCCGAGTTCGACCCGGCGCGCACCGCGGCGGTCGCCATCATCAAGCACGCCAACCCGTGCGGCGTGGCGGAAGGCGCGAGCCTTGCCGAGGCCTATGGCGCGGCGCTCGCCTGCGACCCGGTCTCGGCCTTCGGCGGCATCGTCGCGATGAACCGCACGCTCGACGCCGAGGCGGCGCGGGCGATGGTCGAGGTGTTCACCGAGGTGATCATCGCGCCCGACGCGGACGAGGCGGCGATCGCCATCGTCGCGGGCAAGAAGAACCTCCGGCTCCTCCTCACCGGCGGCCTGCCCGATCCGCGTGCCCGCGGCACGATGGTGAAGTCGGTCGCCGGCGGGCTCCTGGTGCAGTCGCGCGACAACGGCGTGATCGACGACATCGAGTTGCGGGTGGTGACCAAGCGCGCGCCGAGCGAGGCGGAGATGGCGGACCTGAAATTTGCCTTCCGCATCGCCAAGCACGTGAAGTCGAACGCCATCGTCTATGCCAAGAACCTTGCCGCGGTCGGCATCGGCGCGGGCCAGATGAGCCGCATCGATTCCTCGCGCATCGCCGCGCGCAAGGCCGAGGACGCGGCGACGGCGCTGATGACCGCGCGCGTCGGCGCCGAGCAGGTGGCCGGCCTTGCCGCCGGGCATGCCGGGACGCACGGCATCGTGCCGCTGACGCACGGCTCGGTCGTCGCCTCCGACGCCTTCTTCCCCTTCGCCGACGGCCTGATCTCGGCGATCGAGGCGGGGGCCACGGCGGTGATCCAGCCCGGCGGCTCGATGCGCGATGCCGAGGTGATCGCCGCAGCCGACGCGCACGGTATCGCCATGGTGTTCACCGGCATGCGCCACTTCCGGCACTGAGGGCGCCGCTCGGTCGGCGGTCGCCCGGTCCGGTGCGCGGATCGCGCGGAGGCAGGCGACGTCTTTGAAGTCCTGACGAAAACGGCTGCGGCGCCCTCCATGATGGGGACGCCGCAGCCGTCTGTCTTTATCGGATCAGCGCTGCCGCCGGTCTGGGTTCGCTGGGGATCAAAACTCCTCCCAGCTGTCCTCCTTCGCCGCGGTCTTGACGGCGGCGCCGCCGGTGCCGGTGTGGCGCATCTGCGGGATGGCGGCCTGGCTCGGCGACGGGCGCCGGGCGGGAGCGGCGGCGGGGCGGGAGCGCTGGGCGGTGCGGGCAGCGGGCGCCGGGGCGGCGGTGCGCTTGGCGCTGGTGCGGAAGCGGTCCATCAGCGTTGCCAGCTGCTCGGTCTCGCCGAGGAGGGTCTGGGCGGCAGCCGTGGTTTCCTCGACCATCGCGGCGTTCTGCTGGGTGACCTTGTCCATCTGGTCGGCGGCGATGGCGACTTCCTTGAGGCTCGTGGCCTGCTCGCGGGCCGAGCCGGCGATGCCCGTCACGGTCGAGGACATCTCGCCGACGGTCGAGACGATCTCCTCCAGTGCCCGGCCGGACGCGGTGACGAGGTTGACGCCCCGCTCGACCTGGGTGGACGAGGTCGAGATCAGGTCCTTGATCTCCTTGGCAGCCTCGGCAGAGCGCTGGGCGAGCCCGCGCACTTCCTGGGCGACGACCGCAAAGCCGCGGCCCGCTTCGCCGGCCCGTGCCGCCTCGACGCCGGCGTTGAGCGCCAGCAAGTTGGTCTGGAAGGCGATCTCGTCGATGACGCCGATGATCTTGCCGATGGCATCCGAGGACTGCTCGATCTGGCTCATCGCCTCCACCGCCTGCGCGACGATGACGCCACCCTTCTCGGCATTGCTGAGGGCCGTGGTCGCCGAGGTCTGGGCGGTGCCCGCCTCGCTCGCGGTGTCGGTGACGGCGCGCATGACTTCCGACAGTGCCGCGACGGTCTCTTCGAGGCTCGCCGCCTGCTGCTCGGTGCGCTGCGAAAGATCGCCGGCCGCAACCGTGATCTCGTTGAGGCCGACGCGCATCGAGCCGACGGCGTCGACGACGGAGCCGAGCGTCTCTTCCAGCGCGGTCACGCTGTCGTTGAACTTTTGACGGATCGGTTCGAACTCCGGCGCGACGGCCTGGTCCATGCGGACGGTGAGGTTGCCGGCGGACAACTCGTCGAAGCCGGCCTCGACGGCGTGGACGAAGAGCTTCAGATCCTCGGCCTTGGCGTTGTCGACCGCCGACTGGCGATCGCGTTGCGAGGCCTGCGTCTCGCGGGCGGCCGTAGCCTCGCCTTCCAGGCGCTTGTTCTCGTTGGCGGCGTCCTTGAACACCTGCACCGCCTTCGCCATCGCCCCGACCTCGTCGCGGCGATCCTGTCCATCGACCTCGACATCCAGGCGTCCGGATGCCAGTTCGCTCATCCGCTGGCCCAGCCGGTTGAGCGGACCGGTGATGCCCTTGGATGAAATCGCAAGAGCACCACCAATCCCCAGCAGCATCGCCATCAAAGTCCCCGCAAGGAGCTCCTTGATGGTGGACCAGGTCTGATCCGTCAGCGCGTCAGACTCGGCGGCAGTCGAGGCGAGCAGCTTGTCGCGCAGCGACTGGTACCCGACGGTGAATTGCCTTGCTTGCTCATCCATCTCCGACAAGAGCGGCTTCGCTGCATTATCGTTGTTCGCAAGGCTGAAAACCGATGCACGCTTTCCAAAGTCTTCAATCGCCGTAAGCTCGCGGGAAAGGTCCGCAAAATCGTCAGAGAACAGAGGGAAGGCAGCTTTTGCGTCGGCCAAAAGAGGAACTGCCTTGGCCATGGCATCCTCGCGGGCGGCGGCAGATTGCTGTGCTTCGGCGCTAGACCCGTCGTAGACCAAGGATTTGTAGGAGCTGTAACCAGCCTCACTGACGTTTCTTCCAGCCCGCGCCAGCTTGACAACTGCGGCATCCCGATTGGCGATCAGATCGGAATAGGCGTCATCAATTACCTTCATCTGAGTGGAGGCATAGCTGGATAGAACGAGGCCCACGAGGCTGACGGCAACAACCGTCCCGATGATTTTGGTCGAAATTTTTAGATGCTTAAGCATGTCGGTTTGCGCTTCGGCGCCCTCTGGACCCGGTCGCTCCGACAGGAGCGGCTCTGGTTCCCGAGACTATCAATAGCCCACTAATATTATCTGACTAGCAGTATATCGAATTAGTTGAATTTATGCAGACTACCAACTTAGAGGCGACCTCCGTTTCCAAAGCAGTGCCAGCCCGATGACGAAGAAGACGAGGAGCGTCGACATGCCGATGCGGGCGGCGTTTTCGGGGGCGGTTCATTGCGCCGCCAGCAGCGTCAACCCAGCGACTGCGAGCGTTGCGAGGAACGACGTCGCGCGGCCCGTCAGGGAGGAGAGGCCAAAATAGCGGCCTGCCTCCTCCGGGCTGACGGACTGCTCGGTCCAGGCTTGCGAGGAAGCCTGGACCGGGCCGAAGGCCAGCCCGATCAGGACGCCCCAGCCGAGATACGCGTGCTCGGCGGGACTGGTGAACAGTCCGTTCGCAAGGGAGCGCCGCAGCCGTCGGTGTTGCCGGTGTGGCGCTGGGGATCAGAACTCCTCCCAGCCGTCCTCCGCGGCGGCGGTCTTGACGGCGGCGCCGCCGGTGCCGGTGTGGCGCATCTGCGGGATGGCGGCCTGGCTCGGCGACGGGCGCCGGGCGGGAGCGGCGGCGGGGCGGGAGCGCTGGGCGGCTTTCGGGGCCGGAGCGGCGGTGCGCTTGGCGCTGGTGCGGAAGCGGTCCATCAGCGTTGCCAGCTGCTCGGTCTCGCCGAGGAGAGTCTGCGCGGCAGCGGTGGTCTCCTCGACCATCGCGGCGTTCTGCTGGGTCACCTTGTCCATCTGGTCGGCGGCGATGGCGACTTCCTTCAGGCTCGTCGCCTGCTCACGCGCCGAGCCGGCGATGCCCGTGACGGTCGAGGACATCTCGCCGACGGTGGAGACGATCTCCTCCAGCGCCCGGCCGGACGCGGTGACGAGGTTGACGCCGCGTTCGACCTGGGTCGACGAGGTCGAGATCAGATCCTTGATCTCTTTCGCAGCCTCGGCAGAGCGCTGGGCGAGCCCGCGCACTTCCTGGGCGACGACGGCAAAGCCGCGGCCCGCCTCGCCCGCCCGTGCCGCCTCGACGCCGGCGTTGAGCGCCAGCAAGTTGGTCTGGAAGGCGATCTCGTCGATGACGCCGATGATCTTGCCGATGGCGTCCGAGGACTGCTCGATCTGGCTCATCGCCTCCACCGCCTGCGCAACGATGACGCCGCCCTTCTCGGCATTGCTGAGGGCCGTGGTCGCCGAGGTCTGGGCGGTGCCGGCCTCGTTCGCCGTGCCGGTAACGGCGCGCATCACCTCCGACAGCGCTGCGACGGTTTCCTCGAGGCTCGCCGCCTGCTGCTCGGTGCGCTGCGAGAGATCGCCGGCCGCAACCGTGATCTCGTTGAGGCCGACGCGCATCGAGCCGACGGCGTCAACGACCGAGCCGAGCGTCTCTTCCAGCGCGGTCACGCTGTCGTTGAACTTTTGACGGATCGGTTCGAACTCGGGCGCTACGGCCTGGTCCATGCGGACGGTGAGGTTGCCGGCGGAGAGCTCGTCGAAGCCGGCCTCGACGGCGTGGACGAAGAGCTTCAGATCCTCGGCCTTGGCATTGTCGACCGCGGACTGGCGATCGCGCTGCGAGGCCTGCGTCTCGCGGGCTGCCGTCGCCTCGACTTCCAGGCGCTTGTTCTCGTTGGCGGCGTCCTTGAACACCTGCACCGCCATCGCCATCGCGCCGACCTCGTCGCGGCGATCGAGCTCGGGGACGGTGATCGCGAGATTGCCGCGGGCGAGATCGCTCATCGCCGAGGTCATCGCGGCGATCGGACGGGCGACGGCGCGCGACAGCATCCAGCCCATGATCAGAGCGAGGGCGATGGCGGCCGCAGCGCCGGAGGCCAGGACCGTGTAGGCCATGTCGAAGGAGCTCTTGGCCGAGGCGCGACGGACGACCAGAAGGTCGTTCTCCGCCTTAATGAGGTCGTTGAGGACCTGGTCCAGCTCGGCGTTCTTGGCGCCGGCGACCCCACTCTTGACGATGTCGACGGCCTTGGAGACAGTTGCGGGTGTCGATGCGAGGGTGATCTGCGTGTCGCCGAGGACCTTGTATTCCTGGCCGACCCTCCGAAGCTCAACGATCCTTGCCTGCTGGGCGGGGTTGTCGGCGGTCAGCGTGGCGAGCGATTCCAGCTTGGCGTTGAACAGGGCATAGGCGGCATCGAAGGATTCATCGTACTTCTTGTCGGCGGTGATGATGAAGCCGCGCGTGCTGGCCCGCTGCTCCTTGAACGCCGCCCGCGCCTCCTCGGCCACCGTTAGGACGGTGGTGGTATGCATGTCCCAGCCATTGGCGGTCTGCACGTTGGCGATGTTGATCCAGACGACGGCGGCCATCGCCCCCAACGCCACAAGGATCGGCACGAAGGTGATAATAATTTTCTTATTCAAGCTGATGTGACGGGAGAGCACGGTTCACCTATTGCCAGAGAATCCTAACGGTAGGTGGCTATTATCCTATGGAGGTTAAATAACTCTCCGACCCTTACGGTATCGATGCTTGCCTGCCCGCTATCGTCACGACGACTTACGTATGGTGATCACGCCTTTAAGCTTCGTAGTTTATAGTCTGTCAGTCGGCGCGGCCCGGCCCCGGCGTTTTCCAAAGCAGTGCCAGTCCGATGGCGAAGAAGACCAGGAGCGCCGACATGCCGATGCGGGCAGCGTTTTCGGGGGCGGTCCATTGCGCCGCGAGCAGCGTCAACCCAGCGACTGCGAGCGTTGCGAGGAACGACGTCGCGCGGCCTGTCAGGGAGTAGAGGCCGAAATAGCGGCCGGCCTCCTCCGGGCTGACGGACTGCGCGAGCCAGGCCCGCGAGGAAGCCTGGACCGGGCCGAAGGCCAGCCCGATCAGGACGCCCCAGCCGAGATAGGCGTGCTCGGCAGGACTGGCGAATAGCCCGGTGCCGCCGTCTGCCGCCGGCCAGGCGAGGAGGCCGAACAGCGCCTCATCCCGTCCGGTCGAGACGATGCCGAGCGTCGCCAGCGTCAGGCAAAGGACCGAGGCGACGATCACCCGCTTCGAGCCGAGCCGCGCCTCGAAGCGCCCTGCGGCGAGGCAGCCGATGATGGCGGCGACGTTGAGGAGGATGCCGAAGAGGCCGGTCTCGGTGACCGACCAGCCGAACATGCCGGCGGCGAAAGCCCCGCCGAGTACGAGGAGGGCGTTGACGCCGTCCTGGTAGGCCATCCGCGCGACGAGGAAGCGGAACAGCGGCTTGCGCGTGCGGGCTTCCTTGAAGGTGCCGACGAGATCGCCGAGCGCGGCGCGGATGGCCGGGCCGATCTTCTCCCGCGCCGCGGCGTCCGGGGTGAACAGGAACATCGGCAGGATGAAAACGAGATACCAGAGCCCGGCGAGCGGCGCCGTGGCGCGGGCGCCTTCGCCGAGCGCCGGGTCGAGGCCGAACAGCGGCGGGATGCCGGCCAGCGTCAGCCCGGTCTCGGGGCTGGCGGCGAGGAGCGCCAGCGTCAGCGCCAGAAACACCATGCCGCCGAGATAGCCGAGGCCCCAGGCGACGTTGGAGACGCGGCCGATCGAGGCGGCGGGGACGAGGCGCGGGATCATCGCATCGTTGAAGACGATCGAGAACTCCGCGGCGACCTGCGCGACGACCAGCAGCGCGAGCGCGGCGAGGAGGCTGGTTCCGGGCGCCGCCGTCCAGAGCGCCAGAAGGGCGAGGATCTTCACCAGCGCAAAGCCCGCGATCCAGGGCTTGCGCCGCCCGGCCCGGTCGGCGACGGCGCCGAGAAACGGCGAGAACAGCGCGACGAGAATTGCGGCGGCCGCTGCGGCAAGGCCCCAGGCCGCCTGTCCCTCGGCCGGATCGCGCGCCATCTGGGAGACGAGATAGGGCCCGAACACGAAGGTGATGACGACGGTGAAGAAGGGCTGGGCGGCGACGTCGAACATCATCCAGCCCCAGATCGCCTTCTGCCGGAGCGGTGACGCGAAAGGAGTTTGTTGCGGGGACATGGCGGTTCTCTTGCAGGTTGGCATCGCGGCAGATCGGCGCGACCCTAGAACATCCGGCGGGGCGGTGGGCTCGGCTTGTGCCGGAAAAAGCGCTGCCGCGCGCCAGAGACTCGCCGTCGCCCTGTCCGCGATCCGCGGCGGGCCGTCGGGGAAGTAAGTTTCACCGGTTCGTCCGGAGGGACGGAGGCGCCGCCGCTGGCGCGGGTGCTCGGCCGGGAAAGGCCGCCCTGCCGGGTCCGCAGGCCGGCTGAAATCAATTCCGCTCGTCCAGCCAATGCTGTAGGCTCGGCCATCGACAACCGAGAGGAAACGGTCATGGCCAAAGGTCAGATGCGCAGCAACAAGGAAACCCGCAAGCCGAAGGCCGACAAGACCAAGGCAGCGGCGCCAATGACGGTGCCCGGCAAGTTCGCGGCCCCGCAGAGCGGCACCGACAAAAAGAAGTAAGCCGGCTTATTTGAGCTGTCTCCAGCCGTCCGGTGCGGCTGGATAAGGCCCTCGCGTCTCCATCGGGAGGGGCGGGGGCCTTTTGGTTTGGTGGGCAACCGACGACACTGTGCTTTGTCATTCCGAACGTGATCATCGCGACACCCCTGATTTCGCCTCGACAAATTGTCAGCGTTGTTGCTGTCAGATCGGTACAGAATAGGAATGTCCGCCGGACTGGGCATGTTCAACGGCTTGGCATGGATCCCGGATCAAGTCCGGGATGACGAAACTGAGAAATTGGCGCCGTACTGTCAGCCGCAGCTAGGTTGGAGATTGGCATTCACCCCAGCGGCTTCGTCATCCCGGACTTGATCCGGGATCCATTCCTCAGCGCTATCGCTGCCAAATCGCTGCAGAACGAAAGCGCCCGCCGGACGGCGCATATTCAGCGGCTCGGCATAGATCCCCGCGCTAAGCGCGAGGATCACGAAACGTCGGAGGCGGGCAGCGCTCCCCTCGACAAGCGTGCCGACCCTCTGCCGCAGATCGGCTCCCGCCAATCGGCCTCACATCTTGCGCAGGCGGGCGGCGAAGAAGCCGTCGAGGCCGGCGAGTTTGGCGACCGGGTTCGGCAGCATGGCGGGCGTGGTGCGCAGCATGCCGCTGGCGTCGATCGCGGTTTCCAGCCCCGGCATTTCCGCGGGCAGGATCGGGTCGACGGCAAACCCTGTCGTTTCCGCGAGGAAGGCGGCGACCACGGCCTCGCCTTCCAGCGGATCGAGCGAGCAGTTGGAGAACACCAGGCGGCCGCCCGGCTTCAACAGCTCGGCGGCGGCGCGCAGCAGGCGGGCCTGGACGCCGGCAAGCTTCTCCACCTCGGCGGCGTCCTTGGTGTAGGCGACGTCGGGATGCCGGCGGATGGTGCCGGTGGACGAGCAAGGCGCATCGACGAGGATGGCATCGAAGGGCTCCGCCGGCGAATAGGCCGCGAGGTCGACGACCTCGGTTTCCGCCTCGAGGCCTAGCCGGAAGAGATTGTCCTTCAGCCGCTTCATCCGGTTGGCGTTGATGTCGAGCGCCGTGACCTTGGCGCCGGCCATGATCAGCTGCGCCGTCTTGCCGCCCGGGGCGGCGCAGACGTCGGCGACGCGAAGCCCGGTGAGGTCGCCGAGGAGTTTGGCAGGGAGCGCTGCAGCGGCGTCCTGCACCCACCACTCGCCAGTCTCGAAGCCGGGCATGCCCGTCACCGGGCCGTCGAAATCGCCGAGCCGGACCGTGCCGGACGGGAGAGCCGTGCCGCCGAGCTTCTCGGCCCAGGCGGACGGGTCGCCCTTCACCGTCAGATCGAGCGGCGGCGGGGTGAGGTGGGAGAGGGCGATCGCCTGCGCGGTCTCCTTGCCGTAAGCCTCGACGAGCCGCGCCATCAGCCAGTCCGGCATGTTCTCGCCGGGCTTCGACACCACGGCCATCGCTTCCTTCTCGCGCGACAGGCGGCGCAGCACGGCATTGACCATGCCGCCGAAACGCTGGCTGCGGGAATCGACGTTGGCGGCGGCGACCGCGAGATCGACGGCGGCCGAGTCCGGCACGTCGAGGAAGAGGATCTGCGCGGCGCCGACATGCAGGATATGGCGCAGCGAAGCGGCGTTCGGCGGCAGCGGCCGGTCGAGGCAGCGGTCGAGCGCGCGCTCGATGGTGCCGCGAAAACGCAGCGCCGTGAGGATGATCGCCTTGACGAGGCCCTGGTCGCGGACCTCCAGCGCCCGGAAGCCCGGATGCCCGCCGCGCGGGTCCAGCACGCCGTCGGCCGAGGTCTTCTGGTCGACGATGGCCGACAGCAGCTTGGCCGCCACCAGCCGCGCGCCGAGGCCCGGGCGGTCGCCGGCGGAATAGCCGTCGGGCGTGAAGCCGCCGCCGGGGCCGTTGGTCAGCGGATTCTGGTAGGTGCTCGGGCCCTTGCCCGGCAGGGGCTTCTTGCGGGGGGCGGACCGGGTTGCGTCGAAATTGCCGCCGCGGCGCTGGCCGGTCAACCCCATGGCCCCTTGGCCTTGCCGGCACCGGGCGCGCGACGATCGGCGCTGCGCGACCAGGGGCCGGGGGCGGCGCTTTCGGTGACGCGCTCGGCGCGGGCCGGCTGGCCGACGCGCGGGCCGGTGCCGATGTCGGTCATCGCCTGCAGCGCGGCGATGCGGTTCGCCGTGTCGGGGTGGGTCGAGAAAAGGCTATCCATGCGTTGGCCACTCAGAGGATTGATGATGAACATGTGCGCCATCGCCGGATTGCGCTCGGCCGGCTCGTTGACGCTGTGATTACTGGCGATCTTCTGCAGCGCCGCGGCGAGCGACAGGGGCGCGCCGGAAATTTCGGCGCCGCGCCGGTCGGCGGCGTATTCGCGGGTGCGCGAGATCGCCATCTGCACCAGCATGGCGGCGAACGGCGCGACGATCATCGCCGCGATGACGCCGATGAAGCCGAGCGGATTGCGGTTCTCGCCGCTGCCGCCGGAGAACATCGCGAAATTGCCCAGCATGGAGATCGCGCCGGCGAGCGTCGCGGTGATCGTCATGATCAGCGTGTCGCGGTTTTCGACATGCGCGAGTTCGTGCGCCATCACGCCGGCGACCTCGTCCTGGCTGAGGCGGCGCAAAAGGCCGGTGGTCGCGGCGACCGCGGCGTTCTGCGGGTTGCGCCCGGTGGCGAAAGCGTTCGGCTGGTCCTCGTCGATCAGGTAGACTTTCGGCATCGGCAGGCCGGCATTGGCGGCGAGCCGCTCCACCAGATGGTAGAATTCCGGCGCCGTGCGGGCGTCGACCTGCTGCGCATTGTTCATGCGCAGGACCATCTTGTCGGCGTTCCAGTAGGACCAGAGGTTCATCACCACCGCGACGCCCAGCGCAATCAGCATGCCGCCTTTGCCGCCGAGGAGGAGGCCGATGCCCATGAACAGGGCGGTCATGAAGGCGATCAGCATCGCCGTCTTCATCGTGTTCATCGGTTCTCCCGCGCTCCTCGCATCCCGCCGCCCACCGCAGCGCATCCCCTGCGACGTGGGGATGATCGTCGTGTCGTTCAATCTTCCAGCCCCGCGCGGCAGTGGGCTGCAGTGGGCGGCAACGGGCGGCAGCGCGCTGCCACCGGGGTTGGCCGGGCTCCGATTGCCGCAGGCCTGCCAATCGGCGGAAAAATCGCTACATCACCGGCCATAGCACATCGTGCGGGCTGCCGCCCGGCCGATCTGCCCTTTGCGAGACGATCCATGCGAGACGAAACTGCCGAACCCTCTGCCGTCGTGGCCCCGACGGAAGCGGAAGTGACCGCCGCCCGCCCGCTGACGCCCGCCGCCGAACGCGCCCTTGCCGAGGCCGCGGCGCGCCGCCGCGCGGCCGAGGCTGCCACTCTGCCGCCGGAACAAGGCGGCCGCGGCGGGCCGGAGCCTGTCCGCTACGGCGACTGGGAAAAGAACGGCATTATCTCGGATTTTTGAGGCGGGCGGCGTAGCGCAGGCTCTTCAAGGCAGGCGGACCATGGCCTGCTCCGCCGTCGGCGCTCCCCTCATCGGCCTGCCGGCCACTTCTCCCCGGAGGGGCGAAGAACTCAATCCCTTCCAGGATGCACCACGCGGCCGCCGCCGTCTTCTCCCCTCCCGGGGAGAAGGTCGCGGCAGCGGGATGAGGGTCGGCGCAGGCCTTGGGGGCATGCGGACCATGGCCTGTTCCGCCGTCGGCGCTCCCCTCATCGGCCTGCCGGCCACTTCTCCCCGGAGGGGCGAAGGAGCTGTGCTTGCGAAGATGCACCACGCCGACGCTGCTTTCTTCTCCCCTCCGGGGAGAAGGTCGCGGCAGCGGGATGAGGGTCGGCGCAGGCCTTTTGGGTTGGCTCTAGGCTTGGCGAGGCTAGCGTCCGGCGTCGCTCGGGGCGGCGAAGACCTGGGTCCAGTAGGTGCGGCCGTTGCTGGTGCGGGCGCCGGCGAAGCCGATCTCGGTCATCGCGGGGTTGAGGAGGTTGGCACGGTGGTGTGGCGAGGCGATCCAGCCGGCCATGGCGCGGGGATAGTCCGCGTAGATCTTGCCGATGTTCTCGGCGATCGTCGACCATCGATAGCCCTCGGACTCGATCCGGCCGTCCAGCCGGCCGTCCACCGCGTGGTCCATGGTGTCGCGTGCCGCCATCGCGGCCGATTGGCGTGCGGCCACGCGCATCAGCCGCTCGTCGGTCTTCAGCGCTGCGAGCCTGTGCTCGGCGCGGAAGGCGTTGACCGAGGCCAGCGCGGCGCTGCGGTCGATGGCGATCGCGGTCGTCGGGCCCGCGGGTGGACGGCTGGCGCAGGCGCCGAGCGCGAGGACAAGCGCTGCGGCGAGGCCGAGGCGGAGAGGGCGGAGGTGAACAGGCACGTTGGGAAACTCCGGGTCGAGACGGGAGGCCGCTTGCTGGCACACCGCGGCGGAAGTTTGACGCGACCGCCGTCTGTGGCATCCGCGCGGAAGGCGAGGACCTGCAGCGCGGCGCTTGCTTGCCATTTCGTCCTGTGGAGGGCGGAGCCCTCTGCCCGGGACCCCACCGCCCCAAGCTGGCCTCAACCCACGAACCGGCAATGGTTCGCGGACAGGCTGCGGTGTGATGCGCCTGCTATAGGGAACATTGACCTCACGGGATCGCCGTGATAGGAAAATGATCTTACGTCTACCCAGGTGCCCTTTATGTCCATGCTCCGCCTTCTTCCTGCTCTCGCGCTGCTCCTGGCCGCAGGTTCTGCCGGCCGTGCCCGCGAGAATGCGATCGGTGGCCCGATCGCAGCGGAGGTCGTCAAGGTGCGGGACGGCGACACGGTGGAGGTGACGGCCCACATCTGGCCGCAGCAGACGGTAGCCGTCGCGGTGCGGCTGCGCGGCATCGATGCGCCGGAGATGTCCGGCAAATGCGACGCGGAGAAACAGGCGGCTGAAGTCGCCAAGGCACGGCTGGCTTCGCTTCTGGCGAGGGGCGCGGTGACGATCCGCAATGTCTCCGGCGACAAGTACTTCGGCCGCGTGCTCGCCGAGATGTCGGCGGCGGGCCATGCCGACGTCGCCGCCGTCCTGCTGCGCGAGGGCCTTGTCGCGCCCTATCAGGGCAAGGCGCGGCGCGATTGGTGCACCGGCGCCTGACGGGCGCGCGGTATTCAGAAGTCCAGCGTGTCGAAGTAGAGCGTGATGTCCTTCCACGCCTCGTATTGCTCGGGCGGCAGCTTGTAGGGCGCGCATTTGACGATGGCGCGCGCAGCGCTTTCGGCAAACACGAGCCCCTTCGGCCCGGCCGGCTTGTCCATCATCATCGGCTGCCCCTCGAGATTGCCGTCGGGCAGAAGCTTGACCCTGATGCGGGCGATGCCGCCCTCGCCGGGATCGCCCTTCATCACCGGCATCGACCAGCACTTCTGGATCTGGCTATCGAGCATGCCGGGCAGCAGCTCCGGACCCGAGGGCATGCGGTTGGCCGGCATCGTCCCTTGCGAGGCGCCGCCGTCGATGGCGGTGCCGTCGGTCTGCGGCGCCAGGTCAGGCTGGGCAAGGCCGGTCTGGGCAAGGTTGGGCTGGGCAAGGTCCGGCGGCAGCGCTGCGCCGGCGGTGCCCGGGACAGGCGACACGCCGCCATCGAGGGTCACGCCGCCGTCGAGCGGCGGAACCGCGGGATCCGTGCCATGCGCGGCGGCGGGGCCGGCGATCAGCAGCGAAGCGAGGAAGAGGGTCGAGACGCGCACGAGATCGTCCTTGTCTGGCCGGCAAAGCGTCGCTTTGCGGCAAATTGTCTGAAGAGACAACCCTTCGGCATCTGGAATGTTTCACGTGAGACACGCCCCAGCGGTTTTCGGCCGGCGCGCCGTGACAGGGGCGGCGTGGACGTCGTAGCCTCGTTGGTTGAAGCAAGGAGCCGGAAATGGATGCCAGAGAGAGGCGGGTGCGGGCGTTCCGCGGGTTCATCGCGCATGCCCGGGAGAAGCTCGGGCTGACGCTCGGCTTCCGGCTCTGGGACGGCTCGACCGTGCCGGAGGATCTTGGCCCCAACAGCCTCGCCGTGGTGATCGCCGACGAGAACGCGGTGGCCGCTCTCGCCCGCCGGCCGACGCTCGACACCCTCGCCAACCTCTGGGTCGCCAAGCGCATCGACATCGCCGGCGGCACCCTGTTCGACCTTGTCCAACAGAAGCCGACGGTGAAGACGCGCGATTTCCGCAAGACGCTGGACAAGGGCGCCGCGGTGAAGCTGGCGCTGAAATTCCTGCTGCTGCCGCGTGGCGGGCCCTGGCCGCTGGAGACGGTGAAGGACGAGCGGCCGAGCGATGGCAGCCCCGCCGAGAACAAGCAGAACATCGCCTATCACTACGACGTCTCCAACGCCTTCTACGCGCTCTTCCTCGATCGCGAGATGCTCTATTCCTGCGGCTATGCCACCGACTGGGACAACGACCTCGAACAGATGCAGCAGGACAAGCTGGAGCTGATCTGCCGCAAGCTGCGCCTGAAGCCCGGCGATCGCCTGCTCGACATCGGCTGCGGCTGGGGCGCGCTCGTCTGCTACGCCGCGACGCATTACGGGGTCACCGCCACCGGCGTCTCGCTGTCGGAGGAGCAGGTGGCGCTCGCCCAGGCGAAGGTCAGGCGGCTGGGGCTGGAGGACCGGGTCTCGGTCCAGCTGCGCGACTATTCCACCGTCGAGGGCAAGTTCGACAAGGTCGTCTCGGTCGGCTTCCAGGAGCATGTCGGCCTCGACAACATGGCGACCTACTACAGGACCGTGCGCAAGGTGCTGGCGAAGGACGGGTTGTTCCTCAACCACGCCATCACCCGGCCGGCCAAGCGCAGCGACAAGGTGTTCAAGCGCAAGCGGCCGGAATTTGCATTGCTGACGAAGTACATATTTCCCGGCGGCGAACTCGACAACATCGGCAACACGGTGCGGCAGATGGAGCAGCACGGCTTCGAGATCGCCGACGTCGAGGGCCTGCGCGAGCACTACCAGCGCACCTGCCGGCATTGGCATGACCGGCTGCTCGCCCGCTACGACGACGCGGTGGCGGAGGTCGGCGAGGCGAAGACGCGGCTCTGGCTGGTCTACCTCGCCGGCTGCTCGATCGCCTTCGAGCGCGGCACCGTGTCGATCCACCAGACGCTGGCCACCCGGCGCAAGCGCGGGCCGTCGGGCCTGCCGCCGACGCGGGCGGACCTTTACCGGTGACGGGGAGGAGTTAGGCGAGGAGAGCTTAGGCCGGAATGGCGGTGGCGATGTCAGTCTGGGCGAAATCGTTGCCGATGAACAGGAGACGGGCCGACAAGGTTTTCGCCAAGGCGTAGGCGAAGCAATCGCCGAGGTTCAGCCGCGCGGGATGCTGGCCCTTGCCCCAGTATCGGTAGGCCGCGCCCACGTCATCGGCTGCTTCCCGCGTGACGGAAACGACGGTCAGCGGTAGTCCCTCGATCAGCCGGTAGACTTCGTCCAAGACCTGACGACGGCCTGCCACGACGAGGGTTTCGGCGAGCGTCGCAGCGGAGATAACGATCTCGTCCGCGCCTTCCAGAGCAGCCATGCAAGCCGCCGCGTCCGCTTCCCGCAGCACGATGGCCATCAAGGTACTGGTGTCGACCACGATCAAGCCGGTAACCCGTCGTCATCATAGAGAAAGTCCTGGCTGCGGGCGGCACTCGGCCCCGGTGAGGCCTTCGCCGCGCCGTCCCTTGCAACCGCCTCCATCAGACTGCGGCGTTCGAGCCGGCGCCGTTCACGTGCTTCGGCATCGAGAACAGGGGGAGGTGTGACCGGCACGAGCCGCACCGCCGCCTCGCCGTCGCGCGTAAGTATCACCTCGTTGCCCGCCTCGGCCTGGCGAACGAGTTCGGCCCATTTGCCCTCTGCTTCAGCCAGCGAAATGCGCATGCCAAGCCTCCTGACGGGTTCTTCAAAAACATGCGCCAGTCGCCGGTGACGGTCAATCAGCCGAAAGACGAGCTGGCATACGATCCGCATGTCTCACCGTCACCACCGCAGCCGTACAAGGTGGACAGTGCCAAAGCCGTAAACACAAAAGGCCGTTTCTCGTGAGAGAAACGGCCCCGTGAAGTCTTTCATGCCGGGGGTCGTCGGACCCTGCCCGCATATCTTAGGCGTGAGAAGGAGACTGCTCCACCGAAACACCGCGATACAAAGACCCAGCCGGCATTTGGAAATCACTCGACATTGGATCACCTCCTTTCACTGCGTTGAACACGAGAGAAAGTATGGGACCGGAATTGCGGCACGGCAAGAGGCTGCCGGTAAAAACGTCAGACTGAGGCAAGGGATTGAGCCGAAAGGCGAAATGTCACAGGGACGACGAATGGTATTGGCCCATTCCCCCTTCGTTGCCGGAAGTTGTGCTCAGCTGAGCTTTTGCGCTACCGGTCTCGCATGGCCTTAGGCGTTTTTATTCACCGCTCGGATTCGATCTACAACGACCGCCCGGCGGAACAGTATCAGTTTCCCCGTCAGTATCTTGGTCGCGTTCAAGCCTGTGTCGGCAGTTGGATCATCTATTACGAGCCGAGCAAGATCGTGGCCACTCGGGGCTATTTTGCCATCGCGAAGGTGCAGGAGGTTGTCGCCGATCCCGCAGTGCCGAGAATGTATATCGCGGTGATCGAAGCCGGCAGCTACCTGGAGTTTGCCAACCCTGTTCCTTTTCGCGACGAAGATGGCCTGCTGGAGAGCGGTGTTCTGAACGAAGGTGGAAAAATCTCCGGGCGTGCCCAGGCCGCGGTTCGGTCGATCTCGGCAAGCGACTTCGATCGGATCGTCGAACGCGGAACAGCCCTCGATATCGCACTCCTGCCACGATCGGACACCGATCTTCCCCTTCCCGGCTTTGCGGAAGAGCAGGCGTCCTTCGTGTACGAGGAACGAGACCGCATTAGCTATCTCGGATCACGGATCGTTCGGGATCGGATCTTTCGGCGGGTGGTTCTGCGGGCCTATGACGAACGCTGTGCCATGACAGGCCTGAAGCTGATCAATGGCGGGGGACGTGCGGAGGTGGAGGCCGCCCATATCTGGCCGGTCGAGAAGAGCGGTCCCGATAGCGTCAACAACGGCATCGCTCTGTGTGGCACGGCGCACTGGATGTTCGACCGGGGCTTGATCAGTCTGTCGGATGACTTGCAGATCCTCGTTTCGCGTCAGGTCAACGACCCCGACGGCGTGCGCTCGATGCTCAACAGAAGCGGGAGATGCTCATGCCACTACGGCCCGCGGATCGCCCCTATCCGCATTTCCTCCAGTGGCACCGCGAGAACTGTTTCAAGCAGTAATTTTTTGATTGTGCGTTCAGGAGTAACGGCACAACGCCTCAGTTTCGTCATCCCGGGCTTGACCCGGGATCCATTCCTCTGCGCACGGCCAAATGGTCCGTGTCAGAACGGGAATGTCCACCGGACAGAGCCTGTTCAACGGCTTGGAATGGATCCCGGATCAAGTCCGGGATGACGAACCGGAGAGGTTTTCGGCTCCCTTTCGCGGGACTACCGTCTGGCAGGTTGATCCAGTCTTTCCCTTCCTCTCCGCGCTCGATCAGCCCTTCTCCGCGAACTCCGCCATCAACGCCGGATACCGCTCCGGCGGCGGGTAGCCGTCGAAGCTGTGGGCGGCTGGCGTCGCCGCCCAGGGGAGTTTCTCGGCGGTGCAGGTTTCGATGAAGGGGCGGTAGCCGGCGGCGTCGTCCAGGATGGTCGCGCGGACGAGGACGAAGGCGTCCATGCCGGCCGGGCGGGTGAACATCCAGCTGAGGCAGTGCGGGCAGAACATGTGCAGGTGCTCGCCGTGCAGGGCGCCGATCACCGGCTCGCCCGCCGTGACCGAAAAGGCCTCGGCGGGAAACATGGAACTCAGCTAAAAGGCGCTGGCGGTCATCTTCTGGCAGCCGGTGCAGTGGCAGGCCATGGTCATGAGAGGCTTGCCTTGGAGGCGACGCTGGACCTTGCCGCAGCGGCAGGCGCCTTTGGTTTCCGCCATACCGACTAGCCCTTCTTGTTCTGGCGGTTGTCGATGAGGTCGTCGACCACCGCGGGGTCGGCAAGGGTCGAGGTATCGCCGAGCGCGGAGAAATCGTCTTCGGCGATCTTGCGGAGGATGCGGCGCATGATCTTGCCGGAGCGGGTTTTGGGCAGGCCGGGGGAGAACTGGATGCGGTCGGGCGAGGCGATCGGGCCGATCTCGTTGCGCACATGCGCGACGAGCTCCTTGCGCAGCTCCTCGGAAGGTTCGATGCCCGACATCAACGTGACATAGGCGTAGATGCCCTGGCCCTTGATGTCGTGCGGATAGCCGACGACGGCGGCTTCCGAGACCTTCGGGTGGGCGACGAGGGCCGATTCGACTTCCGCCGTGCCCATGCGGTGGCCGGAGACGTTGATGACGTCGTCGACGCGGCCGGTGATCCAGAAGTAGCCGTCCGAGTCCCGCCTTGCGCCGTCGCCGGTGAAATACTTGCCGGGATAGGTCGAGAAATAGGTCTGCTCGAAGCGTTCGTGGTCGCCGAAGACCGTGCGCATCTGGCCGGGCCAGCTGGTGGTCAAGCAGAGATTGCCCTCGGTCGCGCCCTCGAGCACCGCGCCCTCGTTGTCGACGAGCTCGGGGACGACGCCGAAGAACGGGCGGGTGGCCGAGCCTGGCTTCAGCGCGGTGGCGCCGGGCAGCGGGGTGATCAGGATGCCGCCGGTCTCGGTCTGCCACCAGGTGTCGACGATCGGGCAGCGCTCCTCGCCGACGACCTTGTAGTACCAGTTCCAGGCTTCCGGGTTGATCGGCTCGCCGACCGAACCGAGAACCCTGAGGCTTTTGCGCGAGGTCTTCGTCACCGGGCCGTCGCCGGCGCCCATCAGAGCGCGGATGGCGGTGGGGGCGGTGTAGAAGATGTTGACCTGGTGCTTGTCGATCACCTGCCAGAAGCGCGAGGCGTCGGGGTAGTTCGGCACGCCCTCGAACATCAGGGTCGTCGCACCGTTGGCGAGCGGGCCGTAGACGATGTAGCTGTGGCCGGTGACCCAGCCGACATCCGCGGTGCACCAGTAGACCTCGCCTTCTCTGAGGTCGAAGACGTATCTGTGGGTCATCGCGGCATAGACGAGATAGCCGCCGGAGGTGTGCAGCACGCCCTTCGGCTGGCCGGTCGAGCCGGATGTGTAGAGGATGAACAGCGGGTCCTCGGCACCCATCGGCTCGGGCGAGCAGTCGGGCCCGACGGTGTCGCGGATCTCGTCCCACCAGATGTCGCGGCCGTCCTGCATGGCGACCTCGCCGCCGGTGCGCCGGACCACCAGCACGGTCTCGACCTTCTGCCCCGCCTTCTCGGCGATCGCGACGGCGCGGTCGGCGTTCTTCTTCAGCGGCACGGTCTTGCCGCCGCGCTTGCCCTCGTCGGCGGTGATCAGCACCGAGGAGCCGGCGCCGGCAAGGCGGCCGCCGAGCGCATCGGGCGAGAAGCCGCCGAAGACGACGGAATGGATCGCGCCGATCCGGGCGCAGGCGAGCATGGCGAAGGCGGCCTCGGGGATCATCGGCATGTAGAGGGTGACGCGGTCGCCCTTCACGACGCCGCGGGCCTTGAGGACGTTCGCCATGCGGCAAACTTCGGCATGCGCCTCCCGGTAGGTGATGGCGCGCGAGTCCGCGGGGTCGTCGCCCTCGAAGAGGATCGCGGTCTGGTCGGCACGATCAGCGAGATGGCGGTCGAGGCAGTTGGCGGAGACGTTGAGCGTGCCGTCCTCGAACCATTTGATCGAGACGTTTCCGGGCTCGAACGAGGTGTTCTTCACCTTGGTGAAGGGGGTGATCCAGTCGATCGCCCGCGCCTTCTCGCCCCAGAAGCCGTCGGGGTCGCTGATGCTCTGGGCGTACCAGGCCTGGTAGTCGGCATCCGACAGGAGGGCGCCTTGTTTCCACTCGTCCTTGACCGCGATCGTCGTCATGATGGCCTCCCCGCCTGTTCCCGGCCGTCGGCGGCCGTGGTGCGCCGGCGTGACGGGCCGGTGCGTTTGCGGCCAACTTAGGAGCAAGCCGGCGAAGGGTCCAGCCGAGGCAGGCTCATACTTTCGCCGACGGACGCGCCGGTCTGGCGCTCGGGCTTTCGCCGACGGACGCGCCTGTGGCGCTCAGGCTTTCGCCAACGGACGTGCCGGTCTGGCGCTGTGGCTTTCGCCGACGGGCGCGCCGGTGGCGCTCAAGCTTTTGCCGACGGGCGCGCCGTTGGCGCTCTTGGGGCAGGCGCGCCGTTGGCGGTGTTGGGCGATGTCCGCCACGGAAGCCGGCGAGGGAGGCTTGCTAGAGCTCGACCAGCCGGTCTGGCAGCTCGTTGGGGTTCTCCATCCCGGCGGGGAAGTGCGCGGCGAGAAGCCGGCCGGCGGCGGCGATCGCCTCGATGAAGCCGTCTGCCAGCCTGTCGGCGCGCGCGGCGTCGGTGAGGATCACGACGATCGCGTCCCATTCGGCTTGCGGCACCTTGGCGTGGATGCCGGCGTCGGCGACGACCTCGGCATGGTGCTCGGCGGCGGAGACGAAGATCAGGATGCCGGTGCGGGCTTCGGTGGCCTGCAGGTTATGCGCCATGAACTGCGCCATCGCCATCCTGTGGCTGCGCTCGGTCTTGAGGCCGGCGGGCACCAGCGCCAGGCGGAGCGCCGGAAAGACGCCGAGGGCGAGGAGGATCGCTACGGCACCGAGGGCCTGCACCGCTTCCAGCGCGAAGGCCGGGAGATGCACGCCGGCGAGGAGCGCGGCGAGGCTGGTGAGGAGGCCGGCGAACAGCGAGAGGGCGAGGGCGGCGAAGGCCGAGGGAAAGAAGTAGCCGTCGCTCTCTTGGGCGAGCACGGCGAAGATCTCGCCGGAGGTCTCGGTCTCGGCGCGGCCGATGGCGGCGGCGATGCGGGCGTGTTCCGCCGGGGTGAAGCCTACCATGAACCGGACGAGCCCCCGCCGCCGAAGGAACCACCGCCGCCGGAAAAGCCGCCACCCGACGATCCGCCGCCGAAACCACCGCCACCGCCGAAGCCACCGCCCCCGATGCCGCCGCCGAGGCCGCCCCTGCCGGAGGAGCGGCTGGCGGCGGCGATCGTCCAGACCATGCCGAGCCAGCGCCAGCGGTTAGGGCCGACCTTCTGGCCGAAGCGGCGGGCGAGCATGACCATCACGCCGCCGCCGAGAACGACCAGCCAGACGAGCACGAAGATGCCCATGAACAGGGCGGTCTCGGTCGAGCTGCCGTCCTCGGCGCCCTGCGCATTGCGTTCTGCGCGCGCCTGCAGTTCGGCGGCGTCGCCCGAAAGCACTTTCAGGATGGCGCTGGCGCCTTTCCGGATGCCACCAGGATAATCGCCGGCGCGGAAGGCGGGGAGAATGTCGTCCTGGATGATCACCTGGCTCAGTGCGTCGGTGAGCGTGCCCTCGAGGCCGTAGCCGACCTCGATGCGCACCTTGCGGTCATCCTTCGAGACCAGCAGCAGCACGCCATTGTCCTCGCCGGCCTGGCCGAGCTTCCAGGCGCGGGCGAGCTTGACGCCGAACTCCTCGATCGCCTCGCCCTGGAGGTCCGGCACGGTGGCGACGACGACCTGGTCGGAGGAGGTGCGCTCGAAGGCGGCGAGTTCCGCGTCGAGCGCGCTCCGGGTGGTGGCATCGAGGAGGCCAGCGGTATCGACGACGCGGCCGGTGAGCGGCGGCAAGGTCTGGGCGGAGGCGGGCGAGAGCATTGCCGCGACCGCGAGGGCAAGGAGAAGCAGCAGGAGCGGCAACGGCGCCAGCCGGGCGCGGACGGATGTCCAGCCGACCGCCCTGACGCTCGCTGTCGCGGGGCGGAAAGCCCCGGTGTGCGCGCCGACCGCCGTCATCTCAGTTGAACTTGACCGTCGGCGGCTGGCTGGCGGCGGGCTCTGCCGCAAACGTCTCCATCGGCTTCGACTCCGGGTAGAACCAGCTGGCGAACCAGGAACCTGGGACGGTCTTCAGCTCGGTGTTGTAGACCCGGACGGCCTCGATGTAGTCGCGCCGGGCGACCGAGATGCGGTTCTCGGTGCCTTCGAGCTGGCTCTGTAAGGCGAGAAAGTTCGCGTTGGACTTGAGGTCCGGATAGGCCTCGACGGTGACGAGGAGGCGCGACAGCGCGCCGGAGAGCTCGCCTTGGGCGGCCTGGAACTTCTGCACGGCAGCGGGGTCGGTGAGCTGGCTGGCGTCGATATTGGTCGCAGTCGCCTTGGCGCGCGCCTCGACCACCGCGGTCAGCACTTCCTTTTCCTGCGCGGCGAAGCCCTTGACGGTCTCGACGAGGTTCGGGATCAGGTCGGCGCGGCGCTGGTACTGGTTCTGCACCTGGCTCCAGGCGGCCTTGGCCTGTTCCTCATAGGTCGGGATGTTGTTGACGCCGCAGCCGGCGAGGATCGGCAAGAGGAGCGCCAGCACGGCAAGGGTCTTGGCAAGGATCTTCATCATCGGCTCCGGAGCGTGGTTTTCCCGCTGTAGCACGCGGCCGTGATGACGGACAGGTTGCAGCGCAAGAGATGCGCCCGCAGCTCTCGCGGTGCGGCTTGTCCTCGGCGGGCTTTTCGGTCACGCTCCCGGCATGAGCCAGACCCGAGACGACCCGCGCGACGCCGCCCGCCAGCGCGAGGCCGAAACCATCCTGCGGCGGGTGTCGCAAGAGACCGAGCCGCAGATCGGCGCGGGCGCCAACCGGCTCTTGACCAACGTCTCCGCCCATCTCTCGGCGGTCGACGCCGATCCCGCGGACCCGATCGAGGTGCTGGGCACCCGGATCGGGCGGACCCTCGGGCTCGTCGCCTTCGTCGCGATGGCCGCCTGGCTCGTCTTCACCTTCCTGGCAGGCTGATCACCATGAGCCAGACTTCCAACGCCCGCCAGGACCGGCCGGCCGTCATCTCGATCTCGAGCCATGTGGCGCGCGGCACCGTCGGCAACCGCGCCGTGGTGCTGGCGCTGGAACTGCTCGGCTTTCCTGTGTGGGCGGTGCCGACGGTGACGCTGCCCTGGCATCCCGGGCACGGTCCCTCGACCCGCATCGTGGCGTCGCCGGAGGATTTCGCTGGGATGGTCGACGATCTCGCCGGCTCGCCCTGGATCGCCGAGGTCGGTGCCGTCATCACCGGCTATTTCGGCGATCCCCAGCAGATCGAGCCGGTGGCACGGCTGATCGAGGCGGTGAAGAAGGCCAATCCGCAGGCGACCTACCTGCTCGACCCCGTCACCGGCGATGGCGGGCGGCTTTATCAGCCGGAAGCGACGCTCGCCGGCATCCGCGACCGGCTGATGCCGCTCGCCGACATCGCGACGCCCAACCGCTTCGAGCTGGAATTCCTCACCGGCATGGAGTTCGGCAGTAATGCGCACCTCATCGAGGCGGCGAGCGCGCTCGGGCCGGCGATCGTGGTGGTCACTTCGGCCTTTCCGCTGCTGAAGGGCGGCATCGGCAACCTGATGGTCGACGGCTACCAGGCGCTGCTCGCCGAGCACCGCGAGATCGCCAACGTGCCGAACGGGCTCGGCGACCTCACCGGCGCGGTCTTTTTGGCGCGCATCCTGTCCGGCTCGACCTCGGAGAAGGCGCTGCAGACGGCGACGGCGGCGGTCTACGAGATCCTCGCCCGGACCACCAAGCGCGGCGCGGACGAGCTGACGCTGGAGACCGACGCCGAAAGCCTGAAGCACCCGATGGCGATGGTGCAGATGCGCCGGCTGGTGCTGCCGTCGAGCGACCGGCGCGCCTGATGCCGGCCGTGCCCGGCGCTTCCGGCGCCAGTCCCGCGGCGGCTGGAGGCGGGGCCCGCTGCATCGCCGGCGTCGACGCCTGCCGGGCTGGCTGGATCGCGGTCGTCGCCCGCCTGCCGGGGGATGCCGACCCGGCCGAGGCGCGCTGGCTGCAGCTGTCGGCGCGGGTGTTTCCGCGCTTCGACTTTCTCCTCGACGCCTTGCCGGTCGATGCGGTGATCGCGGTGGACATGCCGATCGGCCTGCCGGAGCGGATCGAGGGCGCGGGCCGCGCGGCGGAGAAGGCGGTGCGGCCGCTGCTGGGCGAGCGGCAGGCGAGCGTGTTCTCCATCCCCGCGCGGGCGGCGGTCGAGGCGGGCGGCGGGCCGTTCCGCTCCGAGCTGCACCGCCGCGAGGCACACCAGGCGGCCTGCACCATCGCCGCCCGGCTGTCGCACCCGCCGCGCCGGATCTCGATCCAGGGCTTTTCGCTGTTCCCGCGGATCCTCGAGATCGACCGGCGGCTCGCGGCGGAACCAAAAAGGGCCGAAACGGTGATCGAGAGCCATCCGGAAC
Source organism: Mesocryomonas fontinalis (assembly GCF_055730125.2). NCBI lineage: Bacteria > Pseudomonadati > Pseudomonadota > Alphaproteobacteria > Hyphomicrobiales > Aurantimonadaceae > Mesocryomonas > Mesocryomonas fontinalis. The sequence continues at coordinate 22,249 of NZ_JBUZWG020000006.1, read as the reverse complement.
TCGCCTTCGCCCGGCTGAACGGCGGCGCGGCGCTGGCGAGCCCGAAGAAGCTGCAAGGCCGGGTGAACCCGGTGGGCATGGAGGATCGGCGGCGGCTGCTGATCGCCGCTGGCCTGCCGCGGGGCTTTCTGTACGAGCCGGCGCCGGCAGGGGCGGCGCAGGACGATTTTCTCGATGCCGCCGTGCTGTTGCTGGTCGCCGAGCGGCGCGCGCGCGGCGAGGCCGAGCCGCATCCGGATCCGCCGGAGCGCGATGCAAGGAACCTGCCGATCGCGATCTGGGTCTGATGCCGGGCAGCCGGTTGCACGCCCGGCGGCGGCGTGGTGCTTCTGAAACTGCCGCAACGGCCCGGTTCACGAAAAAGCCAAACCGGGACCGGAGAAGCAAAAGATCCGACCGGCTCATGGTGAACCTTGGAGCCTTGATGACGGTGACGCAGCCGATCCGTTGAAGGCGAAAGTGCAATGCGGTAGGAAACCCCCATGAGCCTTATTCCCGACCACCTCCTCGCCGGCCACAAGGCCTTCATGACCGGGCGCTACCAGTCCGAGGAGCAGCGCTATCGCAGCCTTGCCCGCGAGGGCCAGGTGCCGGAGACGCTGGTGATCGCCTGCTGCGATTCGCGCGCCGCGCCGGAAACGATCTTCGACGCCGCACCGGGCGAGCTCTTCGTCATCCGCAACGTCGCCAACCTCGTGCCGCCCTATGCGCCCGACGGCGACTACCACGCGACCTCCGCGGCGCTCGAGTTCGGCGTGCAGGCGCTGAAGGTGAAGCACATCGTCGTGCTCGGCCACGGCCGCTGCGGCGGCATCAAGGCGGCGCTGACGCCGGACATGACGCCGCTCTCGCCGGGCGACTTCATCGGCAAGTGGATGAGCATGGTCGAGGAGCCCGCGCGGGTGGTGATGGCCAACGGGCTGATGACCGCCGGCGAGCGCCAGACCGCGCTGGAGCGGATCTCGATCCGCTTCTCGCTGCAGAACTTGCGCAGCTTCCCCTATGTCGCGGCGGGCGAGGCCGATGGCTCGCTGACGCTGCACGGCGCCTGGTTCGACATCTCGACCGGCGAGCTCTGGGCGATGGACGACGAGACCGGCGATTTCCAGCGCCCGATGGTCGACGTGATCCCGGAATAGCACGGGAGATCCCCGGTGCCGGCTCTATCCCTCGGCCGGCGGCGAAGTGCTTAAACTTGTCGACAAAGCCACAGCGCGCCTGAATTGCGTGCCGGCGGAACGCATTTCGGCTTGCGAAGCCCGGCAAAGCTCCGCTTTAACTGAAAATAGCGGCTCCTTTCCGCCGTCAGCGGCGGGCGGGGCCAGTGCCGCATCCGTCGCGAGGGATGGCAGGTCCAAAGTGTCGGGACAGGCGGTCCGCTCGGGATCTCATTGCGGCGAATTGGGTTAGGGGCATGATGGGCCGGCCGAGGCGGCGGGTCCATGCCAGGGGAAAGCCATAAGATGACGCCGATTATCAAGACCGGAGCCGTGCTCGCCGTGCTGCTGGCAGCCTCGGGCTGCACGCGCTCGATGTCGCCGGTGAGCGACAATAGCGGCCCGTCGCCATTGCGACCTGCGCCGACCGGCCAGGTGGCCTCGAGCCAGCTGCCGCCGCCGCCGGCCCCGCCGCCGCCGGTTTCCAACACCATGCCGGCCGAGACCCCGCCGGCATCGACGCCTGGAACGCCCGCCGCGACGGCCCCGGTCCAGACCGCCTCGGCCGGACCGGTGACGCGCGAAGGCCTCGTCGGCGCCTGGAAGGTGTCGTCGGGCGGCGGCAACTGCCAGATCTTCATGGCGCTGACCAAGTGGACCGGCGGCTACCGCGCGGCTTCCCGCGGCTGCCCCGGCCAGGTCGCCGACGTCTCCGCCTGGGACGTCTCCGGCAGCCAGGTCGTCCTCAAGGACTCCAGCGGCTCGACCGTCGCCAGCCTGAACAATTCCGGCGGCACGCGCTACGACGGCTCGACCACGGGCGGCCAGTCGATCAGCCTTTACCGGTAAGCCGCCTTTACCGGTAAGCCGAAGGGTTGCGCGGGGTCTTGCGAAAAGACTCCCTTCGCTCCGCCGGCGCTTGAAATGAGTCTCGCCGGCTTGCTGCGCCGCCGAGACCTCGTCATCCCGGGTCAGGCCTGGGATGACGACATTGAGCGAGGCGGCTTCGTTTCAGGGGTTTGTCTCCCCTTCAAGCGTTTCCTCGCCCCCTTCCAGCATTCGAGTTCCATCATGACCCCAGCCTCCGCACCGACCCGCCAGCGTCCCAGTCCGGTCAGGGCGGCGCTCGACCGGATGATCGAGACCGGCGAGATCGAGGCGGACCCGGCGCAGACGGCGCTGGCGAACCGGCTCGACGGGCTGGAGAAGGCGCTGTCGGCGACGACGCTCGCCTCCAAGCAGAGCGCGCTCGGCTGGCTGTTCGGCAAGTCGAAGCCGGCGGAGGCGGTGCGCGGCGTCTACATCCACGGCGAGGTCGGCCGCGGCAAGACGATGATCATGGACATGTTCTTCCGCTCGGCCACCGTCGCGCCGAAACGGCGGGTGCATTTCCATGCCTTCATGGCCGAGGTGCACGAGCGGATCGGCGCGCACCGCGACGCGGTGAAGGCGGGCACGGCCAAGGGCGACGACCCGATGCCGCCGGTGGCCGGCGACCTCGCCAAGACCGCAAGGCTGCTCTGCTTCGACGAATTCTCGGTGACCGACGTCGCCGACGCGATGATCCTGTCGCGGCTGTTCAAGGCGATGTTCGCCGAAGGGGTGGTGCTGGTCGCCACCTCCAACGTCGCACCGGACGATCTCTACCGCGACGGCCTGAACCGGGGCCTCTTCCTGCCCTTCGTCGACGAGCTGAAGCTGCATGTCGACATCGTCCGCCTCGATGCCGCCGAGGACTACCGGCTGGCGGCGATCGGCGAGGAGAACCTCTACATCACGCCGCTCGGGCCCGAGACGGATGCGCGGATGGACGCCGCCTGGCAGGTGCTGCTCGCCGGGCAGAAGCCTGCACCGGCCTCGCTGTCGGTGAAGGGGCGGATCGTTCCGGTGCCGGCGGCGGGCAACGGGGCCGCGCGCTTCGGCTTCGACCAGCTGCTGCGGCTGCCGCTCGGCGCACAGGACTATCTCGCGATCGCCAAGCGGTTCCACACGGTGATGCTCGACCGGGTGCCGGTGATGGCGGAGGCCGAGCGCAACGAGGCCAAGCGCTTCATCACGCTGATCGACGCGCTCTACGATTCCGGCCGGCGCGTGGTGATCTCGGCCGAGGCGCCGGTCGAGGCGCTCTACACGGCTTTGCGGGGGACCGAGGCTTTCGAGTTCGCCCGCACCATTTCGCGGCTGACCGAGATGCGCTCGGCCGATTATCTGGCGGGTGCTGGCGCGGAAGCAGCCGGGACCGCCGGCGCCTGACGCAGGATGGCACCCGGCACGGCCTGCGTATCCGCCACTTCGACGCGGTTGCGGCCAAGGCTTTTCGCCCGATAAAGCGCCATGTCCGCCGCGGTGATCAGCGGCCTGCGGCCCAGCCCATCGCCGCCGACGGCAAGCCCAAAACTGGCGGTGACCGCGATCCTCTCACCGGCGAAGCCGATGGCCATCGCCGCGACTTTGGCGCGGATGCGCTCGGCGGTCATCCGGGTGGCGGCAAGGTCGGTCGCCGGCAGGAGGATGGCGAATTCCTCCCCGCCGTGCCGCGCCACGAGGTCGGTCTCACGCAACTCGTTCTGGATCAGCTGGGCGACGGCGATCAGCACGGCGTCGCCGGCATCATGGCCGAAACGGTCGTTGATCGATTTGAAATGGTCGATGTCGGCGATGATCACGCCGAGCGGTCCCTTGCGGCCGAGAATTTCATCGAGCACCAGCCGCCGGTCGAAGGCGCGGCGGTTGGCGATGCCGGTAAGGGCGTCGGTGTAGGCGAAGTCCGCAAGCGACTTCTCGCGCAGGATCAGCTCGTTCTCCCGCTGCATCATCCAGCCGAGCGCCAGCGTTGCGAACAGCGAGGTCGACCAAATCAGCGGGAAGAAGAGGGTGAGGAAGTCGGCGCCGAGACGCGGCGATAGCAGTGCCACCAGCGAATGCAGCGCGATGGCGATGCCGAGGAGAACCAGCCCGAAAAGCCCGTCGCGCCGCCGGCGCGGCAGGAGTTTTGCCCAGGCGATGCCGGCGATCATGGCGATGGCGATGCTGGCGCTGCCGAGCGGCACGCCGACGCCGCCGAGCCAGAGGCGGAAGAGAATGCCGATTATCCCGGCCAAAAGCCCCGCCATCGTCCCGGCGAAGGCGCCGGCGAGGCCGACCATGATGGCCCTGGTATCGATGATCACCCCGGGCGCGACCGGGGCGCTGGTGAGCATGGCGAGAATGGCGCCGCTGCCGAACAGCGCCCCCAGCGCAACCCACTGGACGTGCCGACCGATGTCGAGCCGCCGGATGATGCCGTAGAGCACGGCCACCAGCGCCAGTTGCCCGAGACCGTTGATCATGGTCAGCGAGACCGAATAGGCTGTGATCACTGGGCTTGTCCCTCGTGTCCGGAAGGCGCAGGTGGCGTCTCCGGAAGGCGCAGGAGGCGTCGACGGTTACCGGCCGGCCGTTGCCGGACGCGCTGCATTGCTCGCGGCGCTTCCGGATCCTCTACGCTACCGGGCCCTCTGCGCTTTCGGGTCTTGCACGCGTCCAGGCCCTGCACGCTTCAGGCAGCCTCATGGCCGATGACATTAGCGGGACGAGGTTAACACCCCGGTCACACACCCGTCCCTTGCACAAAAATACCTATCGCCCGATCGGTCATGTTGATGAATTTTTCTTTTCAGCGACGGGACGCGCGTTGGCATTGATCTCCCTCACGAAACACTCTTCCGTTTACGTAAGTGCCGGAGGTTCTAACCGTTTGAAAATGCTATAGTGCACTGCGAAGAGTTGAAAAATGGCGGCGACAGCTTTATGCCCTTCCGCGTGTACGGGAGTAGGATTGCTGTGCGCCGGATCGGGAATGCCACAGCGGCAGGCCCGGCGGCGCGCCTTTCCCGAGAGACCTATCGCCTTTCGGCACGCCGGACACTCTCGTCCTCCGCGTCGAACGGTCCCCGCGTGAGCCCGGCGCCTCGGTTCCGGACCCGGCCAAACCAGGACGACGAAGGACAACATGGCCCGCAACAAGATCGCACTCATCGGCTCCGGCATGATCGGCGGCACGCTCGCCCATCTCGCCTCGCTCAAGGAACTCGGCGACATCGTGATGTTCGACATCGCGGAAGGCACGCCGCAGGGCAAGGCGCTCGACATCTCGCAGTCCGGCCCGGTCGAAGGCTTCGATGCCAATCTCTCCGGCGTCAACGACTATGCCGGCATCGCCGGCGCGGACGTCTGCATCGTCACCGCCGGCGTGCCGCGCAAGCCCGGCATGAGCCGCGACGACCTGCTCGGCATCAACCTGAAGGTGATGGAGCAGGTCGGCGCCGGCATTGCCAAGCATGCGCCCGACGCCTTCGTGATCTGCATCACCAACCCGCTCGACGCGATGGTCTGGGCGCTGCAGAAGTTCTCCGGCCTGCCGAAGAACAAGGTCGTCGGTATGGCCGGCGTGCTGGATTCCGGTCGTTTCCGGACCTTCCTCGCCGAAGAGTTCAAGGTGTCGGTCAACGACGTCACCGCCTTCGTGCTCGGCGGCCACGGCGACACCATGGTGCCGCTGACCCGATATTCGACGGTGGCCGGCATTCCGCTGACCGATCTCGTCAAGATGGGCTGGATCTCGGCCGAGCGCCTGGAAGAAATCGTCCAGCGCACCCGTGATGGCGGCGCCGAGATTGTCGGCCTGTTGAAGACCGGCTCGGCCTTCTACGCCCCGGCCTCCTCGGCGATCGAGATGGCCGAGAGCTACCTCAAGGACAAGAAGCGGGTCCTGCCCTGCGCCGTCGCCCTGTCCGGCGAATACGGCCAGAAGGACCTCTATGTCGGCGTGCCCTGCGTCATCGGCGCCGGCGGTGTCGAGCGGGTGATCGAGATCGAGCTGATCGGCGACGAGAAGGCGCAGTTCGAGAAGTCGGTCGCCTCGGTGCGTGGCCTGATGGACGCCTGCCAAACCATCGCGCCGCACCTGGCGTAGTGGCAAAGTCGCTCCACGAAGACACTGAGAGTGCTTCACCGGCAGGTGGAGCACTAAATCAGAGACAGTTTATGTCTTTCGTGGTGCGACATTTGTATGGTTCTTTGATGCTTGCTAAGCGGATTGGGTCTAAGCAAGACAGTAGGAGATCATTCTATACGTCTGAAGTCGATCTATTTAAGAAAGACTTCGATATGGCGCGTGATATGGATGTTGAGCATAAGGTCGACGAGGATCTGTTTGTATCCTATCTTTCTAAAAGCATTGGATGGGTCAGTCGCGGCGTAAAGCTTGGTTTGATAAGTAAAGACGCCGTTGCCTCATTAGTTGCATTGCGACCTTTGGTTACTCAAGTAAGAGACTTTCGAGAGCATGCAGTAGAGTATGCTTCGCTTGAAGGAGAATTCTGGGATGGCCCTGGCCTAAAACCAAACTCATACATTGAGACTAAAAAAACCAATCGGAAGAAAGGCTATGTAACGACTGGGGAGTCATGGACGGTTCAGATACACGGTGACTACCGCATTGGTGGGATACTCGACTTTTGGAAAAGCGTTGAGGTTATTCGTTCGGTTTATGTCAGCCTGGCCAGTGGTTATGCAAAAATTGGTGGATTTGATTTAAGGAATGGTCGAACTGTTGCATTGTTTCACGACGAGGCAAATCCAATTTCCGTGATGCTGAAAGATTACATTTTATCTAAGTGCTGCGATGTTCGTATTATAGAGTCTCTTAGCGTTCCCTTATTTCAGGAGCTGAGATCTGAAGTTCTATACGCCGGGAAAGAACTTAGTGAGTTCGTATTTACTAAACATGCAAGAAGTGTCCTTGGGCAAGATAATCTAGCTTTTGCCTTCGATGAACATGCCCACAATGTGTTTTTGGGCTCGCCAGCGAATGAGTTTCTGAAGCTTCCGATAGTTTTTGGGAACTTTGGTCTTTGGCATATTCCTGACAGACAGCGTTTTCAAGAATTTGAGGCGCAAACCAGCTTAACCGATAAGGGTTCCCGATGAACATTCACGAATACCAGGCCAAGGAAGTCCTCAAGAGCTTCGGTGCCCCGGTTGCCGCCGGCGTCGCGATCACCTCGGCTTCCGAGGCCGAGGCCGCCGCCCGGCAGCTGCCGGGCCCGCTCTACGTGGTGAAGAGCCAGATCCATGCCGGCGGCCGCGGCAAGGGCAAGTTCACCGAGCTCGGCCCGGACGCCAAGGGCGGCGTCCGCCTGTCGCGCTCGATCGAGGAAGTCGTCGCTAACGCCAAGGAGATGCTCGGCAACACGCTGGTCACCAAGCAGACCGGCGACGCCGGCAAGCAGGTGAACCGCCTCTACATCGAGGACGGCGCCGACATCGACCGCGAGCTGTACCTCTCGATCCTCGTCGACCGCGCCGTCGGCCAGGTCGCCTTCGTGGTGTCCACCGAGGGCGGCATGGACATCGAGACCGTCGCGCACGACACGCCGGAGAAGATCGTCACCATCGCGATCGATCCGGCCGCCGGCGTCACCGACGAGAACGCGGCCCATCTCTGCGACGCGCTGAAGCTCGAAGGCCAGGCGCGCACCGACGGCATGATGCTGTTCCCGATCCTCTATGACGCCTTCACCCAGAAGGACATGGCGATGCTCGAGATCAACCCGCTGATCGTCATGACCGACGGCCGGCTGCGCGTACTCGACGCCAAGGTCTCGTTCGACGGCAACGCGCTGTACCGCCACGACGACATCAAGGCGCTGCGCGACGAGACCGAGGAGGACGCCAAGGAGATCGAGGCCTCCAAGTACGACCTCGCCTACGTCGCGCTCGACGGCGACATCGGCTGCATGGTCAACGGCGCGGGCCTCGCCATGGCGACCATGGACATCATCAAGCTCTACGGCGCCGAGCCGGCGAACTTCCTCGACGTCGGCGGCGGCGCCAACAAGGAGAAGGTGACCAACGCCTTCAAGATCATCACCGCCGATCCGAACGTGAAGGGTATCCTGGTCAACATCTTCGGCGGCATCATGAAGTGCGACGTCATCGCCGAGGGCGTCGTCGCCGCGGTGAAGGAAGTCGGCCTAAAGGTCCCGCTGGTGGTCCGCCTCGAGGGCACGAATGTCGAGCTCGGCAAGAAGATCCTCAACGAGAGCGGCCTTGCCATCACGGCGGCAGACGATCTCGACGATGCGGCCAAGAAGATCGTCGCGGCCGTCAAGGGTTGAGGTGACGCACAGGATCGCACATATGATTACTGTGTAATCCTGTGGAGGCTGATTGCATGAAGAACGTCACGCTTGCCATCGACGAAGAAGTTCTCGACCGGGCCCGGGCTTATGCGGTCAAGCGCGGTACGACCATCAACGCTCTCGTGCGTCAGCATCTGGAGAGCCTGGGCGAAAACGAGGAACGTCTCGCCCAGGCAATGCGCGAACTGCGCGCGATGAGCGAAACGACCACGGCCCGGCTGGGGCCGGACTACCGGTTCGATCGAGAGGGCATCTATGCAGAGCGACTGCTTCCTCGACACGAACGTTCTGATCTACGCGGCGACGGGGAGACATGAATATCCCCGGTTCTGGGAGATTGCCCATGACCTTCTTGCCGCAGGCGGCAACGGTCTGTCCGGGCAGGTGCTGGCCGAGTTTTACGCCAACAGCACCCGGAAAGGTCGGCTCACACCGGGCGAGGCTTATGAATGGATCCGGCGGTTGGCATTCATGCCTGTTGTCGCGGTCGACACAGACATCGTCATCGAGGGTATCGCGCTCTCGCAACGTTACAAGATTTCATACTGGGACGCGGCCATCATCGCATCGGCTGCGCGTCTCGGAGCCGGAACGCTTTACACCGAAGACCTCAATCACGGGCAGTTCTACGGCACTGTCCGCGTCATCAATCCCTTCCTCGATCGCTAGGGCGACCGAGGGTTCCTTATCCAGCGCAACACTGCGCGACGGAGCCATCTGACTCATGTCCATTCTCGTCGACAAGAACACCAAGGTCATCGTCCAGGGCCTGACCGGCAAGACCGGTACCTTCCACACCGAGCAGGCGCTGGCCTATCACGGCACGCAGATGGTCGGCGGCACGCACCCAAAGAAGGGCGGCGAGACCTGGACGGGATCGAAGGGCGAGACGCTGCCGATCTTCACCTCGGTCGCCGAGGCCCGCGACAAGACCGGCGCCAACGCCTCGGTGATCTACGTGCCGCCGGCCGGCGCCGCCGCGGCGATCCTCGAGGCGATCCAGGCGGAGATCCCGCTGATCGTCTGCATCACCGAGGGCATCCCGGTGATGGACATGGTCAAGGTCAAGGCGCGGCTCGACGCCTCGTCGTCGCGGCTGATCGGCCCGAACTGCCCGGGTGTGATGACCCCCGACCAGTGCAAGATCGGCATCATGCCGGGCAATATCTTCAAGAAGGGCAATGTGGGCATCGTTTCCCGCTCGGGAACGCTTACCTATGAGGCGGTCTTCCAGACCACCAATGCCGGTCTTGGCCAGACCACGGCCGTCGGCATCGGCGGCGACCCGGTGAAGGGCACCGAGTTCATCGACATGCTGGAAATGTTCCTCGCCGACGACGAGACGCAGTCGATCATCATGATCGGCGAGATCGGCGGCTCGGCCGAGGAAGAAGCGGCGCAGTTCATCGCCGACGAGGCCAAGAAGGGCCGCAAGAAGCCGATGGTCGGCTTCATCGCCGGCCGCACCGCACCTGCCGGCCGCACCATGGGCCATGCCGGTGCCGTGGTTTCCGGTGGCAAGGGCGGCGCCGAGGACAAGATCGCGGCGATGGAAGCGGCGGGCATCCGCGTTTCGCCGTCGCCGGCGCGTCTCGGCACGACGCTGGTCGAGCTGCTCCGGGGCTGAGGCTTTCGGACTGGCCTGACCCTAGGTCAGTCCAGCAAAAGGAGGGTGCGGCAGAAGCGGTGCACGTTTTCCGCGAAAGCCCGTCAAAACGCCCGATTGTCGGGCGACAGACACGTGTAGGGCGCCGGGTCGATCAGAGCCGGCGCATGAGTGAACGGCGGAGCGTGGGAGGCAATGGGCCGATCCCCGTCCGCGATGACGGTCAAATCCTCCCCGTCTCCGATGACGGGTCAAATCCAAGGAGACGGCGCTTTCGGGCGCCGCGGCACAGATGGCACGCAACGAAGCGAACGAAACTCTCGCGCTGACGTCCTTCCTCTACGGCGGCAACGCCGACTATATCGAGGACCTCTACGCCCGCTACGAGAACGATGCGGCGTCCGTGCCGCCGGAATGGTCGGATTTCTTCGGTTCGCTGAAGGAAGACAAGGCGACCGTCCTGAAGAACGCCGAGGGCGCCTCCTGGACCAAGGCCAACTGGCCGATCGCCGCCAATGGCGAGCTGGTCTCGGCGCTCGACGGCAACTGGCCGGCGACGCCGCCTGCCAAGGGCGCCAAGCCAGCGCCTGCCAAAGCTGCTGAAAAGGCCGCGCCGGCGGCAGAAGCCGGCCTCAGCCAGGCCGCGGTGCTACAGGCGACGCGCGACTCGACCCGCGCGCTGATGCTGATTCGCGCCTACCGCGTGCGCGGCCATCTGCACGCCAAGCTCGATCCGCTCGGCATCGCCGCCCCGCTTGACGACGACTACAACGAGCTGTCGCCGAAGGCCTACGGCTTCACCGAGGCGGACTACGACCGCAAGATCTTCATCGACAACGTGCTGGGCATGGAGTTCGCCACGCTCCGGCAGATCGTCGACATCCTGACGCGCACCTACTGCTCGACGCTCGGTTTCGAGTTCATGCACATCTCCAACCCGGTCGAGAAGGCCTGGCTGCAGGAGCGCATCGAGGGACCGGACAAGGGCGTCGCGTTCACGCCCGAGGGCAAGCGCGCCATCCTCAACAAGCTGATCGAGGCCGAGGGCTTCGAGAAGTTCATCGACGTCAAGTACAAGGGCACCAAGCGCTTCGGCCTCGACGGTGGTGAATCGCTGATCCCGGCGCTCGAGCAGATCATCAAGCGCGGCGGCCAGCTGGGCATGAAGGAGATCATCCTCGGCATGGCCCATCGCGGCCGGCTGAACGTGCTCTCCCAGGTGATGGCAAAGCCGCACCGCGCCATCTTCCACGAATTCTCCGGCGGCTCCTACAAGCCCGAGGACGTCGAGGGTTCGGGCGACGTGAAGTACCATCTCGGTGCCTCGTCGGACCGCGAGTTCGACCAGAACAAGGTGCATCTGTCGCTGACGGCGAACCCCTCGCATCTCGAGATCGTCAACCCGGTGGTGCTCGGCAAGGCGCGCGCAAAGCAGGACGCGCTGGTCGGTCGTACCCGGACCGAGATCGTGCCGCTGGAAGTGCGCCGCCAGGTGATGCCGCTGCTGATCCACGGCGATGCGGCCTTTGCCGGCCAGGGCGTCGTCGCCGAGTGCTTCGGCCTGTCGGGCCTGCGCGGCCACCGCGTCGGCGGCTCCGTGCACTTCATCATCAACAACCAGATCGGCTTCACGACGAACCCGCGCCTGTCGCGCTCGTCGCCCTATCCGTCCGACGTCGCGAAGATGGTCGAGGCGCCGATCTTCCACGTCAACGGCGACGATCCGGAGGCGGTGGTCTACGCCGCCAAGGTCGCGACCGAATTCCGCATGCAGTTCCACAAGCCGGTGGTGGTGGACATGTTCTGCTACCGCCGCTTCGGCCACAACGAGGGCGACGAGCCGGGCTTCACCCAGCCGATCATGTACAAGTCGATCCGCGGCCACGCGACGACGCTCGAGATCTACGCCAAGAAGCTCGTGGAAGAAGGCGTGCTCAGCCAGGAGGACGTCGACGCCCGCAAGGCCGAGTGGCGCCAGCACCTCGAGGAGGAGCACGAGGCCGGCCAGAGCTACAACCCGAACAAGGCCGACTGGCTGGACGGCGCCTGGGCGGGTCTTCGCCGCGCCGAGCAGGAAGACGAGCCGCGCCGCGGCGTCACCGGCGTGCCGCTGAAGACGCTGAAGGACATCGGCAAGAAGCTGTCCGAGGTTCCCGAGAACTTCAACGTCCACAAGACCATCCAGCGCTTCCTCGACAACCGCTCCAAGGCGATCGAGTCGGGCGAGGGCATCGACTGGGCGACCGCCGAGGCGCTGGCCTTCGGCACGCTGGTGACCGACGGCTCGCCGGTCCGGCTGTCCGGCCAGGACTCCGAGCGCGGCACGTTCAGCCAACGCCATTCGGTGCTCTACGACCAGAACGACGAGACGCGCTACGTGCCGCTGGCGAACCTTGCCAAGGGCCAGGCGATCTACGAGGTCATCAACTCGATGCTCTCGGAAGAGGCCGTGCTCGGCTTCGAATACGGCTACTCGCTTGCCGAGCCGAACGCGCTGACGCTCTGGGAAGCGCAGTTCGGCGACTTTGTGAACGGCGCCCAGGTGGTCATCGACCAGTTCATCTCGTCCGGCGAGGCAAAGTGGCTGCGCATGTCGGGCCTCGTGATGCTCCTGCCGCACGGCTACGAGGGCCAGGGACCGGAGCACTCCTCCGCCCGGCTCGAGCGGTTCCTGCAGCAGTGCGCGCAGGACAACATGCAGGTCGCCAACGTCACGACGCCGGCGAACTACTTCCACATCCTGCGCCGCCAGATGAAGCGCGACTTCCGCAAGCCGCTGATCCTGATGACGCCGAAGTCGCTGCTGCGGCATAAGCGGGCGGTGTCGGACCTGTCGGAAATGTCGGGCGAGACCTCGTTCCACCGCCTGCTCTGGGACGATGCGGAGATGAAGAAGGACGGGCCGATCAAGCTCGTCAAGGACGCCAAGATGCGGCGCGTCGTGATCTCCACGGGCAAGGTCTACTACGACCTGTTCGAGGAGCGCGAGAAGCGCGGCATCGACGACATCTACCTGCTCCGGCTCGAGCAGCTCTACCCGTTCCCGGCCAAGGCGCTGATCGGCGAGCTCTCGCGTTTCAAGCAAGCGGAGATCGTCTGGTGCCAGGAGGAGCCCAAGAACATGGGCGCCTGGTCCTTCGTCGACCCGTACCTCGAATGGGTGCTGGAGCACATCGGCGCCGACAAGCGCCGGGCACGCTATGCCGGTCGCCCGGCGGCCGCGTCGCCAGCCGCCGGCACGATGTCGAAGCACCTATCGCAGCTCGAAGCCTTCCTGGAAGACGCGCTCGGCAACTGAGCCGGGCGCCGCTCTCCCTCACCGTCTACCGCGGAACCCTCCCGCCAAAATCTCGAGAGATCGAACACCGATGAGCACCGAAATCAAAGTCCCGACGCTGGGCGAGTCCGTCACCGAGGCCACGATCGGCCAGTGGTTCAAGAAGGTCGGCGACAGCGTGGCGCAGGACGAGACGATCGCCGAGCTCGAAACCGACAAGGTGACGATCGAAGTGCCGGCGCCCGCCGCCGGCATTCTCGAGAACATCGCGGTCGCCGAGGGCGAGACCGTCGCCGTCGGCGGCGTGCTCGGCTCGATCGGCGAGGGCACCGGCGCCGCGCCCGCGCCCGCCGAGGCCAAGCCTGCCGCTGCGGCCGCTGCCGCCCCGGCCGCAGCCCCTGCCGTATCGGCTCCGGCGGCCCCTGCCGCATCGCCCGCCCCTGCCGCTCCGGCCGCCGGCGGCATGCCGGCCGCCCCGTCGGCGCAGAAGCTGATGACCGAGAACAACCTCACCGAGGTCGACGGCTCGGGCAAGCGCGGCCAGGTGCTGAAGGGCGACGTCCTCGCCGCCATCGCCCGCGGCCCGGCCGCTGCCGCCGAGAAGGCCCCCGCCGCGCCGCGTGCCGCCTCTTCGGCGAGCGAGGAGAGCCGGGAGGAGCGGGTGAAGATGACCCGCCTCCGCCAGACCATCGCGCGCCGCCTGAAGGACGCGCAGGACACGGCGGCCATGCTCACCACCTTCAACGAGGTCGACATGACCGCGGTGATGGAGCTGCGCAAGAAGTACAAGGACCTGTTCGAGAAGAAGCACGGCGTGAAGCTCGGCTTCATGGGCTTCTTCACCAAGGCGGTCTGCCATGCGCTGAAGGAAATCCCGGCCGTCAACGCCGAGATCGACGGCACCGATCTCATCTACAAGCAGTACGCCCACATCGGCGTCGCCGTCGGCACCGAGAAGGGCCTCGTCGTGCCGGTGGTGCGCGATGCCGACCAGATGACGATCGCCGAGATCGAGAAGGAAATCGGCCGCCTCGGCCTGATGGCCCGCGACGGCAAGCTCGGCGTCTCCGACATGCAGGGCGGCACGTTCACCATCTCGAACGGCGGCGTCTACGGCTCGCTGATGTCGACGCCGATCCTCAACGCGCCGCAGTCGGGTATCCTCGGCATGCACAAGATCCAGGAGCGCCCGGTGGCCATCAACGGCCAGGTGGTGATCCGGCCGATGATGTACCTGGCGCTTAGCTACGACCACCGCATCGTCGACGGCAAGGAGGCGGTGACCTTCCTCGTCCGCGTCAAGGACAGCCTGGAAGATCCCGAGCGGCTCGTCCTCGACCTCTGATCGCCCCATCGGGCCGTGGTCCAGTGGACCGCGGCCCGATTTTCGTCTGGCCGGCCTTTTCGCCTGGGGGTGGCGGCGAGCATGGGCATCGTCCGCCTGCGAGCTGGTCCACCTGTAAGCTGGTCCGCCGGTGATCTCGCCCGCCTGTGAGCTGGCCCGCCTGTGAGCTGAAGGAACCGCGTTGAGCCCCTATATCGTCGAACTCGCCACGCTGATGGCCGTGTTCTCCGTGGTCATCGTGGTGCCCGGCGCCGACCTCGCACTCGTCATGCGCCAGTCGATCACCCACGGGCGGCGGGCGGCGATCCTCACGAGCTTCGGCCTAGGCGCCTCGCTGCTGTTCCATGTGACCTACACGATCCTCGGGATCGGCCTCATCGTCTCGCAGTCGATTATCGCCTTCAACGTCGTGAAATGGTGCGGCGCCGCCTACCTCCTCTACCTCGGCTATCGCTCGCTGAAGGATGCGAACCAGCCGATCGCCGCCGTCGACGGGGGTGCAGAGGCGCGCGAGCCGATCTCCGATGTCAGAGCCTTCGCGATGGGCTTCGTGACAAATGCGCTGAACCCGAAGGCCGTCGTGTTCTTCCTGTCGCTGTTCTCGTCGCTGATCAGCCTTCAGACGCCGATCGCGGTGAAGGCGGGCTACGGACTGGTGATGGCAAGCGCCTTGGTGCTCTGGTTCATTGGCGTCTCGCTGTTCTTCACCATCCCCGCCGTTCGCGATCGTTTCCTGCGGGCCGGGCGCTGGATCATGCGCGTCACCGGCTTTGTCTTCATAGGCCTCGGGCTGAAGCTTGCGACGGAGAAGATGCATGGTTGACCGAGTGGATGACCGGGGCGTCCTCATCGTCACCGGCGGTTCGCGGGGCATCGGCGCGGCGGTCTGCCGGCTTGCGGGTGCTGCCGGCTATGCCGTCGTGGTGAACTATGCGAGCCGCCGGGACGCCGCCGATACCGTGGTCGCCGAGATCGAGGCGGCGGGCGGGCGGGCCGTGGCGGTCGCGGGCGATGTCGGGGTCGAGGCCGACGTGCTGGCGATCTTCGCCGCGGCCGATGCGCTCGGGCCGCTCACGGCGCTGGTCAACAATGCCGGCGTCGTCGACCTTCCTTCAGCGGTCGCCGACATGCCGCTGGCACGGCTGGAGCGGATGTTCCGGATCAACGTCATCGGCAGTTTCCTCTGCGCCCGCGAGGCGGCACGGCGCATGTCGCTGTCGCGGGGCGGGAAGGGCGGCGCGATCGTCAACCTCTCCTCGGCCGCCGCCAAGCTCGGTGCTCCCGGCCACTTCGTCGACTATGCCGCCGCCAAGGGCGCGATCGACACGTTCACGGTCGGGCTCGCCCGTGAGCTCGCGGCGGACGGGGTGCGGGTCAACGCGGTGCGGCCGGGCATCATCGAAACCGACATCCATGTTTCCGGCGGCACGCCCGACCGCGTGGCCGAGTTGACGCCGCAGCTGCCGATGAAACGGCCGGGAACGGCCGAGGAGGTCGCCAAGGCGGTGATCTGGCTGCTCTCCGACGACGCCTCCTATTCGACCGGCGCGATCCTCGACGTCTCCGGCGGCCGCGCGGTGCTGCCATGAGAGGGGCAAGCGGTGGCCGCGCAGCGCAACTGACGGTCGGGGCAATGAAGGGAAGACGGATGCGCAGCGACCGAAGAGCGGCCTTGTTGCAGAGCCTTCAGCGGATCACTGCGGCCGCGCTCATCCTCGGCGCCGCCGTGCCGGCCTTGGCCCAGGACGAACCGGACTACCGCGACGACCGCTCGACCGCCGCGTCCGTCGTCGAATCGCTCTACAACGCCGTCACGCGCAAGGAATTCCTGCGGGCGCATTCCTATTTCCAGGCCAATGCCGAAGTGGCGCCGCTGGAGGCCTTCGCCATGGGTTATGCCGATACCGCCCGCGTTCGCGTTCGCCCGGGCAAGGCCACCGGCGACGGCGCGGCCGGCTCGATCTTCTACGCACTGCCGGTGGTGGTGGAGTCGGTCTCGACCGCGGGGAAGGCGACCGTCTTCACCGGCTGCTACGAGCTCCGCCTCGTCCAGCCAGCGGTCCAGGCCCTGCCGCCGTTCCAGCCGCTCGGCATCGTCAAGGGCAAGCTGTCGGAGACGACGGCGTCGTTTGCCGACGCGCGCGGAAAATGCGCCGCGGACGGGCTAGAATGACACGCCACACGGCACTGCCGGCCCGCCTCACCCGAAGGATCCTGCCATGACCACGCCCCTGCCGATCGAACTCGTGATCCTCGCGCTCTCGGTGCTGCTGCTCTTCGTCCACATCGGCCTGCAGGGCATGCTGGCGACGCGCGAGCGCGGCAGCGCCTGGAACGCCGGGCCGCGCGACGGCGAGATGCCGAAACTCAGCCCGCTGGCGGGCCGCGCCGAGCGGGCGCTGTCGAACTTCAACGAGACCTACCCGGCCTTCATCGCCGCGGTGCTCGTCGTCGTCTTCTCCGGGCGCACCGGCGGCTGGTCGGAATTCGGCGTCTGGCTCTGGCTCGTCGCGCGGCTCGGCTATATCCCGCTCTATCTCGCCGGAATTCCCTATATCCGCAGCCTCGCCTGGGTCGCCTCGGCCGTCGGCATCCTCCTCGTCCTCGCGGAACTCCTCTGAGCTCCCCATATCCCGTCCATCATCGCGAACTGAAGAGAACATCATGTCTGACACCCTCTACGACCTCGTCGTCATCGGCTCGGGCCCCGGCGGCTACGTCGCGGCGATCAAGGCGGCCCAGCTCGGCCTGAAGGTCGCGGTCGTCGAGAAGCGCAAGACCTATGGCGGCACCTGCCTCAACGTCGGCTGCATTCCGTCGAAGGCCTTGCTGCACGCCTCGGAGATGTTCGAGGAGGCCGGCCACTCCTTCGCCTCGCTCGGCATCCAGGTCTCGCCGGTGCTCGACCTGCCGACCATGCTCAGCCACAAGGACAAGACGGTAAAGGCCAATGTCGACGGCATCGCCTTCCTGTTCAAGAAGAACAAGATCGACGGCATCTTCGGCACCGGGCGCATCGTCGATGCCGGCAGCGTCGAGGTGACCGCCGAGGACGGCGCGAAGCAGACCCTCGCCACCAAGGCGATCTGCATCGCCACGGGCTCGACGGTCGCGGGCATTCCCGGCGTCGACGTCGCCTTCGACACCACGACCATCGTCTCCTCCGACCATGCCATCGCGCTCGAAAAGGTGCCGGCGAAGATGGTCGTCGTCGGCGGCGGCGTGATCGGCGTCGAGCTCGGCTCGGTCTGGTCGCGGCTCGGCGCGGAGGTGACGGTGGTCGAGTATCTCGGCAAGCTCCTCGGCTCGATGGACGGCGAAATCTCCAACCAGTTTCAGAAGCTCCTGGCCAAGCAGGGCATGGCCTTCAGGATGGGGGCGAAGGTCACCGCCGTCGAGAAGACCGGGAACGGCGCCCGCGTGACCTTCGAGCCGGTAGCCGGCGGCGCGGCCGAGACGATCGAGGCCGACGTCGTGCTGGTGGCGACCGGTCGCAAGCCGTTCACCGAGGGGCTTGGCCTCGAGGCGGTCGGCGTCGCTGTGGACAAGGCGGGCCGCGTCGAGATCGACGCGCATTTCCGCACCAACGTGCCCGGCATCTATGCCATCGGCGACGTGGTGAAGGGGCCGATGCTGGCGCACAAGGCCGAGGACGAGGGCGTCGCGCTCGCCGAGATTCTCGTCGGCCAGGCCGGCCACGTGAACTACGGCGTCATCCCGGCCGTGGTCTACACGGCGCCGGAAGTCGCCTCGATCGGGCGCACCGAGGAGGAGCTGAAGGCCGACGGCGTCGACTACAAGGTCGGCAAGTTCTCCTTCACCGCCAATGGCCGCGCCCGCGCCATGCAGCACACCGACGGCTTCGTGAAGGTGCTCGCCGACAAGGCCACCGACAAGGTGCTGGGCGTCCACATCCTCGGCTTCAGCGCCGGCGACATGATCCACGAGGCGGCGGTGCTGATGGAGTTCGGCGGCTCGTCCGAGGATCTCGCACGCACCAGCCATGCCCACCCGACGCTGTCGGAAGCGGTGCGCGAGGCGGCCTTCGCCGCCTTCTCCGGCAAGCCGATCCACGCCTGAACCCTCTGGGGTTCCGCTGATAGCGAAAAAGGCCCGGGAGGCGATCCCGGGCCTTTTCACGTTTCGGGGGTGGTCGGCGTCTGGCGATTGGCCGTAGAGCGCCGTGCGCTTTCGCTCAGCCCTTGTCCGGGGTCGCTACGCTGCTCGAGGCGGTGGTGACGGGCTTGGCGGTCGAGGCCGTGTTGTGCCCGGGGCAGTCGGCGAAGGCCGCGCCGGCAAGGCTTGCCGTGAGGCCGAGGGCCAGAGCGGCGGATACGAGGGATTTCATCGCGTCTCTCCTGTTGCCGTTACGCCAGCGAGTATGAACGCGTGCTGCCGCAGCGCAATCGGCACCGGGTCACGATCTGGTGCACGCGCCGCGCGCTTCTTTAGGGCTCCCGGCAATCCTCTGCGCTACGGGGCGTTGCAGGTCAGTCGAGCCGCTCGACGGTGAAGCCGGCCTGCCGCAGCAGCGCGACGAGGCCTTGCTCGCCCGGCAGGTGCAAGGCCCCCACCGCCACCATCGCGCCGCCCTTGGCGAGGATCGGCTGCAGCCGCTCGGCCATCACATGGTTGCGCCGGGTGACGATGCGCTCCTCGAACGCCGTGTTGCCGGCGATCATCTCGGCCGTCATGCTGCCTTCCGGCATCGCGGCGTCCGACAGCGGCGTGATGAGGGCGATGTGACCGGCGAGATAGAGCTCGGTCATGGTCTCGAAGATCGCCGGCAGCTGGTCCTTCACCGCGAGCGTCGCGAGGAGGTTGTCGACCTGCAGCCCGATCGGCAGCGAGGCCATCGCCTCCAGCTGCTCGCTCGCCTTTTCCAGCCCGAGCACCGGCTTGCCGGCGGCCTTCGCCTGTTCAGCCAGGCTGAGGTCGAGCGGCGCACCGCCCGCCGCCAGCCGCGCGGTCTCGCAGGCGGGCATCATGATGCCGGCGGCGAAGAACCAGGGCTGCAGCGTCTCGATGGCCTGCAGCGGGATCCCGGCCGTGTCGAGGGCGGCGGTCAACGTCACCCGCTGGGCCGGGCTGATGTAGTCGCCGAGCGTCTTGCCGGCCGGCAGGTTGATGAGATCGGTGCGCGCGAGCATCGCGAGCTGCGCCGCCGCGCCGCCGAGGATGTCGGTGGTCTCGATCACCAGCGTTCCCGCCGCATCGAAGCCGGCCTTCGCCGGGGCCGGGAGGGCGAGGATGCGGGGGTCGCTGAGATGCATGGTGCCGAACAGCGTCGAGTCGGCGATGCCGTCCTTCATCAGCCGGTAGACCCGGCCCTCGCCGTTCGGTACCGCGGCGGCGATCCTCGCCTGTTCGTCATAGACGCCCGAGGCGCGAAAGCCCGGCAGGAGGCTCGTCGCCGTGCAGGCGGGATCGCCGTCCGGCGCCGCCGATGCGGGTGTCCCGGCGAGGAGGAGCACTGCGAACGCCGCGGGCACCAGCGCCCGCCAGAGCGTCGACAGGGCGGCCTGCGCCGACGGGGGAGGGCAAGCGGACATGTCGGGCTCCATCGGCGGGACGTCTTGGAAAGGGCGCCATTCGCCTGAGACCTACCGCGCGAAAGCGACCGCGGGAAGGCGTGGGAGGAGTGGGAGGTGGGAGGCCGAGCAAAGGCAACCGCGGGATCGACGCGACCGTCCCGTCCGCCAGCGCCTGAGAGCTCAGCCGCGGCGCGCGCGCGGATGGGCGCTCTCGTAGACCGTCATCAGCCGCGCCCGGTCGACCGCGGTATAGTGCTGGGTGGTCGAGAGGCTGGCATGGCCGAGGAGGTCCTGGATGGTTCGCAGGTCCCCACCGGCGGCCAGGAGGTGCGTCGCGAAGGAATGGCGCAGCGCATGCGGCGTCGCCGTGTCCGGCAGGCCGAGCGCGCCGCGCAGCTTCTGCATCTCGCGCTGGATGATCTGCGGGCGGAGCGGCCCGCCGCGGTGGCCGCGGAACAGCGGCGCCTCGGCGGAGAGCGCATAGGGACAGAGGCGGCGGTATTCGGCGGCGGCGGCGAGCACCGCCGGCAGCAGCGGCACCAGCCGCGTCTTGCCGCCCTTGCCGCTCACCGGCATCGAGCGGGCGCCGGGATCGCCGAGCGCATCGCCCGGCAGATCCAGCGCCTCGGAGATGCGCAGCCCGCAGCCGTAGAGGAGCGTCAGCACCGCGACATTGCGGGCGGAGATCCAGGGCAAGGTGCCGAGCGCGCCGCCGTCTTCCGCGACCGACAAGGCGTCGGGCACGCTGAGCGGCCGCGGCAGGTTCTTCGCCTGTTTCGGCGCGCGCATCGCCTTGGCGCCGGCGGTGGAGGCGAGGCCCTTGCGCTCGAGATGGCGCAGGAAGGAGCGAAGTCCCGCAAGGGCCCGGCCCATCGTCTTGGCGCCCGCGCCGTCGCGCCGCCGGGTGGCGAGGAAGGCGCGGAGGTCGGCAGGCCGGAGGTCTTCGAGGTCGGCAAGCTGCGCCGGGCGCCCGTGATAGGCGGTGAGGAAGGACAGGAACTGTCGGACATCGCGCTCATAGGCCTCGAGCGTGTTCTCGGCCGACCGACGCTCGTCCGCCAGCACCGTCAGCCAGCCGGCCTTCTCCGCGAGCACGGCCGGGGAGGCGAAGACGAGGAGGGACATGCGGCAGATCTCCGGGGGCGGGCGGCACCGGCACGCGCCGGCCTTCCGGCAGCATCGCCGATCGTCGTCTCCAGGAGGTTACCGGAGAGAACGGCGACGGCAAGCTGGTCCCGGGCCGCCGGGCGCGGCGAAGGCGGGCGCCCCTCGGAATCGTCCGTCCGGCCCCTAGCTGAGAGGCCATGCCCGGATCTGCCGGGCGAGACAGCGGCTTCGGCCGCCCTGAAAGGATCACCGCCATGAAACGTCACGCAACCGCCATCTGGCAAGGCGCCCTGTCCGACGGAAAGGGCGAGATCACCACCCAGTCGGGCGCCCTCGAGCACCACGGCTACTCCTTCAAGGGCCGCTTCGAGGATGAGTCGGGGAAGTCGGGGACCAATCCCGAGGAACTCCTCGCCGCCGCCCATGCCGGCTGCTTCGCCATGCAGCTCTCTCACATGCTGGCCAAGCACGGCACGCCGGCGACGACGCTTACCGCCAAGGGCGTCGTGACCGTCGACCCCGCCGGTGGGGGCTTTGCCATCAGCTCGAGCAAGCTGACGTTGGAAGCCGACGTTCCCGGGCTCGACGACGCGGCGTTCCAGAAGCTGGCCGCGGCCGCCAAGGACAGCTGCCCGCTGTCGAAGGCGCTCGGCGCGATCGAGATCTCGCTCGACGCAAAGCTGGTCTGATAGGGCGGCGGCTGGCTGTAGAGAGAGACAGGCGGCCGAAGCGACCTACGGGCCAGTAAGAATGCGTGAAGGAGTGGGGGCCCGCTGTGTTCAGCGGGCCCCCACGGCCGAGAGGGTCCGATGGCACGGGCGTAATGCTGCCTTCTGGACGCGCAGAATGCACGGGGAATACGCACGGGATGCGCATTCCTTCAGCTTGAAATCGCTGACGAAATCGCCTCTGAGGCGGTCATGAAAACGCGGTTCTCGGCGGGGGTGACGGCGAGGTGACGGCAGCAACCCCTGCAGGGCCGGGGTTTGGCGGCTTTTCAGAAAAGTTTCGTCCCGTCGCAGATTTGTTGAAAACGATC
>NZ_JBUZWG020000005.1:0-430822 GCF_055730125.2 Mesocryomonas fontinalis | reverse complement strand
GGTCAAAAGGCGCGGGGGTCTTGCCACGCGAATGAACCTCTCCTGATAACTCGGCCTCGATGGCTATCTGCCGTTTACGTAAACGGAAAGCAATTTCGTTTTCCTGGCGTCTCGTATAGCCTCCTCGATGGGAGGAACGAGCATGCAGAGACCTTGGCTGGCCCACTACCCGGCGGCGATACCGGCTGATCTGCCGGCTTTTCCCTATCGGTCGCTGACCGATCTGTTCGACGAGGCTTTCGCCCGACATCGGCGTCTACCGGCGTTCCATTTCATGGGTGCGTCGGTGTCCTTCGGCGAACTCGACCGCCAATCCGCCGCGTTTGCGGCCTATCTCCAATCGCTCGGGCTGGTGAAGGGCGACCGGGTTGCGCTAATGATGCCGAACGTGCCGCAGTATGGCGTCGCGGTGGCAGGTGTGCTGCGGGCGGGAATGGTCGTCGTCAACACCAACCCGCTCTACACCCCACGCGAGTTGGAGCACCAGCTGGTGGATTCGGGCGCCCGGGCGATCGTCCTTCTCGAGAACATGGCGCACACGCTCGAGGCCTGCAGGGAGGCGACGTCGATCGAGCACGTCGTCCTCACCGCCGTCGGCGACATGTTGCCGGCGCCCAAGCGTCTCCTGGTGAACTTCGTGCTGCGCCGGGTGAAGAAGATGGTGCCGGCCTACGCGCTGCCCGGGGCCGTCCGCTGGGCTGCGGCGATCGCCAAGGGCAAGGCGGCGCCTTTCCGGAAGGCGGACACGACGCTCGAGGATGTCGCGGTGCTCCAGTATACCGGCGGCACTACGGGCGTTTCCAAGGGCGCCATGCTGCTCCACCGCAACATCATCGCCAATGTGCTGCAATCCGAGCTGTGGCATTCGCCCGCGATGCAGCGGATCCCGCAAGGCGAGCAGGTGGTGACGATCTCCGCGCTGCCGCTCTACCATATCTTCGGTTTCACCGTGAACCTGATGCTCGCCATGCGCACGGGTGGCTGCAATGTGCTGATCGTCAATCCGCGGGATCTGCCGAGCGTGTTCAAGGCGTTGAAAGCGCAACCCTTCCACTCCTTCCCGGCGGTCAACACGCTGTTTGCGGCGCTTGCCCGGCATCAGGATGCCGGCAGCGTCGACTGGTCGAGCCTGAAACTCTCGGTCGGCGGCGGTATGGCAGTCCAGCCGGCAACGGCGAAAGCCTGGTTCGACCTGACCGGCAGCGCGATCTGCGAGGGATACGGCCTGTCGGAGACCTCGCCGTCGGCCAGCTGCAACCCTGTCGACGACGTCTCCTATACCGGCACCATCGGTCTGCCGCTGCCCTCCACCGATTTCAGGATCCTCGACGATGAGAACCGGGATGTGCCAGCGGGGGAGCGGGGTGAGATCGCCATTCGCGGGCCGCAGGTGATGGCCGGCTACTGGAACCGCCCCGACGAGACTGCGCGGACGATGACCGAAGACGGGTACTTCAAGACCGGCGACATCGGGGTGATGCGGCCGGACGGATACTTCACCATCGTCGACCGGAAGAAGGACATGATCAATATCTCGGGCTTCAACGTCTACCCCAACGAGATCGAGGAGATCGTCACCCAGATGCCGGGAATCGTCGAGGCGGCGGCGATCGGCGTGCCGGACGAGAGCTCGGGCGAGGCGGTGAAGCTCTTCGTCGTGACCGCCGATGCCGCCATGACCGTCGATAAGGTGAGGGCCTACTGCAAGAGCGAACTCACCGGCTACAAGCGACCCAAGCATATCGAATTTCGCGACGAGCTGCCGAAGTCGAACGTCGGGAAGGTCCTGCGGCGCAAATTACGCGACGACTAGACGAGCCAGGGCATCATCGACTCGGCGCCGGCGCCGAAGAGAAAAGGCCGGTCCCTGGGGGCCGGATTGCAATTGACCGCGCGATGACGTTTATTTTGCCCCGACAAGGCCCGACGGTTTCGAGCATGCCTCGACGCCGGCAAACTTTTTCGTCACAAAATTCGGTCAGGCCCTTTCCATTCATCGCGCTGTCGCATATATCGATCTCACCGCAGACGACGGGTTCGGCAACGAACCCAAACGCCTCGGAAATGGCGCGGGGTGGAGCAGCCCGGTAGCTCGTCAGGCTCATAACCTGAAGGTCACAGGTTCAAATCCTGTCCCCGCAACCAACGGCCCCACGAGCAATCGTGGGGCCGACTTTGTTTCAGCCCCATAAAATGAATTCCTCCTGAGCTTGGTTCGTTCAGCTCCGACGGCGTGCGCGGCGCTGCGATCTGAAGCCAAATCGACACCCCTCGGGTTAGCCCTCGTCGGCCACAGCAAAGTCTTCTGCGACGCGGCGACGTGCGCGTGCGCCGAGCGGGGGCGGCTTTGGGGGTAAGGCGTTGGTCAGCTGCAGGTGCGCAGCGACAGCATGGGGCACCCTGATACGGCTGAAATCCTTGAAGAGCACCCAGAGTGGCTTGAACAGCTGATGGAGGCGGCGCGTCTCTGTGGTACCGCCGGCCTTTGCCGTGCGCAGGAGACGCAGTGCCGGAACCGGCAGCAAGCCCCGACGACCTTGTATCCAGCGTCTCCCCCGACGGCATCGCATCGGCAGTGCCCCGGTCTCCGCTGTAGCCGATGGCGAAGCAGCATGGCGTCATCGTGCCCAAGATGCTGTTTCGGCAGACGCTCGCGGCCATCTCGAACGCCCGAGACGTTCGCTCCGACGGCCTGCGAGTCGCGCTGTCCTCATTGCGGCCGGTCGCGGCGTTGCTGGACCGCTCGCCTGTTGTGCGGCGATCCTATCTTTCCTGTATGACAAGCCGGATTGCGGTGGCTGGACGATCGTCGAATAGGCTCAGCGATCCGCCATTCGCCATTCGCAACCGCCAGCCAGCTGCAGGACCCGATGCGCCCGAATATCCTGATCTTCATGGTCGACCAGCTGAACGGTACGCTGTTTCCCGATGGTCCCGCCGATTTTCTGCACGCGCCGCACCTGAAGGCACTGGCCGAGCGCTCCGTGCGGTTCGCCAACTGCTACACCGCGAGCCCGCTCTGTGCGCCGGCACGGGCATCGCTGATGTCGGGGCAGTTACCGTCGCGGACCGGCGTCTACGACAATGCGGCGGAGTTCGCTTCCTCGATCCCGACCTATGCGCATCACCTGCGCCGCGCCGGCTATTTCACCGCGCTGTCGGGCAAGATGCATTTCGTCGGGCCGGACCAGCTGCATGGGCTGGAGGAGCGGCTGACGACCGACGTCTATCCCGCCGACTTCGGCTGGACGCCGGACTATCGCAAGCCGGGCGAGCGGATCGACTGGTGGTACCATAACCTTGGCTCCGTCACCGGGGCGGGGGTCGCGGAGATCACCAACCAGTACGAATACGACGACGAGGTAGCGCATCTCGCGGGGCAGAAACTCTACGACCTGTCGCGGGGTGCCGAGACACGGCCGTTCTGCCTGACCGTCTCGTTCACCCACCCGCACGATCCCTATGTCGCCCGGCGAAAATACTGGGATCTCTATGACGACTGCCCGGCGCTGCAGCCGACGGTTCCTCGCATCCCGTTCGATAAGCAGGACGCGCATTCGCAGCGCCTGATGACGGCCTGCGACGATGCCGCCTATGCCATTTCGGACGAGGAGATCGCGCGCGCCCGCCGCGGCTATTTTGCCAACATCTCCTATGTCGACGAGAAGATCGGCGAGCTTCTCGATATCCTCAAACGCTGCCGGATGGATGAGAACACCGTGGTTCTGTTCACCTCCGACCACGGCGACATGCTGGGCGAGCGCGGCCTGTGGTTCAAGATGAACTTCTTCGAGGGATCCGCCCGGGTGCCGCTGATGCTCGCGGGGCCGGGGATCGAGCCCGGCCTGGTGACGACGCCTGTCTCGACGCTCGACATCGTTTCGACGCTGGCCGATCTTGCCGGGATCGATCTCGCGGAGATCGCGCCCTGGACGGACGGCGCCTCGCTGCTCGAGACCCGGGCTGCCGGTCGGCGCAGCGCCGCGGTGCCGATGGAATACGCCGCCGAGGGCTCGATCGCGCCGATGGTCGCGCTGCGCGAGGGCGATCTCAAATTCACCCTTTGCGACATGGATCCGCCGCAGCTGTTTGATCTCGCCGCCGACCCGCATGAGCGGACGAACCTTGCCGCCGATCCGGCGCATGCCGAGACCGTCGCGCGGTTCAAGGCGGAGGTCGCCGCCCGCTGGCATCTGCCGGCCTTCGACCGGGCGGTGCGCGAGAGCCAGGCGCGGCGGCACGTGACCTACGAGGCCTTGCGCAACGGGGCCTATTACCCCTGGGACTACCAGCCCCTGCAGAAGGCCTCGGAGCGCTACATGCGCAACCATATGGACCTCAACATTCTGGAAGAGTCGAAGCGTTATCCACGCGGCGAGTAAACCCCGAAAATGCTTGTCTTCGCAGCTGCAGCAACAGTGTTTCGCACTTGCTCGCGGAGGGCTTCGGGCGTAATGTTGTGACCACCTGCCGCAGCGGGAGAGACCGGTTTCAGTCCGGCGCCGAAGGAGCAACCGCCCCGGAAACTCTCAGGCACAAAGGACCGCGCGGTTCAAGACATATCCGGAGAGTGACGGCATCAAACCCGTCCGCCGAAGGAGCAAGCGTCCAGCGGGATCATCCCGCGGCGTGAAACTCTCAGGCCAGGAACGGAGGGGCACAACGATGGACCGGGGAGGGCACCTCCTTGGTCGGAAGGATCGATGTGACCTCTATTGCCGTGATTGGCGCCGGTATCACCGGCGTGACGACTGCCTATAAGCTCAACGCCCTCGGCTATGACGTTACGGTCTTCGACCGTCAGTCGCATGCCGGCATGGAGACCTCGTTCGCCAATGGCGGCCAGCTTTCCGCCTCGAACGCCGAGGTCTGGAACCATCCCTCGACCTTCCTCAAGGGTCTGAAGTGGATGCTGAAGAAGGACGCGCCGCTGCTCGTCCATCCAGCGCCGTCTTGGCACAAGATTTC
This sequence comes from Mesocryomonas fontinalis, assembly GCF_055730125.2. Lineage (NCBI taxonomy): Bacteria > Pseudomonadati > Pseudomonadota > Alphaproteobacteria > Hyphomicrobiales > Aurantimonadaceae > Mesocryomonas > Mesocryomonas fontinalis. Next base: position 425,854 of record NZ_JBUZWG020000005.1, on the reverse strand, counting down.
CTGGATGATGGAATTCGTGCTGGCCGCGAAGAACTATCGCGAGAACACCATCGCCACCACGCGTCTTGCCGTCGCCGCCCGCGAGCACCTCATCGCCATGGCCGATGCCGAGGGCGTCTCCTTCGATCTCGAGAAACGCGGCATCCTCCACGTCTACGAGACCAAGGCCGAGTTCGACCATGGTCTGGCCGTCAACGCCATGCTCGCCGAGGGCGGGCTCGACCGCCGCGCGGTGACGCCGGCGGAAATCGCCGCGATCGAGCCGAACATTGCCGGCACCTTCCACGGCGGCTTCTTCACCGAGAGCGACTTCACCGGCGACATCCACAAGTACACCCACGGTCTTGCGGCAGCCGCTGCCAGAAAAGGCGTCAGCTTCTGCTACGACGCGGTGGTCGCGACGCTGAAGCATACCGGTGCGGGTGTCGACGTCGCCTACACCGTGGCCGGACAGGCCGACCTCCGGCATTTCGACGGGATCGTCGTCTGTGCCGGCACCCAGAGCCGACGTTTTGCCGCCATGCTCGGCGATCGCGTCAACATCTACCCGGTGAAGGGGTATTCGCTGACGGTGAACCTTCGCGACGAGACGAGCCAGGCGGCGGCCCCTTGGGTGAGCCTCCTCGACGACAAGGCGAAGATCGTCACCAGCCGGCTCGGCCGCGATCGGCTGCGTGTTGCCGGCACGGCGGAGTTCGCCGGCGAGAACCGCGACATCCGCATGTCGCGGATCACCCCCATGGCGGAGTGGGTTCAGAAGCGTTTCCCCGGCGTGTCGACCGTGTCGTCCGTCCCGTGGGCCGGGCTGCGACCGATGATGCCGAACATGATCCCGCGCGTCGGCGCCGGCAAGCTGCCGGGCGTCTTCTACAACACCGGCCACGGCCATCTCGGCTGGACGCTGTGCGGCATTACCGCCGACATGGTGGCCGGTACCGTGGCGGGCGCCATGAAGACGACGCCCAACGTAGTTGCCTTGCCGACGCCCGACATGAAGCGGCAGGCGGCCTGATATCGGGGGGCGAACCGCGGAACCATTCGGTTCTGCTGGCGCCGATCACCGCGCCCTTGCAGCGGTCACGACGGCGCAAGCCTTGCTCGCCGTGGCCATGGCCAGCACTTAGCGCGCCGGCATCCCGCGGAAGACCGATGAGGCGTGGACGGCGGTTCGACATCGGCTCGCCGTCGCTTCTTGCGCAGGTTCGGAAGGGGGCGGGGGCATGCTCCGGGGCCGTCCTTGCCAGGATTCCTTGCGGGCGAAATGCCGGCCGTGCGGGGCATGAATTTGTCAAAAGGGTGGTTTCCGCCGGCTGAAATGCTATCAACCGCCTATCATGGCTTATCCTCCAGACATCATCGCCCCGACGCACGCGCTCTTTCTCGATTTCGACGGCACCCTTGTCGGCTTTTGTGACGACCCTGCGGGCGTCATGATCGAGCCGGCCGTGCTCGACCGGCTCACTGCCCTGAAGGCAGAACTCTCCGGCGCGCTCGGTATCGTCAGCGGTCGCCAGATCGCCGATCTCGACCGGTTTCTGGCGCCGCTTCAGTTCGCGGCTGCCGGCGTGCACGGGCTCGAACGGCGCCTGCATCCGGCCGGGCCGACGCTGCGGCTGGCCGAGCCCGCCGATCTCGACGACCTCCGCGCCGAGATGACCGCGCGCCTTGCGGCCCATCCCGGCCTGCACCTCGAAGACAAGGGCACCGCGCTGGTGCTGCACTACCGCACCGTGCCGGCTTTGGGGCCGACCGCTCAGGCGATCATGGCCGAGGTCACCGCTGGACGGGCCGACCTTGCGGTCATGGCGGGCGACGGCATCGTCGAGGTGCACCCGGCGGGCATGGACAAGGGCAAGGCGCTGGCCGACCTCCTGCGCGAACCGGCCTTTGCCGGGCGCGTGCCGGTCTATGCCGGCGATGACGTGACCGACGAGTTCGCGCTTGCCTTCGTGCGGGAAGCCGGCGGCATTTCCATCAAGGTCGGCGCCGCTCCGACCGTCGCCGAGTTCCTGCTGGACGACGTGGCGGCGGTGCACCGCTGGCTCGGGGCGGCCACGGCATGAGCGGCGCCAACAGGAGAGCAGCCCGATGAAGGATGCCCGGAAAAGGCTCGTCGTCGTTTCCAACCGGGTCGGCCCGCTCAGCGACGAGGGCAAGGCCGGTGGCCTGGCCGTGGGTCTTGCCGATGCACTGCGGCGGCGCGGCGGGCTATGGTTCGGCTGGAGCGGCGAGACCGCCGAGGACGCCGAGACCGCGGCGCCGAAAACCGAGGTATTCGGCTCGACCGCGCTGACGACGATCGATCTGACCGAGGAGGAGCAGAACGGCTTCTATCTCGGCTATGCCAATCGTTCGCTCTGGCCGCTGTTGCACTACCGGCTCGACCTCGTGCAGTTCGACCGCGAATCCGACCGGATCTACCGGTCCGTCAACAAGCGCTTCGCTTTGGCGCTGGCCGAACTCGTCAGCGACGACGACATCGTCTGGGTGCACGACTACCATTTCTTCTATCTGGGGCTCGAGTTGCGGCAGGCGGGATTCGATGGCCGGCTCGGCTATTTTCTGCACATTCCCTTTGCCCCGCCGGAGATCTTCACCGCGCTGCCGGGCTCGCACGACATGGTGCGGGCGATGCTCGCCTACGACCTGATCGGCTTCCAGACCCCGCAGGACCGGCGCAATTTTGCGAACTTCTGCGTCCATGAGCTGGGCGGCGAAAAGTTGCCGGGCGACCGGATCAGGGTCGGGGACCGCGTCGTCCAGGCCTCGGCGTTTCCGATCGGCATCGACGCGGAAGGGTTCGCGCGTTTCGCGCTGTCGCCCGAGGCGAGCGAGCACGAGGAAATGCTGCGCGACATCGGCCGCGGCCGGCTGCAGATCGTCGGCGTCGATCGCCTCGACTATTCCAAAGGGCTGGTCGAGCGGCTGCACGGTTTCGAGCGGCTGCTGGAGGATTATCCCGACAACCGCGGCAATGTGAATTTCCTCCAGATCGCGCCGCTGTCGCGCTCCGAGCTCGATGCCTACATGGACTTGCGCGCCGAGCTCGAGGGTCTTGCCGGCAATCTGAACGGCCGCTTCTCGACGCTCGACTGGACGCCGGTCAAGATCATGACGACCGGCTTCACCCGTCGCGCGCTGGCGGGGATCTACCGGGCGGCGCGGGTCTGCATGGTCACGCCGCTGCGCGACGGCATGAACCTTGTCGCCAAGGAGTTCGTCGCGGCGCAGGATCCCGATGATCCGGGCGTCCTCATCCTCTCGCGCTTCGCCGGTGCGCGGGCCGAGCTGATGGATGCGCTGGTGGTCAATCCGTATTCCGCAGACGACATGGCGCGCAAGCTACAGGAAGCGCTGACCATGCCGCTGGAAGAGCGTCAGCGGCGGTATCAGGCGATGCGCGCGCGGGTGTTCGAGGGCACGGCGGCGCACTGGTGCGACAGCTTCATCGCCGCGCTCGAGACCGCCGAGACCGAGGGACATCCGACGGTGGAGGACCCGTTCTCGCCCCGGCGGCGGACCTGACGGCGAAAAGTATCGGATGAGGTTTCGGTTCGGGCGCCAGTTGCGCTAGAGCTTCTCGACCGTCCGAGAGGACATGCAGAGCGGAAGATGACGATGGCGCAGAACAAAGACCTCCTGATGAGCATCCTGACGGCGCAGCCGGTGATGCCGGTCGTCGCCGTGTCGAGCGCTGCCGAGGCTGTCGAGCTGGCGCGGGCGCTGGCGAGGGGCGGGCTGAAGGCGATCGAGATCACCTTGCGCACGCCCGCCGCGCTGGATGCCATCCGCGCCGTTTCGGCCGAGGTGCCGGAGTGCATCTGCGGCGCCGGCACCATCCTCAATCCCAGGCAGTTCGACCAGGCGCAGGAGGCGGGGGCGAAGTTCATCGTCTCGCCCGGGACCACTGTCGAGCTGCTCGATGCCGCCAAGGGCTCCTCCGTCCCGCTGCTGCCGGGGGCGACGACGCCGAGCGAACTAATGGCGATGCTGGAAGAAGGCTACGACCTCCTCAAGTTCTTTCCGGCCGAGCAGTCGGGCGGCATCGCCTACCTCAAGTCGCTGGCGCCGGTCTTCCAGCAGATCCGCTTCTGCCCGACCGGCGGCGTCTCGATGAAGAACGTCGCCGACTACCTGGCGCTGCCGAACGTCGTCTGCGTCGGCGGATCCTGGGTCGCGCCGAAGGAGGCGCTCGCCGCCGGCGACTTCGCCGAGATCACCCGCCTTGCTGCCGAGGCCTCGGCGCTCCGGGCCTGAGCGAAAGTCCGGCCGCCCGCCGGTTGCACCGGCGACAGGCGGCGGCCGGGCCGGCACGAGAGAGTGATCGGCGCCGATCACCAGACGGCTTGATCGCGGCTGAAGTCGGTGACGCTATGGCCTCCCATTTCGTCTCCCGCAGGTTTTCATGTTGCTCCGCCTCTTTCTCGTCCTCTCCGCTGTCTGCGGGCTGACTGCCGGTCTTGTCGCCTGTGCCGGCCCCGCCGTCCTCAACGCCATCACCAGCAAGTCCGGCTACTCCGTCCAGCACGGTCTGCGCTATGCCGAGGGCGCGCGCGGCACCTTCGATCTCTACGTGCCGGATGGGGCGACGGCGAAGACGCCGCTGGTGATCTTCATCTATGGCGGCGCCTGGGAATCCGGCGACAAGGCGATCTACGGCTTCGTGGGCCAATCGCTGGCGAGCGAGGGCATCGCCGTCGCCATTCCCGACTACCGCGTCTATCCGGAGGTGAAGTTTCCGGGCTTCGTCGAGGATGGCGCCAAGGCTGTCGCGGCGATCGAGACCCTCTCGCGGCGCGGCGCCGGCGCGCTTCCCGGCGGCGAGCGTCCGGTTTTCATGATGGGCCACTCCGCCGGCGCGCAGATCGCGGCGCTCCTGGCGCTCGATCCGCACTACCTCGGCGACGCCGATGCGCCGAACCGGCGCTTTGCCGGCTTCATCGGTCTCGCCGGTCCCTACGACTTCCTGCCGCTGACCGAAGAACGCTACATTCGGATTTTCCCGAAAGACCTCCTTGCCGCCAGCCAGCCGGTGAACTTCGTCCGGCCGGGCACGCCCCCGATGCTGCTGATCGCGGGATCCGACGACACGACCGTCGATCCGAAGAACACGCGGTCGCTCGGCGCGAAGGTCAAGGCCGCCGGCGGCTCGGCGGAGGTCGACATCATCGAGGGCGTCGATCATGTTGGTGCCATTAGCGCGCTGGCGACGGCCTTGCCGTTCGGCGACAAGACGATCCGCCCGAAAGTCCTCGCCTTCATCCGGAGCCATTCATGACCGCAGATCTGTCGACCTTCGCGCCGCGTGCCCGCCCGGACGGCCTTGCGGCGAACGGCCGGCATGTCCGGCTGGAGAGGATCGTCGACGAAACGCGCTTCGGCGAGCTCTACGATGCCTTTGCGGCCGACGCGGAGGGCGCGATCTGGGCCTGGCTGCCTTACGGCCCCTTCGCCGACCGCGCCGCGTTCGACGCGTTTGCGCGCGCGACCTATCTCGGCGGTGAGCCGGTCTTCTACGCCATCATCCCGGTGACCAGCGGCACGGCCGCCGGGGTCGCGGCGCTGATGCGCACGGACACCCAGAACGGCGTCACGGAGATCGGGCACGTCTGCCTGTCGCCCGCCCTGCAGCGGACGGCGGCGGCGACGGAAGCCTTCTACCGCTTCATGGCCTACGTCTTCGACGGGCTCGGCTATCGCCGCTTCGAATGGAAGTGCAACGACGCGAACCTGCCCTCGAAGCGCGCCGCCGAGAGGCTCGGCTTCACCTGGGAGGGGCTCTTTCGCCAGCATTTGATCGTCAAGGGAAAGAACCGCGACACCGCGTGGTACGCCATCCTCGATGACGAGTGGCCGCAGCTGAAACATGCCTTTGAGGCGTGGCTGGATCCGTCCAACGACGATGGGACCGGCCGCCAGCGCTTGTCTCTCGGCGAGATCAGGACGCGGTCCGCGGCGGTATAAGGCGCAAGGCGCCGGTTCCGGGGTTTCCCGGAGCTTCCGGCTCAGCTCTTGGCGGGAACGATGGTGATCAGCTCGTTGTCGGGATAGATGCTCTCGTAGAGCACGCCGTCGCCCGGGGCGAATTCCAGCACCGTGCCGCCGCCGCTGTCGGCAATGATCAGCGCGCCATTGTCGGTCGAACGCCAGTAGGCGGCGCGCGACATCCCGGGCGACCGGCTGCAATCGGGCCCGAACAGGATCAACTGGAAGGTCCTCGCCTCGGGGTCGGGCTTGGCGAGCTTGCAGGTGGCACCGGTGCGCAGATCGATCAGCCGCACCGCGTCAGGTGTTTCCTGGCGGTTGAGCGGCACGACGCTGCCGGTGATCGTGTCGTCGGTCAGGAGCGTCGCGGGACGGACGTCTCCCGACAGGACTGCGCCCTGCAGGTTGGAAGCCAGAAAGGTGCCGAGCACACCGATGGCCATGGCTATGGCGACAAATCTCATCACGGCTCTCCTCGTCGGATTGACCGAACTTATCGTCCGCATACTATGAACCAAAGGTTAACCGAACCTGTCGAAGCAAACGCTTTCTTCATGACAGCCGCGAGAGCCGCGCATCGCTTCCCCTATCATCACGGTGATGGACAGGTGCCGATGCTACGCGGTGACGGCCGGACAGGGCGGTTTCAGCGCCGGGGTGAAAGGCCGGCCTTCTCGGCCTCGGGCACCAGCGTCGGTGGATGGCGTCCCTCGAACCAGGCGATGAGGTTGTCCGCCAGGAGGTCGCCCATCGCGTCGCGCGTGTGAACGGAGGCCGAACCGACATGCGGCAGGAGCACGGCGTTGTCTGCGTCAAGCAGCGCCTGCGGCACCTTCGGCTCGTTTGCGAACACGTCGAGACCGGCGGCGCGGATGGTGCCGTCCTGGAGGGCCGAGATCAGCGCGGCCTCGTCGACCACCGTGCCGCGCCCGACATTGATCAGCACACCATCGGGTCCGAGTGCCTTCAGAACGGTGTCGTTCACCGCCTTGTCGGTGCTGCTGCCGCCGGGCGCCACGATCACCAGCGTATCGACCGCCTCCGCCAGCGCGGCGAGGGTCGGATGGTAGGCATAGGGCACGTCTTTGCGCTGCGAGCGGTTGTGGTAGGCGATGCTGACACCGAAGGCCTCGAGACGCTTGGCGACGGCAAGGCCGACCCGGCCAAGGCCCATGATGCCGATGCGGCGGCCGCGCAACGTCATGCGGGTAAGGGGATAGTCGCCCTTCGACACCCATTCGCCGGCGCGCAGATAGGCTTCGGCTTTCGGCAGCTCGCGCACCGTGTTGAGAAGCAAGGCGACGGCGGTGTCGGCCACCTCGTCGTTGAGGACGTCGGGCGTGTTGGAAACAGCGACGCCCTTCGCAGCGGCATCTGCCGCGTCGATCCCGTCATAGCCGACGCCGAAGCTCGCGACGATCTCGACGTTCGCCAGCAGCGCCAGCTTTGCCGGGGTCATTCCGCCGCGCAGCGCAACGCCCCGCACGGCGGCGCGCTCGGCGTCGGTCAGGCTGTCGATGGCGCCGTCGGGAAGATAGTGCACGTCGAAGATGCCGCGCAGTCTTTCGAGGGTCGGCGCGTGCAGCTTGCCGGACACCAGCACGCGGACGGACTTCAGATCGGTCATGTCGTCTCCTCAGGCCGTCTGGTCCGGCCAGGCATAGTCGCAGGATTGTCGGATCTTGAGCTGCGGGGTGATGAGCTCGACCTGGCCGGAGCCGGGTTCGCCCTGCAGGCGGGCGAGGAGGGCCGCGGCAGCGCGGCGGCCGACCTCGCTCTGACCGTTGGCGACGGTCGACAGCGAGGGCATGGCGATCGCCGCCTCGTCGATGTCGTCATAGCCCATGACGGCGACGTCGGCACCCGGTCGCAGCCCCGCGCGGCTGAGGCCGGACATGAAGCCGAGCGCCACGAGGTCTGAGAAGCAGCAGGCAGCCGTCGGACGGTCCTCGAGCGCCAGGAACTGCCCCGTCGCGTCGAAGCCGGAATGACGGCTGCGTGGTCCGCTGATCCGCCATTCCGGCTGGAAGTCGATGCCGGCCTCCGAAAGCGCACGGAGGTAGCCGCGCTCGCGCTCGCGGCCGGTCGAGGTCATCTCCGTGCCGCCGATCATGGCGATGCGCCGATGGCCCCGGCCGATAAGGTGCTGCACGGCGAGGCCCATGCCGAAACTATCGTCGCCGCGAAAGCTGGTGACGCCAGAGCCCTCGACGGTACGCGCGATCAGCACGCAAGGGAGGTCGTTCTCTTCGGCCAGGTGAATGTCGGAGGGCGGCGTACCGATCGCCGGCGACAGGATCATACCGTCGGCACCGAGCTGCAGCATGGTGTCGACGAAGGAACGCTGCTTCGACAGCTCGTCGTAGTGGTTGCAGAGGATGAAGGTCTGGCGGTGGCGATCCAGCTCGTCCTCGATCGACTTCAGGATCTCGCCGAAGAACGGGTTCATGATGTCGTGCACGCAGACGCCGACGATGCCGGACTTCGATGTCCGAAGGCTCGCGGCGCGGCGGTTGTAGATGTAGCCGGAGGTGCGCGCCTCTTCCTTGATCCGCTCCCGCGTCACCTCGGCGACCAGCGGGCTGTCCCGTAGCGCGAGCGAAACGGTTGCGGTCGACAGACCGAGCGCATCGGCGATCGTCGAGAGTTTGACCTTCTGCGCCACCTATGTCCGGTCCATCTCGCTCGTCATCCTGGACGTATGGCAAAGACCGGCGGGTGCGGGAAGGAAATAATTGCGGACGGACCCGGCGCTTCGGCGCAAGGCGCTTTGGGCGGCCTCACGCATCAAGGGGCGCCTCGTCCGTTTCGGTTTCGGGGACGAAATTGCGCTCGACCCGCTGCAGCAGCTTGCGCAGCGTCTTGCGCTCCTTTTCCGAGAGGCCGCGCAGGGCATTGCGCTCGACCGCCCGCTGGGTCTCGCGCACCTCCGCTACCAGCGCGCGGCCCTTTTCGGTCAGGAAGGCGTGGCTCTGGCGGGCATCCGTGCCTGAGGCGCGCTTTTCCACGAGGTCCTGGCCAGCCAACCGGGCGACGGTCTTGGTGATGGTCGGCGGCCGCACCGTCAGCCGGTCGGCAAGATCGCGCAGCGACATCCCGTCCTCGGCGCCGAGCGCCAGCAGCACCGCATCCTGGCCGGGATAGAGGCCCATCGCCGAAAGCCGAGCCGACAGCGCAGTCCGGCCCGCCCGGGCGGAGAGCACGAGCTGGGTCATCGTCGACCTTTTCTTCTTCTTGGGTGTCATCCGGTTCCCGCCCAGCACTGGCGCGCAAGATGAACAAGCGACTGGCCAAAGTCTAGCTGCGCTTCCGCCGCCGGGCCGCGCGGGGTAGAGAGCACGGGCGCGGCAACGGGCCGGCGACAGCGGGACGAAAGCGTGATGCGTCGATTCTACGAGGAAATGACCTCGAGCGAGCTGGCCGGAGATGCCGATCTTGCCAGTGCGGTCGCCATCCTGCCGGTCGCCGCGATCGAGCAGCATGGCGCCCACCTGCCGCTCGGCACCGACGCCATCATTGCCGACGAAATGGTTTCCGCCGCCGCCAGTCTGCTGCCGGCAGAGGTGCGCGCGACGTTTTTGCCGACGCTGCGGATCGGCAAGTCGGCCGAGCACACGCATTTTCCCGGCACCATCGACCATGACTGGCAGACCGCGACGACGAGCCTCATCCGGATCGGCGAGAGCCTCTCGGAAGCCGGCTTCCGCCGGATCATCCTCGTGTCCTCGCATGGCGGCAACACGCCGGTGATGGAGACGGCCGCGCTGGAGCTGCGCCGCTCACTCGGCCTGTTCGTCGCCACCTGCAGCTGGATGCGCTTCGGCTATCCGGAAAATCTTCTGCCTGATGCGGAGATCGCGGACGGGATCCACGGCGGCGCGGTGGAGACGGCGCTGATGCTGCATTTCCGGCCGGATCTCGTGCGCAGCGAAGAGATCGACGATTTCCCCTCGCTGCAGACTGAGCTCGCACGCGACATGCGGCGGCTTCGGGCGCATGGCCGGCTGAACTTCGGCTGGATGGCGGGGGACCTCAACGCGGCCGGCGTCGTCGGTGACACCCGCCTGGCGACGGCGGAGATCGGGGCAGCGATCGCGGCATACCAGGCGGCAGGTTTTGCCGAGATGGTCGCCGACGTGCTGGCCTTCGATCTAGCGCGGCTGGCGTGAGCGTCAGCCGGCCTTCTGGATGTCCATGGCCTGCATGTAAGCGCGCAGGATCTCGTTCATGCGGTGGGGATAGTCCGGATATTCCCGCTTGAACCACTCCATCACCTCGCGCTTCACCGGCAGCACGATGGTGTCGTGCGGCGGGGCGGGCGAGACCACGGCGTTTTCCCAGAAGTCGTCGCCAAGCTCTGGGCCGTCCGGAGCGTTAGGGTTGTGGTAGAGTTCGCCGCGACGATCCATTTCCAAAATTTCATCGAGCGTTGCCCGCCTGATATTTTTTCCGGTCACGTCGTCCTCCCTTCCAGGCTGAGATCAGCCGGCGGGCGTGACCCCGCCAGGTCCAGATCACAACATAGCACTCCTCGCCGACAATGCCGACAGACCGGATGCGGTCCTCGCCGTACGCCGACCGCCGATCGATCACGTCGATGGTGGGTGCACGGAAGATGCGGGCGGCCCTCAAGATGTCGACCGAATGCTTCACGAGGTTCGCCGCACGCTTCGCCTCGTCCCATTCGAACTCATCCATGTGACGGATTGCTCCGGGCGTCAGTCTCTAAGCCCCGAGCCTAGGCTTCGCCCCGGAGAACGCCCAGCGATTTGCGCTTGGCCGGCTTTGCACCCACCCCCGTGCAATCCTCGCCCGACGCGCCTATATCCGGCCGACCACCAAGGAGGCAGAGATGTCCGACACGTCAGCACAGATCCCCGTCACCGTCCTCACCGGCTATCTCGGCTCGGGCAAGACGACGCTCTTGAACCGCATCCTCTCCGGTAACCACGGCAAGCGCTATGCCGTCATCGTCAACGAGTTCGGCGAGATCGGCATCGACAACGACCTCATCGTCGAGTCGGACGAAGAGATCTACGAGATGAACAATGGCTGCGTCTGCTGCACCGTGCGCGGCGACCTGGTGCGCGTCGTCGAGGGCCTGATGAAGCGCAAGGGCCGCTTCGACGGCATCATCGTCGAGACCACGGGCCTCGCCGACCCGGTGCCGGTGGCGCAGACCTTCTTCATGGACGAGGACGTGCGCGCCAAGACCCGGCTCGACGCCGTCGTTGCGCTGGTCGATGCGCTGCACCTGCCCTTGCGCCTGAAGGATAGCCGCGAGGCCGAGGACCAGATCGCCTTCGCGGACGTCGTCCTCCTCAACAAGACCGACCTCGTGACCCCGGAAGAGCTCGCCAAGATCGAGGCCACTGTGCGGGCGATCAATCCGCACGCGGTGATCCACCGGACCCAGCGCGCGGAGATCGCGCTCGACCGGGTGCTCGACCAGGGCGCGTTCGATCTGTCGCGGGTACTCGACGCAGAGCCGGAGTTTCTCGTCGAGGCAGGGCATTCGCACGACGAGCATGTGCACGACGAGAATTGCGGCCCGAGTTGCGGCCACGACCACAGCCATGATCACGCGCATGGCCACGATCACGGGCATTCGCATCATGACCATGACCATGACCATGACCATCATGGGCACAGCCACGCCGACGCCTCGCCGATCCACGACGTGACGGTGATGTCGGTCTCGCTGCGCGGCGGCGAGATGGACCAGAAGAAGTTCTTCCCCTGGATCCAGGCACTGACCCAGGCGCAAGGCCCGAGCATCCTGCGCCTTAAGGGCATCATCGCGTTTGCCGGGGATCCCGACCGTTATGTCGTCCAGGGCGTTCACATGATCATCGAGGGTGATCACCAGCGCCCCTGGCGCGCCGACGAGCCGCGCGAGAGCCGGCTGGTGTTCATCGGACGTGACCTCGACCGCGCCTCGCTCACCGCGGCGTTCGAAGAATGTGCGGTTCGCCAGAAAGCCGATGCCTGATGCCCTCGATCGCCCCTTATGATTTCGAGGGTTTCGTCGAGGCAGCACTGTTTCTGAAGGACGAGCCGGTGTTCGCGCTGGCGGATGGCACGGTGCGCTTTCCAGCCGGGGGAGAGCGTACCGTCGAGGCGCATAGAGGCGGGTTGACCACGGCCCGCTACGACGGTTTCGGCCACCGGTTGCTGACGGGCGGCGAGGATGGGCGTGTCCTTGCCATCACCGCCGACGGCGGCCAGACCGAGCTGGCGTCGATCGGCCGGAAGTGGATCGACGCGGTGGCCGGAGGTCCGAACGGGGTCGTCGGCTTCGCCAACGGGCGCACCGCAACGGTTCGTCTCGCCGACGGCACCCTGAAAGCGTTTCCGCACGAGCGCTCGGTCGAGGACATCGCCTTTGCACCGAAAGGGCTGCGGATGGCGACAGCGCGCTACGACGGGACTTCGCTGTTCTTCGCGGGCACCGACAGCCCGCCGGCTCTTCTTGAATGGAAGGGCGCGCATATCGGCATCGCCTTTTCGCCGGACGGGCGCTTCCTCGTCACCCGCATGCAGGAAAATGCGCTGCACGGCTGGCGGGTCGAGGACGGCAAGCACATGAAGATGACGGGCTATCCCGCCAAGGTGAAGGACTGGTCGTGGTCCGCCAAGGGCAAGTTCCTCGCGACCTCCGGCGCACCGGCCGCGATCCTCTGGCCTTTTTCCGGCAAGGAAGGCCCGATCGGCAAGGCGCCGCTCGAGCTCGGCACCCGCGGCGACAGCATGGTCACGGCGGTTGCCTGCCACCCGGTCGAGGACATGCTGGCGATCGGTTACGAGGACGGCATGATCCTCGCCGTCCGGATCTCCGACAACCGCGAGGCGGTGCTGCGTCGCGGCGGCAAGAGTGCGGTCCGGACCATGGGCTGGGACGCCAAGGGCGCCCGGCTGGCTTTCGGCAGCGAGGAAGGCGAGGCCGGCGTCATCGACATCGCCGGATGACGGCGAAGGGCATCGGAAGCCTGCCGGGGATCCCAGAGCTCCGGACGCCAGAACGAGGCGTCCGGAGCTTTACCGGTAAAGAATGGCTACCGCGCGGCGACGCTAATGCGGTCCGCCGGCGCCGAGCCGGCTGCAGACAAACGTCCGGCCATGGCGCGGACGCCGGTCGGCCGGATCAGGCCGGCAGCCCCCACCAGCGCACTTGGCTTCAACGCGAGGCCGAGAAGGCGGTGCCGCTCGAACGGGCCGGGCATGGCCAGTGCTGCGGCGGGTTCGGCGGTAAAGCCGAAGCGCGCGTAGTATTCAGGATCGCCGACGAGGACGATGGCGCCGTGGCCGCGCCACTGTGCCTCGGCGATGGCGCGCCGCATCAGCGCGACGCCAATGCCGCAGCCGGCGAGTTCCGGCGCGACCGCGAGCGGGCCGAGCATCAAGGCGGGCGCACCCGCAGCGCCGGCGGCGACGTGCCAGAGCCGGACGGTGCCGAGCAGCTCGCCGTTCTCGCCCTTGGCAACCAGCGACAGGCCCTCGGCCGGCTGGCGGCCGCGGCGGATCGATTCCGACGACTTGCGACGGCGGCCCGGGCCCATGGCGCGGTCGAGCAGCGCCTCGCGCGCGGCGACGTCGCCGGCGATCTCGGCCGAGATCTGGAAGTAGGGAGCGACGCGCGGCGACATCGCAGCGACGGCGGAAATGGCAGATGCGATCATGGGATCAACCTCGTATCAGGAGAGGCCGAGAAGGTGCGCCGGAGCTTGAAGGGCGTCCGGCGCGCGGGCTAAGGCCCGGCGCTAGGGACGCGCCGGAACTCAGATCACGTAGGATCGCAACGGTTCGAAGCCGTTGAAGGCGACGGCCGAGTAGGTCGTCGTGTAGGCGCCGGTGTTCTCGATCAAAACCTCGTCGCCGACCGTCAGCGTGATCGGCAGCGGGTAGGGCTTCTTCTCGTAGAGCACGTCGGCCGAATCGCAGGTCGGGCCGGCCAGCACGCAAGGCTCCATCCGGTCGCCATCCCGCTGGGTGGTGATGGGATAGCGGATGGCCTCGTCCATGGTCTCGGCGAGGCCGCCGAACTTGCCGATGTCGAGGTAGACCCAGCGGTTCTCGTCCGTCGCTGACTTGCGCGACACCAGCACGACTTCGGCCTTGATCACGCCGGCATCGCCCACCATGCCGCGGCCCGGCTCGATGATCGTCTCCGGGATCTGGTTGCCGAAATGCCGGCGCAGCGACGAGAAGATCGAGCGGCCATAGGCTTCCGCCGAAGGCACGTCCTTCAGGTAGCGCGTCGGGAAACCGCCGCCCATGTTGACCAGGGTCAGCACGATGCCCTTCTCGGCCAGCGTCTGGAAGACGTGGCTGGCATCGGCGATCGCCGCATCCCAAGCCTCGGTGTCGGTCTGCTGCGAGCCGACGTGGAACGACACGCCGGTGGCGACGAGGCCGAGGCTTTTCGCATGCACCAGCACGTCGATCGCCATGGCGGGCACGCAGCCGAACTTGCGCGACAGCGGCCATTCGGCGCCTTCGCCATTGGTCAGGACGCGGCAGAACACCTTTGCGCCGGGAGCGGCGCGGGCGACCTTCTCGACTTCCTCGACGCAGTCGACGGCGAACAGCCGGACGCCGAGGTCGAAGGCGCGCGCGACATCGCGCTCCTTCTTGATGGTATTGCCGAAGGAGATGTGGTCGGCCGTCGCGCCGGCATCCATTGCCATCTCGATCTCGGCGACCGAGGCGCAGTCGAAGCTGGAGCCGAGGGCCGACAGGAGACGCAGGACCTCAGGCGCAGGATTGGCCTTCACCGCGTAGTAGATCGACGAGTCCGGCAGCGCCTTGCGGAAGGCATTGAAATTGGTCTCGACCACATCGAGATCGACGACGAGGCAAGGGCCGGTCGGACGTCGGGTGGCGAGGAAGTCGAGGATGCGCTGCGTAGCCATGGGGCAATTCCCGTAAACCAAGGGTGGCGAGGGCGGACACAGGCGTTCCCTGGATCGCCGGCAAGGCGATTCACAAGGTTGCTCGGTCCGCGACGTGGCTCGAACTCGGGGCTGTCGCTCCGGGTCGATCGTTGTCTGCCTTGGCATGGAGGGCTTGAACCCGCCGCACATGGGGCAATGAGGGTGTGCCTCTTCAGTATTCCCGGCTGTGGAGACCAGGGGAGACCAAAAAAGCCCGCACCGTCGTTGCTTTAAGGCGTCCTCGATTGCGCTTGCTGCGCAGTCGACTGGAGGCAATCTCCAGGACCGGCCCGATGGCCCTCGCATATGAGGATCGGGGGACGCCCACAGGCTCGTGCGACTTTGGGCAAGCGCGATATATGATCGGATTTCGTCATACACAACCGGAAAATGGACCGCCGGTTGATTTTCTCCGCCTGGGAGCCGAGGAAGGGGGTGGGTGTCGACTTCCGGCAACAAAACACCAGTTTCACGCCAGCCTGGAGCGCCGATGGATACGCTGACCCGCATGCGGGCCTTCATCGCCGTCATCGAGAACGAAGGGTTTTCGGCGGCAGCCCGCAAGACAGGCCGATCCAAGGCGCTGCTGTCGAAATACGTGCGTGAGCTCGAGGACGAACTCGGCGTCCTCCTGATCAACCGCACCACACGGCAGATCGCGCTGACCGGTGCCGGCGAGGTCTATCTCGCCCGGGCCTCGGCGATCCTCGCCGATCTCGAAAGCCTCAATGAGGAGGCCCGGGAGGCGACCGGCGAGGCGAAGGGCAGGATCAGGATTTCCGCGGCCCGCACTTTCGGCGATGCCGAACTCGGCCATTCGCTGGTCGACTTCGCCGTCGCACACCCCGACATCTCGCTCGACATCCAGCTCGACGACAACTTCGTCGATCTGGTCGAGGAGGGTTTCGACGTTGCGATCCGGATGACGCGGCTTACCGATTCCTCGATGATCGCCCGCAAGCTGACGTCGCTCGACCTGGCCCTCTGCGCCAGTCCGTCGCTGCTGCAGCGGCTGGGTACGCCGACGCATCCGCTGGAACTGTCGAACTATCCCGCCGTCATAGATTCGAACTCGCGGATGTTCTCGAACTGGCAGTTCACCGATCCCGAGAAGGGCGAGCCGTTTCCCGTCCCCGTCTCCGGACAGTTCACCGTGAACAGTCCGGTCGCGGTGCGCGCCGCTGTCATGGCGGGCCTGGGCCTCGCGCTGATCCCGGAGTTCGTCGTTCGGGCGGACATCGCCGCAGGCCGGCTGGTGACGGTCCTCGAACCCTACATGCCGCAGGAGGCCGGGGTCTATGCGGTGTTCCCACATCGCCGGCACCTGCCGATGCGCGTGCGCCTGTTTGTCGACTATCTCGCCGCCTGGTTCAGGAAGTTCGACGCGCAAAGGGACGAGCCATAAAAAAACGCCCCCGAAGGAGCGTTTTTCTTCAATCGAAGTGCTGCCGGCTTAACGGCGAGTGATGGCACCGATCACCAGCAACGCCACGGCGGCGAGGGCGATCGAGGCAACCGGGTTCTCGCGGGCGCTGTTCTCGATGTAGCGAGCCTGCTTGCGCAGTTCGCGCACGACTTCCGGGCTGCGATCCTGAACGTAGCCGTAGAGATCCGAAGCGCGGTCCTCGATCGTGTTGAAGGCGGAAGCCCCAGTCTTGGACAGCGACTTCGTCAGCGACGCGACCTCGTTGCGCAGAGCGGTGATCTGGTCTTCGATCTCGGCTTGGGTCGGGGTGTGCATGGCTGCCTCCTTAAGGCTGGGGGATGTTTGTTCGGTCCATAAACCGATTTGGCCCGTTATCGTTCCGATCCGGCCGTGGCGATCTCGCGTCGCTGGCATCGATCACATCGCTTCACCCTTGGATCTTATGGCGCTTGCAGCCGGGGGCAGAGTACCGGCGGCGGCATCTTGCCGCTGGTGCGGCATGCCGATCTCGGGCATGTCGTTCGCTCCATTTCAAATTTCGGCCATCCTTCTCCTGTCAGGAGGTGGCATCGTCCTCCATCCGGGAGAGGCCATGTCCTCGATCAAGCGCTGCCTTGCGGTGCCTCTCTGCCTGGCGGCATTCTCTTGGCACGTCCAGCGGGCCGAGGCGCATCCGCACGTCTTCGCTGAAGCGCGGATGGAAATTGTCGGTGATCCCGCCGCAAAGCTCGCCGCCGTCCGCAACATCTGGCGGATGGACGATTTGTTCTCCTCGAGCGTCGTGGTCGACTTCGACAAGAATGCCAACGGGGTTCTCGACGACGACGAGCTGCAGGCGGTGGGCGACACGGTTAAGGAGTCCATCGCCGAATGGGACTTCTACACCTTCGTCACCACGGCGGGGAAACCGGTGAAGATGCTGCCGCCGGAATCCATCCGGGCGCTGTATCAGGATGGCCAGCTGCTGCTGTTCTTCGAGTTGAAGGCCGGCGAGCCGATCGATCTGAAGACCCAGCCGCTGACGGTCGCCAATTTTGACGAGACCTTCTACGTCGCCTTCGACTTCACCGACGAAACGAGCTTCGACCTCGTCGACATGCCGGCCGGCTGTACCAAGACCATGAACGTACCGGACGAGGATGAGGCTGCACAGCAGTGGATGGCCTCGATCGCCGATCTTGCGCCCGACGAGACGGTGCCGGCGACCGGTGCCGACTTTGCGCAGGCGCTGGCGACCAAGGTCGAGATCAAATGCAGCTAGCGCGGATGAGCCGAAACCAGGCGGTCGTGCTGGTGATGCTGACGTTTGTCCTGGTGCTCGTCGTCGCCGAGCCGAGCCTTGCCAAATCCTCGCTCGGCATCGGGACGGCGGAGGCTACTTCGGCGCCGAGCGGGCCCTTCGCCTCCCTCTTCGTCGAAATCAACCGGGTGCAGCGGGAGTTCTTCACCGAGCTCAGGCAGGCGCTCGTCGGCATGAAGAACGGCGCCGGCGGCGTGCTCGTTCTCATCGGCGTCTCCTTTGTCTACGGCATCTTCCATGCCGCCGGTCCCGGCCACGGCAAGGCGGTGATCTCGTCCTACGTGCTGGCCAACGAGGTGCAGCTGCGCCGCGGCATCGCGCTCTCGTTCATCTCGGCGCTGTTGCAGGGCGTCACGGCGCTCGTGGTGGTCGGCGTCGGCTGGTATTTCCTGCGGGGGACGGCGGTGTCGATGACCGATGCCACCAACTGGCTCGAGATCGCCTCTTTCGTGATGATCGCAGGCTTCGGGGCCACTCTTCTCCTGCGCAAGATCTGGCGGATGATCCGGCGGCCGCGGCGTGGGGCAGGTCTTGCCTTCGCCGCGTCCGGCACGGCCCTTCGCGGCGCGAAGCCCGATACAGCTGCCATCGCTGCCCGGGGGCAAGCGTTCGGCTTCGCGCCCGAGCCGGCGACGGCGGGCCGGATGCCGGCGATGCTGCGGACCGGGGCGATGCCGCGAAGCTTGGGCGCTGGACCGATCATGCGGCCGGCCGGCGGGTTCGCTGCCGACGTCTGCACCGACGACGAGGACGATTGCGATTGTGGCCGGGCGCATATGCCTGATCCGGCTGCGCTCGGCGCGGCGCGGCTGACCCTCGGCTCGGCCGCTTCGGCCGTCATCGCCGTCGGCTTGCGTCCGTGCTCGGGTGCGATCGTGGTGCTGACCTTCGGCCTTCTGAACGGCCTCTATCTCGGCGGCGTGCTGTCGGTCTTTGCCATGGCGCTCGGCACTGCCATCACCGTCTCGGCGATCGCGGCGCTCGCCGTCTACGCCAAGGATGTCGCCTTGCGCTTCGGGGCGGCCGGCGGGGCTCGCCAGGGCGTCCTCGACGCCGTGGAGATCCTCGGCGCCATCCTCGTTCTGCTGCTCGGCCTCGCGCTGCTCGGCGGCGCCATCGTCTGACGGCGCCGCCTAGACCTTGTCCGGAAAGGGCAGGGCGGGGTTCCTCTGGCTCCTACCGCGCGGTGGCGCGGCTCTTGCGATAGGCGCGGCACGCATCGCCGAAAGCGGTGAAGATCGAGGCCGAGGGTGCGTCGCTCTCGGCCCAGTATTCGGGATGCCACTGGACGCCGAGGGTAAAGCCCTTGGCCGCTTCGACCGACACCGCCTCGATGGTGCCGTCGGGCGCCGTCGCCTCGACGACGAGACCGTCGCCCAGCCGGTCGATCGCCTGGCGGTGCAGCGAGTTCACCTTGAACTCGGTGCGGCCGACGATCCGGTCGATCTGGCTGCCGGATTTCGCCAGGACGCTCTGGTGGATCGCGTAGCGCTCTTTCTGTTCGGGATGATCCTTCGCCCGGTGGTCGGAGCGCCCCTCGATGTCCTGGATCTCGGTGGCGAGCGAGCCGCCCATCGCGACGTTGAGTTCCTGCAGGCCGCGGCAGATCGCGAGGAGCGGCATGCCGGCGTCGATCGCCGCCTTCATCATCCTATCGGTCATCGCATCGCGGTCGGTATCGTAGGGCTCGTAGGCGGCGGAGGGCGAGACGCCGTAGCGCTCGGGGTGGACGTTGGTGACCGAGCCGGTGACCAGCACGCCGTCGACCCGCTCGAGGATGCCGGCGACGTCGATCTCGCTGGCGAGCGCGGGAATGATCACCGGGATCGCCCCTGCGACGCGAAGCGCTGCCGTCAGATAGCTTTCCGGCGCACAATGCCAGCGGTGGTTTCCAATGGTGCGGATATCGGCGGGAACGGCGACGAGAATGGCAGGCGCGGACATGGCAAGGCTTCCAACGGCAGGAGATCCGCCGACCCATCACGGAAACCGCGGGCAGGTCAACCGCTATCGCCGCCGGCCGGCCGCATGGCCGGCGCGCAGGGGGCGGCTTCCGGGCCACGCCGCATTTCCGACGCGATCATGCCGCTGGCCTTGCCTCGCGGGCGGGCTCCATGCTTTTGGCGCCGGAACGGGGAAGTGGGGAAAGCAAGGATGGATCGCCGGGATTTCATGCGCGCGGGTGGGCTCGGCACGCTGGGCGTGGTGTCGGCGGGCGGGTTGGCGATGCCGGCCCTCGCGCAGACGCCGCCGAAAGTGCGCTGGCGCTGCCAGTCGGCCTTTCCGCCGCGTCTTGGCGGGCTGCACGGCGGCGCCATCAGGCTTGCCGACATGGTGCGCGCGGCGACCGACGGCGGCTTCGAGATCGAGGTTCTTGCCCCCGACGAGACGGCGCCGCTGAACGCCGCGCTGGACGCTGTGGCAGCCGGGACCGTGGACATCGCGCATACGGCGGCCGGCTATTCCTTCGCCAAGGATCCGGTCTTCGGCCTGGCGGGCGCCGCGCCGTTCACGCTGAACGTTCGGGGTCTCCACGCCTGGCTCTACCAGGGCGAGGGCCTCGGCCTGCTGCAGGACTTTTTCGCCGAGCAGCAGCTCACCTTCCTGCCGGGCGGCTCCACCGGGACGCAGATGGGCGGCTGGTACCGCCGCGAGGTCAAGGGCGTGCAGGATCTCAGCGGCCTCAACATGCGCATTGGCGGGCTGGGCGGTGAAGTGCTGAAGAAGCTCGGCGTCGTGCCGCAGGACCTCTCGCCCGCCGCCATCTATGCGGCGCTGGAGCGCGGCGCCCTCGATGCGGCGGAGTGGATGGGGCCCGCGGACGACGAGGCGCTCGGCTTCGTCAAGGTCGCGCCCTATTACTATTATCCCGGCTGGTGGGAGGGCAGCCTGTCGCTGGCCTTCCTCGTCGACAAGCCGAAACACGACGCCTTGCCGCCGGCCTGGAAGAGCGTGCTCTCGACCGCGGCGCGCGCGGTGTCGCTGGAGATGCTGGCGGAATACGACTTCAAGAACCCGCCGGCGCTGAAGCGGCTGGTCGAGGCCGGCGCCCAACTCCGGCCTTTCCCGCAGGACGTTCTGAATGCCTGCTTCGATGCGGCGACGACGCTGTACGGCGAGATTTCCGGCGGCAATGCGGCGTTCAAGAAGATCCACGACAGCCTGATGGCGTTCCGGAACGAGACCTATCTCTACCAGCAGGTGGCCGAGTACACCTTCGACACCTTCATGATGATCAAGCAGCGCGAAGGCGCCCTATCCGGCGCCGGCGACAACTAGCGAACGCCGACTTCACGCAGAGTTGTCAGTCTCCATGCTGCCGGACTTTTCCCGCTCCTCGGGGATAGGCGGATGTTCCGGGAGGCTGCCATCGGCTCGGTTGGCCCGCGAACCTTCTCGTCTGCCACGCCGCAATTCCTTGCCGGCAAAGGGTTTGAGGGAGGAGGGGGCACGCGCTGTCGTAGGGGGAGGGCGGCAGCGGGGTGCTTTAACCAATTGTTCGTCTTTCCAGCCTCGCGACATCTTCGGGTTCCAGAACAGCGGCAGACATCACGCCATCGAGCCATCTGCGGAATAGGCCGCCGAGGCTGTTCGCAACCCAAGGTTAGGCGCTCCGCATGATCCCCGTCATCTCCATCGGCTCCCTGAAGACCTCCGGCACCACCACCCTTGCCTTGACGCTCGCGGGCGTTGCCGCGGCCGCCGACATTCCGGTCGTGCTGATCGACGCCGCCCGCGACAAGGACCTCGTCGCCTGGGCCGCCAAGGGCCAGTGCCCCGCCAAGATCACCGTTGAAGCCGCTGACGACGAGGCGACGATGGAGCGCCTGGTGCGGGCCGCCCGCCGCCGCGGCGATCTCGCCATCATCGACGCCGGTGACGATGCGGAGACCATCCGCACCGCCGCCAAGCTCGCCGACCGCACGCTGATCCCGGTGCGGTTCTCGCCGCTCTCGGCGCATGCCGCGATCGCCACCGAGCGCATGCTGGCCGCCGATGCCGGCAAGGGCCGCCGCAGCCGCGACTGGGCGCTGGCCGCCACCGCCATCACCAATATCCCGAGCCGGGTCGCACGGCTCGTCGAGACCATCATCCAGGAGAGCGAAATCGCCCGGCTCGACATCGGCCTCGTGCTGCGCGCCGCCTACGAAGCGCCGTTCCTGCATGGCGGCACGATCTTCAGCCTGTCCGACGACATCGCGCCGGGCCTTGACCGGGCCCGCGCAGAAGCCGCGACGCTCGCCTACGAGTCCGGCATCCTCGGGGGCTCCGCGACCAAGGTCGCGCCGGAAGCCGTGGAGTTCAGCAAGGCCGCCTGATCGCGTCCTGCCGCACGCCGGTCGGCCGCAAGTCGATCTCCAGGAAGGCCCGGGCTCCGCCGCGGGCCTTTTTCCTTTCCGGGGCACGCGCTGCATGGTGGCGCGCGCGCCGCCGCTCTATACCGGCGCCATGGCATCTCCGCGCGACCAGCCCCGCAAGCCACGTCCCGTCAGCCGCGAATGGCTGTTCCGGGCGGCGGCCTACTATCTCGGCCGCTATGCCAGCACGGCGGAAAACCTCCGCCGCGTGCTGGCGCGCAAGGTGGCGAGCCGGATCCGCGACTGGGGCGACGATCCGAAGGCGCCCGATCCGGGCGAGGCCGCCCTGATGGTCGAGGCGACGGTCGCGCACTTCCTCGAACTGAAGCTGCTCGACGATCGCGCCTTCGCCGAGGCCCGGCTCGCCAGCCTTCGCCGCCGCGGCACCTCGATCCGCCAAGTGCAGGCGAAGCTGTCGCAGAAGGGTGTCGACCGCGAGCTGATCGCCGAGGTGGTCGGCGGCGACGAGACCGACGACCGCGCCGCCGCCATTGCATTCGCCCGCCGCCGGCGTCTCGGCCCGCACCGCCTGCGCGACCGCACCGAGCGCCGCGACCGCGATATCGCCGCGATGATGCGCGCCGGTTTCTCGCTCGGCGACGCCCGCGCCGCGATCGATCACGACCCGGACGAGGACGATCTCTTCTGAAGAGTTCTCAGACCAGGTGCGGGGCAGCCGCTACGGGCTCCCAGCGATACCAGACGATCGGCTCGCCGGTTCGGGGGTGGACGCCCCCACCGATCGCCACCAGTCCGGCCCTTTCGTAGAAGCGACAGGCATGGGTGTTCGAGGGACGCGTGAAGAGCGTAAACCCTGTGGGCATCGCCGTCATCGCGGCTGCGAGAAGTCGCCGGCCGATCCCTGCTCCGATCCACTCCGGGCAGATGAACAGTTCTGCAAGGAGGGCCTCCCGCGGTTTGATCGCCATGAAGCCGCTTACCGCGCCTTCGTTGACGGCGACCGTTACCACCCAGTCTGCAGTTGTGTCCGTATCGAGTTCCTGTCGCAGCGCTGCCCGCGTTGGCATGGGATGTGGTCCGACGCCGGGCAGGCTGGCGCTGCGGTGCCAGATGTCGGCGATCGCATCCCGGTCGGCGTCGACCGCAGGGCGCAGGACGTGGAGTGGGGCTGTATCGGCCATGCGCTGACTAGAGACCGCGGGATTTGGCAAGGCAAGGTGGAAGTCGCCGGCGATCGTGGTCGAGGCGCAGGCTGACATTTGATCGCGCGTGCCGCATTGCCAGTTTGTGGCGACTTCGTGTAAGGCCGAGGGATGAGGCGCTCCGGCAGGACGCAACCGGATGTTTCCGGAGGCGGTCGGCGCGAGAGCGGTGAGGGGCGCCGCGGCTGAGGAGGTTGGCATGGCTGAACATCACGGGAACGGCGAACTGAGCTTTGCCGAGAAGATGGACTATCCCGAGCATGACAGGACCTATGCGCTCTTCCTGAACCTCGTGAAGTTCGGCTCGATCTGGGTCGTCGCGATCCTCATCGGCATGCTCGTCGGCCTGATTACCTCGGCCGGTTTCTTCGCCGGCATTCTCGCCTTCCTGATTTCCGGAACCGTTGCCACGTACCTGATGAAGTAACGGCTGCGCGCCGGGACTGAAACTCCCCTGATCCGCCCCTAAGTGTGGAAGGGGCGACTGGGAGAGAACAGATGAAGATCTTCGTGCCGCTCGAGCACGATGGTGGAGAGCCGCGCGTCGCCGCCTCTCCGGATACCGTCAAGAAACTGAAGGGTTTTGGGCTCGACATCGTCGTCGAGACCGGCGCTGGCCTGAAGTCCCGCATTCCCGATGCCGCCTTTGCCGCTGCCGGCGCGACGATCGGCGGCGCTGCCGATGCCGAGACCGCTGACGTCGTCCTCAAGGTCCGGCGGCCGGGCCGCGACGAACTCGCGCACTACAAGCGCGGAGCCGCGGTGATCGCCATCATGGACCCCTACGGCCGCGACGACGACGTCGCCGCCATGGCCGAGGCCGGGATCATGGCCTTCGCCATGGAGTTCATGCCGCGCATCACCCGCGCCCAGGTGATGGACGTCCTTTCCAGCCAGGCCAATCTCGCCGGCTACCAGGCCGTCCTCGACGCCGCGAGCGAATACGACCGCGCCTTTCCGATGATGATGACCGCCGCCGGCACCGTGCCGGCCGCCCGCGTCTTCGTCATGGGCGTCGGCGTCGCCGGCCTGCAGGCGATCGCCACCGCGCGGCGCCTCGGCGCTGTGGTGACCGCCACCGACGTGCGGCCGGCCACCAAGGAACAGGTCGAATCCCTCGGCGCGAAGTTCGTCGCGGTCGAGGATGACGAGTTCAAGGCGGCCGAGACCTCCGGCGGCTACGCCAAGGAAATGTCGAAGGAATACCAGGCGAAGCAGGCCGAGCTCGTCGCCTCCCATATCGCCAAGCAGGACATCGTCATCACCACGGCGCTGATCCCCGGCCGGCCGGCGCCGCGTCTCGTCTCGCGTGCCATGGTCGAGTCGATGAAGCCCGGCTCCGTTCTCGTCGACCTTGCGGTCGAGCGCGGCGGCAATGTCGAGGGCGCCGAGGCCGGCAAGGTCGTCGACGTCGGCCCGGCCAGGATCGTCGGCCACCTCAACGTGCCCGGCCGCATCGCCGCCACGGCATCGCTGCTCTACGCCAAGAACGTCAGCGCCTTCCTGGAGACGATGATCGACAAGGAAACCGAGGCGCTGAAGGTCGACACCGACGACGAACTGGTCAAGGCGACGCTTTTGACGCGCGATGGCCGGGTGGTGCACCCGAGCTTCGCGAAGGCCGAGCCGGCCGCGCCTGAAACGATGATCGCCGCCGCACCTGCCGAGACGGGAGACGCCTGATGGAAAACGATCTGGCCCAGAAGACCCTGCAGCACCTGAACGACGCCGGCGCCGCCATCCGCGACGCGCGCATCGGCGTTGAGCAGATGATGACCTCGCCCGCGGTCGACCACGTCGTCGCCGGCGCCAACCCCTTCGTCTTCCACCTCGCGATCTTCGTGCTGGCGATCTTTGTCGGCTACTACGTCGTCTGGTCCGTCACCCCGGCGCTGCACACGCCGCTGATGGCGGTGACCAATGCGATCTCCTCGGTGATCATCGTCGGCGCCATCCTCGCCGTCGGTCTCTCGGCCTCCGGCATCGCCACGGGCTTCGGCTTCGTCGCGCTGGTGCTCGCCAGCGTCAACATCTTCGGCGGCTTCCTCGTCACGCACCGGATGCTGGCGATGTACAAGAAAAAAGAAAAGTAGGGAGACGAGAGATGTCAGAGAACGTCGCCGCCTTCTTCTACCTCGTCTCCGGTGTGCTGTTCATCCTCGCGCTGCGCGGGCTGTCGCACCCGACCTCCAGCCGCCAGGGCAATATCTTCGGCATGGTCGGCATGGGCATCGCCGTGCTCACCACCTTGCTGTTCGCCGGGCCGTCGATGGGGGCGCTGCTGCTCATCATCGTCGGCATCGCGCTCGGCGGCGGTGTCGGCGCCGTCATCGCCAAGCGCATTCCGATGACCGCCATGCCGCAGCTCGTCGCCGGCTTCCACAGCCTCGTCGGCCTCGCCGCCGTCATGGTCGCGGCTGCCGCGCTCTACGCGCCGGAGTCGATCAACATCGGCACGCCCGGCCATATCCACACCCAGGCGCTGGTCGAGATGGCGATCGGCGTCGCCATCGGCGCGATCACCTTCACCGGCTCGATCATCGCCTTCCTGAAGCTCGACGGGCGGATGGGCGGCAAGCCGATCATGCTGCCCTCGCGCCACCTCATCAACATTGCGCTGGCCGCCGGGCTCGTCGTGTTCCTGGTGGTCTTCGCGGCGACGGAAAGCCACCTGGCGTTCTGGGCGGTGGTGGCGATCGCGCTGGCGCTCGGCGTGCTGCTGATCGTGCCGATCGGTGGCGCCGACATGCCGGTCGTCGTCTCGATGCTGAACTCCTATTCCGGCTGGGCCGCGGCCGGCATCGGCTTCACGTTGCAGAACCTCGCGCTGATCATCACCGGCGCGCTGGTCGGCTCGTCCGGGGCGATCCTCTCCTACATCATGTGCAAGGGCATGAACCGCTCGTTCATCTCGGTGATCCTCGGCGGCTTCGGCGGCGAGAGCGGGCCTGCAGCCAGCGGGGACGGCGCCGAGCGTCCGGTCAAGCAAGGCTCGGCGGATGATGCGGCCTACCTCATGATGAACGCCTCGCGGGTGATCATCGTGCCCGGCTACGGCATGGCGGTCGCCCAGGCCCAGCATGCGCTGCGTGAGATGGCCGACACGCTGAAGAAGCATGGCGTCGAGGTGAAGTACGCAATCCACCCGGTCGCCGGTCGCATGCCCGGCCACATGAACGTGCTGCTGGCCGAGGCGAACGTACCCTATGACGAGGTCTTCGAACTCGAGGACATCAATTCAGAGTTCGCGCAGACCGACGTCGCCTTCGTCATCGGCGCCAACGACGTCACAAACCCCGCCGCACGCGACGACAAGACCTCGCCGATCTACGGCATGCCGATCCTCAACGTCGACCAGGCCGCCACTTGCCTCTTCGTCAAGCGCTCGATGGGGTCGGGCTATGCCGGCATCGACAACACGCTGTTCTACAAGGACAACACGATGATGCTGTTCGCCGATGCCAAGAAGATGGTGGAAGCGATCGTCAAGGCGATGGCGCACTGAGGGAGGTCGTAGGCCGTCCAGCAGAGTACGTGATCACGGCCGGAAGAGCGCGAACCTTTGATGTCGTCATCCTCGGGGCCGTAGCCCCGGGGACTCATGCCAAGCCGGTCGAGCGAGCACGGTTCGGGTGAGGGGGCGGCGCTACCCTGATCCGGATCGACGCGTCAGCGCCGAGGCATGGGTCCCCGGCCTGAGGCCGAGGATGACGAGCTCGTTGGGTCCGCGTTCGCTGACGACTGGGCGCTAAGCAATGACGGACAGAAAAAAGGCCCGCGCACCTTTCGGTTCGCGGGCCTTTTCTTGACGGAAACCTTAAAGGATCAGGGCTTGTAGACGGCCGGCTCGGTCGGGGCTGCCTGGAGCGAGAAGCGCGAGAGGCCGGCGGTAGCGTTGAGGCCGAACTGTGCCTGAAGGCTCAGCGACTGGAGGGTGAAGCCGTTGTTCGGGCCACCGACCAGTGCCTTGGCGCCGCCGCCGACGGCGACCGAGGCATCGACCGTCGCGCCATAGTAGTTGCCGTCGAGCGAGCGCGGCTCGCCGTCCTGGAACGAGGCGGCGTAGACGATCCAGCTCAGGTCCTGGCGGCCGGTGATGCCGACGTCGACGCCGACCGTGTCGAGCGTGCCGATGTAGGCTTCACGGGCAGAGCCGTCGGCCGGCTTGAAGACGCAGAGGTATTCCTTGCTGGAGCCGACGATGTAGGACAGCGTGCCGTCGCTCTGGCACGACAGGAGGCCGAGCTTGGTAGCGGCATTGGCAGCCGACATCGGCAGCGCCGTGGCGGCAATGAGGGCGGCGGTGGCAAGCAGGGAACGGGTCTTCATGGCTGTACTCCTTGAATGATGTGCCGCAGTAACCCTGACGTCGCAGGAAAGTTTCAGCCGGCCCGATCACGGCTCTGAACGCATTGCAACAAAGTAAACAAAAAGGCCCGCGCCGGGAGGGGCGCGGGCCTTTTGCAGGGCTGCGGCGAAGCGGTCGCTGAGCGCCCGTCGCTCGGCGACGGCGCGCGTTCTCAGGCGCGTGTGCGGCTCATCCCGTCCTTGGCCGGCCGGTAGTTCGGGTCGAGCTGCGAAGCCCGGGCATAGGACTTGAACGCCCGCGACTTCTCGCCCCGCCGCTCGTAGATCAGCGCCTGGTTGGTCCAGTACTCCGCCGACTTGTCGTCGAGCTTCAGTGCGGTATTGAAATCCGTGAACGCGTTCTCCTCGTCGCCGAGCGCGAGGTAGGAGACGCCGCGGCCGGAATAGGGCTCCGGCGCATCGGCCTGCAGCGAGATCGCGGTCGAGAAATCCTCGATCGCCAGCTTGTGCTGGCCATCGATCTGGTAGAGCAGGCCGCGGTTGTGGAAGGCACGGGGATCGGTGGTGTTGAGGTCGATCGCCTTCTGGAAGTCGCCCAGCGCCTCGCGGTTGCGGCCGGCGATGCGGTAGATGTTGCCGCGGCCGATATAGGCGCTGTCGTAGCGCGGATTGATCTGCAGCGCGGCGTTGTAGTCGGCGACGGCCTTGGCGCTGTCGCCCATCTGCCGGTAGACCAGCGCGCGGTTGGCATAGGCCTGGTAGAAGTTCGGGTTCAGCTGCAGCGCCGTCGAGAAATCCTGGATCGCGTCGCGGTTCTGCCCGGCCTTGCCGTAGGCGGTGCCGCGCACGTTGTAGCCTTCCGGATCACGCGGATTGGCGTTGATCGTCGCGGTCAGCGAGGAGATGTTCTGGCTGGAGCCCTGGGCCTGGTCGAGCCGGATGCCGTTGGCATCGGGGATCGCCGACTGGCAGGCACTGAGCATCAGCGCGAGGCCGAGGCCTGCGGCAAGGCGCAACGCCGTCTTGTCGAGGGTCCTGGCCGGATGCTCCGCGCGCTTCAGATCAGGGGTCAAACCGGTAGTCCTCTTCGTATGTCTTTGTTCGTCTTCACGTTTGAAGTGGCTTGCCCCAATGCGGCACCGCGGGCCAGAGCATCCGGGCAACAACCGGGCGTAAACTCTTCCTGTCGGGCGGCAAACGTTGCAGGCCCCCAGACGAAGCGACAATGCCGCCACTCTCGACGCTGGCCGGCCGCTGCCTGTCCTGCCTATCCCGTCTGCCTACAGCATCGAACGGAAATTCGGAATCATTTTCGCGTCGGGTTGCGGTGATGGACGGCGCGATGGCCCCGGCCTATGCGCCCTCTCCACCCGGCTTCGGCGCTTCGTCGACGGCTGCAGCGCGGCCGACGCGGGTACCGCCATGGGCGGCACGGTCGATGATGTGGGAGAGCACGTCGAGCGCAAAATGTGGATCGCTCAAGCGGGCGGAGAAGTCGGCGGGGCGGGGCTCGGGACGGGTCGAGGCCGCTTTCAACGCTGGCTGGGCGCCGAAAAACCCGGCTTCCCCGCCCTTCGCTTCGGCGATCTGGGCGCGCAGGGCCGCGATAGACGCGCACACCGGTGGGCGGTCCGCCGCCGCGATCGGTGCCGCTGCAACGCCGCGCGCCAGGATCCTTGCCCAGTGCGACAGCGCCATGAAATGCGTCAGCGCCTGCCGGACCCGGCCGGGCTTCTGCACCAGCTGCCACTGGCTGCCGAGCGGGCGGGCGGCCGTCGCGAGCGCGGCATAGCGTCGGTCAAGGCGGCGCGACAAGGTGACGAGGCTCGGCTGGGGCATCTCGCCCTCGACCTGCCGGCCGGCGGCGGCGAGCAAGGTGTCGAGCGCGGCAAAGAAGCTGTCGGCGGCTTCTCCCGCTGCCGCGCTGGTCGACCTCGGCAGTACGATGAAGGCGATGAAGATGCCGGACGCGGCGCCGATCAGCGTTTCCTCCAGCCGCAGCACCAGAAGGTCGGGCGTGAACTGACCGGTCAGGCCGTACAGCAGGGCCAGCACCAGCGTCACGAAGAAGGTCATCGCGGCATAGGAGATTTGCAGCAGGTAGAAGCCGGTGAAGACGAAGGCGAAGGCGAGCGTCACCGACACCAGCAACTGTCCGTGCAGGAGTGTTGCGAGCCCGATGCCGACGATGATGCCGGCGAGGGTTCCCGCCGCCCGCTGCAGCGCCCGGAGCGCCGCGTCGCCGCGCGACTGGGTGTTGATGAAGACCAGGAAGGCGGTGAGGATCGCCCAAAGGCCGCGGGCCTCCGAGAGCATCAGTCCGCCGGCCATCGCGATGGCGGAGGCGAGCGTCACCTGGATGGCGAGCCGGAGCGCCGGGTCCCGGATCCACCCCGTGGCGGTCGATGCATCGGGCGGGGCCGGCGGCTCGGCGGCGGCTCCCTCGAACCAGGCGGCGGGCATGGCGGCGGCCTGTTCGAAGGCGATGCGGCGGGCGGTGTCGAGATGCTCGAGGGCGGTGGCGAGCCGTGCCGCGCCGTTCGCCTCCGGCGCTGTCTCATCCTGGCGCAAGGCGGTCATCACTGCGGTTTCGCTGGCGAGGTGCAGATCGAACAGCGCGATGGTCAACTCCCGGACCGCGGCCTCCCGGTGGGTGTCGGACGGCATCGGCGGCAGGAAGCCCTCGGCGGTGAGGATGGCGTCGCCGATCCGCTCCTGCTGGCGCAGGACCTGCCGACGCGTCGCTGCCGTCCAGCCGGCGGCGACGCCCGCTCTCAGCAGCGCCGACTGGGTGGCGAGCCGCTGGCCGATGGCGACGACGGTGTAGCGAAAATCCTGTTCGCGTCGCTCCGGCAGGACATAGTTGCGAATGCCGTGGGCGATGACGCCCGACAGCGCGATGGTCAGCGCGATGCTGGCGAGGTCGGCGATCGAAGGGTGGAGGTAGGCCCCTGCAAAATAGCACATGAAGGCGAACATGCCGATGGCGTTGCCGCGGGCGCCGTATTTGCGGGCATAGACCGCGCCGAAGACGAAGAGCACGAAGACGGCGTCCGAGACGATCGGCCAAGGCGACAGCAGCGTCGCCACTGCGACCGCCGCAAACCCGGTCAGGCCGGAATAGAGGCGCGTGACGGCGCGGGCCTGCGAGGTCGCGTCGCGCACCACGAGCGTTCCTTGCATCGCCGTGATTACCATGACGCTGTAGGCAGCGATCGGCAGCGGGATCAGACGGTGCAGGCCGATCAGCGCCAGACCGACCGCCATCAGGGTCAAGGTCACGCGCGCGCCCATCCTCAGCCGCGACAGCGCGGGGTCGGAGGCGAGCAGCACGCTGCGGAGGTTGACGAGGCTTCGGGCGAGGGCGATCTGCATGCGTTTTCCAAGGCAAGTCGGCGGCCGCCGAGCGCTTCAGGATTAGAGCATCCTGCGATCGGGTGGACCTACCCGAGCGAAGAAAGATGGCCTCGACCCAACAAGTTGGCGCGTGCTTTTCGCATGCGATGGGATGCACGGCGCTCCAGCTTCCTCGACGCTGAGACCAGAAGTCGGTCGTCGTTCGATAGGCGCTGTCCGGTTTGGTTCCGGGGTGTGGCGGGAGGGTGGCGATTATTTAGGACGTCGGCTCACGGAACGCTTTCCGGGCTCTCTCAGTTCAAGGGCCCGACACGCCTGCGTCGCGGCCCGACATGACGTCCCCGCTTTTTGTCTCCCATCGCCGGCCTCGCCGTACCGATGGCCTATCTGGAGTAATCTCATGTCCGAAGCGATTTACGATCGTCCGGTCGTCGCACCGGCGGTGCCAACCGGTCTGCGCCGCGTCTCCTGGGGCGCCATCTTTGCGGGTGCGATCCTGACCCTCGTCATCCAGATCATGCTGTCGCTGCTCGGCGTCGGCATTGGTCTTGCCACGCTTGATCCCGCTGGCAACGGCTCGCCGGATGCGGCGACCCTCGGCTCGGCAGGCGGCATCTGGACGATCGTTACGGTGCTGATCGCGACCTTCATCGGCGCCTATGCCGCTGCCCGCCTTTCGGGCGTTGGCGAGAAGACCGACGGCGTGCTGCACGGCATCGTCACCTGGGCGACTTCGACCCTCGTCATCGTCTACCTCCTGACATCGGGCGTCTCGGCTGTCATCGGCGGCACGTTCGGCGCTCTCGGCAGCTCGATCTCGGGTCTGACCAGCGCGGCGACCTCGCTGACCCCGAACTCGCTCTCGGCTCTGCCGGATGGCATCGAGTCTCAGGTGCGTGGTCTCCTGCAGCGCGGTGAGCAGCAGGTCAATCAGGCGGCAACCGACGCCCAGCAGCAGGGCCAGCAGGCGGCCAACACCGCCCGCCAGGCGACCGGCGAGGCTGACCTCACCAAGGCCATCCCGGAAATCGCCGCTGGTCTCAGCAAGGATGCGACACCTGAGCAGCGCCAGGCTGCCGTGACCGTCATCTCGCAGCAGGCCGGCGTGCCGCAGGCCGAGGCCGAGCGTCGCCTGACCGAGTTCCAGGCAACCTACGACCAGGCCGTCGAGAAGGCCAAGGTTGCTGCCGACAAGGCTGCTGCCGCCCTGTCGACCGCCGCTTTCGCGACGTTCATCGCATTGCTGCTCGGCCTCGTCGTCGGTGCCGTCGGCGGCTTGGCCGGTCGTCCGAAGCCACGCGTCGTCGTCGCCCGCGTCTAAGCGGTCCTCAACACCTCCAGTGCCGAACGGCGGAGCGCCCAGCGCTCCGCCGTTTTCGTTTGGCGACGCGTTTCGCAGCCGTTTCCGGCAAAGCGTCACCCGCCGTCGCAAAATGAGCATGATCTGAGGCTGAAACGGCTAGCGTGCCCCGCATGGTCGATCGGGTCCCCGCGCCCGTCTCGCGCTCCCGGCTCTCGCCTTTCAAGGATTATCGGATGCGTCGTTTTTCAGCCTTCGCGCTGGCCAGGGAAGCCTTCCGGAACCATACGGGCTGGGGCGAGCAGTGGGCATCGCCTGAACTCCGCAAGCATTACGACGTCATCATCGTCGGCGCCGGTGGGCATGGCCTCGCCACCGCCTACTACCTCGCCAAGGAGCATGGCATCACCGACATCGCGGTGATCGAGAAGGGATGGCTCGGCGGCGGCAATACCGGACGCAACACCACGATCATCCGCTCCAACTACCTCTACGACGAGTCGGCCGGGCTTTATAACCACGCGCTGAACCTCTGGGAGGGTCTGTCCCAGGAGCTGAACTACAACGTCATGTACTCGCCGCGCGGCGTGATGATGCTGGCACACAACGTGCACGACCAGCAGGTGTTCAAGCGCCATATCCACGCCAACCGGCTGAACGGCGTCGACAATGAATGGCTGACGCGCGAGGAGGCGCAGGCCTTCTGTCCGCCGCTGAACATTTCGCCCGATGCGCGCTATCCCATCATCGGCGCCGCCCTGCAGCGGCGCGGCGGCACCGCCCGGCACGACGCCGTCGCCTGGGGCTATGCGCGCGCGGCATCGGCGATGGGCGTCCACATCGTCCAGAACTGCGCGGTCACCGGCATCCGTCGCGGCGCCGATGGCGCGGTGAAGGGCGTCGAGACCTCGCGCGGCTTCATCGGTTCGAAGAAGGTCGGCGTCGTCGCGGCCGGCTCGACCTCCACCGTGATGGAGATGGCGGGCATCCGCATGCCGCTGGAGAGTTTTCCGCTGCAGGCGCTGGTCTCCGAGCCGATCAAGCCGATCTTCCCTTGCGTCGTCATGTCGAACACCGTGCATGCCTATGTCAGCCAGTCCGACAAGGGCGAGCTGGTCATCGGCGCCGGCACCGACCAGTACCCGTCCTATTCGCAGGCGGGCAGCCTGCACATTCTCAACCACACGCTCGACGCGATCACCGACATGTTCCCGATGTTCCGGCGGCTGAAGATGCTGCGGTCCTGGGGCGGCATCGTCGACGTGACGCCGGACCGCTCGCCGATCCTGTCGAAGACCCCGGTCAAGGGGCTTTACGTCAATTGCGGCTGGGGCACCGGCGGCTTCAAGGCGACGCCGGGCTCGGGCAACGTCTTCGCCCACACCATCGCCCGCGACGAACCGCACCGGATCAACGCGGCGTTCAGCCTCGACCGCTTCGTTACCGGGCGCTTCATCGACGAGGCGGCAGCGGCCGCCGTCGCGCACTAAGGGGATAAAGATGCTGCTCATCCACTGCCCCTATTGCGAGGGAGCCCGTCCGGAGACGGAGTTCCGCCATTCCGGCGAGGCGCATCTGAAGCGCCCCGAGGGCTCGGCTGGCCTCAGCGACCAGGCGACCGCCGAACTCCTGTACTTCCGCTCGAACGAGCGGGGACTGGTCTTCGAGCGCTGGCGCCACGTGCACGGCTGCGGCCGCTTCTTCAACGCCGCAAGGCACTCGGTCACCGACAAGTTCATCACCACCTACAAGGCCGGCGAGCCGAAACCCAACATCGATGCCGAGGGACGTCTGGTGGCGGAAGCCGGCTTCGACGCCAATGTCGAGCCAGGTGTCATGGGCGACGCCGAGCACACGCCGGTGGCCCGCACGGAGGCGCAGCAGTGACGTCCTATCGCGTTCCCGGCCGCGGCCGGCTGAAGAATGCCGGCCGCATCGCCTTCAGCTTCGACGGCAACCGCTATGACGGCCTCGACGGCGACACGCTGGCCTCGGCGCTCCTCGCCAACGGCGTGCATCTGACCGGCCGCTCGTTCAAGTATCACCGGCCGCGCGGCATCCTCGGCGCTGGCTCGGAGGAGCCGAACGCGCTGATCGAGATCCGCCGCGACAAGGCGCGCCGGCAGCCGAACATCCGCGCGACGATGCAGCCGCTCTATCACGGGCTGACCTCGTTCAGTCAGAACCGCTTCCCCTCGCTCGCCTTCGACATCGGCGCGGTGAACGGCCTCCTGTCGCGCTTCCTGCCGGCCGGCTTCTACTACAAGACCTTCATGTGGCCGAAGTCGTTCTGGGCGAACGTCTACGAGCCGAACATCCGCGCCGCCGCGGGCCTTGGCAAATCGCCGACCGAGCCCGATCCCGACCACTACGCCAACCGCTTCGAGCACGTCGACGTCCTCGTCGTGGGCGGCGGGCCGGCCGGCCTTTCCGCGGCGCTCGCCGCCGGCGAGAGCGGGGCGAGCGTCATTCTCTGCGACGAGGGTTCGAGCTTCGGCGGCTGGCTGAAGGCAGAAAGCACCGTCACCATCGACGGCGTCGACGGCATGGCCTTCGTGGCGGATGCCGTCGCCCGGCTGAAGGCGCTGCCGAACGTGCGGCTGATGCCGCGCACCACGGCTTTCGGCTACTATGTCCAGAACTTCGTCGGCCTGACCGAGGAGCTGACCGACCACCTGTCCGAGCCGGACCCGGCGAGCCCGCGCGAGCGGCTGTGGCAGGTGCGGGCGGCGAAGGTGGTGCTGGCGACCGGTGCGATCGAACGGCCGCTGGTGTTCCCCGACAACGACCGTCCGGGCATCATGCTGGCGGGGGCAGGGCGGACCTTCCTCAACCATTACGGCGTCAAGCCAGGCAACCGCGTCGCGGTGTTCACCACCCATGATGCCGCCTATGCCGCCGCCTTCGACCTGAAGCGCGCCGGCGTCGAGGTGCCCGCCATCATCGACCTTCGCGACGAGCCGGATGCGGCGCTGACGCGGGAGGCGCGCAGCCTCGGCATCGAGGTGCTGACGGGCTATGGCGTCGCCGCCGTGCGCGGCGTCAAGCGGATCCGCGGTATCACCGTTTCCGAGACCCGGTCCGGCCAGGACCGCCGCGGCTTCGACTGCGACGCGCTGCTGATGTCGGGCGGCTTCACGCCCTCCGTCCACCTGTTCTCGCAGTCGCGCGGCAAGGTCGCCTTCGATGCCGACGTCATGGCCTACGTGCCGGGCGAGGCGGCGCAGGACAATGTCAGCGTCGGCGCCTGTGCCGGCGACTTCGACCTTGCCTCGGCGATCGACAAGGCACGGGCTGCCGGTCGCGCGGCCGCAGGCGCCGATGTCACGTCCGGCGCCGGCGTCTCGGTCGAGGGGGCCTCGCACTTCGAGGGTGGCTCCGCTGGCGCGACGCCGGCGGCCGGCCCGGACACCTACGGCAAGGCTTTCGTCGATTTCCAGAACGACGTCACCGCCAAGGACATCCGCCTTGCCACCCGCGAGGGCTTCCGCTCGGTCGAGCACATCAAGCGGTTCACCACCAACGGCATGGCAACCGACCAGGGCAAGACGTCGAACATCCACGGCATCGGCGTCGCGGCCGAGGCGCTTGGCGTGACGATGCCGCAGGTCGGCCTCACCACTTTCCGCGCGCCGTTCACGCCGGTGACGTTCGGCGCGATCGCCGGCTTCTCGCGCGGCGACCTGTTCGATCCGATCCGCAAGACGCCGATCCACGACAGCGCCGAGGCCGAGGGTGCGGCGTTCGAGGATGTTGGCACCTGGAAGCGGGCCTGGTATTTTCCGCGCGGTGCCTCGATGCACGCGGCGGTCAAGCGCGAGTGCCGCGCGGTGCGCGATGCCGCCGGCATGTTCGACGCCTCGACGCTCGGCAAGATTGAGGTCTGCGGCCCGGATGCGGCCGAGTTCCTCGACCTCATCTATGCGACGCCGATCGCCAGCCTTGCCGTCGGCCGCTGCCGCTATGCGATCATGCTGAGCGAAGCAGGCTACGTGATGGACGACGGCATCGTCGCCCGCATTGGCGAGCACCGCTACCACATCACCACGACGACCGGCGGCGCACCGCGGGTGCTGAACCACATGGAGGACTACCGGCAGACCGAGTTCCCGCATCTCCGGGTTTGGACGACCTCGATCACCGAGGAATACGCGACCATCGCCATCCAGGGTCCGCGCGCCCGTGAGATCGTGACGCCCCTGGTCGGCGGCATCGACATCTCGCCGGACGCCTTCCCGCACATGTCGGTGGCCGAGGGGACGTTCCTCGGCGTGCCCACGCGCTTCTTCCGCGTCTCCTTCACCGGCGAGACCGGCTTCGAGATCAACGTGCCCTCGCGCTATGGCCGCGCGGTCTGGGACCGGCTGCGCGAGATCGGACGGCCGCTCGGGCTCGAGCCCTACGGCACCGAGGCGATGCACGTGCTGCGCGCCGAGAAGGGCTACATCATCGTCGGTCAGGAGACCGACGGCACAGTGACGCCGGCGGACGCCGCGCTGAACTGGGCGGTGTCGAAGAAGAAGGCGGACTTCGTCGGCAAGCGCGGCCTGACCCGGCCGGACCTCGTTCGTTCTGGTCGCAAGCAACTGGTCGGTCTTCTCACCCGCAATCCATTGACGGTGCTGGAGGAGGGCGCGCAGATCGTCGCCGATCCGAACCAGAAGGTGCCGATGACGATGATCGGCCACGTCACCTCGAGCTACTGGTCGGAAACGCTCGGTCGCTCGATCGCACTGGCGCTGGTGGCGGACGGCAATGCCCTGAAGGGCAAGACGCTGTTCGTGCCGATGCCGGACGAGACGCTCGCCGCCGAGGTGACCGCGCCGATGTTCTACGATCCCGAGGGGGAGCGCCTCCATGGTTGAGACCGTCATGACCGCCAGCCTTCGCAGCCTCGACCCGCTCGCCGGCCACTACGCCGCAGGCCCCGGCGTCTCGCTCTTGCCGGTACCGGCACGGCCGAAGGTCAGCCTGCACGGCCACCCCGAGGCGACCGGATTGCTGGGCGAAGCGCTCGGCCTGTCGCTGCCGACCCGGCCGAAGACCGTCACCGAGACCGAAACGCTCGCGGCGCTCTGGCTCGGCCCCGAGGACTGGCTGATCGTTGGCGCATCCGAAGACCCGGACGAGGCGGCAGCGATGATCGATGCCCTCGGGGCGGCGCCGACGCCGGACGTTTCGGCCGTCGACGTCTCCGACCGCTTCATCGCCATCGCGGTCGAGGGACCGGCGGCCGAGGCCGTGCTGTCGGCCGGCTGCCCGCAGGACCTGCGGCTGCGCTCCTTCCCGGTCGGCGCAGCCAGCCGCTCGCTGATGCAGAAGATCGACGTGATCATCTGGCGCCGCAGCGAGACCGGCTTCGAGGTCTATTGCGGACGGTCGTTCGCGGACTACCTCTGGGCGCTGCTGGTCGAGGCAGCCCGCTCGCCGGCGGTTTAGAGTCTAGGCTGCAGCGTCGACTTAATCCTCGACGCTCGTTACCTGGCTCAAGGCCGGAGAGGCGATGAAGGGGCCGGCGGGATGCTGGTCGGCGGCGGTATCGGCATCCCTGACTTTCCGCGTCGTTCCAGCGCTTGCGCGTTGTTGTCGCGGACCTTTTAGAATCGTCATCCCGGGCTTGACCCGGGATCCATTCCAAATCTTCAAACGAATTTACTCCGATCGACATTCCCGCTTTTCTGAACCGGACCGTGATGGACACGGAGAGGAATGGATCCCGGATCAAGTCCGGGATGACGGAAGAGGTTGTCGGCGGGATGGTGATAACGGAGCAAGCGGCCCCATTATGGAGTGGGCTCGCGGCTTCAGTTCAGAACGGCAACCAAGCGCTGCGAACAAAGCTCAAGTCCGCAGCCCGCATTCCAGCGTTCTGAGGCATCCACAATCCGGCCGCCTACCGCACCCGCATGCCCTGCGCACTGTCGAAGTGCAGCGGCTTGTCCGACTTCGGCAAGGGAGCGTCCGAAGGGCCGATGCTCGCGCCGAACTTCCAGTCGGGCGGGCAGATCGCGACGTAGCGGGCGTAGCCGCCGAGACCGCCCTGGAATTTCGGATAGCCGATCGCCACCAGCGCGCCGGTTTCCGGCACCTCGTCGAGGTTGGCGACGCCTTCCGCCTGGGCATAGCCGTTGTGCATCAGCCAGTATTCGCCCTCGAGCGTCGGCGTCGAATCGGTGTCCAGCGGCTCGTGGCCGTGGAACAGGATCTTGCGCTGTTCGTGCAGGAACTTCAGGGCGTCGAGTGAGACGCCGGGAAACTGCTTCAGCTTGGCGAGCGCCGGGTCGGGCCAGGTCTTCGACCAGTCCGAGCGCACGAACACCACCGACCCCTCCGGGATCCGCCCGTGCGCCTTCTCCCAGGCCTCGATGTCGGCGACCTTCAGGTGATAGTTCGGATCGGTCTTCAACTGCTCGACGATCGAGATGACGGCGAGCGGGCGCACCGCATAGGTCGGCGGCAGCTCGTCGATGGCCGGATATTCCGGTGCCCAGTGGGCGGGCGGATCGAGCTGGGTGCCGAGCTGATCCGTCTTCAGGTTGTACTCGGTCGCCTCGAAGCCGTGCTTCTCATAGGTGTAGACATCGCCCTTCTTGGCGTATCCCTCGATGTCCGAGCCGGCCTTAGCGGGCGCGAAAGTCGCATCGGAGAAGCCCGACCAGACCGGAATCGTCGGCGTGATCGTGTGCGTCAGGTCGACATACTTCGCTCCCTTCAGCGCGCTGTCGTAGACGCCCCACAGCCCGTCCGCCGCCTCGGCGGCCGGCATCAGGGCCAACAGCGCGACGCCTGCCGCCAGAACTCTCGCGGATAATCCCATTCGGTCGTTCCTCTCGATTTGCGCCGCCTCGGCGTATCCACCAGTGAGGCGCAAACCTTCGAAGAAGTCGAGATGGGAAAGGGTGATGGTCCTGTCGGCTGAGCTTGCTGGGTGCCATAGCCGAGAATTGAACGGAGGCCGCCTGTAATCTAAACATTACAGATCCTCGAAGTCCGTCAAACCAGCACCTTTCGCGACTGGCTGGACAAGTTGCGGGACCGGCGGGCACAGGAGAAGATCGCACAGAGGCTGGTTCGCCTGCAGGCCGGGCTCTTTGGCGACGCGAAGTTCCTTGGGACTATCGGAGAATCGCGGATCGATCATGGACTGGGTTATCGCGTCTAATTCGCCAGACGGGGGCGGATCGTCGTCATCCTGCTCTGCGGCGGCGACAAGAGCACGCAGGTGCGGGACATCGAGATCGCCCGGATGATGGCGAAAGAACTGGAGATCTAGAGATGCCGCTCGATACTATTCCCTTCGACGCCGCCACCTATCTCGACAGGCCGGAAGCGCAGGCTGAACTTCTGGAAGACGCATTCCGGTCCGGAGAAGCCTCCTACATCGCGGCGGCGCTGGGGGTGATCGCCCGGACGCGCGGAATGTCGGAGGTGGCGCGCGAGGCCGGCATCACACGGGAAGCGCTCTACAGGACGCTGAGTGCCGACGGAGATCCCAAACTATCCACCTTGCTCGGCGTGGTACGCGCTCTTGGCCTGCAGCTTCGCGCCGAGGCGGACCCGGTGGCACCCAAGCGTCCCTAAGCCTCGCTGCCGATGGCGAGAATATGGTTGTCCCAGAGCACCGGCGTCGAGGGTTTTCGGTCTGAACCGGAGGCGAGGTCCACCACGTCGCCACGGCCGCTGGTGGCGAGGAAGCCGGCGCTGGTCGCGGCGAGGCCGCAGCCATCGGTCAGCGTGAATCGACCGGCGGCCGCTCCGGTCGCGGCGTCGACGGTGAGGATGGTGCCGCCGACCGGCGAGGCGAAGGCGATCCGGCTGCCATCGGCATTGGCGGCGACCGAGCCGACATAGTTCGACAGCGCGGCCAGCGGCTCGGGGGCGATGTCGATCATCTTCAAGTCGGCACCCCGCGCAGCGAACCCGACCAGCGGCGGCGTATCGGTCGGGCTGCCCTCGTACTGGCAGCCGAACCAGACGCGGTTGCCGGCATCGATCGCGAGATGGCGGATCGACAGCTGGTGCTGCGCCGGCGGCAGCCTGTGCTGTTCGAGGAGCGCGCCGGAACGGCGGTCGATGAACACCAGCGAGGGCTCCATCGTCGCGATGTTCAGCTTCTGCCGGCCGTAGTCGGGATAGGTCTCGATGCCGCCATTGGCGACGACGATGGTCTCGCCGTCCGGCATCAGCAGCGCCTCGTGCGGGTCCATGCCGTGCGTCGGGTATTCGCCCACACGCTGGAAGCCGGCCGCGACGTCGTAGACGCCGATGAGGCCGTCGGCGGTCTCGATCTCGTTCTCCGTGGCATAGAGCAGCCTGCCGTCCGGCGAGAAGAAGCCGTGGCCGAAGAAGTGGCGGCCCTCGACCGAGGTGATGGTCTGCAGCGTCTTGCCACTAGCGGGATCGAACACCACGGCGAAGGTGCGCGGGCGCCGCGCGAAGGCGACCGCGCGCTGTGAGCGGAGGTCGAAGGTGACGTCGTGGCCGCGGTCGGGCAGGTCGATGATCGACAGGATCTCGCCGCGCTCGGAGAACACCGCGCAGCCGAAACTCCCGTCGGGCTTCTGGCAGGCGGCGCCAAAGACGGCGCTGGCGCGGTCCAGGGCCTCGGCGGCCTGCGGCGCCAATCCGGCGAGGAAGACGGCGCCGGCGCTCGCGAGAAAACTGCGGCGGTCGATGAGTTGCATCTTCAGTCTCCGTCGAGCGAGGAGAAGCCGGCGCTGAGGCCGAGGGCCGGGGCCAGCTGGTCGGCGAACTGGCGCTGCATTCCGTGGGTCAGCGCGAGGATCTCCTCGACGCGCGGCCGCTCGGCCGGATTGGCGACGGCATCCGGCAGCGATACGACAAGCCCGGCGAAGAGCCCGTCGGCCTTTTCGAACTCGGCCGAGATCGCCGCACCGACGCTGCTTTGTTTCGCAGGCAGCAGGCCGGCAATTCCGGAAGCGTCATAAAGTGCCTTGAGCCCGGCGAAATTGGCCTGAAGGCTGGCCTTGGCGAGGCCGGCGCGGGGATAGATCAGCGTCTTCGGATTGGCTTTTTCGATCGATTCCCCGAGGGCCGGGTTGAGGCGCAGGTCGCGCGTCGCCTCGAGGCCGTGGATGAAGATCCCGGCGATCTCCTGCAGCGAATCGTCGAGGCTGCGATAGGCCGGGTTGGTCGGCTTCGGGTCGAGCATCGCGCCGGCGATGCCGTCGGGCGCTTGCCAGCCGGCGGCGATGGCAGCGGTTTCCGCAGCGAGGTTGGCGGTGATC
Source organism: Mesocryomonas fontinalis (assembly GCF_055730125.2). NCBI lineage: Bacteria > Pseudomonadati > Pseudomonadota > Alphaproteobacteria > Hyphomicrobiales > Aurantimonadaceae > Mesocryomonas > Mesocryomonas fontinalis. The sequence goes on along the minus strand of NZ_JBUZWG020000005.1, from coordinate 384,476 downwards.
GCCACGCCGAAGCGGCAGGCATAGGCGCCCTCCGTCGTCGCGAGTTGGCCCGCGGTGCTGCCGAACAGCACGAACTCCAGCGCGTTGAGACCCTGGACGGCGACGCTCTTCGCCCGCAATCCCTTGGGATCGGTGGCCGCGGGATCCTTCTGCGCCAGCAGGGCCTGGACCTGACGCAGCGCGACGCCGCGCCGGTCCGGCCAGAACAGGATGCGGTCGATGCGGCTCTCGTCCATGATCGGACCGAAACGCACGAACTCGATGCGCGAGAAGCTGCCGATCAGCGCGGCGAAGTCGGCCCGCGACCGGTCGAGCGCCGCAGCCGAGGGGGCGTCGCAGAGGGCGGTCTGATCTGCCTCGATTTTCGCCGCGGTCGTGGCGAGATCGGCATAGGCCGGCCGGATGTACCCGTCGATCGCACCGCGGACGACGTCGATCTTGCCGGGAGAGCCGTTCGCCGGCGCGACTTGCGCGGCGGCTGGACCGAAGACCGCTGCTGCCGAGAGAAGGAAGGCCAGCAGCAGGGATGGGCGAAGGGGCTTCATAGCGATTCCAGAAAGGCGAGGAGGGCGTCGCGGTCGGCCTTGTCGGAACCCGCGAAACGGTCGCGGGCCGCCTGCGCCTCGCCGCCATGCCAGAGGATCGCCTCGGTGAGATTGCGGGCGCGACCATCGTGCAGGAAAAGGGTGTGACCGTTGACGGTCTTGGTCAGCCCGACGCCCCAGAGCGGCGCGGTGCGCCATTCCCGCGGCCCGGCATCGCCATTGGTGGCGCCGTCGGCAAGGCCCTCGCCCATGTCGTGGACGAGGAAGTCGGAATAGGGCCAGATCAGCTGGAACCGCTGCGGTGGGTCGAGTGCGTCGCGGCTGGTGACGAATTTCGGGGTGTGGCACGCCGCGCAGCCACTGGCATAGAACAGTGCCTTGCCGTCGAGGACCTCGGGCCGGGCGATGTCGCGGCGGGCGGGGACGGCAAGGTTCTTGGAGTAAAAAGTGACGAGGTCGAGCACGGGATCGGGGGCCTCGACCTCGCCGAGCCGAGCCTGCACGCCGTTCGGGGCATCGCGGCAGACCGCCTGGGCGATCGAGCATTCGCCGAAACTGTCGGTCACCAGCGGGGTCGAGATGCCGATGTCGCCGGAAAACGCCTCGGCGGTCTGCGCCTTGATCGTCGGGGCGCTGGCCTTCCAGCCGAAGCGGCCGAGCACCGGCGCGCCGGTTTCGGGATCGCGCACCATGCTCGCCTTGCCGGAGATGCCGTCGCCGTCGGCATCCTCGGGGTCGGCATGCGCCAGGATGTCGGCGGCGGGTATCTCCTCGACCAGGCCGAGCCCGATCATCGGCGGCGCGACCCGCGGCGAGAGAATGACGTCCGGGGCCATCGGGCCGTAGCTGAGGTCGCTGACGCTGTAGGTGGGGTGGCGCAGGCTGACGACGCTTCCGTCGCCGAGGTGCACCGGCGCCTCGGTATAGGCGATGCGCATCCGGCCTTCGGGCTTCAGCCCGGGAATGGCGAAGTTCTGCAGCTGCCCGCCATAGGTCGGCTCGGGGATGCGCAGCATCGACTTGTCGGCAAGGGACGCCTTCTCGGCCGCGGTGTGCGGGGGCACGGAGAGGCGCAGGAACATCGACACCGCCGGCTCGTCCCCGAGCGGCGGCTGGCCGCGGCCGTCCTTCAGATGGCAGCTCTGGCAGGAGCGCGCGTTGAACAGCGGGCCAAGGCCGTCGGAAGCTTCGGTCGAGGAAGGCGACGAGACCCAGAATTTCCGGAACAGCGCATTGCCGAGCTTGAACGTGTCCTCGCCTTCGAAGGGCTGGTTGGCGGCGATCTGGCTGAAGATGTCGCGGTTGACGATCTTCTTCGTCGTGCCGGCGCCGCCGGGGAGGGCCTCGAACGGCTCGGGCTTGGTGAAGGCGGTCGCAGGCCGGGTGACGGCGGCGACGCGCTTGAGGTCGGCCGGCGTCAGGTCGCCGCGAACCGCCGGGCTTTCACCCAGCGCCGCGATGACGGGAAGCGATGCGGATGCAGCCGAGAGGGCCGCCAGCATCAGGATGTTGCGCAAGGTGGACATGGACGCACGCCGTTTCGAACGCGCCGCGACCGCAGCGGCTGGGTGGTCTTAGCGTGTTGGTGCGGGCAGGGCAGCCGGGCAATTGTCGCACCGCCCCTCGTCCTGCCCGCTTCAGCCTACTGGAAGACGGCGCTTTCATTGTCGAGGCTGTCGGAGCCCTCGATCTTGACGTCCTTGATGTCGAGCGCCGCGACGGCCCGCTCGATCGTCCGCGTCTGCGCGACGAGGCCGTCGATGCCGGCCTGGACACGCTCGTTGCCGGCTTCGTTGCCCTCGGCGATCTGCTGGTCGTAGGCCTCGCCGCCCTCGGCGGCCTTGGCGATCGCCTGCATGGCAGCGACGGTGGCGTCGAGCTTGCCCTTCAGCTCGGTGTCGACGTCCGATGCCTTGGCGGCGACGAGGTCGGAGACCGAGGGGCCCGTCATCGTCGTGCCGTCGAGCCGCGTGTAGCTGCCGAGATAGACATTGCGGATGCCGATGGCGTCGTAGAGGTGCGAGACGTGGGTGTTGTCGGAGAAGCAGTCGTGCTCCTCCTCCGGGTCGTGCAGCAGGAGGCCGAGCTTCATCCGTTCGCCGGCGAGCTCGCCATAGGAGAGCGAACCCATGCCGGTGAGGACCGCCGAGATGCCGGCTGCCGGATTGTCGAGGAGCGCCTTGCGGGCATCCCCGTCATCCTTCCAGTGGCCGACCATTTCCGCGAGGTCGGCGACGAGGAGATCGGTCGCGGCCTTCAGGAAGGCGCCGCGGCGATCGCAATGGCCGTTGGTGCAATCGGTCGTGGAGTAGTCGGTGGCCTTGCGGTCGCCGGCGCCTGGGCCCGTGCCGTTGAGGTCCTGCCCCCACAGCAGGAACTCGATCGCGTGGTAGCCGGTGGCGACGTTCGCCTCGACGCCACCGGCCTCCTGCAACTTGTCCTGCAGGAGTTCCGGGGTGATCGTGGTGAAGTCGACGGCCTCTCCGGCGATCTCGGCTTTCGGGTTGGCGATGATATCGGCGACGTAGAGCGGGTTGGAGTCGGACTCCTTGCCGTAGGCCGGTGCGACGTAGTCGATCAGGCCTTCGTCAAGCGGCCAGGCGTTCACGCGGCCCTCCCAGTCGTCGACGATCGGGTTGCCGAAGCGGAACGCTTCCGTCTGCTGGTAGGAAGGGCGCGCGGCGCGCCAGGCGTCCCGGGCTGCGGCGAGGGTCGCCTCGGTCGGCGCCGCAATCAGCGCATCGACGGCTTTGTCGAGGGTCTCGGCCGAGGTCAGCGCATCGCCATAACCCGCCAGCGCGATGTCGGCGTAGTGCGCGAGGACGGCCGGCATATCGGTCGTCTTGGTCTCGGCGGCGGCGCCACCGGACCCGAGAGCGATGGCGGCGAGGCAGACACAGGCCAGCCGTCTGGCGTGGTTCGAACGGTGGCGCATTGCATCCTCCATCAGGGCGAGGCCCTGGCGTGCGTTTCCGAGATCGGCATTCACGGCCGCAGGTCCGACCGTTCAAGATCGAATTCGCTAGAATTGTTGATCGTTATTGTCAAGATTAGTCGTGAAAGCCGGCTGAGCTTCAGTTTAGAGCCGTTCTACTTTGAGCTTTGCTGCCGGGGTGCCGATCGCCGCCAAATGGTCATGGCGTAAGCCGCCGTTGCCATCGTCACTCCACGCGATCGATGCCCGCGGTCTGCCAAGCTTTCACGGGTGCCGGCCACCGACGTCCAGAGAAGACGATGGTCTCGGGACAACGTCAGTGCAGATGAGCAAGCGCCGGATAGCTCTTTTTCGTGTCTCGTTAGGCGCGATAGCGTGCCTCAAGGACCGATGTTCGGCTTTCAACCGATTTTAATATGGCGACCACGGTCGCCACACCTTTACGCCACGGTGTGCGCCACCCAGAAGAGGGTGCATTACCGTCTTCGCCGCTGGCGAGGTCTTTGCGTCCACCGAAAGAGGCACCATGCTGAGAACCGATACCGTCCGCAAGATCCTGTCCTGGTACGAGGGCGAGACCCCCGGCCTGAAGAGCAACCTGTCGCGTCTCCTGATGCACGGCCGGCTGGCGGGCACCGGACGGGTCGTCATCCTGCCGGTCGACCAGGGCTTCGAGCATGGTCCGGCCCGCAGCTTCGCGCCGAACCCGGCCGCTTACGACCCGCACTACCTCTACGAACTGGCGATCGAGTCCGGCGTGTCCGGCTATGCCGCGCCGCTCGGCCTGCTCGAGCAAGGCGCCGACACCTTCGCCGGCGAAGTGCCGACGATCCTGAAGCTCAACAGCGGCAACTCGCTCGCCTCCGGCTCCAACGACCAGGCCCTGACCGGTACGGTCGAGGACGCGCTGCGGCTCGGCTGCGTCGGCGTCGGCTTCACCATCTATCCCGGCTCCGACAGCGCCTACGACATGCTGGAGGAACTGCGCGAGATCAGCCTGAAAGCCAAGTCGCGCGGCCTGATGACCGTGGTCTGGTCCTATCCGCGGGGCGGGCAGGTGTCGAAGGACGGCGAGACAGGCCTCGACATCATTGCCTATGCCGCGCACATGGCAGCGCTGATGGGCGCGACGATCATCAAGGTGAAGCTGCCGACGGACTTCATCGACCTTGCCGCGGCGAAGTCGACCTACGACAAGTCGCCGATCGCCAAGACCGCAGCCGACCGGGTCCGGCATATCATGCAGGCCTCGTTCGCCGGCAAGCGGCTGGTGGTGTTCTCCGGCGGTGCTGCCAAGACGACGGAGGAACTGATGGCGGAAGTGCAGGGAATCCGTGACGGTGGCGGCAACGGCTCGATCATCGGCCGCAACTCCTTCCAGCGCCCGAAAGACGAGGCGCTGAAGCTGCTCGACCAGGTGATGAGCGTCTACGCCTGATCCAGTCTGACCAAACGACAAAGCCCGTCGACAACGTCGGCGGGCTTTGTCGTTGACAGTTGGATTTCGGAAAAGAGTTGCCGCCGATGTGAGAAGAAACGTCGGCGACATCAGCCTAGACTGACCCGATGAAGACATCCCGCATCCCTGCTCGACACTGGCTAGCCCTGGCTCTGACGGCGACCGTCCTTTGCCAGGCGAACGGGCCGGCAACGGCGGCCGAGCTTTTGATGTTCGAGCAGGCGGCCTGTCCGTTCTGCGCGGCCTTCAACCGCGAGATCGCACCGGATTACCCGCAGAGCAAGGCCGGAGGTCGGGCGCCGCTCCGCCATGTCGACATTCATGAGAGCCGGACGGGTGGCGTCGAGGGCCTGGACCCCGCCATCTTCACGCCGACCTTCGTGCTGGTCGACAATGGAAAAGAGGTCGGCCGGATGATGGGCTATCCGGGCCGACGTTACTTCTATCCTGAAATTCAGGGCCTGCTGGACAAATTGCCGCAGGCCTCGAATTAGGGCGCCCCCGAGGGTGTTTTGGCGCCGTCAAGGTCAGTTTGCCGGCGTGGCGGCGGCCCCTGTCTTGTCGAAGGTCTTGAGGTAAGCGATCACCGCGGTGATCTCTTCCGGCTTCTTCAGGCCTGGAAACGCCATCTTGGTGCCCGGCACCAGCTTCTTCGGATCCGTCAGCCATTCCGTCAGCAGCGCATCGTCCCAAGCGGGATGAGCCTCCGCGAATTTCTTGAAAGCCGGGGAGAAGCTGTAGCCCTCTGCCGAGCCTACAGGCTCGGTCGTCACGCCGTTCAGCGACGGACCAACCTTGTTGGTCGCGCCGGGACCCACCGCATGGCAGGCTCGGCATTTGTTGAAGACCTTCTTCCCGGCCTCGACATCGGCCGATTGCGCCATCACGGGCGCGGAAAGACCGACGACTAAAAGAGCGCCGGCCATGATTGTCGTGAAACGCATGCTTCCTCCCGAATGTTTGCTGGTGCCACCCGAAACCAACATATGAGAGCCATTCCAAACTTGGCAATCCGGGGACTCCACGGACAACGCAAGCCGTCGTCTCCAGAAGGCTTCATCGAATCACGAGCGCCGGCGGCTCGTTCGCGGAAAGCACATATCGCTGGCTGCAGCGCTCGTCGCGGTCATGACAAGTCTGTGAGATCTACGCTATCCCTCGACAAAGCCAGTCCTCTAGTCTGTCAGAAATACCAATATTATTCAAAAGCTTAGAGTATTATTTGGGGTTTTCTGAAAGTTTCCCCGAGAAGTCGCAGCGTGGCGGGCAAGTCACACGTGGCGGGCGAGCGCCCGGAGGGGGATTGAATAAGGCCGGTGCGGGCGGTTCTGTGGCGACAGGATGTTCGAGATTAGTCAACGCCGTTTTGCGGTCCTGGCTGATGACCGGGCCGCCCCATCAAGTTGCCGCGCCGCGGCCCTAGGAGAATAAACATGAAGCGCTTTGCCCTTTTGCTGGCCGCCGGAACCGCTTTCGTTTCGCCCGCTCTCGCAGCCGACGTGATTTACGAAGAGCCGCCGGCGCCGGTTGCCATGGCGCCTGTCCCGACCTGGACCGGCTTCTACATCGGTGTGCAGGGTGGCGGTGCCTTCAACCCGAACAACCCGGACAACATCAACGTCGACACCTCGTTCGGCGGCCCGGTCGTCGTCGGCGGCGTTGACCAGTTCACCTCGAACTACTCCTCGTCCTCCGATTCGAGCTTCCTCGGCGGCGGCCACGCCGGCTACGACTACCAGATGGACCAGTTCGTCCTCGGCGCCGTGATCGACATCAACGCGGTCGACTTCTCCCGCAAGGCGGGCGTCGTTTCCCGTACCGCCGACGCCTTCTACAACGAAGAGCGCAGCATCGATTACCTTGCCACCGCCCGCCTGCGCGCCGGTTACCTGGTCACGCCGATGGCGCTGGCCTACGCCACGGGCGGTCTCGCCTATGCCGACATGGACTACAAGTTCGAGACCAATTCCGGCTCGGCCGCGGGCGTTCGCACCCGCAGCGACGAGGACGATTTCGGCTACAGCGTCGGCGGCGGCATGGAGGTGAAGATCACCGACAACGTCTCGTTCGGCGCGGAGTATCTCTACACCAACCTCGGCGAGGGCGACTCCTCGGCGACCTTCACCACCGGCCCGTTCGCTGGCGCCGCCGGCACCGGCACGACCCGGTTCGACACCAAGGAAGACTTCGACTTCCACACCGTGACGGCCAAGGTCTCCTACCGCTTCAACTAAGTTCCCCGCCGAGACGGCGCATTTCCTCAACACTTCGTTACCCGCCGGGCGCTGCGCCCGGCGGGTTTTTTAATTCAAAATCAACGGTCCCGGCTTAGGAAAGGTTTACCAACGTTGCCCTAGCGAAAACGAAGTGTGACACTTCAGCAACGGCAGCGAGGTTATCAAAGGGACCTGCAGCAACGTTTCCCGCGGAACCACATTTGGCCACAAGACGGGTGCATCTCGCCCTGGTCAGAACTTCGGTTGGCCTTACGAGGGAAATGCCCACCGATCGAACGTCGCAACCTGCGGCACATACAGTTGGAGTATTATTCATGAAACGTTTCGCCCTGCTTCTCGCATCCGTCGCCTTCGTCACCCCGGCTCTCGCCGCCGACGTGATCTACGAAGAGCCACCGGCACCGGCGCCGATGGTCGAAGCCGCCCCGATGTACAACTGGTCCGGCTTCTACGTCGGTGGCCAGGCTGGCGTCGCATTCAACCGTGACTCGGGCGCGTTCTCCTCGCAGAACTCGGCCTTCAACGGCGGCAATGATGGCGGCGAGACCGGCTTCATCGGCGGCGGCCATGTTGGCTACGACTACCAGGTGGGCAACTTCGTCCTCGGCGCCGTTGCCGACCTGAACTACATCGACGCGAACGCCGACTCGTCGTTCTCGATCGCTAACAACCCGCTCCAGGGCGGCGACAGCAGCTTCGGCGTCGAGACCGACATCAACTACGTCGGTACCGTCCGCGCCAAGGCTGGTTATGCCATGGACCGCTTCATGGTCTACGCGACCGGTGGTCTCGCCTACGCCGACATCGACAGCAAGGTCCGTGGCGGCAATGCCTTCAACGGCGCGAACGACAGCTACGCCGTTTCGGCCCGCAGCAAGACCGACGACGTCGGTTACGCGGTTGGCGCCGGCTTCGACGTCCTGGCAACCCAGAACGTTTCGTTCGGCCTCGAGTACCTCTACACCGACCTCGGCAAGGCCAAGACCACGGTTGACTTCGACGCGATCAACGATCCGGCGAACAGCTTCTCGGCAACCTCGAAGTCGGACCTCGACTATCACTCGGTGATGGCCAAGGCTTCCTACCACTTCAACTAAGAAACGGCTTGCCGGGGGCCTGTCTCCCGGTTCAGTCTAAACTGCAAGAGCCCGTCGGATCATGTGATCCGGCGGGTTTTTTATTGCTATCGGTTCAGAGCGGCGGCAGGCCGAGATCGCTGCGACGGGGAAGATCGGCGCCGCGGCGGGCGCAGGTGACCGCAGCCGCGCGGATGGCGAAGCCGATGAGTGCCTGCAGCCCCGCCGGATCCATCGCTTCCAATGCCTGGCGGTTCAGGGCGCCGATCTCCTTCAGCATGGCAAGGGTCGCCGCCTGGAAGGTATCGCCGGCGCCGACGGTGTCGACCACGTGCACCTTGAGGCCCGGCACTTCGGCCGAGGCGCCCTTGGCCGACAACGCGATCGCGCCCTTTTCGCCGCGCGTGATTACCGCGAGGCTCGCGCCGGCCGATACCCAGTCCGCCATGACGTTCTCCAGCGACTGGCCGGGATAGAGCTGCGACAGGTCCTCATCGCTCGCCTTGATCAGCGCCGCCGAGGGCCCGAGCTCGGCAACCTTGGAACGCCATTGGTCGAGGTCGGGCACCACGGAAGCACGGATGTTCGGATCATAGGAGATGAAGCGGCGGTCCCTCTCCTGCGCGACGAGCCTCGACAGCGCCGTGGCGGTCGGCTCGCTGACGGTGGAGTAGGATCCGGCGATATGGATCGCCTCGAGCTCGCCCGGAAAGTCCGCGGGCACCTCGGCCGGCTCAATGGAGCGATCGGCGGTTCCCTCGGTGTAGAAGGAGTAGGTCGCCGATCCCGCCGGCGAGAGGGCGACGATGGCGAGCGTGGTGTTGCGCTCGGTCGGGATCAGGAAGCGCTGGTCGATCGCCTCGCGCTCCATGAAGGCGCGCAGCCGACGCCCGAAGAGATCCCCGGAGATCTTCGTGAAATGCGCTGCCGGGTGGCCGAGGCGCGACAGCCCGAGCGCGACGTTGAGGGCCGAGCCGCCGACCACGGCATTGAGACCGATGCGGGCCACGTCGGCATCGGGATCGGCAAAAACATCGAACAGGGCATCGCCACAGCTCAGGAACATGGTGCTCTCCTCCGCGGGCGCCCGGGGGTCGCCCTGATGTCACCGCGCTAGCAGGAAATCCCGGCGGCGAAAACCGCCGACGGCCCGGTTCACGCCGTATCGGGCAGAAAGGCGAAAGTACCGAAGGCCGGGATCTTGATGCCGAGCCGGCCGGGGTCGATGCCCGCGACAAGACCGAGGAAGTTCAGCTCGAGACCCGCCGAGCGTCCGATGGTCACGCCGGCATAACCGAGGAGCGACAGGCGGAGGTCGCCGCGATCGGCATCGTAATAGGCGAACTGCCCTTCGCTGGGGTAATCGCGGCCGACCGCCAGGGGCGACAGGGTGGCGGTTAGGCCCGGCACGTGGCGCAGCACATGGGCAATGAAGGTGTTGGAGTTCGGGCCGGGGAAGATGTGATAGCCGCCGGCCTTGGCGAACGGGTAGGCGGCAATGGCGGCGCGGATTCCGGGAATCAGCGCCTCGGCAGCCGGACCGTTGCGCGCAAGGATGACGCGCGGCGCGTTGGAGTACCAGCGGCCATCGGCGGGGTAGGCGTTGCGGCGGATCGGCGAGCCCCAGCCGACCTTGTCCCAACGCTCGTAGGATGCCTTGCCGGGGTTCTTGACGACGATCCAGGAATGCTCGGACACCGCACCCTTCAACCCGCCGGTGCGGGCGGAGAGCACGTAGACCGCGGCATCCTCGGACGCGTCCGCGACCGGCAAGACGCCGGCGCTCGTCCAGTCGGCGTCGCGCCAGGACGCCGGATGGCTGCCGCCCCACCACAGCAAGGCGGCCAAGGCGACCGGGGCGATGTAGACGAGGAGGACGAAAAGAAGGAGGAATTTCAAGGGGCGCATCCGTGCTCCGGGAACTGTGGCTCTCCCGAAACATGGCAACGCCGGTGTGGCGCTGCTAGAGCTCGGCAGAGACCCACAACGGCGAAAGTTGGCAGCATGAGCAATCCCATCCTGGTAGAAGTGACGCGCGGGTCCCTGGTCGAGAGCCGGCACCGCGGCGCGGTCGCCGTGTCCGACGCGATGGGACGGATGGTGCACCAGACCGGCGACGTCTCGTTGCCCGTTTTCCCGCGCTCGGCGATCAAGGTGCTGCAGGCGATCCCGCTGATCGAAACGGGGGCGGCGGATGCGTTCGGCTTCGGTGACCGGGAACTATCGCTCTCCTGCGCGTCGCACGCGGGCGAGGCCGGCCATGTCGCGCTGGCCACCGACATGCTCGGGCGCGCCGGCCTCGATCAGACGGCACTGGAATGTGGCTGCCACTGGCCTTTCGCGCTCGACAGGGCCTTGGCCATGGCGCGCGACGGCGAGACGCCGACGCCGCTGCACAACAACTGCTCCGGCAAGCATTCCGGCTTCCTCTGCACCGCCGTGCATCTCGGCGAGGCGACAGCGGGCTATGTCCGTTCGGCGCACCCGGTGCAGCAGCGTGCGCGTGCTGCGATCGAGGATCTCACCGGCGTCACCTTGGGAGAGGACGTCGAAGGCACCGACGGTTGCTCGATCCCGACCTACGCCGCGCCTGTTGCCGCCTTTGCGACAGCCTTTGCCAAGCTCGTCTCCGGCCAGAATGTGGCGGCCGAGCGCGCGCAAGCCGGCCAGCGCCTGATCGCCGCCTGCATCGCCGAGCCTTGGTACATGGCGGGCACCGGACGCGCCTGCGTCTCGCTGATCGAGGCAGGCAAGGGGCGTGTGTTCGTCAAGACCGGCGCCGAGGGCGTGTTCTGCGGCGCGGTGCCGGAACTTGGTCTCGGCTTTGCCTTGAAGATCGACGACGGCGCGACCCGTGCCTCGGAAGCCGCGGCCGCCGCGACGCTTGCGCAGATGTTCCGCGGCCATGATCCGGTGATGGCAGACACCTACGCCGACCTCTCCCGCACGACCTTGCGCAACTGGGAAAAGACGGTCGTCGGAGAGGTGAGGGCGGTGCTCGCCTAAGCGGTCACGCCTTCCTTCAAGGCGTGGAGGCCAGGCGGCAGGAGGACATCATGCCGCCAGCGTCCGCCGTTCGTAGCCGTCGCCCAGGACGGGCGGCGGCAAGTGCACCATGATCTCCCGAACGCGCCGGGGTCCGGCGCTTAGGACCGCGGCGTGCCGAGCGGACGGTGCGTCCGGCGGGTCGCCGGTTTCGCCGGGGCTGGGCTGTCCGGTGCGGCAGCAGCCGGGGTAGTCGGCACCGGTGCGACAGGCACTGGTGCAGCAGCCGCCGGTTTGACGGGCGCCGGCGTGGCCGGAGCGGGCGTAGCCGGAGCAGCTGCCGGGGCTTGCGAAACGACCTGCTGCAGTTTCGGTGCGGCCGCGGGAACCTCCGATGCCGGAGCGACGACGGTCTCGGTCTTGACCGGCGCCGGCTTGGCAGCGGTCTCCTTGGGGCTCGCAGCCGCCCGTGTCGGGGCCCGGCGAGACGGCGCAGCAGCGGTGCCGGCGGCCTTTGGCGTCGCACTGCGGCCCGAAGCGCGCGTCCGCTTGACGGGTGCGGCAACCGCCTCCGACAGTTCTGCTGCCGTCGGCATCGGGGCGACGATGGGCGCCGGGGCAAGGCCTGCGGCGGGACGCGCCGGTGTCGGCGCGGCGGTAGCCGCTGCGGCCGGCTTCGTTCCCGCCTTGATGCGGATCAGCAGGCTGCCACCCTCGGGATGGCGAACCTCGAAGGCGTTGGTCTTGCGCACGAGATCGCTCAGCTTGCGCTCGCCATAGGTGCGTGGGTCGAAGTCGGTATAGAGCGCCTGCAGCTGCTTGCCGAAGGTGCCAAGGTTCACCCAGCCGTCCTCGCTCTCCATCTGGTCGATGACGCGCGTCAGCATAGGCAGAGCATCCGCCTTCTGGCGCAGCGGCGCGACGATCTCGGTTTCCGGCTCAACCGAATCGCGGTTCGGCGTGCCACGCTGCGGCAACAGGTTCTCGGTGTAGATGAAGCGGCGGCAGGCCTGGCGGAAGCTTTCCGGCGTCTTCTGCTCACCGAAACCATAGACGGCAACGCCTTGCTCGCGGATGCGCGAGGCGAGGCGGGTGAAGTCGCTGTCGGAGGAGACGAGGCAGAAGCCGTCGAAGCGACCGGAATGGAGAAGGTCCATCGCGTCGATGACAAGGGTGATGTCGGAAGCGTTCTTGCCGGTGGTGTAGGCGAACTGCTGGTGCGGGATGATGGCGTGGCGGGCGAGGATGTCGGTCCAGCCCTTCATGCGCTGGGTGGAGAAGTCGCCGTAGATGCGGCGGACGCTGGCTTCGCCGATCTTGGCGATTTCCTCGAACAGGCCGTCCGCAATGCGGGCGGAGGCGTTGTCGGCGTCGATCAGGACCGCAAGGCGTGCGGATCTGCTGTCGTTCATGTCGTTTGCTTTCACGTTTCAAGGCCGCTCGGGCCTTTCGGGGCCGCTGTGCGGCCAGATGCGTTGGGTGAGCTCTAGCATGTCCCGGGCAAAGCGGGGACGGGGTATTACGCCGCCGTATTGGCGGTCAGGGTGAGATGGGCCGGAGCGCTGCCGGGGTGATCGGCGAGATCGGCGGTGGCTTTCTCGGTCCAGCGATAGCCGATGATGGCGCCGGTGGCCGCGTTGGAAATGAGGTTCGAGGCGATCACGGCCCGGCCGGCGCCCTCGACGACGGTGACGCCGATCCCGACGCCGCAGTCGCGCAGCACATTGCCCGTTGCCGAGACGTCGCGCAGATATGGCCCCCAGCCGAGTTTCAGCCCGAACAGCGGAGCCCCCTCGACGACGTTGTCGGACACCACGGTGTCCGCCTCGACCGAGATGCCCATGCCGAAGCCGGGGGCGTCCGCCGGGTAGGGGCCGCGGGTGCGAAGGTTGCGGATGAGATTGCCGCTGCAGAGGGCAAGCCGGCCGCCCTCGTTGAAATTGGCGATGGAAATGCCGATCGCGGCACCGTCGATAAGGTTGCCGGAAATCACGGCGCCTTCGAACTTGAACTCGGCATAGACGGCGGTTTCGCCGGAATTGAGGCAGGAATTGCCGGAGACCAGAGCATTGGAGCCGCCATTGCAGCGAATGGCGGAGAAGGCGCTGTCCTCGATCTGGTTGCCGGAAATGCTGACGCCGTGGGCCTTGAAGACGTTGACGGCATTGCCGTTCTGTCCGGTGCCGCCGGCATCGGCGCGGGTTCGCCGGATGCGGTTGCCGCGGACGATCGAGCCATCCTGGCCGGGCGTGCTGCGGTGGATGAGGATGCCGCCATTGCCGCAGTCCTCGATGGTGTTGTCGATGACCGCGAGTCCCGTGGCATCGCGCGACAACAGGGCGGTGAGCCCCGTCCCGGCGATGTGCGAGGTTGCGATCCGTCCGCCGACGGAGGTCAGCGCCAGAGCATGGCCGCCGGCGCCGATCAGATCACAGTCTTCCAGCACGAGATCGAGGCAGCCGGCGATCTCGACGAGGTGGCGTCCGATGTCTTCTCCCCGTCGGACGAGCCCGTCGAGCGACAGGCCCGTAAGCGTGACGTGCGTGGCGCCGCTCGCCTGCAGGGAAAGACGGGGCCCGATAAGACGCGATGCGCCGCGGATGCCGCCGATGCGGGTGACCGCGGGCAGCTGCAGGGTGTCGCAGATATACTCGCCGGGCGGCAGGAACAGCACCTCGCCGCTGCGGGCCGTCTCGTCGAGCAGCTTCTGCAGGAGTTTCGTCTGGTTGGCGCCGGACGTCAGCCCGCGCGTCGACGCATCGAGAAGGCCAGCGTTCCCCGGTGGACGGGTGCGCGCGGTGGCGGGCACGGCCAGGGTTCCGGCAGTTGCCAGAAGGCCCGCGAGCAATCGGCGCCGGGGAAGCAAGGGTGTGGCCATGTCGGGAGGGTGGCATGCCGCGGCTTAAGGCGTCGTATGATGCGGGCGGCCTTCGGCCCGCCCGGCAAATTTCGTTCGAAAGGCTTAACGCGCCATGAAGGCGGCCAGCACGCCGGCGGCGATGGCCGGCGGGGCCCTGAAGCCGGCTCGGGCGTCGGCTTCGCCAGCCGCCATGGCGTCCGCAAGGCCGGGAAAGGCGAGCAGCGCTCGCCGCAGGCCATCGCTGAGCTCAGACCACAGCCATTGCACGTTCTGCGCCGCACGCCGCTCCGCGAAGGCACCGGACGCGACCTGGATCGCGCGGAACCGCCCGACGGCGGCCCAGAGTTCCGCAAGGCCCTCGCCGGTCTCGCCGGACAGCGTCAGCACCGGCGGCGTCCAGGCGGGGTCGCGCGGGCCGACGATGTCGAGCGCGGCGCGAATTTCGGCGGCTGCCCGTCGGGCGGCTTCCGTGCGATCGCCATCGGCCTTGTTGACCGCGATGATGTCGGCAATCTCGACGATGCCTTTCTTGATGCCCTGCAATTCGTCGCCGCCGCCCGGCAGCATCAGGAGGACGAAGAGGTCGACCATGTCGGCGACGACGATCTCGGACTGGCCGACGCCGACGGTTTCGACGATCACCACGTCGAAACCGGCAGCTTCGCAAAGGAGCAAAGTCTCCCGCGTCCGGGATGCGACGCCGCCGAGTGTGCCGGAGGTCGGAGAGGGGCGTACAAAGGCGCGGGGATCGACCGCCAGCCGCGCCATACGCGTCTTGTCGCCAAGGATCGATCCGCCGGAGCGCTGCGAGCTCGGATCGACGGCGAGGACGGCCACGCGGTGCCCTTCGGCGGTAAGCGTGGCGCCCAGACGGTCGATCAAGGTGGACTTGCCGGCGCCCGGTATGCCGGTCAAGCCGATCCGGATGGCGCCGCCGGTGTGGCGGACGAGGAGGTCGAGCAGGGCGTCCGCTGCAGTGCGGTGGTCGCTGCGGGTCGACTCGACGAGGGTGATGGCGCGCGAGAGCGGGGCACGTTCGCCGGCGAGGACGCCATCTGCTAGCTTCTGGACGTCGATCTGGGCCATGCCCCGCTCTAAGCGAGGACAGGCGAGCTGTCGAGGCGGATCGCTGCGTGCACTGCAGCAACGAATTCCGGGCTAACCGCTTGAGCCGACCCGCGTATTACGGCTTTTTAATTCGCCTCCCACTTTAAGACGGGTCTCACTTCGTCTATATCTGGGGACTAGGGCACCGATAATCATTGGCAGACGGAAATGTCCGCCGTCTCAGTTGGGAGCGACCACCATGGCCTGGAAGAAACCCGTACTCGTCGAAGTTTGCGTCGCGATGGAAATCAACGGCTACATGCCGATCGAATTCTAAATCTGTGACGACTGAGAAAAGCCGCGGACGGGATGAACCCCATCTGCGGCTTTTTGTTTTGGGTTCGGCTGCGGGGGGTGGGTTCCCGCAGTGGAACTGCCTTTGCGGGGTTTGCCGCCTCGCCTGGGAAAGAGACCCGCGCGTCTCATCCCGCACGCAGTCGTCGATCGCGGCGACGGTGGACGGAGAGCATTGGCTGCTCCTCAACGCCTCGCCCGACCTTCGCCAGCAGATCCAGGCCTCGCCGCCAATGTCGCCGATGGCGGGTGCATCGCTGGACGCCAAACGCGCGTCGCCCTTCTCCGCCGTGCTCGTCACCAATGGCGACGTCGACCATGTCGCCGGTCTCCTGACCCTCAGGGAGAAGCAGGCCTACACGCTCTACGGAACCGATGGCGTGCTCGGCATCATCGCCGACAATCCGATCTTCTCCGTGCTTGATCCCGCCTTCGTCGCGCGCCGTCCCGTGCGGGTCGGCGAGAGGTTCGAGCCGGTGCCGGGGTTGGCGGTCGAAATCTTTTCGGTGCCGGGCAAGGTACCGCTCTATCTCGAAACCACTGACGTCGACATCGGTGCCGAAGGCGAGATGACCGTCGGTGTTCGCCTCTCGGCCGGCGGCAAGGTGGCGTACTACATTCCCGGCTGCGCCTACGTGCCGGATCATCTCGTGGACAGGGTGGCCGATGCCGACCTTCTCCTGTTCGATGGTACGGTCTTCGTCGACGACGAGATGCAGCGCGCTGGCGTCGGGATCAAGACCGGGCGAAGGATGGGCCACATGCCGATCTCCGGCGAAGGGGGCAGCTTGCACGCCTTCGAGGACGCCGGTGTAAAGGACCGTGTCTATATCCATATCAACAACACCAACCCGGTGCTGATCGACGGCTCGCCCGAGCGGGCGGCGGCAGAGACGGCGGGCTGGCGGATTGCCTTCGACGGGATGGAGATTTCGCTGTGACGATGCTGAGCCCGGATGATTTCGTGTCGGCCCTGCGCGAAATCGGCGCGACGCGCTACCATCACCTGCATCCCTTCCAGCTGAAACTGCAGGCGGGCGAATTGAACAAGACGCAGGTGCAGGCCTGGGCGCTGAACCGCTATTATTATCAGTCGCAGATCCCGATAAAGGACAGCTACATCCTCGCCCGCCTCGGAACGACCGAGCTTCGGCGGGAATGGCGCGAGCGGATCATCGATCATGACGGCGACGCCGACAACCGCGGCGGCATCGAGAAGTGGATCGCCTTGACCGACGGCGTCGGGCTCGATCGCGGCTACGTGCTGGCGGGGGAGGGCATCTTGCCCGGCACCCGCTTTGCGGTGGACGCTTACGTCACGTTCGTGCGCGAGCGCACGCTACTCGAGGCGATCGCCTCCTCGCTGACCGAACTCTTCTCGCCCGGAGTCATCGGCGTGCGGGTGCGCGGCATGCTCGAGCACTACGACTTCATCTCGCCGGAGACGCTCGCCTATTTCGACAAGCGTCCGGTGCAGGCGAAGCGCGACTCTGATTTCGCGCTCGACTACTGCATCAGCCATGCGCGCCGCCCGGACGAGCAGCGCGCGGTGCTGAACGCGCTGCGCTTCAAGTGCTCGGTTCTCTGGGCGCAGCTCGACGCGCTGGAGCATGCCTATGTCGATCCGAAGCTGCCGCCGCCGGATGTGTGGCAGCCGGGTGCCGATGGAAAGAAGTTCTGATGGCGGGAATAGCCGACAGCACCGTGCCGCGCTTTCCGCACGGCGTTAGGTTTCGCGAGGACAAGGCGCGCGGCGCGTTCATCCTCGTCGCGCCAGAGCGGATCTTCAATGCCGACGAGGTCTCGGTCGAAATCCTGAAGCGGATCGACGGCAAGGCCAGCCTTGGCGAGATCCTCGAAGCGCTCAGCCTGATCTTCGCCGCCGATCTGGCGGTCATCCGGCCGGACGTCGAAAGCTTTCTTCTGGATCTGCAGTCGAAGCAGATGGTGACGCTATGAACGAGCTTGTCGCACCGGCCACCGTCCAGACCGGGCGCGCCGTGCCGCCGCCGCCGATCGGGCTGCTGGCGGAACTGACGCACCGCTGCCCGCTCCGCTGCACCTACTGTTCCAACCCGATCGAACTCGACACGCGCTCGACCGAGCTCGACACCGAGACGTGGAAGCGGGTGTTCACCGAGGCCGCGGAACTCGGCGTCATCCACATCCACCTTTCCGGTGGCGAGCCGACAGCGCGCAAGGATATCGTCGAACTGACGCGGCATGCGGCCGAGGTCGGGCTCTACACCAACCTCATCACCTCCGGCATCGGGGTCAGCACGGCGACGCTCGACGCGCTCTACGATGCCGGGCTCGACCATATCCAGTTGTCGCTGCAAGGCGCGGATGCCGCGATCACCGAGGCGGTCGGCGGCTACAAGGGCGGTTTCGAGCGCAAGGAGGCCTTCGCCGCCGAGGTGGTGAAGCGCGGCTTCCCGCTGACGCTGAATGCGGTGATCCACCGGACCAACATCCACCAGGTGCCGGCGATGATCGACAAGGCCGTCGCCTTCGGCGCCAAGCGGCTGGAGATCGCGCACACCCAGTATTACGGCTGGGCGCTAAAGAACCGCGCCCAGCTGATGCCGGCGCGTGCCGATGTCGACCGCACCATCGTCGAGGTCGAGGAAGCGCGGGCGCGGCTGGCGGGCGTCCTGGTCATCGACGCCGTGTTCCCCGACTATTACGCCCGCTATCCCAAGACCTGCAATGGCGGCTGGGGTCAGCGCACGCTGAGCGTGACGCCGGCGGGACTTGCCTTGCCGTGTCACGCCGCACAGACGATCCCGCACCTCGACTTCTGGTCGGTGCGCGATCACTCGATCGCCGACATCTGGTCAGCGTCGCCGGCCTTCGAGGCCTATCGCGGCACCGACTGGATGCCGGAGCCTTGCCGTTCGTGCGAGCGCAAGCACATCGACTTCGGCGGCTGCCGCTGCCAGGCGCTGGCGCTGACCGGCGATGCGCGGAACACCGACCCGGCCTGCATCAAGTCGGATTTCCACGTGGCGCTCGGCGACATCGCCGTCACTGAATCCGCCATTCCGAGCGCCAGCAGCGGCGTGGCGGTCTATCGCGCCTTCGGCATAAGGTAGCGCCGGTCTTCGATAGCTCTGGTCAAGCCGCGTTGAACGGCTTGCCTTCGGCGTTGTCGTTGAAGGATGCGCTCGCCTGATCGTTGCTGACGCCGCTGAAGAGGGCCATCCGTTCGCCGAGGGTCGACGAGAACACCGGGTACTTGGTGAAGACGCTGTCGCGGATATCCTCGTTGCGCTCGCCCAGCAGCATCAGCGGCTTGGTGAGGCCGGGATAGGCCCTCGGCTCGGTCAGCGGCTTGAGGCTGCAGAACCGCCGGTAGAACGCCGCATGCTCCAGACGCACCGTCGCCAGCATCCAGTCCGCCTCGTAGTGCTGGGCGGCCATGCAGGCGAGACGGGT
This sequence comes from Mesocryomonas fontinalis, assembly GCF_055730125.2. Classification (NCBI taxonomy): domain Bacteria; kingdom Pseudomonadati; phylum Pseudomonadota; class Alphaproteobacteria; order Hyphomicrobiales; family Aurantimonadaceae; genus Mesocryomonas; species Mesocryomonas fontinalis. Next base: position 365,540 of record NZ_JBUZWG020000005.1, on the reverse strand, counting down.
GACCGCGAAGGGCAGGAGCTTGGCGCCCGGCCGCGCCACGGGGTTGGTGACGAAGCGGCTGGGATCGATGAAACTCTCGCCGGCATCCACCAGCGGACCCAGCACATCGCCATAGGTGTCCATGGCTGGGCCGAGCGGATGCTCGGGTGTCACGACATGGAGACGGATCGTGCCGGCCAGTTGACCATCGATGTTGACGCCAAAGACGGTAGTATTGGGGTCGCGGTCGTAATGGTCGTGGAACCGCCGGTCGTCGCGCGACACAATGGCGTTCTCCAGTCGATAGGCTTCATAACGCAACCGGTAGATGATGTCCTTGTCCCGGTCACTTTCCACGCGGAAGTAGCTGGTTCGCGCAAGAGTGGCGTTGAGCTCTTGTTCGAAGTGGGACTGCGATGCTTGGGTCTTGGGCTGCATTCCATAAATCCCCTGGCGCTTTGGGGAAAACGTACGCGAGCCATAATAATATTCGAAGCATTTAATTAAAATCTGCGGAAATTTTCGCCGACTTGGTTAATTCCCTGTTGCAGCGCAGCAATCTATGCCGTGCAGGCCGCGTGGAGCGGGGTGCCGCCGTGCGGTAGCGCTCCTGCCATGGCACCGCCATCGAGGGCGCCGAGAAGGTCGCCGATCGCCGGGGATGGCAGCGGCTGCCCGAAAATGAAGCCCTGCAGTTCCCCGACCAGTTCCTCGGCCATCACCATCCGCAACTGGGCGTCGTTCTCGATGCCCTCGACGACGATCTTGAGGTTGAGCGAATGGATCAGCCGGATCATGCCGCGCAGCAGCGCCTTGTCGTTGTCGTGCTGCATCGCCTGCACGACGAAAGAGCGGTCGATCTTGATCTTGTCGAGCGGCAGCCGCGAGATGTAGCCGAGATTGGAATAGCCCGTGCCGAAATCGTCGAGCGAGAAGCGAATGCCCGCGGCCCTCAGCTTCAACAGCTTGTCCAGCACGCAGCTGTCCTGGTCGAGGAAGAGGTTCTCGGTGATCTCGATTTCGACGCGCTCCGGCGGCAGTCCGGCATTGCGGGCGCTGGCGAGCACGGTCTCGACGATGTCCGGCCGGTCAAGCTGGCTCGGCGACAGGTTGATCGCCACGCCGACATCGCCGGGCCAGCTGACGGCGGCCTCGCAGGCCTTGCGCAGCGTGATGTCGGTGATCGCCTTCATCAATCCGCATTCCTCGGCGATCGGCAGGAAAACCCCTGGCGACAACCGGCCCCGCAGCGGGTGATCCCAGCGCAGCAGCGCCTCGCAGCAGGCCACCTTGTGGGTGGCGCAGTCGACGATCGGCTGGAAGACGAGGTGCAGCTGGTCCTCGTTGATCGCCTCGCGGAGGTCCGCCTCGATCCGCACCCGCTCCTTCTCGCGGTGCTCCATCGACTTGTCGAAGAACATGTGCTGGCCGCGGCCGGCCGCCTTGGCGGCGTAGAGCGCGGTATCGGCCCGCTGGATGACCTCGCTCAGCGCCCGGCCGTCGGACGGGAAGAGGGCCGTTCCCAGGCTGCAGGCGACGGTCAGCGATATCCCCTCGATCCGCATCGGATCGATCATCGCGGCGATCACGGCCGCCGCCATCTCGCTCGCCTCGGACCGGGTGCGCACGTTCATCTGCAGCAGCACGAACTCGTCGCCGGCAAAGCGCGACAGCGTGCTTCCAGCGCCCGCAACGCTGCCGATGCGCGCCGCTGCCTCGATCAGCACCCGGTCGCCAAAGGCGTGGCCATAGGAATCGTTCAGGCGCTTGAACCGGTCGAGATCGATGAAATGCAGCGCGAAGGGCGTCTCGGCCTTGGCGGCGGTCTCGATCAGGCGGGTCATCGCGGCCCGGTTCGGCAGCTCGGTCAAAGTATCGCTGTAGGCGAGCCGCCGATTTTCCTCGGCCGCCTGCATCGCCTGCGAGAAGGTCTCGCGCATCCGGTCTGAGATCCGCAGCAGCGTCCCGCAGAAGACCGCGAAGAAGAAGGCGAAGGCGGCGTGCCAGATCTCGCCGGGGATCATCAGCGCGATCACCATCGGGATTGCGCCCAGCAGCAATTGCCGGCGCACCAGGACGGGCGAGGCGAAGTTGCGGGCGATCAGGCCGACGAGGAAACAGATGGCGGTGGCGAAGGAGAAGAGCTGCGAGGACGTGTTCTGCGGTGCTGCGAAGATCGCCAGCGGCCAGAGCCCCACGAGGAAGACGTGAATGAGGCCCGAGACTGAATACAATCTGGACCAGACGGAATTGGAGATGCGCGACAGAACCTCGAAACGGCCGTAGACCGAAACGGCCACGACCCGGAGGAAGGTGACGACACCGAGCGCGTAGCAGACCGTCCAGGCCAGCACAGTGTCGGTCTGGAAACAGGTGACGACGCAGGCCATCAGCGTGCAGATGCAGCCCACGCTGAAGCTCACTGCATCCGTATACAGCAGGCCGGGAACACGCTCTGCGTATCCGCGATCGTTTCGGTCGTCAGAAACCTGTAGTTTTGCGGTTTGCATGGCCACTTTTCGTGAGCTCGAAGGCGCGAACATTGCTCTGCAAGACCTAAGATTCCATCTATGATTTATCAGCAAGAGTAGGCGATTGAACGCCTGCGAACGCAATACCAAGCTGCCAATTGGCTAGAGCCAGTTCTTGTGCCGAAAAAAGATCAGGGGCAGGACAGCGGAGATCAGCATCAGGCCGATCGCCATGGGATAGCCGAACTGCCAGTCGAGCTCCGGCATGATCTTGAAGTTCATGCCATAAATGGAAGCGACCAGCGTCGGGGGCATGAAGCCGACGGCTGCGACCGAGAAGATCTTGATGATGGCGTTCTGCTCGATCGAGATCATGCCGACCGTGGTGTCGAGCAGAAACGTCGTCTTGTTCGAGAGGAAGGCGACGAAATCGTTCAGCGAGGTGATGTCGCGCGACATTGCCTTCACCCGCGCCTTGGCCTCTTTCGGTCCCTTGCGGCGGTCCAGCACGAACTGCAGGTAGGGCATCATCCGGTCGAGCGTGGCAAGGCTCTCGCGCGTGCGGGAGATGAGGTCGCCCGCACTGCCGATGCGCTGCAGCAGCGACTTGAAGTCGGCATTGGCGGTCGGCGTCTTGCGGGTCGAGGCGCTGAAGATGTCGCTGGCGATGCGGTCGAGATCGGCGGCGATCGCCTCCATCATGTCGGCGACGCGGTCGATGACGGTCTCGACGAGGCCGATCATGATTCCATCGGCCGACGGCACCTTGGGGCTCTTGGCGCTGCCGATCGGAACCGGCTCGCCTTCCAGCGTCAGCGCCTGGCGAACGGTGGCGTCCGACGGATCGCGGCAGAGCTTGCCGGCATAGATGACGAAGGACTTCGGCTCGGTGTAGCGCAGCGTGACCAGGCGCTTTCCGGTGAGGATGAAGGTCACCGGCGCAAAGCCCGGCGATCCGCTGTCGAGGCCGAAAACCACGGACGCCGTCATGAAGTCGGCATTGTCCTCGGAATAGAGGCGGCTGGAAACCTCGATCTCGCGCATTTCCTCGCGCGTCGGAACCTCGATCGCGCACATCGTCTCGACCATGCGCTCCTCGGCCTTGGTCGGGCTGATCAGGTCGATCCAGATCGCATCGGGGGGAATGCTCTCACCCGGATTCACGCGCTCGGCATGCATCTGCGCCATCGCGTCGGCGCGGTAGACTTCGATCATGGTGGATTTCCCTCGCCTGGGAGACGGTCAGGTGGCTTGCGGCTGAATGCACCCGTTTGACCCGGGCGCGCAAGTCCCTGCCCGAAAGGGCGAGGCGGCAGCAGGGCTTATCCCGCCGCTGCCGTGTGGCCGAGCCGGGCGGAGAGGGTGCGTAGCAGATCCTCCGCCGCTTCGGCGATGACCGTGCCGGGGGGGAAGATGGCCGCGGCGCCTGCCGCCGTGAGCGCCTCGAAATCCTGCGGCGGAATGACCCCGCCGACGACGATCATGATGTCGCCGCGGCCGTCTTTCTCGAGCGCTGCCTTGAGCGCCGGCACGAGGGTGAGATGGCCTGCGGCGAGCGAGGAGGCGCCGACGATGTGGACATCGTTCTCGACCGCCTGTCGTGCCGCTTCCTCCGGCGTCTGGAACAGCGGGCCGATGTCGACGTCGAAGCCGAGATCGGCGAAGGCGGAAGCAATCACCTTCTGCCCACGGTCGTGGCCGTCCTGCCCCATCTTCACGACGAGGATGCGCGGCCGTCGTCCCTCTGCGACGGCGAAAGCCTTGGTCTTCGCCAGCACCGCGTCGATCTTGCCCCGCATGGTTCCGGCCTCCCGCATGTAGACGCCCGAAATCATCTGACCGCTCGCCACGTGCCGACCGAACACCTTTTCGAGTGCCAGCGCCATTTCGCCGACGGTGGCGCGCGCGCGGGCGGCATCGATCGAGAGGGCGAGGAGGTTGCCGCTGTTCCGGGCGGCGGCCTCGGTCAGGGCGTCGAGCGCGGTGGCGACCGCCGCCGGATCGCGCTCGGCCTTTAACTGCGCGAGCTTTTCCAGCTGCTGGCGGCGGACGTCGGCATTGTCGACCCGGCGCACGTCGATGTCGTCGGCAGTCTCACTCCGGTAGCGGTTGATGCCGACCACCACCTGCGCGCCGCTGTCGATGCGCGCCTGGGTCTTTGCAGCCGCCTCCTCGATGCGCGTCTTCGGCAGGCCGCGCTCGATCGCCTTGGCCATGCCGCCCAGCGCCTCGACCTCGGCGATGTGGGCGCGGGCCTTGGCCGCCAGCTGGTGCGTCAGGCTCTCGACATAGGCCGAGCCCCCCCAGGGATCGATGATGCGGTTGGCACCGGTCTCACGGGCCAGGACATGCTGGGTGTTGCGGGCGATGCGGGCGGAGAAGTCGGTCGGCAAGGCGAGTGCCTCGTCGAAGGAATTGGTGTGCAGCGACTGGGTGCCGCCTTGCGTCGCCGCCATCGCCTCGACGGCGGTGCGCACGACGTTGTTCATGACGTCCTGGGCGGTCAGCGACCAGCCGGAGGTCTGCGAATGCGTGCGCAGCGACAGCGAGCGCGGATCCTTCGGGGCGAAGTTCGCTTGCATCAGCTCGGCCCAGACGAGCCGTGCCGCCCGGAGCTTGGCGACTTCCATGAAGAAGTTCATGCCGATCGCCCAGAAGAAGGAGAGGCGCGGCGCGAACCGGTCGATGTCCATCCCGGCGGCGACGCCGGCGCGGGCGTATTCGATGCCGTCGGCGAGGGTGTAGGCGAGCTCGAGATCCGCCGTCGCACCGGCCTCCTGCATGTGGTAGCCGGAAATCGAGATCGAGTTGTATTTCGGCATGTGCACTGCTGTGTGGGCAAAGATGTCGGCGACGATCCGCATCGAGGCGGCCGGCGGGTAGATGTAGGTGTTGCGGACCATGAACTCCTTGAGGATGTCGTTCTGGATGGTCCCGGACAGCGCCTTCTGCGGCACGCCCTGCTCCTCGGCCGCGACGATGTAGAGCGCCATCACTGGCAGCACGGCGCCGTTCATCGTCATCGACACGCTCATCTCCCCGAGCGGGATGCCGTCGAACAGCTCGCGCATGTCGAGGATGGAATCGATGGCGACGCCGGCCATGCCGACATCGCCGGCAACCCTCGGGTGATCCGAATCATAGCCGCGGTGGGTGGCGAGATCGAAGGCGACCGACAGGCCTTTCTGCCCGGCCGCGAGGTTGGCGCGGTAGAAGGCATTGGACGCCGACGCGGTGGAGAAGCCGGCATATTGCCGGATGGTCCAGGGCTTCTGCACGTACATCGTCGGGTAGGGCCCGCGCAGATAGGGCAAGGCGCCCGGCCATGTCTGACGGTTCGGCAGCGCCGACCGGTCGGCCTCGGCGTAGAAGGCCGCGAGTGGAATGGCTTCCGGCGTTTGTACCGTCTCCGTGGGTGGGCTCGGCGTCGGCATGACAGGCGACTGCCAGTCGATATCGGTGAAATCGGGGATGCGGCTCATGCGGCGGTCTCCAGCGTCTGGCTGAGACGGATCGGGGCGAGCGGCGGTACCGTCGGCTCTGCAGTGACGTCCCGCACCGCCGGCGTGCCTGGCTCTGCCAATGCGTCCGGCTCTGCCGGACGGGGCAAGGCCACGGCGATATCGCGCGGGGTGGCGAGCGGGTAGAGCGTCACGCCGACGATCGGCGCGCGCCGGTCGGCGATGGCTACCGCCCGCGCCGCCCGGCTCGTGGCGATCCGGCGCTGCAGATGGCCTTGGCGGAGGCTCGAAAACAGGCCGCCCTCGCTTTCGATCTGCCGGAATTCCTGCCAGGCGGCGGCGGCGAGGCTTTCGGTCAGCGCCTCGATGCCGCCCGAGCCGGCGGCGGGATCGCCGACATGGCCGAGCCCCGCCTCGTCGCGCAGGATCAGCTGGGTGTTGCGGGCCAGCCGGCGCGCCTTGGCCTCCGGCAGGCCGTTGGCCGCGGTGAACGGCAGCACCGATATCCGGTCGGCCCCGCCGGTGGCCGCGGCGAAGGCGGCGATGGTCGTGCGCAGGATGTTGCCGTGCGGATCGACCGCCGTCATCATCCGCATCGATGTCTCGACATGCAGCCGGGCAGGGGCCGGGTCGGCAATGCCCGAGAGAAGCTGGACCCGCTGCCAGAGGAGGCGCAGCGCCCGCAGCTTCGCCGTCACCAGCCACTGCTTCTGGTCCGCGGCGAGGGTGAAGCCGATCCGGCCCGGCAGCTGCGAAAGGTCGGCGCCGTGACCGTCGAGGCTCCGCAGGGCATAGACCGCGCCGGCCAGCACGGCGCCGAGTTCCTGCGCCTCGGTCGCGCCGGCCTCGTGGTAGATGCGCCCGTCCGCCTCGGCAAAGCGCCCGGCAAAGCCGCGCGCGAGATACCGCTCGAAGCCGGCGGTAAACGATCGCTGGAGGTCGCGGTCGTCCGGCGGGAAGCGTCCGGCAACCGCCATGGCGCCGAGCGGATCCTGGCAGAGGTCGAGATCGAGCGCATCAGTCTGAATGCCTTGCACCAGAGCGATCGCGGCCAGTTCTTCGGCGGCCGTTTGCGCATCGTCCCCACCCTCGAGCCGCAGATGGACGATGTCCAGCATCACCCCGGCGAGCACAGTTTCGACCGCCGCAGCGGACAGGCCGAAGCCGTGCGCCGAGGGCGCTCCCTCAAGGCTTAGCACCAGCGCGTCGGCACCACCGTCGAGGTCGGTCAGGGCCTGTTGGTTGGCGCGCACGGGATCGGGGTCGTCGAGCCGCTGCGCGATCGACCAAGGCGCCAGCGTCGCGCGGAGGATGGGACGCACGGGGGCTTCGGCATATACCGGTCCATAGGCGATGCCGTCCTCGCTGTACGAGACGAGAGTAGAAAACGGCGCTCCGGCCAGCGCCTTCTCGGCCAGCTGCCGCCAGTCGGCCTCGCTGCAGTCGTCAGCCATCATCGCGTATCCTCCCGGCGCATACATAGAGCGATTTTCGCCTCTCGGGGTGCTGAAAGCGCGCTTCCCTCTTTTGCGGAGACCAGAGCATCTTTCGCCGGGATCGTGAATTCGCCAATCGCAGGGGGCCGCTGCGTCGACGCCGTCTGCGTCAGTATGCGCCCCCTGGGATGCCCACCGATGCCCGCCGATGCCGGTAATTCGCCGCTGGCGCAGGTTTCCAGCCACGCCCGCATCGGCTAGTTTGCGCGGCAACACGAGGGGGCACAGAATGAGCATCACCAATATCTTCGGACACGTCGTCGCGCTGGTCGGCGCAGCGGCGATCCGGCTGCGCAAGTTCGAGGGCAGCGACCATGCACAGGCCATGGGAACCGCGCCGTCGATCCCGGCAGCCAAGCCGCAGGGCATCCCGACGCTGAAGATGCCGACGGCCAAGGGCTGGACCGGCAACCAGACGCCGGTCGCCGCTCCTGGCCTGAAGGTCAACACCTTCGCCACCGGCCTGAAGCATCCGCGCTGGATCCACGTCCTGCCGACCGGCGAAGTGCTGGTGGCCGAGGCGATGGGCGACAACGGCCCGATCAAGACCGCCTTCGACTACGCGATGTACGCAACGATGAAGCGCGCGGCGGCCGTCGGCGTCAGCATGAACCGCATCCTGGCGTTCAGGGATGCCGATGGCGACGGCGTGGCGGAGAGCTCCAACGTCTTTCTCGAGAACCTGAACCGCCCCTTCGGCATGGCGCTGGCCGGCGACACCTTCTACGTCGGCAATACCGATGGCGTCATGGCGTTTCCCTACACCCCGGGCGCCGGCAAGATCACCGGGACGGGCAAGCGCCTCTCGACCTTCAAGCCGGGCGGTCACTGGACGCGCAGCCTGCTCCTCAGCCCGGACGGCCAGAAGCTCTATGCCGGCGTCGGCTCGCTCAGCAACATCGGCGACAACGGCATGGAGGCCGAGGAAGGCCGGGCGGCGATCTACGAGTTGGATTTGGCCGCCGGCACCAACCGCATCTTCGCCGGCGGCCTGCGCAATGCCGTGGGCCTCGCCTTCGAGCCGACGACCGGGGCGCTGTGGACTGTCGTCAACGAGCGCGACGGCCTCGGCGACGAGACGCCACCGGACTATCTGACATCGGTGAAGGATGGCGGCTTCTACGGCTGGCCCTATTGCTACTGGGGCCAGACCGTCGACGGCCGGGTGCCGCAGGACACGGCGAAGGTCGCGAGCGCGCTGACGCCGGACTATGCGCTCGGCGGCCATACCGCTTCGCTCGGCCTCTGCTGGATGCCGGCCGGAACGCTGCCGGGCTTTCCCGACGGCATGGTCATCGGCCAGCACGGTTCCTGGAACCGCTCGACGCTCAGCGGCTACAAGGTCATCTTCATCCCGTTCGAGAACGGCAAGCCCTCCGGCCCGCCGCGCGATATCCTCTCGGGCTTCCTCGCCCCGGACGAGAAGGCATCCTATGGCCGCCCGGTCGGCGTGGCGATCGGCCCGGACGGTTCGCTGCTGGTGGCGGACGATGTCGGCAACGTCATCTGGCGGGTAACCGGCGCGGCGTGACAGGCACGGCCTGACGGGTCATCCGGATCCGTCAGGCCATGCTGATGAACGACGCGCGAGCGTCGTCAGAGTGCCGATGTGAGAAGACGAGACGCTCAACGGCCGGGGCCGCCGCCTGCATCAGTTGGCGAGGATCATCTCCGACGGCGCGGTCAACTTCCACACCACTCCCGACGGCGCATAAGCCATCTCGACCTCGCCGCCGAGGGCGCGCGCCGTCATCTTCTGCGTCACCAGCGTGCCGAAACCGGAGCGCTTCGGCGGCACCACCACGGGCCCGCCGATCTCGCGCCAGGTAAGGCTGAAGGCGGGCGCGAGCGTCCAGTCGATGCGCACATAGCCCTCGTTGACGGACAGCGCGCCATATTTGGCGGCATTCGTCGCCAGCTCGTGCAAGGCGAGGCCGATGGTCTGCGCCGCCGTCGGGCTGAGGCGGACGCTGGGTCCATGTCGCTCGATCTGGCCGCCCTTGCCGGCGCCAAAGGCCTTCAACTGGGTTTCGACCAGGCCATCCAGTGCGGCGCTCTCCCAGCCGCCGTCGGAAAGGAGGTCGGCCGAACGGGCGAGCGAGCTCAAGGCTTCCGACAGCGTGTCCAGGAACTCATTGGTGCTCGCGCTTTCCTTGGCGGCCCGTCGCGCGATGGCGGCGATGAGCGCGTACTGGTTCTTGGCGCGGTGGGTCATCTCGCGCATCAGAAAGCGGTTCTGCTCTTCGGCCTCCCGCCGTTCGCGCGAAGAGTGCGCCAGGATCTTCGAGACCTCGGCGATTTCCTCGATATTGGTCTGTACCGGCAGCGCCGGCTCGCCCTTGCCGATCGCCTGGGCCTGCTTGGCCAGATGGCGGATGGGCGAGGCAACGCGGCGGCCGAAGAAGAAGGCCAGTCCGACGCAGAACAGCAAGAGCACCACGCCGGTGCCGACCAGCATGAGCCAGGAGCGCATGATCGGCCGGCCGATGACCGAGTCGGGGACGGCGACGCGGGTCGTCCAACCCGTCAGGATCGAGCCGTAGGACGCCTCGATCAGGTCGGGGCCGAGCGCATCGCCGAGCGACCCGACGATCGAAGGGTTTTCGAAGGGCGTCTGGCTTTCGCGCATGCGGCCCTCGGTGGCCAGAGCGGCGATGACCCGGTTGCCCTGGCGGTCGGTGATCATCGCCGTCCACGTCTGCGGCAGGTTGCGGTCGGCAATGACCGAGCGCAGATCCTTCGCGCGCTTGGCGATTGCCAGGACGTAGATCACCCGGTCGCCGCGGATCACCGGAACCGCGATGTGGAAGGCCTGCTGGTCGGGTGCCGCGCCGATGATGTCGGAAATATAGGGGAGGCGGGTCCGGAACACCATTTCCGCCGCGCGGGCATCGGTGGTGCCGGTCAGCGGCTCGGAGAGCGGCACCCGTGTGTCGACGACGACGCGCAGCGCTGGGTCGATCAGCAAGGCGTCGGTCTTGGTCGAGGCGAGGGCTGCCGACGCGCGCCGGTGCATCTCCGCCAGGTCGTCCTCGTTGACGAAGGCCGATGCCGCCAGCACCTTGGCGGCGGTCATGAGGCCGTAGATCTCGCGGTCGACCGCGTCGGAGATGATTTCGGCGGTATCGGAGACCTGGCCGGCGGCGATCTCCTTCTGCTGCGACGAGAATTGCAGGATCAGGAAGGCGCTGAACACCAGCGCGGGGATCAGCACGATCAGCGCGAAACCGGCGAGATGCACGAGGAGCGGCGGCCGGCGCAGAAGCCGGGAAAGGCGGTAGGACCAGGTCCGGGCAACCCGCGGCCGTGCCGTGTTGATCTCTATCGTCATGTCCAGATCAGCCGCCGAAACGGCTTTACCGTCCGGGCGCTCCAATTTCACGTCGTTTGTCGCGGGCATCGGGTCGTCATACCCGTTCGCCGCGTGGCTTCCAAGCTCAGCGATCCGGCTTCGCCACGGAACGGGTCACGAGAGGGTGTGTCTGCTGCGAGGAGGGTGGTGCGAACCATCCTCCCCGCAAGCTTCCGTTCTGCGCCGAGGGCTCAGGCGAACTGCGCGAGGCCCGGCGTGGTGGCGATGACGCGGTCGACGGTTTCATCGCCGGCGTTCGCCTTGGCGTAGGTGATCAGCTCGGAGGCGATCATCCGGATCTGGCCCATGTCGAGGCCAAGGCCCATCAGCTTGGCACCCAGCGCCATGATCCCGCCGCCGAAGGCTCCCATGACGCTGCCGAGCATGCCGCCACCGCCGCCGCCGGCTGCAGCGATCGCCTCGTTGGCGCCGGGTGTCTCGGCGATCATCGTCTCGACTGCGGGGTCAGTGCCCTCGGCCTTCATGTAGGCCAGGATATGCCCGACGGCTTCCTTTGCCTTCTCCTGCGTCAGGCCCGTTTCCGCCGCGATGCGGTTCAATACTTCTTCCATCGGTAAACCCTCCTTGATCCCGCGCCGCCGCTGATCTGCGGCCTGTTCGGCATGGGCGGACCATTGCAAAGCGCCGAGAAAGAGGCAATCGGCAAAACCGCCTTGCCTGGCACCCGATGAGGGTCGGCGCATTGTGTCCGTGCGGGCGCTGGGCATAGTAGGCGCGAAGAGATGGGAGGGGCACATGCTCGAAGACGGCAAGATTTTCCTGGGATCCAGCCAGGCTCCCGACGGCGCGATCAAGCAGGGCGAATATCTCGACCTGAAGCTCGCCAACCGGCATGGCCTCGTCACCGGCGCCACCGGGACCGGCAAGACGGTCACGCTGCAGATCCTCGCGGAAGGGTTTTCCGAGGCAGGCGTGCCGGTGTTCTGCGCCGACATCAAGGGTGACCTCTCCGGCATCGCGGTGCGCGGCGAGGATAAGGACTACCTGGTCGCCCGCGCGGCGGCGATCGGCCTCGATCCCTATTATCACGACGCCTATCCCACGGTGTTCTGGGACATTTTCGGTGAGAAGGGGCACCGGATCCGCGCGACCGTTGCGGAAATGGGGCCGCTCTTGCTGGCGCGGCTGATGAACCTCACCGACGCGCAGGAGGGGGTCCTCAACATCGCCTTCAAGATCGCCGACGAGGAAGGGCTGCTGCTGCTCGACCTCAAGGACCTGCAGGCCATGCTCGGCCACGTCGCCGAGAATGCCGAGGAGATCTCGCGGCTCTACGGCAACGTCGCCAAGCAGTCCGTCGGCGCCATCCAGCGCTCGCTTCTGGTGCTGGAGCAGCAAGGCGCTGCCGATTTCTTCGGCGAGCCGGCGGTGAAGATTTCCGACCTGATGCGCACCGACCGCGACGGCCGCGGCTACGTCAACGTGCTGGCCGCCGACCGGCTGATGCTCAATCCGCGGCTCTACGCGACCTTCCTGCTGTGGCTGCTGTCCGAACTGTTCGAGGAACTGCCGGAGATCGGCGATCCCGAAAAGCCAAAGCTCGTCTTCTTCTTCGACGAGGCGCATCTCCTGTTCGACGGGGCGCCGAAAATCCTGACCGACCGGATCGAGCAGGTGGTGAAGCTGATCCGATCGAAGGGCGTCGGCGTCTACTTCGTCACGCAGAACCCGCTGGACCTGCCGGACTCGGTGCTGGCGCAGCTGGGCAACCGGGTGCAGCACGCGCTGCGCGCCTATACGCCGCGCGAGCAGAAGGCGGTGAAGACCGCGGCCGAAACCTTCCGCCCGAACCCGGAATTCGACTGCTTCGCCGCGATCACCCAGCTCGGCGTCGGCGAGGCGCTGGTGTCGACGCTGACCAAGGGCGGCGTGCCCTCGATGGTCGAGCGGACGCTGATCCGTCCGCCGGCCGGGCGCGTCGGGCCGATCAGCGACGACGAACGGGCCGAGGTGATGCGCCAGAGCCCAGTCGCCGGCCTCTACGACGTCACCATCGACGCCGAGTCGGCCTATGAGATGCTGGTCGGGCGTGCGGCAGCGGAGCTGAAAAAGGAAGAGGAGCAGCGGCGGGCCGAGGCCGGAGCCAAGGCGACCGCCAGCCGTGAGGTGTCGGAGCGCCGTGCCGAGGGCGCAAGGCAGCGCGCCGAGGAGGCGGACGCCCGTGCGGCCGAGGCGCGCGACGCGCCGCCGGCCCGCACGCGCACCGGGTTCCAGCTGCCGGACTTCGGCCTCGGCGGCGGCGGGCGCGACGACGCGCAGGAGGTCGAGGAGGAGCGGGACGCGCCGGTCGCGCGCCGCTCGGCGCCGCGCCGGCAGTCGTCCGGCTACCAGCGCCAGACGCTGACCGAGACGGTGATGAAGCAGGTCGGACGCACGGTCGCCTCGACCGTCACCAGCGCCATCCTGCGCGGGGTGCTCGGGAGCCTGAAGCGCGGAAAATAGACGGTTCCCCGCGTCGACCTCTGCCGCTCCGCATCCGCAGATCCCATATCGGGGGTCTATGGAAAGAAGGATAACGCTCGCATGAGATCGACGCCCACCGCCTACCTCCTCTGGCTCGGCTGCCTGATCGGCTTCTGCGGGCTGCACCGCTTCTACCTCGGCCGGCCGTGGACGGGTCTGTTGTGGCTGCTGACCTTCGGCCTTCTGGGCATCGGCCAGATCGTCGACCTCTTCCTGGTGCCCGGCATGGTCCGGCAAGGCGAGGTCGAGCACCGGCTGTCAACGATCGAGCGGGAGCGGCGGGCGGGATAGCCTGGCTCTACCAAGGTGCAAGGCCGCCAGCGGTCGAATGAGAAAAGGCGGGATCCGAGGATCCCGCCTTTTCTCATTTCAATCAGTCAGATGCCGGGCCCTGCTTGGAAAGGCAGAACCCGTGCTCAGACCATGCCGTTCTGGATCACGACGACTGGTGCACCGTTCGGCACCCGCTCGTAGAGATCGATGATGTCGTGGTTCATGAAGCGCACGCAGCCGGACGAGACGGCAGTGCCGATCGTCCAGTATTGCGGCGTCCCGTGCAGGCGGTACAGCGTGTCCTTGCCGTTCTGGAAGAGGTAGAGCGCGCGCGCGCCGAGCGGGTTCAACAGGCCGGGATCCATGCCGACATTGCGGTACGGTTCGAGTTCCGGCTGGCGGTCGATCATCTCGTTCGGCGGGGTCCAGCGGGGCCATTTGCGCTTCCACTGCATGACGGCGCGCCCGCTCCAGGAGAAGCCGTCGCGGCCGACGCCGATGCCGTAGCGCATGGCGCGTCCGCCCGGCTCGGTGAAGTAGGCGTAGAAGTGGTTGGTGTCGATCACCACCGTGCCCGGGGCCTCGCCCGTGGGATCGGCGACCTCCTGGCGGAAGAACCGGGGATCGACGCGCTTCGGATTGATGCCGGGGATGAGGTAGCCGCCGTCTTCGATCGGGCCATACATCGAGAGGGAACCGCCGTATTCCGGCTGGACCGCGCCATCATAGCTGCCGAGGATCCGGGCCCGCGGGCCGGTGGTGCAGCCGGCCGCCAGGGCCGTTGCGCCGAGCCCGAGGCCGAGCAGGAGATGGCGGCGCGAGATGCCGCGGTCGAGGAGCTTGTCGTTCATGGTCTGCCTGTCATGGGAAGATCGTCCTCCCGGCCGGGAGAATCACAGGCAACCGACGTCGCCCGATTTTGCAGCCTGAACAAGGCAGTGAAGCTGAAGGTTGCGCTGTCAGGACGCTTTGCCCGGACTGTGGTCGAGAGGCAACACCTTCCGGTCAGATCCGGGCGGCGAGACCGGCGAGATCCGGCAGGACGAGGGCGGGCGGCAGGTCCAGATATTCGTCGGGCGCCTCGTTGCGGTTGATCCAGACCGTTCGAAAGCCGAAGCGGGTGGCGCCGGCGATGTCCCAGCGGTTGGAGGACTGGAACGAGACGGCGTCAGGATAGACCCGGTAGGCGGTGGTCACCAGTTCGTAGACCTCGGCGGCGGTCTTGTAGCGCCCGACGTCCTCGGCCGAGAAGATGTCGTCGATGAGATGGTCGATGCGGGCCGCCCGCACCGCCCGCACCAGCATCTCGCGCGAGCCGTTCGACAGGATGGCGAGCCGCGTCCCGCGCTCCTTCAGCTTGCGCAGCGCCTCCGGCACTTCGGCAAAGGCGTCGAGGTCGCGGTAGGCCTCGAGGAGCCGCGCGCGCAAGGCCGGATCGGCCGACGGCAAGGTCGCGAGGGCATAGTCGAGCGCCTCTTCGGTCAGCGTCCAGAAGTCCCGGGCGCCGTCGCCCATCAGCGTCCGAACCCAGGAATATTCGAGCTGCTTGCGGCGCCAGACTTCGGCCAGCGGGCCGCCCGCCGGGCCGAGTTCGGCTGCATGGCGGGTAACGGCGGCGCCGGTGTCGAACAGGGTGCCGTAGGCGTCGAAGACGAAGATCGAATGCACAAAGCTACTCCCGAACGGCATGCGCTACTCCCGAACGGCATGCCCTGGCGATTGTCATAGGCCGATCGACGCCGAGGGGAAGGCTTTGCCTGTCCGGCCCGGCGTGGCATGACGGCACGGCGCCGTCGGACCGGCGATCCCTGCGCGGCTTTCCGGCCGCAGCACGAAAGGAAGACCATGGCCTCGCCCCTCAGCCGCACCTTCACCTTCCTCGACGGCGAATGGCTTGAAGGCAATCCGGCGATCGTCGGCCCGCGCAGCCATGCGATGTGGCTCGGCAGTTCGGTGTTCGACGGCGGGCGCTGGTTCGACGGGCTGGCGCCGGACCTCGACCTTCATGCCGAACGCGTCAACTATTCCGCGACGGCCTTGGGGCTGCAGCCGACGATGACGGGCGCGGAGATCGTGCGTCTCGTCCAAGAGGGCCTGCAGCGTTTCGACGGCGAGACGGCGGTCTACATCCGCCCGATGTACTGGGCCGAAGAGGGTGGCTACATGGGCGTTCCCGCAGCGCCGGAATCGACCCGGTTCTGCCTCTGCCTCTACGAATCACCGATGATTTCGCCTGCCGGCTTCTCGCTGACGGTGTCGCCCTTCCGCCGGCCGACGCCGGAGACGATGCCGACCGCCGCAAAGTCCGGCTGCCTCTATCCCAACAATGGTCGCGCGATCCTGGAAGCGCGCGGTCGGGGCTTCGACAACGCGCTGCTGCGCGACATGATCGGCAATGTCGCGGAGACCGGCACCTCGAACGTCTTCATGGCGAAGGACGGCGTCCTCTTCACGCCGATCCCGAACGGCACGTTCCTCAACGGGATCACGCGCCAGCGCATCATCAGCCTGTTCGAGGCGGATGGCGTTGGGGTGGTCCAGCGCAGCCTGACGGTGGAAGATTTCCTCAGTGCCGACGAGATCTTCTCGACCGGCAATCATTCCAAGGTCGTGCCGGTGACCCGGATCGAGGACCGCGCCTTGCCGGCCGGGCCGTTTTACGAGCGCGCACGGGAGCTGTACTGGCAATTCGCCCGGGCGACGGCGCCGCTCGCAGCCTGATCGCGTGACCGGAACTTCGTCGCTCACGCGCGAATGCGCATGGCCTTCCGGCCGCAACACGCTAACTATGCCCTCGTGATTGGCGCGGACGGTCCCTGACACGGGCCACGTCCGCCGTCTGACCCCTTAAGGAGACCATCATGGCTTTCACGCTTCCCGAGCTGCCGTACGACTACGAGGCCCTTCAGCCTTACATGTCCAAGGAGACCCTCGAGTACCATCACGACAAGCACCACAACGCCTATGTCGAAATGGGCAACAAGCTCGCCGCCGAAGCCGGCATGGCGGATGCTTCCGTCGAGGAAGTCGTGAAGGCCTCTTTCGGCAAGAACCAGCCGCTCTTCAACAATGCCGCCCAGCACTACAACCACATCCATTTCTGGAAGTGGATGAAGAAGGATGGCGGCGGCAAGAGCCTACCGGGCAAGCTGCAGACCGCTATCGATAGCGACCTCGGCGGCTACGACAAGTTCAAGAACGACTTCATGGATGCCGGCAAGGGCCAGTTCGGCTCGGGCTGGGCCTGGCTCGCGGTCAAGGACGGCAAGCTCTCGATCATGAAGACCCCGAACGGCGAGAACCCGCTGGTGCATGGCGCCGAGCCGATCCTCGGCGTCGACGTCTGGGAGCATTCCTACTACATCGACTACCGCAACGCGCGGCCGAAGTACCTGGAAGCCTTCGTCGACAACCTGATCAACTGGGATTACGTGCTCGAGCGCTACGAGGCCACCGGCGTCTGATCGCCTCTCACCGGATCAAATTCCCGACCCCGCCGCGCAGCCTTGCGCGGCGGGGTTTTTCGTTTCCGTGCGCGGAGAAATTGTCCGTCACGGCGAGTTGAGAACGATTCCAGATTGCGGATGACGGCGATCTCCCCTCCAATGGCGGGAGGCTCGCTGGTGCGTGCGTGCAATGGAGAACGATGATGAAGATTAACTCTCTTGCCTTCGCCTGCCTCGGCATGCTGGCCGTCGCGCCGCTCGTACTGCCGGCTTCGGCCGAGAATCTCGACGTCATCAAAGAGCGCCAGACCGCCATGAAGACGATCGGCAAGGCGGCGAAGGCCAGTGGGCAGATGCTGAAGGGCGACAAGCCCTTCGATGCAGCAACCGCTGCCGCCGTGTTCACCGACATGCAGGCCTCCGCCGCGAAATTCGGCGGCCTTTTCCCGGAGGACAGCAAGACCGGCGGCGAAACCGAGGCTGCGCCGGCGATCTGGCAGAAGCCCGAAGAGTTCAAGGCCAAGCTGACGAAGTTCCAGGGCGACATCGCCGCCGCCATCGCGGCCAAGCCAGCCGACCTCGACAGCTTCAAGGCGTCATTCCAGACCGTGTCCGCCAACTGCAAGAGCTGCCATCAGGAATTTCGCGTCGACAAGTAGACTGGACGCGCCTGAGGTGTCAGGGCGCCGTTGGCCGAGGCCGATCGGATAAAGAGGCAGTCGCTGTTGTTCCCGCGGGCGACGCCCTTGGCGTTGTCGGTCGCAGGCGGACGGCGACGGGCTGGACGGAGCGGGCGGGCTGTACCGGCTATGCGCCCGGTGGCCGGGTCGATGACGAGGCGGGCAGAGGAGCGTCGATAGGGTGAAGCGTTTTCTTCTCGTCTCGGCCGGCATCCTCGTTCTCGCCGGCGCCGGCTTCTATGCTCTCACCATGCCGCAACGGCTGGAGGCTGCCTCGCTCGTCGACGAGGCGACCGGAGATGCGGTGAGGGGGCAGGCGGTCTTCTGGGCCGGCGGCTGCACGTCGTGCCACGCGGCCCCGAAAGCCGAGGGCGAGGTCAAGCTGCAGCTGGGCGGCGGCGAGCCGCTGGTCACGCCTTTCGGCACCTTCCATGCGCCGAACATTTCGCCCGACAAGGCCGACGGCCTCGGCGACTGGACCTATGCCGACTTCGCCAATGCCATGCAGCGCGGCATCGCCCGCGACGGCAGCGCGCTCTATCCGGCCTTTCCCTACCCGTCCTATGTCCGCATGGCGCCGCAGGATGTCGCCGACCTCTGGGCGTTCCTGAAGACCGTTCCGCCGGTCTCGGGCGCGGCGCCGGCGAACGAGCTGACCTTCCCGTTCAACATCCGGCGTGGCGTGGCAATGTGGCAGCGCGTGTTCCTCGATCCCGCCCCGGTAGTGACGCTGGCCTCGGATGCCCCGGCGGCGGTGAAGCGCGGGCAGTATCTCGTCGAAGGCCCCGGCCACTGCGGCGAGTGCCACACGCCGCGGCAGTTCGGCGGCGCGGGCGGGCTCGACAAGGCGAACTGGCTCGGCGGTGCGCCGAACCCCGCCGGCAAGGGCCGGGTGCCGAACATCACCCCTAGCGGCAGCACCAAGGACTGGTCGCAAGAAGATCTCGTCACTTATTTCGAGACGGGCTTCACGCCCGACTACGACTCCGTCGGCGGCAGCATGGTCGAGGTCCAGGCGAACCTTGCCAAGCTGCCAGCGGCGGACCGCGAGGCGATCGCGGCCTATCTAAAGGCGGTGCCGGCGATCGGCGGGTAGGGCAGCCCTTCTAAGGCCGGTCATGGCATCCTTGCGGAGGTGAATTCCCGCAAGAGGCGCGAATGCGGGTTGCGCAGATTCAGCTCTTGCCCATCACCAGCAGCGAGAAGGCGTAGATATAGGCGATCTCCTCCAGGCGGGCGAAGCGGCCGGAGGCGCCGCCATGGCCGGCGTCCATGTTGGTGCGCAGGAGGAGCAGGTGGTCGTCGGTCTTCAGCGCCCGGAGCTTCGCGACCCACTTCGCCGGCTCCCAATAGGTGACGCGCGGGTCGGTCAGGCCGGCGAGCACCAGCATTGGCGGGTAGGCTTTCGCGACGACGTTGTCATAGGGGCTGTAGCTGGCGATGCGGTCGTAGTCGGCCTCCGAGGCCAGCGGGTTGCCCCATTCCGGCCATTCCGGCGGGGTCAGCGGCAGCGTGTCATCGAGCATGGTCGAGAGCACGTCGACGAAGGGCACCACCGCCACCACGGCGCCGAACTTCTCCGGCGCGATGTTGGCGATCGCCCCCATCAGCATGCCGCCGGCCGAGCCGCCCTGCGCGACGATCCGGTCGTGCGAGGTGAATTTTTCGGCGACCAGATGGTCGGCGACGGCGATGAAGTCGGAGAAAGTGTTCTCCTTGTGCTCACGCCGACCGGCGGCATACCAGGCGAACCCCTTGTCCTTGCCGCCGCGGATGTGGGCGGTGGCCCAGACGAAGCCGCGGTCGACGAGGCTCAGCGCATTGGTCGAGAACGAGGCAGGGATGGATATGCCGTAGGCGCCGTAGCCGTAAAGCATCAGCGGCGCCGTGCCGTCGAGAGCGACATCCTTGCGGTAGAGCAGCGACACCGGGACGCGCTCGCCGTCGGCCGCGGTGGCGAAGATGCGGCGGGTGACGTAGTCCGCGGCGTCATGACCGGACGGCACCTCCTGCGTCTTCAGGAGGGTGCGCTCGCGCGTCGCGACGTCGTAGTCGAAGGTCTGCGACGGCGTCGTCATCGAGGAATAGGTGAAGCGGATCACCGTCGTGTCGAACTCGTAGGTGCCGGACAGGCCGAGCGAATAGGCCTCCTCGTCGAAGGCAACCGCGTGCTCCTCGCCATCCGACAGGCGCTTGACGACGATCCGCGGCAGGCCGTCGCGGCGCTCCAGCCAGATCAGGTGCTCCTTCAGCACCATATGGCTGAGGATCAGCCGACCATCCTCGTGCGGGACGTAGTCCGTCCACTCGGCGCGGCGGGAGGCATCGACGGGGGCGGTGACGATCTTGAAGTCGCGCGCGCCGTCGGCATTGGTGAGGATGTAGAGGGTGCCGTTGGCCTCGTCGACGTCGTATTCGACGCCGGTCTCGCGCTCGGCGAGAAGCCGCGGCTCGGCCGCCGGATTGAGCGCGGGGATCAGCCAGGCCTCGGAGGTCTCGTGGTCGTGGATGTGGATCACCACGTATTCGCCCGACTGGGTCTTGCCGACGCCCATGAAGAAGCCGGTATCGGTCTCCTCGTAGATCAGCGCATCGTTCGAGGGATCGTCGCCGAGCCGGTGGTAGTGGACCCGGCTCGGGCGATGGTTGCTGTCGAGGCGGGTGTAATAGAAGCCGCGCGACTTCGCCGACCAGACGACGCCGCCGCTGGTATCCTCGATCCGCAGCGGCTGGTCCTCGCCGGTGGCGAGATCGCGCAGCGCGATGGCATAGAATTCGGAGCCCTTGTCGTCGGCCGACCAGGCGAGCCATTTGTGGTCGCTCGAATGATCGACGCCGCCGAGCGAGAAGTAGCTGCGCTCGGCTGCTTCCTTCTCGGCATCGAAGATCACCGTCTCGTCGCCCAGGCTGCCACCGCGCGGACGGCGGATGTAGCGTGGATACTCGGCGCCTTCGCGGTAGGCGACGCCGTATTCGAACGCGCCGTCGGGCGCGGGGACGGAACTGTCGTCCTCCTTGATCCGCCCGCGCATCTCGGCGATCAGCGCTTCGCGCAGTGCCGCGGTCGGTGCCATCGCCGCATCCTGATAGGCGTTCTCGGCCTCGAGGTAAGCGCGGATGGCCGGGTCGAGCACCGAGGTGTCCTTGAACACCTCCTGCCAGTTGCCGGCCCGCAGCCAGGCGTAGTCGTCCTCTCTCGTGCGGCCGTGTTGTTCGAACCGCTCGGGCCGCTTTTCGGCCTGCGGGGCGGGCATTGCCGGAGGCGATACGGCGGAAGCCGGGGAGGCGGCGGTTTCGATCTTACGGAGCAAGGCGATAATCCTGACAAGGGGCCCGTCTGTGAACGAACCGGGATGAAGCTCTGAGAGAAGAGGCCGTCGGCGACTTTGCCCACATCAAGGGCGCCGGCGCTAAGTTCTGCCCGCGTAGGTAAGCGCGCCGGGCGGGCCTCGCAATGAGGGGGAGTAACCGGTCTATGGCGCGGGCAGGCTCGCTTTACCGGTCGCGAGGAAATGCGGGTTGGCAAAGTCCGGCAGATCGGACCGGCCGCGCTGGCCATAGCGCATCTCGCCGCCGCCGATTTGCCGAACACTGCCACCGGCCGCGTTCAGCAAGGCGTGGCCTGCAGCGATGTCCCATTCCATGGTGCGGCCGAGGCAGGGATAGAGGTCCGCCGCCCCCTCGGCGATACGGCAGAATTTTAACGACGAACCGACCGGGATCACCGCTTCCAGCGACAGGCCATTCAGGTAGGCATTGGTCTCCTGCGTGCGATGCGACCGGCTCGCTAGGGCCAGCAATCGGTTTGGTCCCCGCCGCGCGCCGATGATCTCGGGATCGGTCCAGTCGCCGTTGCGCAGGCGCCGCGATTTGAACGCGCCTCTGGCACTGCCGACGTAGAGCTCGTCGAAGGCCGGCGCGAGGATGACGCCGCAGACAGGGATCCCACCCTCCACCAAGCCGATGTTGACGGTAAAGTCGGGCAGGCCTGCGACGAATTCGCGCGTGCCGTCGAGCGGATCGACCAGGAAGAAGCGGTCGCCGAGATCGGGGGGGAGATGTCCCTCGGCGATCTGTTCCTCCGCGACGATCGGGATGTCGGGGAAAGCGTGGGTCAGCGCGTCGACGATCAGCCGCTCGGCCGCCCGGTCCCACTCCGTCACCGGCGAGGCATCGCGTTTCGTCTCATGGTCGAGTTCACCGCCAAATCCAGACAGGACGATTTCGGCAGCCGCCTTGGTGGCCGCCACCAGGAAGGGAAGGTCGCTGTCCGGATCGAAATGCCGAGGGGTCATGGAGTTCTCCGTGTCCCCGTTGGTCGCAAATCGGGCGGCAAAGGTAAAGCGACCGGCGGTCGTACAACTCTTCCGCTGTCCTCGGGCGGTGCGGGAAAGGCTGTGCCGGCGCGAAGGCTTGCGCTAGAAAGGCGGGATGCAGAAAGCGTTCCGATCCGTTCTGATCATAGCCGCCGGCCTATTCGGCATGCTGGGCGTCGGCGGTGCTGCCGTTGCCGCGCATGGTGGCGACGACCGCTTCGTGGCCATCGCCGCCGCGATCGCCCTGGTGCACGCGCCGGTTCTCCTGGCGCTGGCGGCGCTGCCGCGCGATCTCCTGCGGTGGCGCGGGGCCTCCGGCCTCCTTCTGATCGTCGGGACGCTGCTGTTCTCCGGCGACCTTGCCGCGCGCCGCTTTCTCGGCGACCGGTTGTTCGAGAATGCGGCGCCGGCGGGCGGCATGATCCTGATCGGTGGATGGCTGCTGGTGGTAATCGGCGCGGTGCTGGCAGCGGCCACGCCCAAAGGGCAGAGGCAGTCGAGGGAGCGCGACGATGCAGGGATTTGACCAGAGCCTGTTCGCCGGCCAGCGGGTGGTGATCACCGGCGCGGGACGCGGCATTGGCGCAGCGGTCGCGCGCGGCTTCCTCGCCTGCGGGGCGAACGTCGTCGCGCATGTCGGTCGTACGGAGGAATATGTCGCGCGGGACCTGACGCCGGGCCTGAGCACCGAGGCGCTCGGCCGGCTGCGCGTGCTGACGGCGGACCTTTCCGTCCCCGGCGGCGGCAAGGGGCTGGCGAGCGCGGTGCTGTCGGAAGGCGGCCCGATCCACGTCCTCGTCAACAATGCCGGGACGATGGGCGGCCGGGTGCCGGCCGAGGAAACGCCTGCGGCCTATGATGCCATTCTCGATCTCAACATCCGCGCCACGGTGGCGCTGACGGCGGCGCTTATCCCCCGCCTTCGGGACGCCAGGGCGGCATCGATCGTCAACACGGTGTCGATTTCCGCGCGCACCGGCGGCAGCGCCGGCTCCTCGCTCTATTCAGGCGCCAAGGCCTTCGTGTCGACCTGGAGCCGTGCGCTGGCGCGGGAACTTGCACCCGACGGCATCAGGGTGAACGCCGTCTCGCCGGGCACGATCATGACCGACTTCCACCGCCGCTATTCGTCGGAAGAGAAGCTGCAGGCCACGGCGAAGGCGATCCCGCTGCAGCGCCTCGGCACCGCCGAGGAATGCGCGCCGGCCTATCTCTACCTCGCGTCCAGCCTTTTGTCCGGTTACGTCACCGGGCAGGTGATCGAGGTGAATGGCGGCCAGTTCATGGGCTGAGGCCGGCGGCATCGGCCGCCGGCGCAAGGCCTTGGCGTCAAGTCTCTTGTGGCGCCGGATCAGACGGCGGCGATGACGATCACTTCGACGAGGTAGTCCGGCGTTGCCAGCTTGGACTCGCCGGTGGCGCGCGCCGGCGGGTTGGACGGATCCACCCAGGCGTCCCAGACCGCGTTCATCTTGCCGAATTCGGCGATGTCGGCGAGCCAGATGGTCGCGCTCAGGATCTTCGACTTGTCCGTGCCAGCGGCGGCCAGCAGCCGGTCGACTTCGGCAAGCGCGGTCTTGGTCTGCGCGGTGACGTCGTCGCCGGCGTTTCCGACCTGGCCGGCGAGGTAGACGGTGTCACCGTGGACGACGGCGCCGGACATGCGCGTGCCCGGCTCGATGCGGCGAATGGTCATTCGGATAATCCTTCTGGAAGGGGGACGCGCCTCCTTAACAGGGGAGCGCGTGACGGTGAAGCCGGAATGCGGCACACCGGCAGAGGCTTGCCGGGGCAGGCGCCGACCGGCGCACCCGCTATCGCTCTGGTTGGTGTGGCTGCCTTGGCTTAACCAACCTGCAGCTTTACCCATGATGTAATTTGTTGATGGTGAACTATTTCAGCGGATGGAAGAGTCGCGTGCCGGCTTGCCGGAAGCGTTCAGCAGGTTGCAGTGCTGATTTTCAGCCTGCGCGTTTATCAAGATGAAAATCTTTACTCGTTTCATGCTTCAAATATTGGAGCGAGTAAATTGGTAGGTTGTTAATGACCGGTTGCTATAAGATTCCTGGTCATTTCGGGCGGTTTTGCTTGGTCCTTGAGATGAGCGCATTCGCCGCGCGCGGTTGTCAGTGACCCTGGCGGGACGCCGGCAGACAGCCCGACAACAGATCCAGGCCGATCCCCGGTATCCGGGTGAGATGCGGTCCAACAGGAAAGATCCGAGACGATGACTGTTCCTCTCACGCGCCGGCATCTCTTGGCGATGGCCACCGGCGCGGCGCTTTGCGGCCTTGGCCCTCGCGCACAGGCTGCCGAACTCGGCAAGCCCCAGGGGAAGCCGGTGCTGCACATCGGCGGCAAGATCGGCTTGCACAATGTGGATGACGAGGCGGTCTTCGACATCTCTATGCTGGAAGCTTTGGGCACCCGCAGCTTCCAGACGAAAACGCCGTGGACCGATGGCGTCGCCACCTGGGAAGGTGTGCCGATGAGCGTCTTGATGAAGGCGGTCGAAGCTTCCGGCTCCACCATCCGCACGACGGCGTTGAACGATTACGTTGCCGACATGCCGATGGCGAACCTTGCGGACGAAGGCTCGATCCTGGCCATTCGCCGAGACGGGGAATTGATGCCGGTCAGCAACAAAGGACCGCTCTTCATCGTCTATCCTTTCGACGACGCAACCGAACTTCAGCGACAGAGCTTCTATATGCGCTGCGTCTGGCAGATCGCCCGGATGGACATCCTCTAGCCTGATCGTCCGGAGCAAGGTGCGGCATGGCCCGGATTGAAGACAGGTGGGAACTGCCGCTGCTGGTGTTGACGGCGGGGCTCGGTATCGTCGCTGCGGCGATGCTCCTGTCGAGCACCCGGTACATCCAGCGCATTGCCACCTCGTCCGAGAACAACGTCATCTACGAGGTCATGGCGACCTCGCCGGAACTCGCCCGTCTTCAATCGACCGTCGCCGCGCGGTTCCTGCCGGGATCGACGATCACCGATGACGATGTCGCGCTGCGGTTCTCGATCCTCGAGAACCGCATGCAGGTGCTGCAGACCGCCGAGTCGCGCAAGGTTCGCCAGGATAGCGAGGAGGCCAGCGACCTGATCCAGCGCTTGCGATTGGCCGTCGCGGCCGCCGCACCGAAGATCGCAAATCTTCGCAGCGCGGAGGACGCGGTCGATGTCCTGACGATCTTCGAGCCTCTCAACCGGCAAGCCACACGGCTGGCGTCGCTGACGACATCGTCGGCGGCAACCCGAATCGCTGACAACGAGCACAAGCTCGTCTACATTCTCTGGCTGCTGCTGGGGAACATCTTCGGCTTGCTCGCCTGCGGCATCACCGTGATCGCGCTGCTGCGGCGGGCGCGGCGGCGGGCGCGCAAGAGCGCCGGGATCGATGTGCTGACGCGGCTGCCGAACAGGCTGGCGTTCAACACCGTGCTGGCCGCCGAATTCCAGGCCGCAAAGCCACGCGATACGCTGGCCGTGCTGACGTTCGACCTCGACTTCTTCAAGGACGTGAACGATACGCAAGGCCATGCCGCCGGCGACCAGTTGCTGATGATGGTGGCCGCACGGTTGCGGCCTGTCCTGTCCGACGCCGTGCTGTTCGCGCGGCTGGGCGGAGACGAGTTCGCGGCGATCTATCGCTGCCCGAACGCGTTGGCGGCCGCGGAAGCGTCGGCACAGCGGATCGGGGCAGCTTTCGGGGCGCCCTTCGCCGTGGCGCAGAAGATGCTCGTCTCCGGTGGCAGCATCGGGATCGCGGTGGCCAGCCCGGAGGACCGAGATCCCGACGAGTTGCTGCGGAATGCCGATCTCGCGCTTTACGCCACCAAGGGCGCGCGGCGCGGGGGGTACCAGGTCTACGAGCCGGGGCTGAAAGCCGCCTACCTGGCGCGCCAGACGCTGATCAGCGACTTCGACGTCGCGCTGGCAGAGGATCAGTTCGAGGTCTACTTCCAGCCGATCATCGTGCTGGACACCCAGCGCACCAGCGGCTTCGAGGCCTTGCTGCGCTGGAACCACCCGTCGAGGGGCTGGGTGCTGCCGGGCGAGTTCATCGGGATCGCCGAGGAGACCGGCTTCATCCTGCCGGTCGGGCGGTGGATCATCGACCGGGCCTGCGCGGTGGCGTCCGGCTGGCCAAAGGATGTCGGCATTGCGGTCAATCTGTCGGCGCGGCAGTTCGTCGATCCCCATCTGCGATCCTGTGTGCTCGATGCCTTGACCCGTCATGCGCTGAAGCCGGAACGGCTGACCCTGGAGATCACCGAGTCGGCGCTCCTGCAGAACGACCAGTCGGTGCTCGCCACGCTGAATGCCCTGCGCGAGGTGGGCGTGAGGATCGCGCTCGACGATTTCGGGACGGGCTATGCCTCGTTGAGCTACCTCACGCGCTTTCCCTTCGACGTCATCAAGATCGACCAGTCCTTCGTGCGAGGCGCCTCGCCTCGCTCGAACGAGGCCGTCATCATCCACGCCATCTGCGATCTTGCCGGCAAGCTCGGCATGTCGACGGTGGCGGAGGGCATCGAGACCGCCGAACAGCTGGCCATGGTTCGCGCCGCCGGGTGCACCGAAGGGCAAGGCTACCTGTTCGACCGGCCGATGAACGGGGTGCAGGCGGCCGAACGCCTGGCGCGCGAGGCGGAGCTGTCGGCGCCGAGAATGCTGAAGTGCCGGCCCGTTTGATCCTCGCCAGTTTCCTCATGTGTATCGGGTTCATCATCGGGGATCCGATGCTGGATCAGCGCTGGAAACCGCTGTAGACCGACACGCTCTTGCGTGAAGGTTCCGGATGAAGCCGTCGTCTCTTTTCCCTCCCAGGCAGTTTACCTCCTGCTGGTTAAAAGCCACTGGAACCTCGCGATGACGCGCGTCGTCATCGCCGGTGCCGGACAGGCGGGCTTTCAAGTGGCGCACAGCTTGCGGCTGGCGGGTTTCGACGGCGAGATCACGCTTGTCGGCGACGAGGGCCGGCTGCCCTACCAGCGCCCGCCGCTGTCGAAGGCCTATCTCAAGGACGATTTCGACTTCGATCGCCTGCCGTTGCGCCCCGAAAACTTCTACGAGCAGAACCGCATCGATCTTCGTCTGTCCGATGGCGCGCGGCAGATCGACCGGGAGGCGGGCCGGGTCCAACTCGCTTCCGGCACGACCGTCGCCTTCGACCATCTCGTCCTCGCTCTGGGCGCCCGCAACCGGGTGCTCGCCTTGCCGGGAGCGGATCTTCCAGGCGTTCACCTGTTGCGCAGCGCAGCCGACGCGGAGCAACTGCGGTCCGCTCTCGGGACGGCGCAGCGGCTGGCGGTCATCGGCGGCGGGTTCATCGGCCTCGAGGTCGCCGCTTCGGCGCGGCTGAAGGGCCTGGACGTCACCGTCTACGAGGCGACGGACCGGCTGATGGGCCGCGTCGTGTCGCCGGCGATCTCCGACTTCTTCCTGGAAGCCCACCGCGCCATGGGGACGACGGTGCTGACAGGTGCCGCCATCAGCGGCATTGCCGGCGATACGGCGGTGCGGGGCGTCGAGACGGAAGCAGGGTTCGATCCGGCCGACCTCGTGCTGATGGCCGCCGGCGTCGTGCCGAATGACGAGGTCGCGGCTCACGCCGGTCTCGAGACGGCGGGCGGGATTGCCGTCGACCGGTTCATGACCACCCGCGATCCGCGGATCTTCGCGATCGGGGATTGCGCGGTGTTTCAGAGCCGGCATGCGGAGGGATGGGTTCGGCTGGAATCGGTTCAGAACGCGGTCGATCAGGCGAAATGCGTTGCGGCGCGGATCATGGGCGGTATCGAGCCCTACGACAGCGTGCCATGGTTCTGGAGTGATCAGGGCAGCTACAAGCTGCAGATCGCCGGCATCACCACGTCAGCCGATCATGTCCATGTCGCCGGCTCCTTCGCAGAGGGCCGCCTCATCACCTACTGCTTTCGCGGTGATCGTCTTCTGGGGATCGAGACCGTCAACCGCCCGGGCGACCACATGGCAGGCCGCAAGCTCTTATCGAGTGACTTCAAACTGGCAAAGACCGAGATCGCAGACGCCGACTTCGATCTCAAGCGCCATCTGGCGAGGCTTTCAGCTGCGGAAGCTTGATATGCCCGCCAGATTTTGGGTGGCAAGCAAAGTTTTCAGTTGATCCGCAGTCAGACTCTCGTCGAGAAAAGAGCCAGGCTTCGGTGTATCATGAACCTAATTAGCTTCAGCAAGGCACACTTCCCGTCAGACCGGAAATGAACGTGCGCCTTGCGAGTTCGGGCCGCCTTCGATCGTCTTAGACGCGGACCCAGACCTGCGTCTTGCAGAGGATTTTGAGGGCGCATCCCGTCAGGTTCAGCTTGTCGCCCTGGACGTCCGCGCTGCCGCTATAGGTGTTGTTGTCGCGCGGGTCGGTGACGGTGCCCTCGTACTTCGCACCGGAGCCGTTCATCGTCCCGGCATCCTTGCCCTTGTGCTGGCCGGAGATGACCGTTGCGCAGAAGCCGTTGGAGCAAGGGGCAATGTTCACGATGCCGCCACCGGGCGCCTTCCACTTGCCGACGATGGGCTCGGCGGCGAAGGCCGCGGTCGAGGACAGGATCAACGTCGCGGCGATGAGGGACTTCAGCATGGGTGTCTCACGTCAATGTTTCGGTCCAGCAATACGCACGTGGCGCGCCCGACGTTCCGGTTCCAGCCCATGGCGGTCGCCCCACCCACCGCAAACGCCGGCTTTGCCGGGGCGTCGGATCAACACTTCGGAGTGATCTTGGGCATCGGCACCGGGGGCGCGGGCTTGAGATGCGCTGGTCCGGGTGTAGCCCGAGAGCGATCGGGCGCGTTTTCCGCTGGCGCGGGCGACGATGCGCTCAGGGATTGGCCGGCTTTGCGGCAGCGGGGGCGACGTAGGGATCGGCCAGCGCTGCATCCGGCCGGCTGATCTGGACGGACGTGCCCGAGGTCTGCTTGGCCAGACCG
This sequence comes from Mesocryomonas fontinalis, assembly GCF_055730125.2. NCBI lineage: Bacteria > Pseudomonadati > Pseudomonadota > Alphaproteobacteria > Hyphomicrobiales > Aurantimonadaceae > Mesocryomonas > Mesocryomonas fontinalis. Next base: position 336,610 of record NZ_JBUZWG020000005.1, on the reverse strand, counting down.
TCGGCGCCGAGCTGCGCCAGCATGTCGCGGAACCGCGGATGCATCCCGCCATCGGCATAGGCGGAGGCGCTGCCGGCCTTTCCGGACTCCAGCAGTGCCTGCAGCTGCACGCTGTCGCGGGCCCTCTGTGCGGCCACCCGCTGGTCGATCCGGCTCTTCATCGGCGGACAGGCGGCGGCCGGGTTGATCACCGCTCCGGGAACGGCGGGCTCGGCATCGAAGACATAGCGCCCGCCACAGGCGTCGACCTTCGGCTCGCGCCGCGTCGCCTCGAACACGTCGTAGCCGAGCTTCAGGTTCTTCCAGAACGCCATGTTCGGGTCGAAGCGGTGCTTCGCCATTTCGGTCGGCGTCATGCGGAAGGGAAAGGCCTGGACCTGGAAGTCGGTCTGGCCCGAGGCGAGTGCGGCGTCCACCATGGCGTAGACCTCGCCGACACCCTCGTCGGTCATCGCGAAGCATCCGGCCGACGAGCAGGCGCCGTGCACCATCAGCGCATCGCCGGTGTAGCCGAGCGACGTCTCGAGCGGATTGGGATAGCCGAGATTGAACGAGCGGTAGTATTTCGAGTGCGGGTTCAGATGGGCGCGGGTGACGCGGTAGAACCCTTCGGGCGCCTGCCGGTCGCCGATCTTGGTCTTCGGGCCGAGCCTGCCGGACCAGCGGCAGAGCGGAAAGCTCTTGGCCAGCGCATAGCGCCCGTCGGCGCCGAGCTTCCAGACTTCGAGTTCGCTTTCTTCCTTGAAGATCCGCACGAGCACCGAGCCCTGCGGACGCTGCTGCACAGCGGCGATCTCGGCAATGACCTTGTAGGCGTCCTCCGTCACCGAGACGCAGCCCGTCAGTGCGAGGGCCGCCGATATCGCGAGGATGCGCAAGCCAGAAAGCATCGTTTCTCCAGAGCCCATGGGGCCAGCGTCGGCAGGTTGCGTGCGACCACGATGCCGATCGCACGCAAAGCCGGCGATTTGACGGTCGCCGGCAGGATAGGCCGCCATGGTAAACGCTGTCTTACGCTCGGCTGGCCTTGCTGCGTCAGAGGGGGAGGGGATAGCGGCGGTAGACGGCCGAGATCTCTTCTATGACGTCGGCGCCGAGCGCCAGATCGGCTGCCCCGATGTCGGTGGCCAACTGGTCCATCGTCGTCGCGCCGATGATGACCGAGGCCATGAAGGGCCGCGTCAGGCAGAAGGCCAGCGCCATCTGGCTGGGGTCGAGCCCATGCCGTCGGGCGATCGCGGTGTATTCGTCGGCCACCGCCAGCGCCGAGGGCGTGAACCGGCCGCCGAGATCGGTGTTGATGGTCGCGCGCGATCCCTCGGGCTTGGCGCCCTCGGCGTATTTGCCGGTGAGGAGGCCGGCAGCGAGCGGCGAATAGGCGAGCAGCCCGACATCCTCGTTCAGCGAGAGCTCCGCCAGATCGAGGTCATAGATCCGGTGCATCAGGCTGTACTCGTTCTGCAGCGAGGCCATGCGCGGCAGGCCATGGGCCCGCGACAGCTCGAGGAACTGCGCCGTGCCCCAGGCGGTCTCGTTGGACAGTCCGACGTGGCGGATCTTGCCGGCGGCGATCAAGTCGGCCAGCGTCTCGAGGACGGCCTGCATGTTGTCGCGAATGGCGACCGGATCCTGTCCCGACGGATCATAGGTCCACGACTTGCGGAAATGGTAGGAGCCGCGGTTCGGCCAGTGCAGCTGGTAGAGGTCGATGACGTCGGTCTGCAGGCGGGCGAGACTGCCGTCGACGGCGATCTTCAGGCTCTCCGGTGTGATCGGCCCGCCGTCGCGCACCTTGTCATTGCCGGCGCCGATGATCTTGGTTGCGACGATGATGTCCTGCCGCTTGCCGGAGGCCTTCAGCCAGCTGCCGACGATCTCCTCGGTCCGCCCGACGGTCTCCTTGGCGAGCGGCGTCGTCGGGTACATTTCGGCGGTGTCGAAGAAATTGACGCCGTGCGCCACGGCATAGTCCATCTGAGCATGGCCCTCGGCCTCGCTGTTTTGGCTGCCCCAGGTCATGGTGCCCAGGCAGATCTCGCTGACGTCCAGGCCGGTACGGCCGAGCGGGCGGGTTTTCATGGCGGCAAATCCGATGTTTGGAGCAGGAAAGGGCTGTGAGCGCCTGTCGCCTATCGCGGATAGGCGGGAAGAACAAGGCTGCGGCACTGCCGCTGCGGCACGTCTGTCAGTCGCGCCCGATCCCGAGCGCCCGTGCAATGTCGGACAGGACGCCCTGCAGCCACCGCCAGAAGCGTCGCCCCATCGGAGCCTTTGGCGTCAAGACCGACACGGCATCGCTGAAGTCCCGCAGGATGGCCGGTGGTCGGCGCAGTTGCCTCGGCCATCCACTGCGGCCCGGCCGGCGCAGCCAAGCGGCCGCGATCCCGCTCTCTCCGCATATCCAGGCATCATAGGGCAGACAGGTGAGATAGAGCATCTGGCCCGCCTCGACGCCGCCGAGATTGGCGATGCGCCCGAGAATGTCACGGCGCGGCGCATATCCTCGGAGCGTTTCGACCGAGTGAATGCCGGATAGCCAGCCGCGAATCCCCGCATGATCGACGAGACGCTCCAGTGCCGCCGTGCCGGTCGGCGCCACGAGATGCACGGGGATGCCTGCATCCGCCGCCGCCTGCAGAAATGCCAGCGCCCCCTTGGCCAGCGGCAGACGCGTCATTGCCTCTTCATAGTCTGCGTTTTCGACGTTCCGCTTGACGGCATCCCAGCCTGGCTCGCGCCGTATGCCAATGGTCAGAAGTGTGTCCCACTGGACGAATCCCTTCATCTCGTTGGCCAGCGTGATCTCGCGGTGGATGTTCTCATAGAGGTGCGAAGGGGTTGCATGCGGCATGCCGTCCCGGTGGAAGAGGGCACGCAGCGGATGTAGGTCGAACAGCGTATCGAACGCATCGACGACGATGATGGTGTCCGAAAGGCTTCCTGTCGGGCTCCGGGCGGCGCCGGTGTATGAGGCAGTCGATGCCCTCGACGAAGTGCCCCACGGCGACGGACTTGCTGCCTTGCCCCAGGGCGAGGGGGCCTCGGCTGATGGTTCGCCGGCCGGTCGGGCCGGTGGGGTGATCGGTGCGCGCGCCGAGCGGGGCGGCTGGCGGAGCGCGATTGCGTCAAGTGCGACACGGCGCGCCTTGAGATGGGCCTCTACCTCAGGCGGCCAGCCGTCTTGATAGCGCCAGCGAAAGCGGCGGCCCCTCAAAAGTTCAAAGACGCCGGCATCCATTCTCCAGGGCAATCGCGCCGGTTCGAAAAGGGATTCGTCATCGCGATAGCTCTGCTCTTCCCTTTGCAGCGCCTCCGGTTCGGCGCTTTCGATCCTGCTGCGCGTGTAGAAGCCTTCGTTCCAGCGGGTTGTCAGCCCAGCGAGGAAGTCGAAGCCGCCGACGTTGGATCGCGCCTTTTTCAGAACGGCTTCGCGGTCTGGGAAGCCGAGATAATAAGCCGGCTCCGAACGGCGGATGAGGCACTGGGCTGTCGCCCGGTCGCAGTCGGGTTGTTCGGCGATCCACGCCAGCACTTCGATGCCGCCGTCCCAGTTCCAATCGAAGACAAGCTGATGCCAATCGTCGGGACCATGCGACTGCAACCAGCTGATCAGCACCCGCTTATCCTCGCTGAGGGTGCCGGGCAGACGATCAGCTTCCTCGCCGGCAGTGGGTGGCACGTATCGCCAGCGGCTATCCGTCGGAATCAGCGGCTGCGGCCGATAGGGATCGGGCCTTAGGTGCTCGCCCGGCACCATTGCGGGACTTTTGGGATACGCGCAGCGGAGGTAGGCCTCGAAGACTGCCGCGACGCAGAAGGGTACGATCGCCAGGGTTTCGGGGCCGGCACGGCCTTCGGCATAGCTCTCGACGACCTTCGTGCTGACGAACACGCCGGTAAACAGGTTGATGTAGCGGCCGATGAACCGGGCGCGCCAGTGGTTCGCTCGCTCCGTATACTCATGCGCAAGCGCGTCCGACCATGGCGCCTGAGTGTCAGCATGAACAGCGCGCCATCGCCGAGCAGCGGCGGGCACGAGCAGAATTGTCATCGCCATCAGCCCGACACCCAGAAGGTCGAGCCCGCGTACCGACAAGTGCCAGAGGGGCATCAGCAAGCCGCAGGCGACCAACGCGGACAAGGCCTCGCGCTGAACGGTCGGCAGGAGGATGCCTCTCCGCTGGAGCCCAGCCGCCAAACGGTCAACCAGCGTGACGAGCAACGTGTCCATACGGCATCCCTAGATTACGGTTGTCACAGCCTGTTGGCTCCGGCCGTGAGGATGGCTGGCGAGACGGCAGGACAGACATCTCGCCTATGTTGCTCCGCTCGCGCGACGGGCGTGTTCACGGCTCGGCTCCCCATCGCCGCGGTTGTAGTGGCGCGCCCTTCGGCGGCACAGGCCGAAGTCCTTTTGCGGTTAATGGAGAGAGACGAGCGCCAGGGCAAAGCACCTTCGTTTTTGACCAGACGATAAAAAAATTTGACCGCCCTCAGATTTCGGATCATTCTAAACTGGATCAGTCCGGCACACTGACCGGATGGCTGCAGATGAGGCTGGTTCCGTATGACTGATGCGCCTGCCGTTCCCGACATTGCCCGCGCCCGCCTGTCGGCGGATCAGCTCTCCGCCAATTTCGCGGACGTGCACCCGCCGCTCGATCGGCACGAAGCGCTGGTCGAGGCCGACCGCTGCTACTTCTGCTACGACGCGCCGTGCATGACGGCCTGCCCGACCTCGATCGACATCCCGCTCTTCATCCGCGAGATCCAGGCCGGCAACCCGACCGGCGCGGCGAAAACCATCCTTCAGTCCAACATTCTCGGCGGCATGTGCGCCCGCGTCTGCCCGACCGAGACGCTGTGCGAGGAAGTCTGCGTGCGCGAGGTGGCGGAGGGCAAGCCGGTACGGATCGGCCTCTTGCAGCGCCACGCGACCGACCATCTGATGGCGCGTGAGGGGCATCCTTTCAGCCGCGCCGCGCCGACCGGCAAGCGGGTGGCGGTCGTCGGCGCCGGGCCGGCCGGCCTGTCCTGCGCGCACCGGCTCGCTTTGCTTGGACACGAGGTCACCCTGTTCGATGCCCGTCCAAAGCCCGGCGGCCTGAATGAGTTCGGCATCGCCGCCTACAAGGCCGTAGACGACTTTGCCCAACGCGAAGTGGAGTTCATCCTCGGGATTGGCGGCATCACGGTGGAAACCGGCCAGCTGCTGGGACGAGACCTCCAGCTGGACGATCTCAACGCCACCTTCGACGCGGTCTTCCTCGGCATGGGACTGGCTGGCGTCAATGCGCTGCAGGTCGAGGGAGAGGCTGCGGCCGGCGCGCTCGACGCGGTCGACTGGATCGCAGGCCTCCGTCAGGCCGGGGACGTCGCGACGGTGCCGATCGGCCGGCGCGTGGTGGTGATCGGCGGTGGCATGACCGCCATCGACGCCGCCGTCCAGGCGAAGGCGCTCGGCGCCGAGGAGGTGACGGTCGCCTACCGCCGCGGGCAGGCGGCGATGAACGCCTCGCGCTACGAGCAGGAACTGGCGCAGACCCGCGGTGTCTCCCTGCGCTTGCATCTGCAGCCGGTGAAGATCCTTGCCGACGGCGGCGCCGTGTCCGGTGTGGTGTTCGCGCGCACAAGGGTCGAGGACGGGCGCCTGATCGTGACCGACGAGCGGGTGACGATCGAGGCCGACCAGGTCTTTAAGGCGATCGGCCAGGCGTTTCTGCCGGTCGGCGTCGAGGGCGTCCTCGCGCTGGAGGCGGGCCGGATCAAGGTCGATGCCGACCGCCGCACCAGTCTTGCCGGTGTCTGGGCGGGCGGGGACTGCGCGGCCGGCGGCGAGGACCTCACCGTCGTCGCGGTCGAGGATGGCAAGGTGGCGGCGATGAGCATCCACGAGAGCTTGAGTGCCCCGGCGGGGCTCGCCGCCCGGCTCGCCGGGACGCTGTCCTCCGCCTTTACGTCCCTGACCGCCCGCTGAGGAGAGAGCCATGGCCGATCTGTCGACGACTTTTCTCGGCATTTCCACGCCGAACCCGTTCTGGCTGGCCTCGGCGCCACCGACCGACAAGGAGTACAACGTCCAGCGCGCCTTCGAGGCCGGCTGGGGCGGGGTGGTCTGGAAGACGCTCGGCGAGGGAGATCCCGTCGTCAACGTCAACGGCCCGCGCTATGGCGCGGTGTATGGGCCGGGCCGGCGGCTGCTCGGCCTCAACAATATCGAGCTGATCACCGACCGGGCGCTCGACCTCAATTTGGAGGAGATCGCGCGGGTCAAGCGGAACTGGCCGGACCGGGCGATGATCGTCTCGCTGATGGTCCCTTGCGAGGAGGAGAGCTGGCGCTCGATCGTCCAGGCCGTGGAGCAGACGGGCGCCGATGGCGTCGAGCTGAACTTCGGCTGTCCGCACGGCATGAGCGAGCGCGGCATGGGCTCGGCGGTCGGGCAGGTGCCGGAATACATCGAGATGGTGGCACGCTGGTGCAAACAGCACTCCCGCCTGCCGGTGATCGTCAAGCTGACGCCGAACATCACCGACATCCGCTATCCCGCTCGCGCGGCGCGGGCCGGGGGTGCCGATGCGGTTTCCCTCATCAACACCATTTCCTCGATCATCTCGATTGATCTCGACAATTTCGCGCCGACCCCGACCATCGACGGCAAGGGTAGCCATGGCGGCTATTGCGGCCCGGCGGTGAAGCCGATCGCGCTCAATATGGTCGCCGAGATCGCCCGAGACGCGGCGACCCGCGGCATGCCGATCTCCGGCATCGGCGGCATCACCACCTGGCGCGATGCAGCAGAGTTCATTGCGCTCGGCTGCGGCACGGTGCAGGTCTGCACCGCGGCGATGACCTACGGCTTCAAGATCGTGCAGGAGATGGTGTCCGGTCTGTCCGATTGGATGGACGAGAAGGGCTACGCCACGATCGAGGATTTCCGCGGCCGAGCGGTGCCGAACGTCACCGACTGGCAGTACCTCAACCTCAACTACGTCACCAAGGCGCGGATCGACCAGGATCTCTGCATTCAATGCGGCCGCTGCCACATCGCCTGCGAGGACACCTCGCACCAGGCGATCACCCGCGAGGTCGATGGTGTCCGGCATTTCGAGGTGATCGACGCGGAATGCGTCGGCTGCAATCTCTGCGTCAATGTCTGCCCGGTCGAGGATTGCATCACGATGGAGCAGATCGGCGGTCATGATCCCCGCACCGGTCGTCCGATCCCGGCGACCTACGCGAACTGGACAACGCATCCGAGCAACCCGGCGGCAAAGCTCGAGCCGGCCTGAGCTCGGTTGCTTCCGTATGGGTCCCTGCGTACGAAGGCGCGACAGCATACGTCTTTTCGTTTCGCCTTAACTTTCTGGAAGTTAGTAGCTACCTAAGCTATTACTCACGGGGGCGCACGGTTCGCACGATCCCGTTGACCAGGGACCCGAGCTGTCATGTCGATCAATCTGCGGTTGATGCTGCTGTGTGGGATCTTTGGCATTCTGACACTCCTGGTCGGGATTGTCGGCGAACGCACGCATGCCAGGATCGACGTGCGCTTCAATCAGGATTACGCCGCCGTGCTGGCGTCGGCGTCGAACCTTGAGGCCGCCCGCAATGCCGCAGCGCTGACCGAGGCGCATTTTTCCCAAATGCCGGGCTCCGAAGCCGCCCTCGATACCGCCGACCGCGGAGTGCTGGCCGCTGCCGTCGGCCAGATGCTGGCCGAAGTTCGCGCCTCGCTGCCCACGGTCCGTGCACCCGAGGCGCAGCGCGCCACCGAGGCGGTCGTCTACGACCTCGTCGGCCTGCAGGGCACCCGGGGCGATATGACCCGCCGCTCGCTCCTCGCACAACTCGCCAAGCTGGAAATCGCCCTCGATGCAGCGATCGCAGCGTCCCGCGAGGATGCGAGCCGCCTGGCGGGGGAGGTCACTGGACTGATCGCGCTCGCCGCCCGCAGCAATCTGGCGGGACTTGCCTGTTCCTTCCTCGGTCTGGCCGCGGTTGCCTTCTGGATCTCCCGTAGCCTGGTCGAGCCGGTGCGACGGGCAACGGCGGCCATCGGCGCCATGGCCACGGGCAAGCCAGCGGGCAAGGAGGCGCCGGCCGGTGCCCGGGAGCTGATGGCCCTGCAACTGGCGCTGAAAGACCTCGGAAGCTGGGTCAGCACGCAGAGCGAGCTGCAGCGACGTTCCATCCTGATGCAGGCAACGACGCTCGGCAGCGCGCTGACGGCCAAGGAAAACCAGTTCCTGGCCGCGATGAACAACATGCCGCAGGGGCTCTGCATGCTGGATCCCGAGCGGAACCTCGTCGTCTTCAACGAGCCGTTCGCGCAGCTGTTCGAGCATCTCCGGCATGGCGCCTGCGCCGCGGTTATTCTTGCCGACCCGACTTTTCAGCTGTTTCTGGAACCGCACGAGACGGGCGTCTTCCTGCACGAGTTGCCGAACGGCGAGATCTTCCAGGTGAAGCGGCGCGGTGTCGGGGGTGGCGGGCTGGTCATCACATTCGAGAATGTCACCGTCCAGCACCGTTTCGCGCAGCGGCTGGAGCATCTTGCCGGACACGACGCGCTGACCGGGCTCGCCAACCGCCGCCAGTTCAGCACGGCGCTGCAGGAAATGCTGACGGGAGAATCGGGCTTCGGCGAGATCGCCGTGTTCTACATCGACCTCGGCAGCTTCAAGCTGATCAACGACAGCTTCGGCCATCCGGCCGGCGACGGATTGCTGCAGGCGGTTGCCGCGCGGCTGAGTGCCTGCGCCGGGCCGCGCGATGTCGTCGCGCGTCTGGGCGGCGACGAGTTTGCCATCATCCAGGAAGCCGGCGCGCAGCCCGCAGCGGCGACGGCCTTGGCCGAGCGTCTTCTGCAGGCCTTCCTCCAGTCTTTCCCGATCGAGGCACGCCCTGTTCAGATATCCGCCAGCATCGGGATCGTCAGCGTATCGAACAAGGATGCAGAGGCGGCGCGCCTGCCTGACGCGGTCATGCAGAGCTGCAATCTCGCGCTCTATGCAGCGAAGCGACAAACGGGCAGTGCGTATCGCTTCTACGTCCCGGAAATGCGCGAGGACCTCCGGATTCGCCATGCCTTCGAGGACGATCTCCGCCTGGCATTGGTGAACGGCGAACTCGACCTCGTCTACGAACCCTTCGTCGATTCCGACCGCTGCCAGATTTCCGGTTTCGAAGTGCTGCTGCGCTGGAAGCATCCGCTGCGGGGCTTCGTCTCCCCCGCCAACTTCATTCCCGTGGCCGAGGAACTCGGCCTGATCGATGAATTCGGCCTCTGGGCCTTGCGGACGGCCTGTGGGCAAGCGGCGGGATGGCCGGAGGAACTGATGCTCTCGGTCAACCTCTCCGCAGCTCAGTTCCGCAGTGGAACCTTGGTGGCCGACGTTGCCGCGGCGCTGGCCGACTCGCGACTGGCGCCCGGCCGGCTGCAGCTGGAGGTCACGGAGTCGCTGTTCCTCTCGCCGGCGCCGGAAATCCTCGAGATGCTGACGGACCTTCGCAAGCTCGGCGTTCGCATCGCAATGGACGATTTCGGCACCGGTTACTCGTCGCTCGGCTACCTCACGCGCTTCCCGTTCGACAAGATCAAGATCGACCAGTCCTTCGTCCGCGACATCGACAGGCCCGAGAGCCGGGCAGTCGTCAGCGCGGTCCTCGGGATCAGCCGCGCCCTGAACATCGCGGTGATCGCCGAGGGCGTCGAGACGGTCGAGCAGTACCGCCTGCTGCAGGAGGAGGGCTGCAGCCATATGCAGGGTTATCTGTTCAGCCGGCCACGCCCAGCTGGCGAACTGCCCCTGCTGCTGCTCGCAGTGTCGCAGCAAATGCAGCGGCTGCAGGGAGAAGTCCCCGGTGCGCCGGCCGAGCGCAGGCTTGCCGGCGACGGTCTGCGGTGACGCGTCGTCTCAGGAAGGGAGAGCGTCCCTAGCGCTTCCGGACGAATGCATGACGCCCTGATCCCGCGGACGGATGCCATTCAGGACGATGCTGAGAACCGCCTGCGCGGTCTGCTCCCGGAAGCCGGGCTTGCCCACCTGTTGGCCAAGCACCGCCCTGATCTGGATGTCGAAATCGGCATAGTGCTGGGTCGTCGCCCAGATCATGAAGATCAGGTGGTGCGGGTCGATCGGCGCCAGCCGGCCCTCGTCGACCCAGCGGCGAATGACGCCGGCCTTTTCCTGCACCAGCGTCTTGAGGCGGGTCGTCAGGAAGCCGCCGATCGCCGGCGCGCCGGCCAGGATCTCGTTGGCGAAGAGCCGCGAGGCTTCGGGCTTGTCGGCCGACAATGCCAGCTTGACCGAGATGTAGCGCCGCAGCTCCTCGATGGGATCACCGCCCGGATCAAGCGCCTCGAGCGGCGCCAGCCACTCGTCCAGCGTCGATTCGAGGACCGCGGCATAGATGTCCTGCTTGCGGCGGAAATAGTAGAGGAGGTTCGGCTTCGACATGCCGGCCTTGGCGGCGATCTGGTCGACCGTCGAGCCCCGGAAGCCGTGCACGGAGAAAACCTCACGCGCCGCGTCGAGGATGATGCCGCGGTTGATCTGCTGGATCCGCGTCTGCTGGCGCTCCTCCCCGCCGACCGATCCTGCGTCCTCGCCCGCCTTCGCATCCATGTTCTGCCGATCCCCGGTATCCCCGGCCAAACAATCTATCTGCCGTCCGCAATGCCGCTTGACCGGCTCGGGCCTCACTTCTAGCCTTCCCTTTGACCATGTAGTCAAGAATTCGCGGTGTCCTAACGGATGGACGCGGAATCGAGGGGAGCGCCCATCATGAACGACACCGCGCCGATCCGGGGAGGCGCCCCGGTCGCCCCCAACAATCTCGAAGCCTTCTGGATGCCGTTCACCTCGAACCGGCAGTTCAAGGAGGCGCCGCGCATGTTCGTCGGTGCCAAGGACATGCACTACACCACGGCCGACGGCCGCCAGGTGCTGGACGGCACCGCCGGGCTCTGGTGCTGCAATGCCGGCCATTGCCGCCCGAAGATCACCGAGGCGATCCAGCGCCAGGCCGCCGAGCTCGACTATGCCCCGGCCTTCCAGATGGGGCATCCGAAGGCGTTCGAGCTGGCGTCTCGGCTGGCAGCAATCGCCCCGACCGGGCTCGACCATGTGTTCTTCACCAACTCCGGCTCGGAATCGGTCGAGACCGCGCTGAAGATCGCGCTCGCCTACCAGCGGGTGAAGGGCGAGGGCTCTCGGTTCCGGCTGATCGGCCGCGAGCGCGGCTATCACGGCGTCAATTTCGGCGGCATCTCGGTCGGCGGCATCGTCGGCAACCGCAAGATGTTCGGCACGCTCCTCACCGGCGTCGACCACATGCGCCACACCCATGATCCCGTCCGCAATCCCTATTCCGACGGCGAGGCCGAGCATGGCCTGGAGCTCGCCGAAGACCTGCTGCGGATCGCCACGCTGCACGATCCCTCGACCATCGCCGCCGTCATCGTCGAGCCGGTGGCGGGGTCCACGGGCGTGCTGCCGCCGCCGAAAGGCTACCTCAAGCGCCTGCGCGAGATCTGCGACCAGCACGGCATCCTCCTAATCTTCGACGAGGTGATCACCGGCTACGGCCGCATGGGCGCGGCGTTTGCCGCCGATCATTACGGCGTCACTCCCGACATCATGGTCACCGCCAAGGGCCTGACCAACGGCGTGATTCCGATGGGCGCGGTCTTCGTGCGCGACGAGATCTACGATGCCTTCATGCAGGGGCCGCCGGCGATGATCGAGTTCGCCCATGGCTACACCTATTCCGGCAACCCGATCGCCTCGGCGGCGGCGCTGGCGACGCTCGACACCTACCGCGAGGAGGGCCTGTTCGAGCGGGCGAAGGATTTGATGCCGGTGTGGTCCCAGGCGATCCAGTCGCTGAAGGGCTGCCGACATGTCATCGACATCCGCACGGTCGGGCTGATCGGGGCGATCGAGCTGGAGCCTATCCAAGGCCAGCCGACCAAGCGCGCCTTTGCAGCTTTCCTCAAGGCCTACGAGGCGGGGCTGCTGATCCGCACCACCGGCGACATCATCGCGCTCTCGCCGCCGCTGATCGTCTCGGAGGCCCAGATCGACGAGATCGTGGAAACGCTGCGGACCATCCTCGCCAACCTCGACTGACGATTTACGCCTTTCCGCCACCAGCAGAAGAAGACCCGCATGGCCCTTCCATCCAACCTCCAGATCGACGGCGACCGGCTCTGGGACTCGCTGGAGGAGATGGCGAAGATCGGTCCGGGGATCGCAGGGGGCAGCAACCGCCAGACGCTGACGGATGCCGATGGCGAAGGGCGGGCGCTGTTCCGCTCCTGGTGCGAGGCGGCCGGTCTCGTCATGGGGCTGGATACGATGGGCACGATGTTCGCACGGCGCGAGGGCACCGATCCCGATGCGCTGCCGGTCTATGTCGGCAGCCACCTCGACACCCAGCCGACCGGCGGCAAGTACGACGGCGTGCTCGGCGTCCTGGCGGGGCTGGAGCTGATCCGCACGCTGAACGATCTCGACATCCGCACCCGGCACCCCATCGTGGTGGTGAACTGGACCAACGAAGAGGGCGCGCGCTTTGCCCCCGCCATGCTCGCCTCCGGCGTCTTCGCCGGCGTCATGGACGAGGCCTGGGCAAAGGATAGGACGGATGCCGGCGGCAAGCGTTTCGGCGACGAGCTGAAGCGCATCGGCTGGGAGGGCGAGGAGCCCGTCGGCCAGCGGAAGATGAAGGCCTTCTTCGAATACCACATCGAGCAAGGGCCAATCCTCGAGGACGAGGGCATCGACATCGGCGTCGTCACCCACGGGCAAGGGCTCTACTGGCTCGAGGTTACGCTGACCGGCAAGGAGAGCCACACCGGCTCCACCCCGATGGGCAAGCGCCACAATGCCGGCCTCGGCATGGCGCGGGTGCTCGAACTCGTTCACTCCGTGGCAATGGACTACCAGCCGGGTGCCGTCGGCACGGTCGGGCACATGGAAGTGTACCCGAACTCGCGCAACATCATCGCCGGCCGCACGGTCTTCACCGTCGACATCCGCTCGCCGGACAAGACGACGCTGGAGGCCATGCGTGCGATGATCGAGGATGGGATCGACATCATCGCGGAAGGGCTCGGGCTTGAAGCGACGGTCGAAGAGGTCGGGCACTTCGACCCGGTGACCTTCGACGCCGGTTGCGTCTCCGCCGTCCGCTCGGCGGCCGAGCGGCTCGGCTTCAGTCACCGCGACATCGTCTCCGGCGCCGGCCACGACGCCTGCTGGATCAACCGCGTCGCTCCGACGGCGATGATCTTCTGCCCTTGCGTCGACGGCCTGAGCCACAACGAGGCCGAGGCGATCACCAAGGATTGGGCGAAGGCGGGGGCCAACGTGCTGTTTCATGCGGTGGTGGAGACGGCGGGGATCGTGGCTTAGGATCTCGCCTGTGAATTGTGGAGTGGCTGGCGTGGAGCGGTGGGAGCAGATGCAGGACGCCGCTTTCTCCCTCGCCCCTTGGGGGAGAGGGTGGACTGAGCGAAGCGAAGGCCGGGTGAGGGGCCTGCTTCCGCTATGACGAGGGAGCCCAACCAGCGTGCGCGGTTGCTGCGCCTCAACGAGACGGACGCCGAGATGCGGTTGTGGAGCGATCTGAGGGGGCACCGTCTAAACGGCTACAAATTCGTCCGGCAGTTTCCCGTCGAAGCCTGCATTGCAGATTTCGCTTGTCGGTCGCAGCGTCTGATTGTCGAACTGGACGGGACCCAGCATGGGGCTGCCGTAGAGATGCGCCGCGATAGCAAGCGGACTGCCGTCTTGAACGCTGCTGGCTTTTCAGTGCTTCGCTTCTGGAACGACGAGGTATTCCGTGAGCGGCCGGCGGTGCTCGAGACGATCCTGGCTGCTCTGGAGGGAGCGGGGCTCCACCCCTCACCCGGCCTTCGCTTCGCGCCGGCCACCCTCTCCCCCGAGGGGCGAGGGGGACGCGACCTCGTCGCCGAGAGTGCTTTTTCGTGCGCGTCATCGACATTGCAGGAGATACCATGACCATCGTCATCAAGGGCGGCACCGTCGTCACCGCCGACCTGACCCTTCGCGCCGACGTGCTGATCGACGGCGAGACCATCGCGGCGATCGGGCCGGATCTTCAGGGTGACGAGGTGATCGACGCGTCGGGCGCTTACGTCATGCCGGGCGGGATCGACCCGCACACGCATCTCGAAATGCCGTTCATGGGCACGCATGCGGCAGAGGACTTCGACACCGGCACGGCGGCGGCGCTGTCGGGCGGCACGACGATGGTCGTCGACTTCTGCCTGCCGGCGCCGAACGAGGGGCTGATCGACGCGCTGCAGGCCTGGCACCAGAAGGCCGGCAAGGCGCGCACCGACTATTCCTTCCACATGGCGATCACCTGGTGGGGACAGCAGGTGTTCGACGAGATGCCGCTGGTGGTCGAACGCGGCATCAATTCGTTCAAGCACTTCATGGCCTACAAAGGCGCGCTGATGGTGAACGACGACGAGATGTTCGCCTCGTTCTCGCGCTGCGCCGAGATCGGCGCGCTGCCACTGGTGCATGCTGAGAACGGCGACGTCGTCGCGTTCCTGCAGGCCAAGCTGATGGCCGAGGGCAATACCGGCCCCGAGGCGCATGCCTATTCGCGGCCGCCCGAGGTCGAGGGCGAGGCGACCAACCGCGCCATCATGATCGCCGACCAGGCCGGCGTACCGCTCTATGTCGTGCATGTCTCCTGCGAGCAGGCGCACGAGGCGATCCGCCGGGCCCGGGCCAAGGGCATGCGGGTCTTCGGCGAGCCGCTGATCCAGCACCTGACGCTCGACGAGCGCGAATACTTCAACCCCGACTGGGACTATGCCGCACGCCGCGTGATGAGCCCGCCCTTCCGCAACAGAGAGCACCAGGATTCGCTGTGGGCGGGGCTTGCGAGCGGCTCGCTGCAGGTGGTGGCGACCGACCATTGCGCCTTCACGACGGAGCAGAAGCGGATGGGCGTCGGCGACTTCACGAAGATCCCGAACGGCACCGGCGGGCTGGAGGACCGGATGTCGGTGCTCTGGACCAAGGGCGTCGCCACCGGGCGTCTGACGATGAACGAGTTCGTCGCGGCGACCTCGACCAACATCGCCAAGATCCTCAACATCTATCCTCGGAAAGGCGCCATCCTACCGGGCGCCGATGCCGACCTCGTCGTCTTCGACCCCGGTGCGACCAAGACGATCCGTGCGGCGGCGCAGAAGTCGATCATCGACTACAACGTGTTCGAGGGCGTCGAGGTCACCGGCCTTGCCGCCGTCACCCTGTCGCGCGGGCGCATCGCCTATCGCGACGGCGAGGTGCGGGCGGCGACCGGGACCGGCCAGTTCGTGCCGCGGCCGGCGGGGGCGGCCGTCGGCAAGGCGCTGTCGACCTGGAAGGAACTGACGGCGCCGCGCCGGGTCGAACGCGCCGGCATTCCGGCAGGCGTTTGAGCGGCATGGCGATCCTGGACGGCAGATGCCGGCGCCGGGCAAAACCCTCATACCGCCACGAGGCCTTCCAGATCCGGCCGGAGCACGACGCTCTCCTGCTCGTTCGGGTCGGTGCGGGCGATGACGGCGACGCAAGGCTTGATGCCCCGGTTGTAGGGCAGATGCGGCACCCCCGCGGGAATGTAGAAGAGGTCGCCGGCGGTGGTGACGGCATGGTGTTCGAGGCTCTCGCCGTAGAACACCTCGGCGACGCCACTGACGACGTAGATCGCCGTTTCGTGGTGCTGTGCAGATGCGCCTTGGCGCGGCCGCCGGGCGGAATGGTCAGGAGATGCATGCAGATGCCGGTTGAACCGACGCTTTCGGCGGAAATGCCGGCGAGATACCGGAAGCCCTGCTTGCCATCATACGTCGCCTCGGGTCGGATCAAGGCGCAGTGCTGCTTCGTCAGGCTCATCGATGCGGCTCCTCTCGAAACGTCAGGCGCCAGAAACGGCGGACGGGCGCAGGATAGGCCGATCTGGGGCCGCCGTAATGCGCTGGCCGCCCGCTTTTCGCAGTCCGGCCAAGGATCTGGATCTTGGAGACGGCATGTCTGACGTGCCATCCCCAGCCACCGCAGCATCGAGGACGGCGGCGGGTGCCGCGACCGTCGTCGAGGCCCGCGGCCTCGATCTCGTCTTCCCAACCGCCGACGGGCCGGTCCAGGCGCTGAAGAACATCGACCTCAGCATCGGCCGCGGCGAGTTCGTCTCGCTGATCGGCCCGTCCGGCTGCGGCAAGACCACGCTGCTGCGGGTGATCGCCGATCTCGAGCGGCCGACCGCCGGTACCATCACCGTCAACGGCCTGACGCCGGATGCCGCCCGCCGGGCCCGGGCCTATGGCTACGTGTTCCAGGCGGCGGCGCTGTACCCGTGGCGCAACATCGAGCGCAATGTCGGCCTGCCGTTGGAGATCATGGGTACCGACAAGGCGGAGCGCGCGCGGCGGGTAGCCGAAGGGCTGGAACTCGTCGGACTGACCGGGTTCGGCAAGAAGTTTCCCTGGCAGCTGTCGGGCGGCATGCAGCAGCGCGCCTCGATCGCCCGCGCGCTGTCCTTCGATCCCGACCTCCTCCTGATGGACGAGCCCTTCGGGGCGCTCGACGAGATCGTCCGCGACCACCTCAACGCCGAACTGCTGAAGCTCTGGGCGAAGACCAGGAAAACCGTCGTCTTCGTCACGCACTCCATCCCGGAGGCGGTGTTCCTGTCGACGCGGATCGTGGTGATGAGCCCGCGGCCGGGACGGATACACGACGTGATCGATTGCGATCTCGGCCCCGACCGGCCGCTGGAAATCCGCGAGACGCCGGAGTTCTTGGCGATCGCCCATCAAGTGCGCGAAGGCCTGAGGGCGGGGCACAGCTATGACGGGGTTTGAGGGCGTGCCGAACGCTGGGGTGCCGGCATGAGCGGTCTCGCCTCGCTCTGGCTGCTGGCGACCATCCCGGTCTTCCTCGCCGCGGCTTCGCTGTCGCGGCTCTATGTCGCCAACAATTCCATATGGGCGCTGGGCGGCATGCTGACGCTATACGGCATCGGCAATCTCATGATGGTGCGGCTGATGCGCGAGAGTGGGCTTGCCGTGGCGATCTCGGTTTCCAGCATCGCGCAGCTGCTGCTGGTCAACCTCGTCGCGGTCCTCGCCTTCGGCGAACGCCTGCCGCCGCTGCAGCTCGCCGGCATGGCGCTGGGCTTGAGCGGGCTGGTGCTGATGATGTGGCCGGTGGCGCGGTGAGGGCGGCATGAGTGCCACTGCCTCCCCGCGGCACCGCCGCCGTCTTGCCGACGGCAGCGCGCTGCCCATCGCCGTCGTGGTGCTGGCGATTATCGCGGTCTGGTATGCGGCGGCGATCCCGATGAACTGGCAGACGACGGTCGACCGGCTGGCGCGGGCGGGCACGACGGCGGGCTTTGCCGAGACTGTGGGGGAGACCTGGAGCGCCGAGCGGCCGGTTCTGCCGGCGCCGCACCAGATCGTCCAGGACATCTGGAAGACGACGGTGATGGTCAAGCCGAGTTCGCCGCGGTCGCTGATCTTCCATGCAGGGGTGACGCTGTCCTCGACCTTGCTCGGGTTTGCCATCGGAACGGCGCTCGGCATCCTGCTCGCGGTCGGCATCATCGGCTCGCGCACGCTCGACCGCAGCCTGATGCCGTGGCTGATCACCTCGCAGACCATCCCGATCCTCGCGGTGGTGCCGATGGTGATCGTGGTGCTGAATTCGGTCGGCATCCAGGGGTTGTTTCCGAAGGCGGTGATCTCGACCTACCTGTCGTTCTTCCCGGTCGCGGTCGGCATGGTCAAAGGGCTGCGCTCGCCGGACGGCATGCATCTCGACCTGATGCGCACCTATGCGGCGAGCCCGATGCAAGTGCTGGCGAAACTCCGCTTTCCGGCCGCGCTCCCCTTCCTGTTCGCGTCGATGAAGATCGCGGTGGCGGCGGCGCTGGTCGGGGCGATCGTCGGCGAGTTGCCGACGGGAGCTGTCGCCGGGCTCGGCGCGCGGCTTCTCGCCGGCTCCTATTACGGACAGACGATCCAGATCTGGTCGGCACTCGTCGCCGCTGCCGCGATGGCGGGTGTCCTGGTCGCGCTGGTGTCGCTGGCAGAGCGGGTCGTGTTCAAGCGAACGGGGATGCTGCGATGAGAACGCGGTCGCAGAACCCTTATGCCGGGCTGCTTTTTCCGGCCGGCCTAATGGCGGCCGCCGTCGTGGTGCTCGTGCCGTCGCTCAGCGAAGGACAGTTCGGCGCGAGCTTCTGGCTGCTGGTGGTGGCGTTCTGGCTCGTCGCCTGGCAACTGACGTCGCGGCTGGCGGCGCTGGCGCCAACGGAGCCGGCCATGGCGCGGCTGGTCGACGTCGCGGTGCCCGCGGCTTTCGGGCTGACGCTGCTGTTTCTCTGGGAATGCGTGGTGCGCGGTCTCGCCGTGCCCTCGGTGCTGCTGCCGCCGCCCTCGGCGATCGGGGTGCGCATCGCCGCCTCGCTGCCGATCCTCTGGGCCGACTTCGCGCAGACCTTCCTGAAGGCGGTGATCGCCGGCTATCTCATCGGCTGCGGCACCGGTTTCCTTGCCGCGCTCGCCATCGACCGGTCGCCGTTCCTGAAACGGGGACTGATGCCGGTCGGCAATCTGGTCTCGGCGCTGCCGATCGTCGGGGTCGCGCCGATCATGGTGATGTGGTTCGGCTTCGACTGGCAGTCGAAGGCGGCCGTCGTCGTGGTGATGACCTTCTTCCCGATGCTGGTGAACACGCTGGCGGGGCTCTCGGCGGCCGGCGCGATGGAGCGGGACCTGATGCGGACCTATGCCGCCGGCCATAGGGTGACGCTGGCCAAACTGCGGCTTCCCGCCGCCATGCCCTTCGTGTTCAATGCCCTCAAGATCAATTCGACGCTGGCGCTGATCGGGGCCATCGTCGCGGAGTTCTTCGGCACCCCCATCGTCGGAATGGGCTTTCGCATCTCCGCCGAGATGGGGCGGATGAACACCGACATGGTCTGGGCCGAGATCGCCGTCGCGGCACTCGCCGGCTCGGTCAGCTACGGCCTGATCTCGCTCGTCGAGCGGGCCGCGACGTTCTGGCATCCGTCCTATCGCGGGAGATGAGGGCGGCGGTTCAACACGAAGGAGTAGACGGGCATGAAGCAAATTCTCGCCGGCATGGCATTCGCCTTCGCTGCCACCACCGCCCCGGCCCTGGCCGCCGACGCCGTCACCCTCCAGTTGAAATGGGTGACCCAGGCGCAGTTCGCCGGCTACTACGTTGCCAAGGAAAAGGGATTCTACGACGAGGCGAACCTCAACGTGACCATCAAGCCGGGCGGCCCGGATGTCGCGCCGGCGCAGGTGCTGGCGGGCGGGGGGGCCGATGTGGTCATCGACTGGATGCCCTCGGCGCTGGCGGCGCGCGAAAAGGGACTGCCGCTGGTCAACATCGCCCAGCCCTTCGCCAAATCCGGCCTGATGCTCACCTGCCGCAAGGAGACCGGGATCAAGACGCCGGCCGACTTCAAGGGCAAGACGCTCGGCGTCTGGTTCTCCGGCAACGAGTATCCGTTCCTGTCCTGGATGTCGAAGCTCGGCCTCAAGACCGATGGCGGGCGGGACGGGGTCACCGTGGTCAAGCAGGGCTTCAACGTCGACCCGCTGATCCAGAAGCAGGCCGACTGCATCTCGACCATGACCTACAATGAATACGGGCAAGTGCTCGACGCCGGGCTGAAGCCGGAGGACCTCGTCGTGTTCAAGTACGAGGAGCAAGGCGTTTCGACGCTCGAGGACGGGCTCTACGCGCTGCAGTCGACGCTCGACAAGCCGGAGAATGTCGACAAGCTCGCCCGCTTCGTTGGTGCCTCGATGAAGGGCTGGGCCTATGCCGCCGAGCATCCGGATGAGGCGGCGGGCATCGTCCTCGACAACGACACCACCGGCGCCCAGACCGAGGCGCATCAGACCTTCATGATGGAAGAGATCGCCAAGCTTCTGGCCACCACGCCGAAACTCGATGTCGCGGCGGCTGAAACGACGGTGAAGGTGCTGATGTCGGGCGGTTCCGACCCGGTGATCACCAAGGCGCCGGAGGGCGCCTGGACGAGCGTCGTTACCGACAAGGTGCCGTAACGCCGCTCTGCGGCTTCTCTCGGCGCCCGCCATCGGCGGGCGTTCGGGAAGCGGCGATGGTCAGGCGGCCGCCATTCCCGCCTTCAGCTTGCGCGATAGATCGTCGAAAGGCTGGTCGCTGACCGCGTCCGTCGGGTGCTGGACGAGGCTGCCGTAGATGTGCGGGACGAGGTCGACTGCCTGGTCCAGGGTCGAATCCGTGCCGCGCTGGTAGCCGCCGAGGAGGCGCAGGTCGCGCGTGTCCTCGAAGCGCGCGATCATCGCCCGCAGGCGCAGCACGAGTTCGCGCTCCTGCGGGTTCCAGGCAAGGTCCGCCAGCCGCGAGATCGACTTCAGGACGTCGATGGCGGGAAAGCGGCCTTGCTCGGCAATGGCGCGGTCGAGCACGATATGGCCGTCCAGCGTGCCGCGGATGGCGTCGGCGATCGGCTCGTTGTGGTCGTCGCCGTCGACCAGCACGGCGAAGATGCCGGTGATCGTGCCGGTGCCCTCGGGGCCCGGGCCGGCCCGCTCGAGCAGGCGCGGCAGTTCGGAGAAGACACTCGGCGGATAGCCGCGGGCAACCGGCGGCTCGCCGGCGGCGAGCGCAACGTCGCGGGCGGCATGGGCAAGGCGCGTGACGGAATCGACGATCAAGAGGACGCTCTCGCCGAGGTCGCGGAAATATTCGGCGATCGACATCGCCGTCTTCGGGGCGAGGCGGCGCATCATCGGGCTCTCGTCGCCGGTCGCCACCACGGTGACGACGCGCGACAGGTCGTTCTGCATCGTCTCTTCGAGAAATTCGCGGACCTCGCGGCCACGCTCGCCGACGAGCGCGACGACCACGGTGTCGAAACCCTTGGCGCGGGCGAGCATGCCCATCAGCGTCGACTTGCCGACGCCCGAGCCGGCGAAGATGCCGAGCCGCTGGCCCTTGATGATCGGGGTGAAGATGTCGATCGCCTTGACGTGCGTCTGCACCGCCTCGCGGATGCGGCCGCGCTTCATTGCCGGATCCGGCAAGGTGTCGGCAATCAACTGGCGCGGGCCCTGTTCGAGGTCGCCGAGGCCATCGCAGGGGCGCGCGAACGCGTCGAGCGTGCGGCCCTTCCAGCTCGCGGCCGGGGCGAGGGTGACGGGGCCGGTGCGCCAGGCGACGCTGCGCACGCCGCTCTTGAAGCGGACGGCGAAGGGTTTCACCGTGGCGGCATTCTCCTCGATCCGCACGACCTCGCCCAGATCGTCGCCATCGGTGACGACGCAGTCACCGAGGCGGACGAAGGAGGAAAGCCCGGCCACCCGGAAGGATTGCGGCGAGACGTCGACGATGTGGCCGGAGACGCGGATGCGGGGTTCGTTCAGCGAGGAGGAGACGGATTGCGGGCCCGGCTTTTGGATCACGACTGCGGTCCGAGCATGCTGATGGCCTTGTCAAGCGACTGCTCGGATCTCTCCTGGAAGTTGGCGGCGCTCTCGAAGCTGCGCTGCACGTCGATCAGCCGTGTGATCTCGAGCACCGGATTGACGTTCGAGCCTTCCGTGAACCCCTGCATGACGCTGACGCCGGCGAAATCGACGATCGGCTGAACCGGCTGGTTCGGAACCACGCCCGAGGTGCCGGCACGCGCGAGATCGGCACCCTCCGGCATCTGAAACAGGCCGACGGCGCCGATCTGCAATCCCTTCTGGGTGATCATGCCGTCGCGGGCGATGGTGACCTCGCCGCCGGCCGGATCGACCTGCAGCGGCGCGCCGCCGACGTCGAGGATCGGCGCCCCTGTCATCGACAGCAGCTCGCCCTCGGGGCTCATCGTCATGCGGCCGTCCTTGGTATAGACGGGCCCGTTCTTGCCCTGCACGGAGAAGAAGGCATTGCCGGAGACGGCCATGTCGAACGGGTTGCCGGTCTGCGTCAGTTCACCCGCGCGCGTCGAGATGAAGTTCGTGCCCTCCGACGCGAAGGCGACCGGCTGCTGGGCGGCCTGCGACAGGAAGGTCTCGAACTTCACTTCGGTCGCCCGGAACCCGGCGGTGCGGCTGTTGGCGATGTTGTCGGCGATGGTGTCGAGGCGCTTTTCCATGGCGAGCTGGGCCGACAGGGCCACCGGCAATGAGGTCTGCATGGGGGTCGTTTCCTTGGACCGAGGACGCGGCGATTTGGCCAGGCGGGGTGTTGCAGGCTGCAACCTAATGTTGCCAACAGACCCGCCGGGGCACGCTTGCGAAGACTGATCGGAGCATCGTCCGTGACCGCCGAAACATCGACAATCTGGCTTGTGCCAGCCTGTCGGGCAGCCCGTCAGGCTCGCGCAAGTCGATTTCCTTAGTGACCAAAGGACACCAAAAAAGGGACTTCCCGATGAGCATCCTCCTAGGTCTGGTCATAACGCTCGGTTGCGTGCTTGGCGGCTACATCGCCAGCGGCGGTCATCTCGAGGTGCTGTGGCAGCCTTACGAGATCCTGATCATCCTCGGCGCGTCGCTCGGCACCTTCGTGGTCGCCAACCCGATGAAGGTGGTCAAGGACACCGGCAAGGCGATCGGCGAGGCGTTCAAGGACAAGGTCCCGAAGCAGAAGGACTACCTGAGCCTCCTCAGCCTGCTGCATTCGCTGATGCGCGAAATGCGGTCGAAGCCGCGCAGCGAGGTCGAGCAGCACGTCGACAACCCTGCCGAGTCGGCGATCTTCAACGCCTATCCGCTGATCATGAAGGATCAGGCGATCATGAACTTCATCTGCGACTACTGCCGCCTGATCATCATCGGCAATGTTCGCTCGCACGAGATCGAGGCGCTGATGGACGAGGAGATCCAGACCGTCAGCCGCGACCAGATGAAGCCGAAGGCCGCGCTCCAGGACGTCGCCGACGGCCTTCCCGCACTCGGCATCGTCGCGGCGGTGCTCGGCATCGTGCACGCCATGGGCGCGCTCGACCAGTCCCCGGAAATCCTCGGCCACCTCATCGGCGCCGCGCTCGTCGGAACCTTCCTCGGTATCTTCTTCTCCTACGGGATTGCCGGACCGATCGCGGTCAAGGTCAAGGGCGTGCGCGAGAAGCAGATGCGCCGATACATCATCGTGAAGCAGACGCTCATCGCCTACATCAACGGCGCCATGCCGCAAGTCGCCCTCGAATACGGCCGCAAGGCGATCTCGGCCTATGACCGGCCGACCATCGACCAGGTCGAGGCCGAGACGATCGGCGGCGGCTCGGCGCAAGCCGCTTAAGGAAGCCGGAGATCATGGAAATGACCGCCGAACGCAACATCGAGGCCCAGCTCCGCTCGGCCGCGAAAATCGAGCCGAACCGGCTGCCGCGGCTGAAGCTGCTGGCCACCGAATGGGCGAGCGCCACCGCCACCGCGCTGAACGAGCTGTATGCGACGCCCGTCGAGATCGAGTTCCTCACCGTGTCGAGCCTTGCCTTCGACGCGGGGAACGCCAACCTCGCCGCCGCGGTCTCGGCCGTCGTGATCAGCTCGCCGAAATGGCGCGAGCTCGGCTTCGTGCTGGCCGACGGACGGCTGGCCGATGCCGTCGTCGAAGCCATGTTCGGTGGCACGGGCGCCGCCTCCGCCAGCCCGCCGCGGCCGATCACCAAGCTCGACCGCCGCTTCGTGGAACTGGCGCTGACGACGCTGATCGAGGCCGGCAATCCGGTCTTCGAAAAGGTCGCTCCGCTCGGCATCGCCAGCGCGCAGACGCTGCGGGACGCCATTCCGCTGCAGATCGACGACATGCTGGGGGCCGACAACCGCGCCTTCGTCGAGATGGTCTTCCGGCTGCGCGTCGGCCAGCGCGAGAGCGACATCCGGATCGCCTTGCCCGAGCGGGCGATCGCCTTGCACCGCCGTCCGCTCAGCGTCGTGCCGGAAACGGCGCCGCTCCTCGCCGACGAGAGCTGGGCACGCGACATCACCGAGGGACTACAGCTCGCCGACCTCCAGGTCCGGGCGCTGCTCGACGAAAAACAGATCACGCTCGGCGACGTCGCCCGCTTCACCCTCGGGCAGACCATCATGCTCGACGCCACCACCGACAGCCTGATCATCATCGAATGCGAGGAACAGCGCCTGTTCCGCGGCCGGATGGGACGTTCGCGCGATTCCTATGTCGTGCGCATCGAAGAGAAGATCGATCCGACCGAGGAGTTCATCGATGATATCCTATCTGATTGACGGCGTTCTGATCGCCGCTCTGGGTTTCACCAGCTGGCGGACCGGCGGCATGTACCGCGAACTGCGGCGCCTGCGCAGCGAGGGGGCGAATTTCGCCGTCAGCCTCGAGCAGTCCGATGCCGCCATCAACCGGGCAGCGCATGCCGTGGTCATGCTGCGGGGCGAGGGTGTCGACACCCTCCGTGCGCTGGAAGAGGCCTCGCGCGAAGCGCGCGCGCTGGCCGACCGGCTGGAGGATGCGGTGCATCTCGCCGAGATCCGGCTCTCGGTCGCCAATGACGGCGCGGCCCGTCCTGACCTCGGCTCGCCGACGCAGGATACCTGGCTGACCCTCATCGAGTCCCGCCTCGCATCAGCCTCGGCCGCTAATCGTTAACCATTGGGGCGTCCCGCCGGCGAATCGCCGGGTGCCCATCCCTCGACAAGCCTTCCGCCAGAGCCCGCCATCCACGGCCGGCAGCCGGCGCAACCCTGGAGATCGCCATGATCGACGAAGACGAAATGGACGTGATGGAGCAGCACTCGGCGGAGACCGCCGAGGACGGCATGGAAGAGTATGCCGAGGTTGCCGAGACCGAAGTGTCCGGCAAGCCGGACCTCAACCTGATCATGGACATTCCGGTGACGATGCAGGTCGTCCTCGGCACGGCCGTCATGCCGGTCTCGACCCTCGTCAAGCTCGGCCGCGGCGCCGTCGTCAAGCTCGACACCAACATCGGCGACCCCGTCGATCTCATCGTCAACGGTCGCATCGTCGCCCGCGGCGAGGTGGTGGTGCTCGAGAACGAGGAATCGCGTTTCGGCATTACCCTGACCGAGATCGTCTCGCCCGGCGCCAAGCCGCAGCGGGCCAAAGCGTCGAACAGCTGATAGGTCATGAGCGTGGTGGGCTACTCCGAACTGGAACTCGACACCGGCACGATTGCAGGGCCGGCGCGCGCTGCGATCCTGCTCCTGGCCATGGGGTCGGACGGTGCTTCGCGGCTGCTGAAGCATCTCAGCCCAGATGAAATCCGCGCCCTGAAGGAGAGCGTCGCCGACCAGCAGCCTGTCTCCGCCCACCAGCTCGACGTGCTGGTCTCCAATTTCCAGGAAGAGTTCAAGACCGGCGCCGGCCTGTCCGAGCTCGACTCGGAAATGACCAAGCTGCTGCGCACCGCGCTGTCGGCCGAAGACATGACCAAGGTGTTCGGCGAAGACGACTTCGTCGACCCGTCGATGTTCCTGGCGCCGCCGCTGTCGGTCTGGGACGAGTTCGAGAATTTCGGCGTCGAGGCGCTTCAGGTCCTGATGCTGGTCGAGCACCCGCAGGTCGTCGCCGTCATCCTGTCGCGTCTCCCGGCGGAAACCTCGGCCCTTATCGTCGCCGGCTTCGAAGCCGACCGGCGCAACGACGTCATGCGCCGGATGCTGGCGGCCAAGCCGATCGGCTATTCCGCCGAGATGATGATCGAGGAAAGCCTGCGCGAGGTCTTCATCGCCGGTGACGAGGGCGGCGAGAAGCAGGCGCGGCGCGTGGCGCTGGCCGAGATCGCCAACCAGATGGACAAGGCGCAGACGGACGACTTCCTGGCTTCGATCGCCGAGTGGCAGCCGGAAGAAGCGACCGCCATCCGCAATCTGCTCTTCTCCTTCGAGGATATCGCCATTCTGGGCAAGAAGGCGCGGCTCGTGCTGTTCGACGAGGTGCCGACCGAGCAGGTGACGCTGGCGCTGCGCAACGCGTCGCCCGAACTCGTCGAGGTGGTTCTGTCCTCGCTCGCCGCCCGCGCCCGCCGCATGGTGGAGGCGGAGCTGCAGCAGACGATCGACGTCGACGCCAAGGAGATCACCGTCGCGCGCCGGGGCATCGCCGCGCTCGCGTTGCGCCTGTCGAACGAGGGCCGCATCGTCCTGACCGCCGTTCCGAGCGGCGAGTAGACCGGGCCTTTCCAGCCCAGGGGCGCAGCGGTCACAGAAAAGGCCGCGCGCCCCGAAAGGTTTCGTTCACCTTGCCGGCAGATGCCGGCGCGCGGCGGCTCTCCGAGGGGAAGCTGTTAATCAGCGATAGGCAGGTTCAGCGTGGCAGAAGCCGCCGAAAAAGACTCCAGAACAGAGGCACCGACCGACAAGAAGATTCGCGATACCGTCGAGAAGGGCAATCTGCCGGTTTCGCGCGAAGCACCGATCCTCGCCTCTCTTCTGGCGGCAATGGCGTTCATCGTCTTCGCCGGAAAAGATCTCGCTTCGGCATTGGTGACGAGCCTTCAGGGCATCTTCGAGAACCCCGGCCAGTGGGACATAGACAATGGTGCCGATGCCCTGCAGTTTCTCCACATCGTCGGGCTCGAAACGGCCAAGTTCGTGCTGCCCGCCGCCGGCTTCTTCATGGTCGCCGGCATCCTCGCCTCGGCGCTGCAGAATGCTCCGCAGATCAACGCCGAGCGCATCCGCCCGAAAATGCAGAACATCTCGATCGTCGCCGGCTGGAGCCGGCTTTTTGGCGCGCGCGGCTGGACCGAGTTCGGCAAGGCGATCTTCAAGTTCGGCGCGGTCTCGCTGATCGTGGGGTCGATGCTCGCCAGTGATCTCGAGACGACGCTGAAGACGATGTTCTCAGATCCCGCTCTGCTGCCCGAGACCTTGCTGACGCTGGCCATGCAATTGCTGTCGGCCGTCTCGATCGCGACCATCGTGCTCGTCGCCGCCGACCTCGTCTTCTCCCGTGTCTTCTGGCGCCGTGACCTCAAGATGTCGAAGCAGGAGGTCAAGGACGAGATGAAGCAGGCGGAGGGCGATCCGATGATCAAGCAGCGCCAGCGCCAGATCGCCCGTGAGCGCAACCGCAAGCGGATGATGGCCTCGGTTCCGAAGGCAACGCTCATCATCGCCAACCCCACCCATTACGCCATCGCGCTGCGCTACAGCCGCGAAGAGGGCGGCGCGCCGGTGATCGTCGCCAAGGGCGTCGACCTGATCGCGTTGAAGATCCGCGAAATCGCCGAGGCCAACGACATCCCGGTCATCGAGGACAAGCTGCTGGCACGCTCGATGTACGACCATGTCGAGATCGACCAGATGATTCCGCCGCAGTTCTTCAAGGCTGTCGCCGAACTGATTTACTTCCTGCAGGCTCGTTCGCCGGCAAAGGTCAGTTCCGGTCGAGCCTGAGCGCTTAATCTGCTGAAAGACGTAAGGCAGTCGATGCATTTGGGAGAGTTCGGAACTGTCGCCTTTTCTGGAATAGACGTGACGACAGTTGTTTGACTGCCGCGCGTGCCGCAGCTCGGAGGAGGGGCGGGAGGGACGACAGATTTCGATCAGGACCTGATGATGCACTGGCTGATCATGAGCCATACCAGATTTAGATGGACGGTGTTTTATGGGTTCTCACTTCATGCTGAATCTTCGCAACAAGCATACCGCGGAACGTGAAGAGATCCTGGCGGAAGGTATCCAGAAGGTCGTGGCGGAACTCCGGCTGGTGGAGGTCGTCGATTACATCGCTTTCTTCCGGATGGACCAGCTCGGCAATATCGCCGACATCGTCAGTTCATCCAGCCAGCTCTACCTCAAGGCGGGCACCTTGCGCTTCGGCAACGACGGCGACGTGCATCTCGGATGGGGCGGCGTTCCCTCGATCGATCTGGCGATGGAGTTTCACCACCGGGACGTGACCGTCCACTTCCGCCTCGGCCTCGCTGCGACCACGGCCTCGGTGGCGATCACCTTCGTGGTCTTCGCCGAGACGGAGGCCGATCCCGAGATCAACACAGCCAGGCTGCAGGCCGCCATCGACGACGCCCGCATCGACTGAGCATCGACTGAGCCAAGATTTTCGCCACCCGGCTTTGCTCGGTGGCGGCGCCCTACGAAGGCCCGGCGATCGTCTCGGATCGCCGGGCCTTCTGCGTTTCGAGGGCATGAGCCGGATCCCTGGACGGCAGCCTCAGAACTCTCGTCTGGATGCGTATCGAGCTGCACGATAATCATCGCCGAAGCGATGGATCAGTCGACCCTCGAGCGACGCCGCCCCCAAAGTCCGTCGCCGGCAATGTTGCAATGCATGACGCTCTGTTGAGATGCGTGGCGGCTGCAAGTTTCGGACAAGTGCTTAGCCGTACAGATGGTTCCGTCATCAGTATGGCGATTGGGAACTTCCGTGGATCAGATCTACCTCTTTGGCTTGTCGTCGCGTCGCGCCGAATGGCTGGCCAACCGCCAGGCGGTCGTTGCCGAGAACATCGCCAATGTGAATACCCCTGGCTACAAGGCCAAGGACATCAAGGGTTTCTCCGATGTGATGGAGTCCACCCAGCTGGCCATGGCGAGCACCGACAGCGTCCACATGACCGGCGGTGCCGGTCGCTCGGTGGCGGTCGACGAGGAATCCGAGAAGAGCTGGGACATCGTCCATTCCGGCAACTCCGTCACCATCGAGCAGGAAATGCTGAAATCAGGCGAAGTATCGGGGCAGTACACGCTGAATGCCTCGATCGCCAAAGCTTTCCACCGCTTCTTCCTGACCAGCGTCAAGGGCTGATAGACATGGCAGATGCTATTCTTTCCAGTATGAAGATCGCCGCCAGCGGGCTCGAGGCGCAGTCGAACCGGCTGCGGATCGTCTCCGAGAACGTGGCCAATGCCCGCTCGACCGGCAAGACCGCCGGCAGCGACCCCTATCAGCGCAAGACCGTGACCTTCGAGAGCGAGATCGACCGGCTGACCGGCGCCTCGCTGGTCAAGGTCGCCGATTACGGGCGCGACAAGACCGCCTTCACCATGGAAAGCGACCCCGGCAATCCGGCCGCGGATGCCAACGGCTACGTCAAGATGCCGAACGTCAACATGCTGGTCGAGATGGCCGACATGCGCGAGGCCAACCGCTCGTACGAAGCCAATCTCCAGGTGATCAAGCAGTCCCGCGAGCTGATCAACCTGACCATCGATCTCCTGAGGAGCTGAGCATGATCCCCGCCATTGGTTCCGCGCTTCCGCGCCTCGATACCGCCCGCATCGACAGCGGCATGTCCACCGGTCTTGCCGGGGGCAGTGCCAAGCCCGGCCAGGCCGATTTTGCCTCCGTCATGGCGCAGGTCACCAGCGACGCTGTCGGCACCATCAAGAACGCCGAGGCCGTCTCGGTCCAGGGCATCAACGGCAATGCTTCCACCCAGGCGGTGGTCGATGCGGTGATGAACGCCGAGCGCACGCTCAACACGGCCGTCGCGATCCGCGACAAGGTCGTCGCCGCCTATCAAGAACTTTCCCGCATGGCCATCTGACGCCACAGTCAGACAAGGACCTGATTCATGAGAGCTTTGGCCATTGCCGCGACCGGCATGAACGCCCAGCAGACCAATGTTGAAGTGATCGCGAACAACATCGCGAACATCAACACCAGCGGCTTCAAGCGCGCCCGCGCCGAGTTCACCGACCTCCTGTACCAGGTCGAGCGTCAGCAGGGCGTTCCGGCCCGGGGCGGCGAGGGCGTGGTGCCGGAAGGCTCGCAGATCGGCCTTGGCGTGCGCACCGCGGCGATCCGCACCACCCATATCCAGGGCACGCTCGAGCAGACCGGCAACACGCTCGACATCGCCATCAACGGCACCGGCTACCTGCAGATCCAGGGTCCGGGCGGCGAGACGCTCTATACCCGCGACGGCGCGCTGAACACCAATGGCGATGGCCAGCTGGTGACGCTCGACGGTTTCGTAGTCGATCCGCAGATCACCATTCCGCAGAACACGGTGAAGACCACGATCAGCAGCACCGGCGAGGTCTACGCGACGCTCGACGGTCAGGATCCGCAGCTGCTCGGCCAGCTGTCGCTCGTCAACTTCGTCAACGAGCCCGGCCTCGATGCGCAGGGCGGCAACCTGTTCAAGGAAACCCTCGCCTCCGGTGCGCCGACCGCGGGCGTGCCGGGCGACCCCGGTTTCGGCGTCATCCACCAGGGCTATCTCGAAGGCTCGAACGTCGATCCGGTCAAGGAAATCTCCGAGCTGATCTCGGCGCAGCGCGCCTACGAGATGAACTCGAAGGTCATCCAGGCCGCCGACGACATGTCCAAGGTCATCTCGACCGGCCTGCGCTAGGCCCCTCCATGCCGCGCGCCGCATCGGCGCCGCGCGGTTCCCGGCCCGATCGCCGCGCGGCGACGTCCCTCGGTGCAGCAGAAAAGGCTTCAGGTCATGGAATGGGCTTCCAAGCGCGAACGTCTCATCGTCTGCCTCTACGGGGCCGGACTTTTCATTCTCTCGGTGCTGCTGCT
The DNA here is from genome assembly GCF_055730125.2 of Mesocryomonas fontinalis. NCBI lineage: Bacteria > Pseudomonadati > Pseudomonadota > Alphaproteobacteria > Hyphomicrobiales > Aurantimonadaceae > Mesocryomonas > Mesocryomonas fontinalis. The sequence goes on along the minus strand of NZ_JBUZWG020000005.1, from coordinate 306,047 downwards.
GTCGATCCCGGTGCGCGCCTTCGCCGCCGAGATCGAGCTGCCGGTGCCGTCTTCCGTGATCTATCCCGGCCAGAACATCCTCGATCGCGGCGTCGCGCCGGCCAAGTTCACGATCCCCGGTGCAAAGCTTGCCGCCTACGTCGTGGAGGAGGACATGCTGACCGACAAGATCGCCAAGCGCACGCTGCTGCCGAACCAGCCGATCCTGCTCTCCGACCTCAAGTCGCCGGATCTGGTGCGGGCAGGGGTGCCGACCTCGATCATTTATCATGAGCCCGGGGTGACCATTTCCAGTCTCGGCCTGCCGCTCGCCTCTGCCGCCGAAGGCGACAAAATCCGTGTCCGCAATATCGACAGCGGCATCACCATCAGCGGCACCGTCGCCGCGGATGGCTCGATCGAGGTGCTCACCCAGTGAAAACCCTTCTCACCGCCATCCTGGCGACCACGCTGGCTTTCGGCCATGTCGCCGGGGCTGCCGACTATGCCGGCTACGGCCAGGGCGCGTCCGACGGCTATGGCGAGGCCGGCATCGGCGCCCGCGAGAGCTTCGTCACCGTCAAGCCCGGCCGGAACGCGCTGCGCAACGACGGCGTCCGCATCAAGGACATCACCACCATCAAGGGCGTGCGAGACAACCAGCTGGTCGGCTACGGTCTCGTCATCGGCCTGCAGGGCAGCGGCGACAGCCTGCGCAACTCGCCCTTCACCGAGCAGTCGCTGCAGTCGATGCTCGACCGCATGGGCGTCAACGTGCGCACCGGCAACCCGCGGACCAAGAACGTCGCGGCCGTCGTCGTCACCGCCGACCTGCCGCCCTTCATCGGCACCGGCTCGCGCATCGACGTGTCGGTTTCCTCGCTCGGCGATGCCTCCTCGCTGATGGGCGGTACGCTGGTGATGACGCCGATGTACGGCGCCGACGGCGAGATTTACGCCGTGTCGCAGGGCTCGCTCGCCGTTACTGGCTTCACCAGCGAAGGCGAGAGCGAGAAGCTGACGCAGGGCGTGCCGACCACCGGCCGCATTGCCGGCGGCGCGATCATCGAGCGCGAGGTGCCGCGGGCGACGGTCGAAACCGACCAGATCACCATGGAACTGCGCAATCCCGACTACCGCACGGCGATCCGCGTCGTCGATGCGATCAACGCCTTTTCGATGACCCGCTACGGCCGCCCGGTGGCACGCGAAAACGACCTGCGCACAATCAACCTGACGCGGCCCGCCAAGATTTCCTCGACCCGCTTCATCGCCGACCTCGGCGATCTGCCGGTCCAGCCCGACATGGCCGCCAAGGTCGTCATCGACGAGCGCACCGGCACGGTGGTGATCGGCCACGACGTGCAGATCTCGACCGTCGCCGTCACCCACGGCAACCTGACGGTGCGCATCACGGAGACCCCGAACGTCTCGCAGCCGGAGGCCTTCTCCGACGGCCAGACGGTGGTGACCTCCGATACCAGCGTCAACGCCCAGCAGGACGGCGGCAACTTCGCCATCGTCGGCGGCACCAATCTCGACACCGTGGTCCGCGGCCTCAACCGCCTCGGCCTGAAGCCGACCGGGATCATCGCGATCCTCCAAGCAATCAAAACGGCAGGCGCGCTGCAGGCCGACCTGGTGGTGCAGTGACATGAAGAAACAGCTTTCCGTCCTGCTTCGCTCCGGCATCGTCGCCTCCCTGGCGCTGACGGCGGCCGGAACCCTCCTTGTCCCGCATGCCGCATTGGCAGAGGCGGCGGCTCCCCCGGCGCCCAGCGCCGATGGAGCGCCGCGCAAGGTCCGGATCGTCGGGCCGGACGGCCAGCCGGTCGTCGACGCCGCCCCCGAGCTTTCGGACATTGGGCGCTACTGCACCAACATCGCCGATCCCGCCAAGGACGCGCGCGCGGCGCTGCAGACCAAGCGGCTGCAGGATCTGGAGGCCGAGGTCGGCAAGAGGGTCGACGAGCTCGAGGCCAAGCGCAAGGAATACCAGGACTGGCTGCAGCAGCGTCAGGCCTTCATCGACAGCACCTCGTCGATCATGCTCGACATCTATACCGGCATGAAGCCGGACGCGGCCGCCCAGCAGCTCGCCGGCATCGACCGGACCACGGCCGCCTCGCTGATCGCCAAGATGAAGCCGCGGACCGCCAGCGCCATCATGGCCGAGATACCGGCGGCGGTGGCCGCCGAGATCACCAAGGTGATCGTCCAGAAGACCAACAAGAGCTTGGACGTGGCCAGCGCCGCGCCCGGCCAGCAGGGATAAGCCACGTGAAGAGACTCTGCCTGCTGGCTGTCCTGCTGCTCACCGGCTGCTCGACGAATTCGAGGGATTTCCTGCGCGAGCCGGCGCTGTCGCCGCCGGGAACCGGCATCCACCAGTATCCAGCCTTCGTCGATCCCGCCCAGTTCCCGGCCGAGCGCCTGCGCGGCCAGCGGAACTCGCTCTGGGTGGACAAGAACGGCATCCTGTTCCGCGATGCGCGCGCGCTGAACAACGGCGACATCGTCACCGTCAAGATCGAGATCAAGGAGAAGGCCGAGTTCGACAACAACTCGAAGCGCTCGCGTGATTCCGGGATCGATGTCGGCGCCGATTTCGACGGATCGCTGAACACCACCTCGCTCGGGACGCTCGGGGCCAAGCTCGGGCTGAAGAACGCTACCAAGACCGATGGCAAGGCGAACGTGAAGCGGTCGGAAAAGATCGATCTGTCGGTTGCCGCCGTGGTGACGCAGGTGCTGCCGAACGGCAATCTCTACATCACCGGCCAGCAGGAGATCCGCGTCAACTTCGAAGTTCGGGTCCTCACCATCGCCGGCATCATCCGGCCGGGCGACATCCTGCCGAACAACGTCATTCCGTACGACCGGATCGCCGAGGCCCGGATTTCCTACGGCGGCCGGGGCCGCATGACCGAGGTGCAGCAGCCAGCCTGGGGTCAGCAGATCCTCGACCAGGCGCTGCCCTACTGATCAGCGCCGGGCAGACATCGACGCCGAAGGCATCGGGGAGAAACCCCCGGTGCCTTCGGCGTGTTCGCGTCGCCGGTCCAATCCTTAATTTTGAGTGAAGGCGGGCGCCGTCCCCGCAAGGCCGGGGATAGCTTAGAGGCCTATCCCATCCCGGCGGGAGACGCCGCGGCGGCGCTTGCTGGCCGCGCGCGACTCCCTGTCGCTTCACGCTTCTTGAGGAATTCAGCATGTCCGACGTCAGCGGCACGCAACTCGCTACCCTCTCCGATTCCGACGGTGCGGCCGCTCCGAAATCGAAGCTGATGCCGACCATCGCCGTCGTCGGCCTGCTGACGCTGGTGGCTGTCGGGGGCGGGGCGGGCGTCGGCTATCTCATGGGCGGCTCAGCGCCGAAGCCTGTGGTCGCGGCGGACGCGACGACCAATGTCGAGCCGACCGGCGACAAGAAGGAAGCGGCCGCTTCCGAGCCCGCGCCGACCGCCAAGAGCCAGATCGTCAAGCTCGAGCCGGTGGTGACCAATGTCAGCTCGCCGGCCGACGTGCTGATCCGGGTGGAGGCCAGCATCGTCCTCGACCCGGAAAAGGCGCAAGATCTTCCGGTTCTAGCCGCCCAGATCCAGAGCGACACGCTGACCTTCCTCAGAACCGTCGATCTCGCCCAGGTCGAGGGCTCCCGCGGTCTGCTGCATCTGCGCGAGGACCTGCGCGAGCGCGCCCAGCTGCGCTCGCCCGCCGTCAGCGACTACCTCATCCAGTCGCTGATCGCGCAATGAAACGCGTTCTTCTCGCCCTCGCGGTTCTCCTCGTTGCCGGACCGGCTTTCGCACAGGAAGCGCCGACCGATCTGGCGAACAGCCTGTCCGCGCTGATCCCCGCCGGCGACGCCAGCGCCTCCGGCCGGATCATCCAGCTGTTCGGCATCGTCACCGTGCTCTCGGTCGCGCCGGGCCTCCTGGTGATGGTGACGTCGTTCACGCGCATCGTCGTCGCGCTATCGATCCTGCGCACCGGCCTGGGCCTGCAGTCGACCCCCGCCAACCTCATCATGATCTCGCTGTCGCTGTTCATGACCTTCTTCGTCATGGCCCCGACCTTCGACCAGGCCTGGCGCGAGGGCCTGAAGCCGCTGCTCGACAACCAGATCACCGAGCAGGAAGCCTTTACCCGGATTGCCGATCCGTTCCGCGACTTCATGATGAGTCAGGTGCGGCCGCAGGATCTGGCGCTGTTCAACAGCCTCAACGAGGCGGCCCAGCGCGACCGGGTCCAGCCCCCTGCCGCCGGCACGCCGCCGGTCGACCCCACTGCTGCCGAGGCGAACGCCGAGGTCGGCCTCCAGGTCCTGATCCCGGCCTTCATGATCTCTGAACTCCGGCGCGGCTTCGAGATCGGCTTCCTGATCGTCCTGCCCTTCCTCGTCATCGACCTCATCGTCGCGACCCTCACCATGTCGATGGGCATGATGATGCTGCCACCGACGATCATCTCGCTGCCGTTCAAGATCCTGTTCTTCGTCCTGATCGACGGCTGGAACATGCTGACGGGCTCGCTGGTGCGGTCCTTCTTCTGACCCCGGCGTTCGTTCGCCTCCGACGCTCGTCCTGACCATCAGCGGCGGCCCTCCAGAACGGAGCGGCCGCCGTTTTTCCATGAGCGCGAATCAGAATGCCGGCCGGCAGGCGGTAGGGGGTGCCGACCGCCGCGGACAAAGCGCATCTGCAATATTTAGACGGCTTTCGGAGCAACCTGAAGGCGCTGATCTTTTCCGGCGTAATGCGAGCCTTTCCAGGCGGTTAGGTGTCTAAGGACGCCACGCAGCGTCTGGAAAATAAAGCTTTCAGCGGACCGGAACCTTTCGGCGGGTCCTGCGATCACGCCCGCACAAGCTTCGCCCGTCAGATTGCCCGCAGTGCAACCACCTTGAGCAAGAGCAGGCAGATTCATGGCAATCGTCGGCGGCGTACAAGCCCAGCAGATCCTCGACAATCTGAGCGCCCTTGGCGCGCGGAAGCTTGGAATGATGGCGATGATCGGCCTTCTGGTCGTCGCCGTCGTGGGGCTCGGTGCCTATTATCTCAGCCGTCCCGACATGGAGACGCTGTATTCCAAACTCGATCGTCAGGATGTGACGCGTATCGGCTCGGCGCTGACCGAAGCCGGGATCAGCTTCGACGTCAGCTCGGCCGGCGACACGGTGATGACGCCCTTCTCGCAGACCGCCAATGCCCGGATGCTGCTGGCCGAAAAGGGCCTGCCGCGCTCCGAGAACGCCGGTTACGAGCTCTTCGACGCGCTGGGCTCGATGGGCCTGACCTCCTTCATGCAGGAAGTCACCAAGGTCCGCGCCCTCGAAGGCGAGCTTGCCCGCACCATCCAGACCCTGAAGGACGTGCGCGCCGCACGGGTTCATATCGTTTTGCCCGAGCCCGGCACCTTCCGCCGCGAGACGCAGAAGCCTTCCGCCAGCGTCGTCATCCGCACCGACGACACCGAGGACTTCAAGAACGCCCAGGCGATCCGCCACCTCGTCGCCTCCGCCATCCCCGGTATGAACGTCGACGAGGTCACGGTGCTCAACACCGACGGCACGCTGCTCGCCTCCGGCGACGACACCACCTCCGCTGCGCCGTCGAAGCTTCTCGGGATCGAGGGCATCGTGTCCGGCAGCGTCGAAGAGGCGATCAGCCGCACCCTTTCGCCCTACCTCGGCATCGGCAACTTCCAGTCCAGCGTCAACGCCCGGCTGGATACCGACCGCAAGAGCACGAGCGCCCGCAAGTTCGATCCGGAAGGCCGCGTCGAGCGCTCCACCCGGACCGTTCGCGAGACCGGCCAGACCTCCGACAAGCAGGCCAATCCCGCCGCGACCGTCGAGCAGAACCTGCCGCAGCAGGCGAATGCCGCTGGGACCGGCACCCAGTCCTCCGAGGCGAAGGAACGCCGCGAGGAATTGACCAACTACGAGATCAACGAGACGACGACCCAGACCGTCAGCGACGGCTACGACGTCAAGCGCCTCAGCGTCGCCGTGGTGGTGAACCGCAAGCGGCTGATGGAGACGCTCGGCGACAACCCCCAGCCGGCCCAGGTCGACGAAGCCCTCGCCAAGATCAAGCTCCTCGTCGCCTCCGCCTCCGGCTTCACCGAAAGCCGCGGCGACCAGCTCGAGATCTCCGCCGTCGACTTCATCACCAACGGCCAGGACCTCGCCCCGGTCGAGCCCGTCGGTTACGGCGAAATGCTGATGCGCCAGAGCGGCACGATGATCAACGCGCTGACCGTCCTCGTCGTCGCCGTCCTCCTGATCTGGTTCGGCCTGAAGCCGGCGATCCGGGCGCTGGCCGCCCCCGCCAATACCGCCGGACAGGACGCGATCGAGCTGGAGAATGCCGGACTTGCCGGTGCCAATGGCGGGTTCGGCGCGAGCGGCGACCATGCCGGCTTGATCCGCAGCGGCGCCACTGGCGGCATCGACTCGGCGCTGCTGGAAGACCTGACCCGCAGCCAGGCGAACTCGCCGCAGGCTCGGCTCGAGAAGCTCATCGACTTCGACGAGGCCCAGGCGGCGTCGATCCTGAAGCACTGGATCCACCAGAAAGAGGCGGCCTAAGACATGATACCTCTCGCACAGTATTTCGCCGACTCTGCTGGCGACGACTTCACCCCCTTCACGCCTGTCCGCAAGGCCACCCTTGGACGCAAGCTGCAAGCCTCGACATCCTTCGAAGAGCCGTCGATCCGTCCGTTGAAATCGGTGCCGCGGCCGTCGGAACAGAAGGCCCGTACCTTTACCGAGGCCCGGGTTCCCCTGAGCGAGGTCGAAGCCGAGCGTGCCGCCTGGGCCGAGGAGCGTGCAGCTCTCCAGGAAGCCGTCGAGGCAGCCCGCGAGGAAGGCATCGAGGCCGGCAAGGCCATGGCGCGCGAGGAGCTGAGCTTCGAGACGGAAAGCCGCATCGACAGCATCCGTTCGGAGATCGCCAACGACTACACCACGACGCTGACGAAGACCCGCGGCGAGTGGACCGAAGACCAGGCCGACCGGCTGGCCGATCTGCTGATCCTGCAGATGACCATTCTGGAAGAGACGATCAAGATGAGCCTCAACAGCGTGCTCCGGCCGCTGGCGCTGGACGCCCGCAGACGGCAGACGCTGGACGACCTCGTCGGCGCGGTGAAGACCATCGCGCTGGACGGCATGGCCTACAAGATCGCCGCCTCGGGGCCGACCGACCTACTGTCGGCGTTCGAGGATAAGCTCGGCGACCACGCCCGGCTGCTGTCCTTCGCCAATGACGACACCCAGTCCGACATCCGCATCGACGCCGACAGCACGGTGATCGAGACCCGGCTCTCGTCATGGCGGCTGGCGCTGGAGGAGGCTCTTTCGTGAGCGACGCCTCTCATCCGGTCAATCAGATCATCATCGTCCGACGCAACCATGATGGCGAAGAGGCCCATCATGGCGGCGTCTGGAAGATCGCTTTCGCCGACTTCATGACGGCGATGATGGCGTTCTTCCTGGTGATGTGGCTTACCAATGCTTCCGACGACGCCACCAAGAAGAAGATTGCGCAGTACTTCAACCCGATCAAGCTGAACAGTTCGACGCCGGAATCGCTGGGCCTCAAGGATGGCGAGGCTTCGCCCTCGTCACCGTCGGCGGGGTCGAGCGGTGCCGTCGCGGACGGCGGTGATCCGAACGACAAGCCGATGAGCGGAACCGCGAACGGCGGCGAGGAGCAGGCACTGTTCCGTGACCCCTATGCGGTGCTCGCGGAGATTTCGGCCGAGGGCGGCGTCGGCAAGGATTCAGGGACCACCGGCGTTCCGAATGGCACGGGACTTCCCGGCCTGAACGGCGGGGAGGCCTACCGCGATCCGTTCGACCCGACGTCCTGGCAGCTGCAGCCGAATGCGAGCGAGAAGGCGGCCGAGGGCACGCCGATGACGCCGTCCGAGTTCCCGCAGCCGCCCGCCGAGCCGGCAATGCGGACCGTCGCCGAGGTCGTCACGCCACCGACGCCGACGGCCACTGTCGCCACACCGGCGGCCAAGCCCGCTTCCGCCGCTGCCGAGCCGGCGACCCCGTCGATGAAGGACAATGCCGCGGCGCTGAAGGCCGAGATTCAGCAGAGCCTTCAGGCCGTGGCGCCGGGTGCTGCGCCCAATCTCGACGTCAGCGCCGGCAAGGACGGAATCACGATCTCGCTCGCCGACAGCGTGACCTCCGGCATGTTCCAGGTCGGGTCCGCCAAGCCGACGCCCGAGGCGGTGCGGATGGTCGAGGCCATCGCCAAGCTTCTGGCCGCCCGGAAGGGCGAGGTGGTGATCCGCGGCCATACGGATTCACGCGCCTATGCCGGGCCTGAATACGACAACTGGCGTCTGTCGGCGGCGCGCGCGCAGTTCGCCTACTACATGCTGGTGCGGGGCGGTCTCGACCAGAACCGTGTCCAGGGCATCGAAGGTGTCGCCGACCGCGACCCGAAGGATGCCGCCCATCCCGAAAGCGCCGTCAACCGGCGGATCGAGATCCTCCTCAAAGAGCCGCAAGCATGATTTGCCGCCTTCTCGTGACTGCATCGGTGCTGGCTTTGCTGCCCGCCACCGCCGGCTTTGCGGCGGAAAGGACCAACGGCCTGCCGTTGCGCCCGGCCGCCGTCGTGCCGTCGCTGCGGATCTCCGCGCCGACGCCGCCCGCCTATGCGCTGGGCGTCGAGGGCATCATGGACCCGCAGGGAGCGGTCATCGACCCGGTGGTCACCGGGCAGATCCCCAATCCCGATGCCGAGAAGGCGGTCGAAAGCCTGACGCAGCAAACGCCGGCGGCCGAGGCCGGCGCGCCCGCCGTGCCGGAAGCCGGCCATGGCGATGCTGCGGCGTCTTCGACCGATGAGGCGAAGTCCGCGGCCTTGGAAGCCGGGGAGGGCACTCACCACTGGGCGACCACGCGCAGCCCCATGCCGTTCGACATCATCCGCACCATCCAGTTCCTGCAGGATCAGGTGGCGAGGGGCAATGGTCGGGCGATTCAGGTCCAGTCGATGCTGCTGCGCCGGTTCGGACCGGTCTTCCTCGAGGCCGATGCCGCGGTCTGGAGCGATCCCCGCAACCGGCGGGCGGCCGTTCTCTTCGTGCTCAGCGGCGGACCGCCCGATGTGCTGCGCCGTCTCCTGGCCAGCGGCGTGCTGGACGGCTCCCAGGAGCCGATGTTCAAGGGTGCGCTGGCCTATGTGCAGAACGACTTCGCCGAGGCCAGGAAGGCGCTGACCGGTCTCGACTATACCGGCATGGAGCCCGGCCTCGAGGCGCATCTGAACCTTGTGATCGGTCAGATGATGCAGAAGGACGATCCGAAGCAGGCTATCCCCCATCTTGACCGGGCCCGGCTGCTGGCGCCCGGCGGCCTGATCGAGGAGGCCGCCCTGCGCATGGAAGTGCTGCTGGTCGATGGCCTCGGCGACCATCCGGCTGCCGACCGGCTGGCGCGGCAGTATTTCGACCGCTATTCGGACTCGTCCTATTCCGCGAACTTCGAAGCCCGCTTTGCCGCCGTCTATTCGAGCCGGGGAAAGGATAATCCCGAGATCGCCGCGGCGACGATGCTCGACGTGACGCAGCGCCTGGCCGACGCCAACAAGCGCACGATCTTCCTGGCGGTCGGGCGCCGGGCCGTTGTCGAAGGCCATCTTGCCTTCGCCAAGCTCGCGGGCGAGGCCGTTCTGGCGACGTCCGGCGTCCCCGACGATCAGGTGCAGCGGGCGCGGCTCTACATCGCCGCCTCGACGATCGGCACGGCGTCGGCCGAAGCCCTTGCGGCAGATCTTGCCGCGATCGATCGTTCCAAGCTCTACGCCGAGGACGCCACGCTCCTCGATGCCGCGCACTCGATCCTCGGCGGCATCGACCGGACGCCCGAACTCGTGGCGACCGCCCAACCCCCGGCGGAGACGTCGCCCGTGATGGACCGTGCGCAGCGCCTGCTCAGCGAAGTCGAGAGCGATCTCGGAAAGGTACAGAAGTGAAGATTGCCGCCAGCCCTCTGCCCATTCTCGACGTAATGTCCGCTTCCAGCAACAACCGCGGCGATGCCGACTACGGAAGGGCCTTCGAGAGCACGATCCGCGACGTCGCCAAGGACAGTTCTCCCGCGGTGAAGCCGCGCAATGAAGACCGCCGGCCGAGCGAGGGCAGCGGCGATCGCCAGCCCGCGTCCTCTGCGCCCGCGCCGCGTGCACCGGCATCAGACCGGCACGCCGATAGCAAGTCGGTGACGGGCAAGGCCCGCGACGACCAGCAGGCTGCCAAGGACTCAGACGCGGAGACCGACGAAGCCGCGGGCGATCCGCTGGCCTTTCTCGGTCGCCTGCTCGGTGGCACCACGACCCCGGTCACGGCGGTGAAGGAGGTCGATGCCGACGCCGAGAAGAGTGGCGATGAACGCGTCATCGTCGTCTCGCTGGAAGCGGGCGCGACCGAGGAGGTCGCCGGAGAGGCGTCCGGTCCGGGTGCCCGTGGCAAGGTCAAGCTCGATGTCGTCCACATGGAGACGCATTTCGAGCCGCGCTCGGATGCCTTCGTCCTCGTCGAGGGCAATGAGGCGCAGGCGCTGCAGCAGGCGACGGCGGAGGAGGGCGGCGAGAAGCTGAGCTTCGATCAGGCGCTTGCGCGGCTCAGCGAGCGCAAGGCCGGCAAGGCTGCGGCGGCCGGCGAGAACGCCAAGGCGTCTTCCATCGAGACCACGGCGGCGAAGGCCGCTGCTGTCGCCGCCGACGTCGCCCCGCAAGAGCGCATCAAGGAACGCAGCCGCAGCAAGGTTGCCGCCGACGAAACGGCCCGCAAAGCCGATCTGTTGAGCGATGAGGCCGACAGCCAGGTTGCGGTGTTGGTCCGGAAGAAGGATGCGGCAGAGACTGCGGTCGACAAGATTTCCGCCCGCCTCGGTCGCGCGGCATCCGACGCCGCCGATGCGCCGAAGTCCGGTGTGCTGGCACAGAAGGACGGTGCCGGCGTCCTGCCGCTCGCCTTGATGACGGGCCAGGTCGCCGGCCGCGTCATCGACGCACTCGGCGCGACGCTCGCCAGCCAGCGGCCGTCGGATCTGCCGAACGAGGCCTATCTGCGCATGACCGCGGGCGGTGCGGCGCTGAAGACCCTTACCATCCAGCTGCAGCCCGAGACGCTGGGCAAGCTCGATGTCTCGATGCGCCTCGTCGATGGCCAGCTGACTCTCGAGATCGCCGCAACCGAAGCCGAGACGGCGAAGGTGCTGGCGCAGGACCGCGAAGGCCTGCGCAAGCTTCTGCAGCATGCCGGGTTCTCGATCGACGAAGCATCGATCACCATCGTCTCCCGCGACAACAGCGCCCAGCCGCAGGTCCGCGCCGCAGCTGCCGGCGAGAGCGCCGGTGCGCAGCAGGACTCCGGAAACGGCGGCGGTAGCGATCCGCGCAATCGCGGCGGCGAGGCGGAGCAGCAAGGCCGGAATGCCGGTCGCGACGAGCGGCAGCAGGCCGGCGACAATCGACCAAGACGCGCTTCGGGGAACTACCTCTAGAAACACTCGGCGTCCGGCCGGACGCTTCCGGGATGCTTCGGCCTTTCGGCTTGCGAGCGTCCCTCTGCGAATGGGTGAGCCCATCCACCGCAGACTGGTCTGGACGTCTCGGGCCACAGCCTCCTTCAGACACACGCGTTTCGCCCCCGCGGAGGTTCAGTCCTCCCGGGGGCGAAATTGTTTTTGCCGACAAGAAAACTCTGGCGATGCGCTTTTCCTGCCAGGCTTTCGGACCGCACCTTGTCCAGTCCGAAAAGCCGGTGCGCGGCGGTACGGCTTGCGACGCCTGCGCCCCTTCGCGGACAGTCCAAGAGGTCGGCTGATCCACCCGACACAACCTGCCGGACGCATGCGCTTCCGAAGACCGGCATGACGGCCGTCGACCGAGCCGATGAGTTACTCGTCTCGGCAGGAGCGTTCCCGAGCAGTGTGCGCTGCGACAGGCGGGCGCGCTCGGGCGAATGGTTAACAAACCGTTGACAAACCGCAAAGGCACCCCGGATTCTCAGCGAATCCAGTGCTTTTAGCTTTTCTGAAGCTTTCGCAAAGCTGCCTAACCCGTTGCACCACCTGTCTCTTTGCCGGCTACCTGAAAGGTCCCATTAACCTTATAGTGAGTTTTAGGGATAGCTCGCCTGGGCCTTAACGCCGTATCAATATCTCCAGAGAAACCCGACGGCAGGTGGATGTGATGATCGTAGTTGTGGACAACCGTGAACTGGTCACGAACGGATATCAGTCGCTGTTCGGCATGGAGGGCGTGTCTGCCGCGGGCTTCCAGGTCGAGGAATTTCGCGAGTGGGTCGAGACTGCTCCCGAGACCGACATCTCCGCCGTCGAAGCGTTTCTTCTGGGTGACTTCCCCGAGCGTGGTGCGTTCACCCGCCTGGTGCGCGGCCGGTCCAACGCCCCGCTGATCGCGCTGGCCGAGACCAAGGCGCTCAATTCGACCCTGGATCTCTTCGCCGCGGGCATCGACGACGTCGTCTCCAAGCCGGTCCACGTCAAGGAAATCCTCGCCCGGGTCGGCGCCATCCGCCGCCGCGACGCCGGTGCCGGCAAGGGCCGCACGGTGGTCGAGGAGATCTGCGTCTTCTCCGACGGCCGCGACCCTGAAGTTGCCGGTGCGTCGATGATCCTGCCGCGGCGCGAGCGCCGGATCCTCGAATACCTGGTGCAGAACCGCGGTCGCCGCGTTTCCAAGCAGCAGCTGTTCTCGGCGATCTACGGCATCTTCGACGAAAACGTCGAGGAGAACGTCATCGAAAGCCACATCTCCAAGCTGCGCAAGAAGCTCAAGATGCGCCTTGGCTACGACCCGGTGTCGTCCATGCGCTACCTCGGATACGGCATCGGCGTCTGATCCCTACATTTCTTAAATAAGTATAAAAATCCCGGTTTGCTTCTGCAAATGCGGGATTTTTCTTTATTCAAGCCAAAACCACCGTGTTGGAGCAGTTTTGGTGCCCTTCTGGCAGCTTCGCGCAAGCTCACGCAGTTAAATATCGAGCAGAAAAACTGCCATTGGAAGGGCACCGGATGAGCATCGGCGGAATTATGCGCACAAGCGTCTCGGGCATGACGGCGCAAGCCAGCAAGCTCGGGGTCGTCGCGGAAAACATCGCGAATTCGGATACCACCGGCTACAAGCAGTCGCAGACCGAGTTCTCCTCGCTCATCCTCCCCGGCAATGCTTCGGGCTACAATTCCGGCGCCGTCGAGGTGCAGACGCGCACGTTCGTCAGCGAGCAGGGCGGCCTCAGCTACACCGGCAACGACAACAGTCCGAAGAAGCTCGACCTTGCCGTGAACGGCAACGGCTTTCTGGCGGTCAGCGACGGCAGCGGCGGGAATTTCCTGACGCGCGCGGGCTCGTTCACCCAGCAGGCCGACGGCTCGCTGGTCAACGCCGCGGGCTACACGCTGATGGGCTATCCCGTCGGCACGACCGGCACCGACGCCGTGCTCAACGGATTCTCGGGTCTCCAGGAGGTCAACCTCAAGACCTCGCTGCTCAGCGCCAACCCGACCACCAAGGGCATCCTGACGGTCCCGCTGAACAAGGCATTCGTTCCTGCTACCACCGGCAGCCCTCCCGTCGCCCTTGCGACACCCTCGACCAATCCAAATGCCAAACCGCTGGACGGTTCGACCGTCAGCACGTCGATCACCGTCTACAACAATTCCGGCGAGGCGGTTAAGCTCGATATCTACTACACCAAGCTACCGGATACGGCGGGGACACCGCCCATCGAGAACCAGTGGGAAATGGCTGTCTATGATAGCCGGAATGCCTCGACGGGCGCCAATGCTCCATTCCCCTACACCGTAAAGGGTACGACGACGACAGCGGCCCCTCTGGCCTCGGCAACGCTGACCTTTGATCCCACGACCTTCAAGCTGAGTTCGATCGTGCCGTCGACCACACCCGCATCGACGCTGGCGAACACATCTTCGACCAATCCTGGCATCCTCACGATCAACATGGGCAACACCGCCAACGGCATCGGTGGTGGCATCTTCAATCTCAACATCGGCGACACCACGCAGTTCACCGGCAATACCCAGCCGCTGGCGGCGTCCGTCGACGGCAATCCGGCTGAAGTCATCAAGGACATCTCGGTCGGCGAGGACGGCACCGTCACCGCGGCCTTCGCCTCCGGTACGACCCGCGACCTCTTCCGCATCCCGCTGGCCTCGGTCAACAGCCCGGACAGCATGATCGCCAAGGCTGGCAACGTCTACAGCGCCGGCATCGAATCCGGGACCGTCCTGATGGGCTTCGGTGGCTCCGGCGGCTTCGGCAAACTGACCGCCGGCGCGCTCGAGGACTCGACGGTCGATCTGGCCGGCGAGCTTACCAACATGATCGAGTCGCAGCGCAATTACACCGCGAACTCGAAGGTCTTCCAGACCGGCTCGGAAATCCTCGACGTTCTCGTCAACCTGAAGCGCTGATGCTGCCGCGGTAGGCGTCGCCACCGGGCGCCGCCTACCGCACTGCCAACCAGTCCGCTCCCGCCGATCCCAGCGCCGCCGCCAACCTCCGACTGCGAGAAAACCCGCCATGTCGCTTTCCACCGCCCTCGATACGGCAAAGTCGTCGCTCGCGGCGTCCCAGGCACAGACGGCGCTCGTTGCCCGCAACATCGCCAACGTCAACACCGTCGGTGCGACGAAGAAATACGCCAACGTCATCACCGGCCTGAACGGCCAGGTCCAGATCAAGACAGTCTCGCAGTCGTCGAACTATGCGCTGTTCCGCAATATGCTGGATGCCAGCGCCGCGGTCGGCAAGGGCAACGTCATCAGCAACGGCCTCGATCGTCTGAGCGAGACGCTCGGCGACACCGAGCTCAGCCGCTCGCCGGCCGCCATGGTCAGCAAGCTGTCCGATGCGCTGACGACGCTGTCCGCCTCGCCGAACAATTACGAACTCGCCCGCAACGCCGTCACCGCCGCGTCCGACCTCGTGAAGACGCTGAACGAGGCCTCGGCGACGACGCAGACGATCCGCAAGGATGCCGACACCGAGCTGGTCAACGCGGCCGCCGAGATGAACAAGCTGCTCGCCAAGATCGAGACGCTGAACAAGGAAGTGGTCGGCGGCACCCGCACCGGTGCCGACGTGACCGATGCCAGCGACGCCCGCGACCAGGCGGTCGCCGCCCTCTCGCAATATGTCGGCGTCAACATCGTCACGCGCGGCGAGAACGACATGGTGCTCTACACCGACTCCGGCGTGACGCTGTTCGAGACGACGGCCCGCGCCGTCGGGTTCACGGCGACCCCCGGCCTCAACGAGACCGTCACCGAGGGCAATGCGCTGACGATCGACGGCACCGCCGTGACCGGCAGCACCGCCTATATGCCGCTGAAAAACGGCTCGGTCGCCGGCCTCGTCGCCTTGCGCGACGACATCATGGTGACCTACCAGACCCAGCTCGACGAGACAGCGCGTGGATTGATCGACTCCTTCAAGGAGAGCGCTGCCGGCATGCCGGATGTGCCGGGCCTGTTCACCGCGGTTGATCCCAGCACGCTGGCGACGGTATCGCAGCTCGATGTCGGCACGTTCGACACGGCTGGAACCAGCCCGAACCAGACGCTGTCGTTCAACTTCAAGTATGGCGACACCACCTATGTCGCGACCGGCACTTTGTCGGCCACTGACCTGACGGATAAGAATACCTTTGCCGCCAGACTGCAATCGATGGTCGCGGCCGCAACGCCTGCCGGCAGCACGACGGCACTCGGCGCAGGGAAGGTCAGCTTCGCGGCCGATGGCACCGGCAAGATCACCGCCTCCGCCGCCAGCGTCGGTGGTGCGGTGCCGATGGCCCTGTCGAACATCGTCCCCGGCCCGGGCGGCGCGGATGGCGGCCTCGTCGCTGGCACCGCGACGGCGACGACCCCTGCGGTCATCGGCCTAGCCGGCTCGCTGCGCCTGGCGGACGGCGTAACGGCTAACCCGACGCTGCTGCGCGACGGTATCAAGTACGACTACAACACCGCGGACCTCGGTGGCTTCACGGCGCGGCTCAACCAGCTGAGCACGGCGATGGCGACGACCCGCAATTTTGCGGACGACAGCAGTGCCGACTCCAAGGGAAGCGTTGCGGATTACGCCGCGTCGTCGGTCAGCTGGCTGCAGTCGACCCGTCAGAACTCGCTGAACGAGACCGAATACAAGACCACGGTGCTCGAGCGGACGCAGGACACGCTGTCCAACAAGACCGGCATCAACATGGACGAGCAGCTGACGCAGATGATGCAGCTGGAGCGCTCCTTCCAGGCCTCTTCCAAACTGCTCTCCACCATCGACGAGATGCTGAAGACGCTTCTCAACAGCATCTGACGGAGCTTGAATCCATGAGCATTTCGACGCTTTCCTTCAACAGCGCCACCCGAACCTCGCTGGCCAAGCTGCAGAGCTCGCTCAACGACGCTTCGCAGGAGGTCAATTCGGGCCGACACGTCGATGTCGGCCGCACGCTCGGCCGGCTGACCGGCAGCGCCATCAGTGCCCGTGCGCAGGAGTCCACGTTCAAGGAGCAGCGGACCTCCAACGGCCTCGTCACCACGCGGCTCGACAAAATCGACGCGTCGCTCGCGACCATCAGCGAAGGCGGCGAGGCGATGGCCAACAACCTGATCGGCATCAGCGTCGCCACCGATTTCGCGGTCTTCGTCAGCGGCGCCAAGTCCGGCCTGCAGCAGATGACCTCGGCGCTGAACGCGTCGAGCGGGCAGTTCCTGTTTGCCGGCGACAACAGCAACGTGTCGCCGATCAAGACGGACACGACGCTTGCCGATGCGGCGACACAGCTGAACTTCAGCAACTTCGTGCGGGCCGCAACGGGCACCGACAATGCGAGCCTGGTCACCGCCGACCAGATGACGAAATATCTGACCGATCCCGCTGGCTTCACGCCCACGGCAACCTTCGCGCCGCCGGCGCCGCAGCCGACGGTGACCGGACCTTACAAGTTCTCCGACCTGTTCACCGATGCGGCCTGGACGGCGAACTGGTCGAACGCCACGAACGGCACGATCGACTCGCCGGTCAGCAAGAGCGAGACCATCACGTCCTCGGCTTCCGCCAACGACGCCTCTTTCCGCAACATGGCCTCGGCCTACACGATGATCACCAGCCTTGACATCGGCTCGCTGGGCGAGGCCACGCGCAAGGTCGTCACCGACGCTGCTGCTGTCCAGCTGAAGAAGGGCACCACCGCGATCACCTCGATGCGTGCCGATGTGGGCACCAAGTTGAAGCGGGTCGAGTCCGCCAATACCGAGCTTCTTCGCCAGCAGGACATCATGGAGAAGACCGTCTCGGCGCTCGAGGATGTCGACATCTCGGAAGCAAGCCTGCGCGTCAACGCGCTGAAAACGCAGTTGGAAGCTGCCTATACAGTGACAGGCAAGATCCAGTCGCTAAGCCTTCTAAATTACATCTGATCGAGCGGCAGCATTCGATCTGATCGACAGCGGACAGCATTTCGGACGGGCCTTTGCCCCGTCCAGATCGAGGAACGGCGCATGTATCAATTCTCCTACGCAGAGATCAGGCAGGAAAGCGGCTCCTCTGCGCGCGAGCGCGAGCGCCAGGCGCTCGAGCATACGCTCGAAGTGCTGACGCGCGCCGAGCTGGCCGGCCCTCGGTCGTCGGCGGCGATCGAAGCGATCTACGTCACGCGGACGCTCTGGTCGGTGCTGATCGAGGATCTGGCCAACCCGGAAAATGCGCTGCCGGAAGAATTGCGCGCCGGTCTCATCTCCATCGGTCTTTGGGTGATGCGCGAGACCGATGCCCTGCGCAACGGCAAGGTGAACAGCTTCAAGGGCATCATCGACGTCACCGCGATGATCCGCGACGGTTTGGAGTAAGGTCGATGGCGACGCTGAAAGTCTCCCTGCGGGCCGGCGAGCGGATCTTCATCAACGGTGCCGTGATGCGGGTCGATCGCAAGACCTCGATCGAGCTCTTGAACGACGTGACCTTCCTCTTGGAAAGCCACGTCATGCAGGCGGAAGCCGCGACGACGCCGCTGCGCCAGCTCTACTTCATCGTCCAGATGATGCTGATCGACCCGGCCAACACCGTCGCTGCCCGCGAGGCCTTTACCCGGACCTATGCGCTGCTGCTGGCGACCTCGTCGAACGCGGCGATGCGCGACGGCCTGATGGACGTCGCCGATCTCGTCGGCCGTGATCGTCCCTATGACGGCCTGAAGTGCCTGCGGGCCCTCATGCCGATGGAAGAGGCCATTCTCGCCGAGGACGAGCCACCGGCGAACCTGTCCACCTTCCACGAGGACCGGGTGCCCGTGGCCATGGGAGCCAGATCATGACCACGGTCAACACCACCTCTGCGGCGGCCACGACGTCCACCACGTCGACCACCAAGTCCGATGCGTCGAAGGCGACGCTCGACTACGACGCCTTTCTGCAGCTCCTCGTCGCGCAGATGAAGAACCAGGATCCGCTGAACCCGACCGACGCGACCGCGCAGCTGGCCCAGCTTGCATCGTTCTCGAACGTCGAGCAGGGTATCAAGATGAACCAGAAGCTCGAGACCATGCTGACGGTTTCCTCGCTGACCCAGGCCGACGCGGTGCTCGGTCGCACGCTGACATCGGCCGACGGCACCGTCAGCGGCGTCGTCAAGTCGGTGAAGGTGACCGATGCCGGGGCTGTCGCAACGCTGGCCAGTGGCGCCACCGTCGACCTCGGCGCCGGCATCAAGATCGAGTAGAAGAGATGAACCAGGCCGACGCCATCGACATCATCCAGTCCGCGATCTGGACCGTGGTCATCGCCTCGGGGCCCGCCGTCGGCGGCGCCATGCTGGTCGGCATCCTGATCGCGCTGTTCCAGGCCCTGACGCAGATCCAGGAAGTGACCTTGACCTTCGTGCCGAAGATCATCGCCATCTTCATCATCGTCGCCTTCACCGCTTCGTTCACCGGCGCGCAGGTCTATTCCTTCACCCAGGAAAGCTACGCCCGCATCGAACACGGCTACTGATCAGGACACCGTCCGCGATCCTTCGTCCAAGAGGCCCCGGGCCGGCAAGCGCCGCCAGGGGCCTCTTTGCGTTCAGGCCGGGGATCGACTACAGCCTTGCCGTGCGAGGGGTTGCCGATACGGACCGGCACCACTGTCGAAGGTTGATGCAGTCGTTGCTAAGGTTTTGGAAACCTTTCCAGCCCGGCTCAAGCTCGAACCGTCAGGAAGATTAGGAGAAATGGCGCGCCGTCGGCCCGCTTTTTTCCGGCCTTGCCGCGTAGCCTTCCCGCTGCCGCGCCGGCCTTCCATGCCGCGGCGTCGAGCCGGGGGTCACGCACGGGGCGCACCGCCCGAGGGAACGCCGGATGTCGCTCGTCGCACCGCTGAGACTTAGCCCCCCGATCAAGGCCAAGAGCCGCCGCGACATCGGCTTCGCGCTCGGCATCGTCTTCATCATGGCGGTGCTGTTCGTCCCGATCCCCGCCTTCCTGATCGACTTCGGCCTGGTCATCTCGATCTCGCTGTCGGTGCTGATCCTGATGGTCTCGCTGTGGATCGAGAAGCCGCTCGACTTCTCTTCCTTCCCGACGATCCTGCTGCTCGCGACCATGCTGCGCCTGTCGCTGAACATCGCGACGACACGGGTCATCCTCAGCCATGGCGACGAGGGCCACAACGCGGCCGGCTACGTCATCGGCGGCTTCTCCGAATTCGTCATGGGCGGCGATTTCGTCATCGGCCTCGTCGTCTTCATCATCCTCATCACCGTCAACTTCCTCGTCATCACCAAGGGCGCGACGCGTATCGCCGAGGTTGGCGCGCGCTTCACCCTCGACGCCATTCCCGGCAAGCAGATGGCGATCGACGCCGACCTCTCCGCCGGCCTGATCGACGAGCGCCAGGCGCAGCAGCGCCGCCGCGAGCTGGAGGAGGAAAGCTCCTTCTTCGGCTCCATGGACGGTGCCTCGAAGTTCGTGCGCGGCGATGCGATCGCCGGCCTCATCATCACCGCCGTCAACATCTTCGGCGGCATCATCATCGGCGTCACCCGCCATGGCATGGACGCGGGACATGCCGCCGACGTCTTCGTCAAGCTGTCGGTCGGCGACGGCCTGGTCACCCAGATCCCGGCGCTGATCGTCTCGCTCGCCGCCGGCCTTCTCGTCTCCAAGGGCGGCACGCGCGGTGCCGCCGAGAAGGCGATCATGACGCAGCTCGGCTACTACCCGCGCGCCATGATGATCTCCTCGCTTCTGATGGGCATTCTGGCGCTGCTGCCGGGGCTGCCGTTCTTGCCGTTCTTCGTGGTCTCCTGCGTGCTGGGCTTCATCGCCTACACCGTGCCGCGCCGGCGGGCCGAAGCGGAGAGGGTGGTCGAGGCTGAAAAGCAGCAGGCCGAGAGCCAGGCGGTCGAGAGCGAGCGCCAGTCGGTCAAGGAATCGCTGCGCATCGTCGAGGTCGAACTCGTGCTCGGCAAGCAGATGGCCGCGCATCTCGCCTTCTCGCGCGACGAGCTCGGCAACCGCGTGCAGAAGATGCGCCGGCGCTTCGCCTCCCGCTTCGGCTTCGTGGTGCCCGAGATCAAGCTCAGCGACGACCTGTCGGTCGATCCGAAATCCTACGAGATCAAGGTGCACGGCACGACGGTCGCCACCCAGGCGCTGCGGCTCGGCGACCTCCTGATCGTTCTCGGCGACTCGCCGGTGCCCGACATTCCGCACGACCTGACCCGCGAGCCGGCTTTCGGCCTGAAGGCGGCGTGGATCTCGGAGACGTTCGGTGCTGCGGCACGCCGCGCCGGCTTCGAGCCCGTCGACACGCTGTCGATCATCCTGACGCATCTGTCAGAGGTGATCCGCAACAACCTCGCGCACCTCCTGTCCTACAAGGACACCCGCACGCTGCTCGACCGGCTGGAGCCGGAGTACAAGCGGCTGATCGACGAGATCGTCCCCGCGCATATGTCGTTCAGCGGCCTGCAGGCGGTGCTGAAGCTGCTCCTCGCCGAGCGTGTCTCGATCCGCAACCTGACGCTGATCCTCGAGGCCATCGCCGAGATCGCGCCGCACGTCCGGCGCTCGGAGAAGATCGTCGAGCATGTCCGCACCCGCATGGCGCAGCAGATCTGCGGCGATCTCCTGCACAAGGGCCAGCTCGGCGTCCTGCGCCTCGGCAACCGCTGGGACCTCGCCTTCCACCAGGCCCTGAAGCGGGACGCCAAGGGCGACGTGATCGAGTTCGACATCGACCCGCGCCTCGTCGAGCAGTTCGCGACGGAGGCCACCAAGGTGATCCGCGAGAAGACCGACCAAGGCGAGAACTTCGTGCTCGTCGCCTCGCCGGACGCGCGACCTTACGTGCGGATGATGATCGAGCGGATCTTCGTCAACCTGCCGGTGCTGTCGCACCTCGAGATCGCCCGCGGCGTCGACATCAAATCGCTGGGTTCGATCGCATGAACGCAGACGCCACGGCGGTCATCATCGGCGTCTTCATGATCTTCTGCCGGATCGGAAGTTGCCTGATGGTGCTGCCGGGCTATTCGAACTCCAGCATCCCGGCACAGATCCGCCTGTTCATCGCCTTCGGCGTGTCCCTGGCCGTGGCGCCGGGGCTCTTGCCCACGCTGACGCCCCTGCTGCAGGGCGTCAACGACGACGCGCGGCTGTTGATGCTGCTGACCGAAGTGCTGAACGGCCTTCTGATCGGGCTCCTCGGCCGTATCTTCCTGATCGCCGTCCAGTTCGGCGGGTCGTTCGTCGCCAATGCGATCGGCATGGGCCAGGCGATGGGCGTGGCGCTGGACGAAAACGGGCCGGAGCCGGCGGTGGTCTCGCTCATCACCCTCACGGCGACGGTGCTGATCTTCTCGCTCAACCTGCATGCGGAGATTCTACGCGCGCTGGTCGCCTCCTATACCGCGATGCCGGTGATGCTCGGCTTCGCGCCGCGCATGGCGCTGGCCTCGATGGTCGACAACCTCGACATGACCTTCAAGCTTTGCCTGCGCATTGCCAGCCCGTTCGTCGTCTACGCCGTCATCGTCAACTTTGCGATCGGCCTCGCCAACAAGATGACGCCGCAGATCCCGATCTACTTCATCTCGCTGCCCTTCGTGATCGCCGGAGGGCTGATCCTCCTCGGCTATTCCATCGGCGACTTCCTGACGATCTTCGTCGAGAGCTACCAGCGCTGGGTGCTGCAGGGATGAGCGGCGAGCAGGCGAGGGCGGAGCGTCTTCAGCGTCTCCTGTCGGTTCAGGCGCGCAAGCGCGAGATGGAGGAGTGGCGCCTTGCCGACCTCAAGCGCGAGGGCATCGCGCTCGCCGCCACCAGTGTGGAAATCCTGCAGAGCCTCGGCGATCAGTCGCTGCTGCAGGGACTGTTCCTCGAAGCCAAGGCGACGACGCTGCGGCGCAACGAGGTCCACATCTCCGGCAACCTCGTGCTGCAAGATGCCTCGGCGGGCCGGCTGCGGGAGGCGCAAGGCATCGAGAAGCGCCTGGAGCATGCCTGCGATGAGGCAACCGGCGAAGCCTCGCGCGCGGCGGAGCGATCGGCGCTCGAACTGGCCCTCGACGATTACCTGACCGCCGCCCGCGCAAGCTTCGAATAAGTTGCACGGGGTAGAACCATCGCGAGATATGCGCCGCCCCGCATGGTCCAGTTTTCGGCGGCGAAGGATTCCATGATGACGATCCTGTCGGCCACCACTCTGATTGCTGCCGCCGCGCAGAAAACGCCGGCCGCCGCCCCAACGGCGACGGCGACGGCTGACCCGGCCGTCGGCAAGCTCTTCGAGACGGACCTCGCCAAGGCCTCGCAGGGGGCAGCTGCCGCGCCCGAGACCACTGTCGCCAAGAGCGACGTGCCGGAGAAGTCGATCTCTTTCGTCTCTCGCGGTTCGCGCAGCGGCGTGATGTCGCCGACGCAGCAGTTCGAGAGCTTCGTGCTCCGGACCTTCATCGACGGGATGCTGCCACAGGACAACTCCACCTATTTCGGCACCGGCACGGCCGGCAAGATCTGGAAATCGATGCTGGCCGAGCGGATCGGCGACGAGATGGCCAAGGATGGCGGGATCGGCATCGCGGAAATGCTGGAGAAGCGCGGCTCCAAGGCTGAGGCCGTCAATGGTGCCCAGGACAAACTGAAGGCCAGCGACAGCATGACGACCGGTGCCCAGGCCTTCAAGGGCCTCGGCTAGGTCTCCCGGAAAACGTGCATATCGTCCCGCCCGGACAGAACAGGAAGATGATTTTGGAAACCGTTCTCACACAGTCCATCAACCGGCTCGAGGCACTGCTCGCGGGTGAATCCATGGCCCTGCGCGAGGGCCGCTCGATCAACCTGACCGAGCTCAGCCACCGCAAGAACCAGAGCCTGCTCGAACTCTCGCGGATCTCCCGCGGGCTGGATCCAGCGAACGTCACCCCGAACCTCAAGGTCAAGCTGAACACATTGCGTGAGCGTCTCGACGACAACCGCCGCGTCCTTCAGCTGCACATGGAAGCCGCTGGCGAGATCACCGGCCTGATCGCGCAGGCGATCGCCGACGCGGAGTCCGATGGCACCTACGGCTCGGCGATCAGTGGCGTGAAGCGGGTCAAATGATCAAGATCATCGCCATCGGGGTCTGGGTCTGCGTTGCCTCGCTCGGCACGAGCTACGCCGTGGCGTCCTATGTCTCGAATGAGGCCAGCGCAGAAACGGTCGAGCCGACCTATTTCGTCGGGCTGGACTACCGCAAGACCGAGGGTATCACGGTCCCGATCATCGCCAAGAACGCCATCCAGGGCTACGTCATCGCGAGCTTCGTCTATACCGTCGACGGCGAAGTCGCCAACAAGCTCGCGGTGCCGCCCGACCCGTTCATCCTCGACGAGGCGTTTCGCGCCGTCTACACGGCCTCGACTTTCAATTTCGAGAAGCCCGAGCAGTACGACCTCGCCGCCCTCACCAGCTCGATCCGCGATTCCGTCAATGCCCGCTACAAGCAGGAGGTCGTGCACGAGATCCTGATTGAGCAGTTCGATTTCCTGCCGAAGGGCCAGATCGGCGGCGAGGGCCTGAAGCGCGCGCCCGTGGAGCCTGCGACCTCCGGATGACCGGCCTGAAGTCGGACGGCGATCATAGTTAGCTTTGCGTCAATATCGCGGTGCTAGCCTCAGGGCGCGACGACAATGACGGGCCATCCGCATGGCTCGATCCATTCCCTCGACCACAGGCCAGTACGATGCTCTCGACCTTGCTCAACTATCGCTATTACGCCGGCAATCTGACGAAGTCGCTCGACCGGATCGAGAAGACGGGGACCGTCGCCAGCGATACCGCCTACTACGACAAGAACATCGGCAAGGTGAAGGACGTCGACGACTTCCTCGGCGACAGCCGCCTCTACACCTACGCGCTGAAGGCCTATGGGCTCGAGGATCAGGCTTCGTCGAAAGGTTTCATCCGCAAGGTCATCGAGAGCGATCTCACCGACAAGTCGTCGTTCGCCAACGCCTTGGCCGACGACCGCTATCGCAAGTTTGCCGAGGCGTTCAGCTTCAAGACCGCCGACGCGGTGAAGACGGCGCAGAGCACCAGTCAGAACGAGTCGTTGATCGAGGCCTATTCGGAATACCGCGTGCGCCAGGCGGTGAGCCTCGCGACGAAGACGACGCATTTCGAGACCCAGATGCAGACCATCACGTCGGTGGATCAGTTCATCAGCGATCCGCAGCTGTTCGACGTGGCGATGCGCTCGATCGGGCGGGATCCGGCGCTGACCTCGAAGACCTATGTCCGGGATGTTCTGACCGGTGCGATCGCGGACGACACGGCGTCCAGCAGCGACGACATCTTCTTCCAGCTGGCCGACAAGTTCAATTTCGCCGCGGACGGCAGTCTCGCCGCGGGCAAGACGACGGCGATGGATGCGGCCGATACCAGCCAGCTGATCTACGACTTCAACGTCAAGTCCGACAACATGGCGAGCTCGAAGACCGCTGCCTACGAGACGTCCTACTTCACCGACAAGATCACGAAGATCACCAATGTCGACGCGCTGCTGTCGGACAATCGGCTGTTCGCCTATGTCAGGACCGCCTTCGGCGTGACGTCGACGACCGACACCGCCTTCGTCCGCAGCATCCTGACCAGCGACGTCAGCGATACCACCAGCGCGCTGAACCAGATGTCGACGGCGACCTCCTCGGACGTCGCCTACAAGCAGAAGATGACGGCGATGCGCGAGGCTTTCAGCTTCGGTACCGACGGCAACGTTGCCGGTGGCGGCGCGGCCCAGTCCGCGGCGATGACCGAGACGACCACCGCGGGCTACTACAAGAACTACCAGACCGATGCCGGCGCCAAGGACGCGTCGCGCACCAGCACCTACAAGCTGCAGCTGTCGAAGATGAAGTCGCTGAGCGACCTTCTGATCAAGGACCCGGTGTTCGGCCGCGATGCCCTGGACTACGTGTTGCGCGCGTTCGATCTCGATCCTGCCACCGAGAGCCTGACCCGCATCCGCCGCGTGCTGCAGAGCGACGTCTCCGACCCCAACAGCTACGTCAACAAGCTCGGCGACGTGCGCTACGAGAAGCTCGCCGCCGCCTTCAACTTCGATGCGACGGGCAAGCTGCGGGAGCAGCAGCAGGTGGTCTCGACCGCGGCGATGACGACGGTCGGCACCAAGTACACGGCAAGCTTCGGCACGGACCTCAGTGCAGCGAAGAAGGAAGTGCTGAAGTCGGAAACGGCGAAATACGTCGATGCGGCGGGCGGCCTGCGCTCGCTCGACGACCTCCTCGCCAACAAGACGGTGCTGGACTACACGCTGAAGGCCTATGGCCTGCAGGACGAGAAGCTAACGACGACGCAGCTGAAGAAGCTCCTGACAAGCGACCTCGGCGACCGGTCGAGCTACGCCAACTCCTTTGGCGACAGCCGCTATTCCGACTTCGCCGCCTCGTTCAACTTCGACACGAGCGGCAAGGTGAAGGTCAGCGAGAGCAGCGTGCAGCAGCCGGGGCAGCGGTTGTCGACCGAGAACCTCTACCTTCTCACCACGATGGAGGCGGAGGCTGGCGATACCAATGAGGGCACGCGGCTGGCGCTGTATTTTCTGCGGCACGCTCCCGAACTGACGTCGCCGCTGAAGATGCTGGCGGACAAGGCCATCGTCGAGGTGGTGAAGACCTCGCTCGGCCTGCCCGATGCGTTTTCAACGCTCGACATCGACAAGCAGGCGGCGATCATCTCCAAGCGCATCGACGTCAAGGATTTCCAGGACCCGAAGAAGCTCGACGCCTTCCTGTCGCGCTTTGCAGGGCTCTATGACGTGAAGAACGCCGACACGTCGGCTTCGCCCGTGCTCGGCCTCTTCGGCAACGTCGGCGGGCTGCTGTCGGTCCTCTAGACCGAAAGCCTCCGGACGATCCCGGCGGCTTCCTCATTGGGGCGGCGGCGCCCTTTCCGCTATGGCCGGACGGCGTAGTAGCGGCCGGCGATCTGCTCCACGTCGCCCTCTTCGACGGGCGTCGCCGGTGTCAGGAACCGCAATCCGGCCTCGGCACCGGCGGCCCAGACCAGCTCGACCTGCCACTGCTCCGTCTCGCGCTCGTCGAACAGCGCCATTTCCGCCGGCAGCACCGAAGCGTCGAAGACCCGCACCCGCGCGCCCGACGCCGTCCTGTCGGTGATCGCGCAGTCGCCGATGAAGGCGCCTTCCTCGCTCAGGAGCTTGCCCGGCCGCAGGCGGGAGCGAATGCGCGAGGCGCTGCGTTTTTCGCGTTCCGACATGGGTCTTCCAGCCTCCGATGGCAGCCGACGGCGTATCGCCGTCTCTCCAGCAGCAAAGCCCAGCATGGGACTTTCGGTTGCGGAAGGGCAGTGCCGCCCGTCATATCTTCTAACGGATCGTTAATCACAAGCATCAGCCGCACCGCCGGCGTTTACCGCTGGTAAACCTTAACGGCACATTCCCCGGCGATCGGCCATCAGGAACAAGGAACCCTTAAGCGGCCAATGGAAGGATAGAGCCTTCTCTACCGCTCGGGGTCGACCATGTTCGCCGTCATTTCCGCCCGCCTGTCCCGGCCCGAATGGCCAGAAGCCGCTGGTCGCGCAATGCGCCGGCTCCCCGACCTGCGCGGCCTGGCCACCCTCGACCGGATGCTGGCGACCAGCCTCTGTATTGCCTCGATCGGCTTCTTTCTCGCCGCCTATACCATCTCGGTCAACGACCCCGACTACTTCAACCGGCAGCTGCTCGCCTCGATGCGGCCGAGCGACGTCGACCCGATCATCACCGGCGCGGTCAAGGCAGACGACGGGACGTCGATGCCGGTGCCGGCGATCGTCAGGGCGACGCCGCTCGCGCCGGCCGACTTCCAGATCGTCATGGTGTTTCAGGACGAGGCGATCCTGGCGACCGACAAGGAGCTCTGGCGCGTCAAGGTGGGCTCAGAGGTGCCGGGCCTCGGTACGGTGCTGGCGATCGACGCCACCGACACTGGCGGCACCGTCAAGGCGACTGCGGCAACGTTGCGGAGCGTCGCCGAATAGGGGTTGGAGGTCTCGACGCGCCTGACGCGCCGCTACTTCTTCTCGAGCAGGATCTGGCCGCCCTGGGCGATCTTGCCCTTTATCTTGCTGGCGATGGCCGCGAGGAAGCCGGGCAGGTCGATCTCGACGTGGACATTGCCGTCGCCGACGTCGACGCGGCCGACGACGGTCTGCCCGAGCATCTTCGCACGGAAATCCAGGCGATCGCCGGTCCAGACGTCCTCGAACTTCACCATGCCGCCGATCGCCTGGTCGCGCATCTTGCCGAACCCTTCCGCGATCCGCACGCGGGCGGTCTCGCGCGTCAGCTTGTGCGGAATGTCGATCTTGATCGTCTCGGCCATGCGGCTCTCCCTGTCTCCTCGATTTCATATGGAGAGGGGAGGGAAGGGCTGCAACATCCGCGCGTTGAGAGCCGCCAAACGAAAACGGCCGGGATTTCTCCCGGCCGTTTTCAGATCAGATGCTTGCCGCGATCAGGCGACGGCGCGCGGGCCCGACGGGCGGGCGCGCTGGCCGCGATGGCCCTCGGTCTTGGCACGACCGGCGCCGGCGCCGTTGCCGCTCGGACGGGCGCCCGAACGGTTCTGGCCGCCCGGCTTGCCGTGGCCGCCCGGACGACCCTGTGGGGGCCGTGGCGGACGCGCCTTTTCCTCTTCCATCGCCGCCAGCTCGGCGCCGGCGAACTCGGATTCCTTCAGGTCGAAACGCTGGCCCGTGAGCTTCTCGATCGAGCGCAGTTTTGCGCGCTCGGACGGATCGACGAGGGCGATCGCGAAGCCCGACTTGCCGGCGCGTGCGGTCCGGCCGATGCGGTGGACGTAGCTCTCCGGCTCTTCCGGCAGGTCGAAGTTGACGACATGGCTGATGTCGTTGACGTGGATGCCGCGCGCTACGATGTCGGTGGCGACGAGAACGCGGGTTTCGCCGGCGTGGAAGGCGGAGAGCGCCTTCTGGCGGGCGGCCTGGCTCTTGTTGCCGTGGATCGCGGCCGAGTCGATGCCGGCCTTGATCAGGTCTTCCGACAGGCGGTTGGCGCCGTGCTTGGTGCGGGTGAAGACCACGACCTTATCGAGCGCGGGATCGGCGAGGTGCTTCACCAGCCAATGCTTCTTGGCCTTCTGCGGCACGAGATAGGCGCTCTGCGAGATCTTCTCGACCGTCACGACTTCCGGCGTCACTTCGACACGCACCGGGTTCTTCAGGATCTTGGCGGCGAGCGCCTCGACGTTCTGCGGCATGGTCGCCGAGAACAGCAGCGACTGGCGCTTGGTCGGCAGCGACTTCACGATGCGCATGACGTCGCGCACGAAGCCCATGTCGAGCATGCGGTCGGCCTCGTCGAGGACGATGTGCTCGACCGAGCCGAGCGACAGCGCGTTCTGGTCGACGAGGTCGAGCAGGCGGCCGGGGGTGGCGATGACGATGTCGACGCCGCGGCGCATGGCCTCGATCTGCGGACGCGCCGAGACGCCGCCGAAGATCACGTGCTGGCGCAGCTGGGTGCCGGCGAGCATGTTCTTGACGCTGTCGGCGATCTGCGAGGCGAGCTCGCGGGTCGGGGCGAGGAAGACGGCGACCGGCGTCTTCGGCTGGGCATGACGGCCGCTCTTGATCAGCGCGTCGATGACGGGGAGGGCGAACGCAGCGGTCTTGCCGGTGCCGGTCTGGGCGATGGCGAGGACGTCCTTGCCCGACAGGACGACCGGAATCGCCTGGGCCTGGATCGGGGTAGGGGTGGTGATTTCGGCACGCGCAAGCGCGGTGAGCAGAACGTCGGACAGGCCGAGCGTCGAGAAGCTGGTATGGGTCAAGAAATGCCTTTGACATGATGCGGGCATCTGCCCGCTAAACGGCCGACGGTCTTCGCGCTTGCGGACCAGGTCGGCACGGGCCGTGATCGGATCGGGAGTCCGAGGGCGCTCGTCTTGCATTCCTGCGTTCGTGCCGAGGGCATGATCAACGGGAGGAAGGGAGCGCAGCGCGTCACGGCGTTTGCAGGGCGGATATGCGTGTTTTTGTGCGGTGCGTCAAGGGTGGGGAACATCGTGGATGGTTGCAAACCGTCAGATGGCCGCTATCGTCGCAGGAAATTTCGGTGAGGTTCGTTGGTGGTCAGAGAAGTTATCGAGAGCGGTCGTCACTATTTCTGTCGAGAGCAGACAACGAAAAAAAGCTATTCTGGGATATTTTACATCAATGAGAAGAGCATGGAATTAAAGCTCTATGCTTTCGATCAAGAGATACCCCGCAATATTGGAAATATTATAGTAATTAGGCTTGAAGACAATCGAATATGTTCGCTCCATAGTAACGTCTTAAATGGTCCGTTAAGCCATTA
This sequence comes from Mesocryomonas fontinalis, assembly GCF_055730125.2. Classification (NCBI taxonomy): domain Bacteria; kingdom Pseudomonadati; phylum Pseudomonadota; class Alphaproteobacteria; order Hyphomicrobiales; family Aurantimonadaceae; genus Mesocryomonas; species Mesocryomonas fontinalis. The sequence continues at coordinate 276,115 of NZ_JBUZWG020000005.1, read as the reverse complement.
CAGCGTTGGACGGGAATTAAGTTCGTCATCAGTGCGCGTAATTTCCAATATTGTCCTGGTGGGTGAGGACGCTTGGTTGTCAGAGGATGCGGTTCACCGAGTTAGTTTCTGCATTCCTTACGCGGATAAACTGCTTCGTCACTACGATAAATTTACGGCCATCGCCGACTCCGAGCTTGGTAGTATGCCTGATTCAACGCTATTTGATATATTAGTTGATGGCCTAAGAATTAGAGTCTGGTATCCTTCATCTGGTACTATGGAAATTGGGCGGCCAACAAATATCGGTGTTCGATTTGAAATTGAGTTTACTGAACCACGGAAGCTAAAAAACTATCTTCGAGATGTTGACTGCGTCATTCAATTTGTTTCTGCAGCTCTTTGTCACCGCTTCTCGCCATCTGAAATTAGTGTTTCGCGATTGTCTCGCGATGAACTTATCAAGGCGATCGAGGCGCGAAACGGCTACCAGGATCATGCCGTTCGATATATCTGGCCGGTTGACCCGCCCCAAGAAGATATGTGGGTTGGTCACGCGTTTGCGCATGTTCGCGACGACAACCATCTGGTCGACTTTCTCAAGTGCCTACGTTATTGGATTCAACGTCAGAGCAAATGGAGCGCCGCTAATAGTTTGATGATGGGTGCATTTAAGCTTCATAATACTATGTCGGGTGAGCGACTTATGAACGCATGTAGATGGCTTGAGGAGATTCCAGGAGCAAATTCTAAAGTTGAAGTTTTTAGGTCAGATATTGAGGCAATAGCCCTCGTTGCTGCATCTGAGGCCGAGCGGCGAGGCCACAAGGACTATGGTCCGCGCATTGCAGGCGTGATTAAAGGTCAGCTGAAGAAAGAAAGCAATTCCGAGCGTTTCCTACGGTTGTATAAAGCGGTTTGCGAGCGTTTTGGTGATAACGTACTACCCGTCGATATATTTTCCTATTTGTCAAAGGCGCTCCAGTATCGGGGACGCTTGGCCCATGGGCACTTTCAGCTGGAGGATGATAGTGAATACAGGGCATTTTCAAAGTCGGTATACGCCATGGAGGCGCTTTGTTATCTTTTAACCATCAAAGATCTGCCAATATCGGACGAGGGAGTCGACCGGATAGCCGGTCAAAATATTGTAGCTAGCTACCGTCACTGCTCAGTTTAAAGTTTGGTCGAAAATACAAAGTTTCCGAGTGGTTCTCGTTCGTACTCGCCTCACCCCTCAACCTCCGCCCTCAGCATCTCCAGCTCCAGCCACTCATCCTCCGCCTTCGCCAGATCCGCCCGCTTCGCATCCAGCTTCTTCGCGAGCTTGGCAAACCTTGACGGGTCCTTCGTGAACAGCGTCGGGCTGGCCATTTCGGTCTCTAGATCAGCGATCTCCTTGCCGAGGGTCGCGATGGTTTTCGGCAGGCTTTCGAGGGCGAATTTCTGCTTGTAGGAGAGTTTGGCGCCGGACGGGTTGGCCGGGGGCGGGGCGGTCACAGTCATTTTGGAGGCGCCGGTGAGGTCGTGGTTGCGGCCGCCCTTGCGGGCCTTCTGGTCCTGGCGCGCGGGGATGCCACGCGCCGTCTTGGCGTCGGAGCGGCGCTGGGTGAGCATGTCGGAATAGCCGCCGGCATATTCGATCCACTTGCCCTGGTCGTCGGGGGTGACGATGCTGGTCACCGTGCGGTCGAGGAAGTCGCGGTCGTGGCTGACCAGCATGACCGTGCCCGGATAGTTGGCGATCAGCTCCTGCAGCAGGTCCAGCGTCTCCATGTCGAGGTCGTTCGTCGGCTCGTCCAGCACCAGGAAGTTGGCGGGGGTCGCCATGGTCTTCGCCAGCAGCAGCCGCGCGCGCTCGCCGCCGGAAAGGTTCACGACGGGCGTCCGGATCTGCTCGGGCTGGAACAGGAAGTCCTTGAGGTAGCCGGCGACATGCCGTGGCTCGCCATTGACCATCACCTGGTCGCCGCGCCCGTCGGTGAGGGCTTCCGAGACCGACTGCTCGTCGCGGAGCGCCGCGCGCTTCTGGTCGAGGAAGGCGAGGTCGAGATTGGTGCCGAGGCGGATCTTGCCGGTGTCGGGCTTGGTCTCGCCGATCAGCATCTTCAGGAGCGTCGTCTTGCCCGCGCCGTTCGGGCCGACGAAGCCGACTCGGTCGCCGCGCTGGATGCGCATCGAGAAATCGTCGACGAGGGTGCGGCCGTTATAGCCCTTGGAGATGTTCTCCGCCTCGATCACCAGCTTGCCGCTCTCGCGGGTTTCGCCGGCGTTCAATTCGGCCATGCCCACGGCCCGGCGGACGTTCTTGCGGTCGGCGCGCATGGCGTGCAGCTCGCCGAGGCGGCGCTGGTTGCGGGTGCGCCGGGCGCTGACGCCATAGCGCAGCCAATGCTCCTCGCGGACGATCTTGCGGTCCATCTTCTGGAGGTCCCGCTCTTCCTCCTCCAGCGTCTTGTCGCGCCAGGCCTCGAAGGCGCCGAACCCTTCGTTGATCCGCCGTGCGCCGCCGCGGTCGATCCAGACGGTCGCGGTGGTGGTCTTCTCGAGGAAGCGGCGGTCATGGCTGATGACGACGATGGCGCTGCGGAGCGAGCGGATCTCGTCCTCCAGCCATTCGATGGTCGGCAGATCCAGATGGTTGGTCGGCTCGTCGAGAAGGATGATGTCGGGCTCGGGCGCGAGCACGCGGGCGAGCGCGGCGCGGCGCGCCTCGCCGCCGGAAAGGTCGGAGGGGCGGGCGTTCGGGTCGAGGCCGAGCGCATCGATGCAGCGGGTGACGCGGTACGGGTCGTCGGCCGGGCCGAGGCCCGCGGCGACATAGGCCTCGACGCTGACGGCATCGCCGAAGTCCGGCTCCTGCGCGAGGTAGCGGATGGTGGCGCCCGGCTGGCGGAACACCTCGCCGGCATCCGGCTCGACGAAGCCGGCGGCGATTTTCAGGAGCGTCGACTTGCCGGAGCCATTGCGACCGACGAGTGCGATGCGGTCGCCCGGCAGGACGCCGAGTTCGACGCCGGTGAGGAGCGGCGTGCCGCCGAAAGTCAGCTTGATGCCGTCGAGACGAAGAAGGGGGGGAAGAGCCATGGTGAGGCTCTAACCCATTTCGGCGCGCGGCGAAATGCACTGCACGCGGTTACCGCGGCTAGCTTGTCGATCAGGCGTGGCCGGGCTCGCCGAAACGCTCGGCCTCGGCGATATCGCGGTGCAGTTCGGCGGTCCGCGCCTTCACCGGTTTCGAGAAGCGGCCGAGCAGCAGGTAGGCGACGGGGGTGACGTAGAGCGTCGCGAAGGTCGCAAGGCCGAGCCCGCCGACGATGACGTAGCCGAGCGCGACGCGCGCCTCGGCGCCCGCGCCCGAGGCGAAGATCAGCGGCACGCCACCGACGACGGTCGCGACCATCGTCATCATCACCGGCCGCAGCCGCATCAGCGCCGCCTGCTCGATCGCCTCGCGCAGGCCCATGCCCTCCTCGCGCAGCTCGTTGGCGAACTCGACCACCAGAATGCCGTTCTTGGCCATGATGCCGACGAGCAGCACCAGACCGATCTGGCTGTAGAGGTTGAGGCTGACGCCGAAGAAGGCCAGCGCGAAGGCCGCGCAGCCAAGGCCCAGCGGGACCGTCGCGATGATGATGAGGGCCGAGACGAAGCTCTCGAACTGGGCGGAGAGGACGAGGAGGATGATGACGATGGCAAAGCCGAAGACGATGGCGAGCCCGCCCGAGGTCTCCTCCAACGTCGCCGCTTCCGCTAACGGCACCAGCCGCATGCCGTCCGGCAGCACGGTGTCGGCGAAAGGCTGGATGTCGGCCCAGGCCTCGGCCAGCGAATAGCCCTCCGGCAGCTCTGCCGACAGCGAGACGGCACGCGAGCGGTTCTCGCGGTCGAGCGTCGGCGCGATCGGCCGTTCCTCGGTGGTCGCGACCGAGGACATCGGCACGATGCGGCCGTCCTTGGCCTTCAGGAACACGTTGCGGAGATCGCCGGGATCGTTGATCGGGTTGGAGGTGGCGACGATCCGCACCGGGATCTGCTTGTCCTCGATATAGGTCCGAGCGATCTCGCGCCCGTCGAGCAGCGACTGCATGGCGGTGGCGAGGCCGTCGATGTCGATGCCGAGGTCCGAGGCCCGCGCGCGGTCGATCAGCACCGAGACCTGCGGCTGCGCGGCTTCCGAGGCCAGCTGGGTGCGGCCCCAGCGGCCGTCGGTGTCCATCGCGCTCTTCAGCTTCGCCGCGGCATTGCCGAGCTCGTCGTAGTTCTGCCCGGCGATGGCAAAGCGCAGGCCCTGGCCGCCGCCGCGAATGCCGAGCGAGTTCGGCTGGATGGCGAAGGCCCGGACGCCCGGCACGTTGCGCACGGCGGCGTTCACCTCGGCGACGATCTCCTGCTGCGAGCGCGTCCGCACCGCCCAGTCGGCGAGTGTCATCACCATGAAGCCGGAATTGGGCGAGCCGCGGCCGGTGGTGGCGAAGATGTTGGTCGCCTCGCCGCTCTCGACATAGGGAAGGACGATGCTTTCGATCCGCCGCATCTGCGCGGCGGTGTAGTCGAGGCTGGCGCTCTGCGGCGCGGTGATGCGCAACACGACCTGGCCGCGGTCCTCGGCGGGCGTCAGCTCCTGCGGCAAGGTCTGGAAGGTCAGAAACGCCGCGACGCAGAAGATCGCCGAGGCGACCACCACAGCCAACGGGAAGTTCAGGCAGGCCCTGACGGTCACCGCGTAGATGCCGGCAAGCTTGCCGCCGAACCAGCGGACGCCCTTGGTGAACCGCCCGGCCGGCTTCTCGTCCTCGCGCGCCTTCAGGAACTTTGCCGCCAGCATCGGGCAGAGGGTCAGCGCGATGAAGGAGGAGATGACCACCGCCACCGCCAGAACGAAGCCGAACTCGCGAAACAGTCCGCCGGCCGCGCCCGGCAGGAACGAGATCGGCACGAACACGGCGGCGAGCGTCGCGGTCGTCGAGATCACCGCGAAGAACACCTGCCGCGTGCCCAGCACCGCTGCCGCCGCCGGTCGCGCACCCATGTCGCGGCGCCGCACGATGTTCTCGAGCACGATGATCGCGTCGTCGACGACGAGGCCGGTGGCCAGCACCAGCGCCAGCAGCGTCAGGATATTGATGGAGAAGCCGGCGAGATAGATGAAGGTCAGCGTCCCGATCAGCGCCACCGGCATGGTCACCGCCGGAATGAAGGTCGCGCGGACGTTAAGGAGGAAGAGGTAGATCACCGCCACGACGATGATGACGGCAAAGATCAGCGACAGCTCGACCTCGTGGATGGCGCCGTTGATGAACACCGCATTGTCGGAGGTGACGCGCACCGAGACGCCCTCCGGCAAGGTCCGGTTCAACTGCTGCACCATGGCGCGGATGCCGGTGGAGATGTCGAGCGTGCTCGACCCGGCCTGCCGGATGACCCCGAGGCCGATGCCGGTCTGACCGTTCACCCGCTGCTGCGAGGCGGCCTCGTCCGGGCCGAAGCGCACGCTGGCGACGTCGCGCAGCCGTGTGCGGTCGTTCAGCGCAATGTTCTCGAACTCGGCCGGCGACGTCACATTGGCGTCGGCGCGCACGATGAGGTCCTGCGTCGGGGAGGCGAGCGAGCCGGCGGGAACGTCGAGCGCGACGTTGGCGAGCGCCGTCGCGACATTGGCCACCGTCAGGCCGCGCGTCGCCAGGCGGTCAGGCTCGATATCGACATAGACGAGCTTCTCCCGCTCGCCGGAGAGCTGGAGGTCGGCAACGCCCTCGACGGCGGCGAGCTGATCGGCGATCCGATCCTCGACGAGGGTCGTGAGATCCTCGATCGCGATGCCCGGTGCGATCACCGCCAGGCGCATGATGGGATCGGCGTCGGCGTCGGCCTTGACGATGCGCGGTTCGTCCGCCTCGTCCGGCAGGCTGTTGGCGATGCGGCTGATGGCGTCCCGGATGTCGGAGGCGGCGACGTTCAGATCGGTGGAATCGGTGAATTCGATGGTGACGCGGCTCGACCCGAAGCGCGAGCTCGACGACACCGACGCGATGCCGGACACGCGGGCGACGGCGCTCTCGACCTCGCTGGTGATCTGCCGGTCGACCGCCTCGGGCGCGGCGCCCTCGAAGTCGATCGAGACGGTGATCACCGGCCGGTCGATGTTCGGCAATTCGCGAACCTCGACCGCCCGCAGGGAGGCCAGCCCGGCGACGACGATGAGGAGATTGAGGACGATGGTCAGCACCGGCCGGCGGATGAACAGGCTGGTGAGGGCGGTCAGTCCGTCCGGCTTGGAGGGCGAGACGCTCATTCGACCCGGGTCCCGGCGGCCCGGGGCGCCGCGGCAGTCTTGCCGTCGCGCACGCTCGGCGCAACCGACGCGTCCGGACGGATGGGAACGCCATCATCGCCGATCGTCGGCTCTGCCACCGGCTCTAGCTCGCGGGGGACCGGCGGCTGCTTCATCGCCTCGGCGTTCTGGACCTCGACCTTGCCGCCTTCCCGCAGGGCCTGCACGCCCTCGACCACGACCACGTCGTTTTCCTTGAGGACGTTCGAGGTGACGAGGACGCGGTCGATGTTGCGCTCGATGATCCGCACCGGGAGCTTCACCGCGGTGTCGCCTTCGATGCGCCAGACGATCGGCCCCTTGCGCTCCCACTGGACGGAGAGCGGGTCGACCGAGAGCAGCCGCTCTCCGGCAAGCGCAAGGTTGATCGAGAACGACATGCCAGGCCGCAGCTCGTCCGCGGCGTTGTCGATCGTCGCCTCGGTGCGCAGCGTGCGGCTGGCCTCGTCGAGGCGGCTGTCGATGGCGGTGATCCGGCCCGCGTGGATCTTTTCCGGCCGTGCGGTACTCACAGCCTCGACCGGACCGCCGATCTCCAGCTCGGAGACGACGGGCTCGGGGGTGTAGAAGATGACCTTCAGCTGACGGCGGTCGTCGATGGTGGTGATGACCGTCTGGTTGGAAACGAGGTCGCCGGTATCGACGCTGACAATGCCGACCCGGCCGGCAATCGGCGCGACGATCTTGCGTTTCTGCAGGGCGATCTCGGCACTGCGCAGATCAAGCCGGGCGTTGTCGAGCTCACGCCCGCCCGCGGTGACCTCGACCTGGGTGATCGCGCGCGACTCCAGCAGCCGCGCAATGCGCACCACCTTCTCCTCGGCTGCGGCCACCGCGATACGCGCGCGATCCACGGCAAGCTGCTCGGTATCGTCCTCGAGAAGCGCCAGACTGTCCCCAACCGCAACCGTATCGCCGGACTTGAAAGGCACGGTCTCGATGATCCCGGTCACGTCGGGATAAACCGTCACCGACCGCTCGGCCTCGCCTGTCCCGATCGCCCGCACCTGGTTGCGGGTGAGGGAAGTGGTGACGCGACCGGCACTGACGATCGTCGGTCGTGGTCCGCGACCCGCCTGCCGGGCCGGTGGCGCACTCGTCGTTTCCGACTTGGCCGGCATCACAGCCGATACCGCATTTGCGACGGGCGCTGGAAGCGACAGCGAGAGAAGATACTCGCCCGGCCTTGGGTCCAGCGAGAGCCAGATCACGCCTCCGATGCCGAGGGCTGCGAGGGTAACGCCGAGTTGTCGGTAAAGAGCCATGACGTTCCATAGGGGTTTGTCGATGAACGGAGGATGAAACGTCCTGAATCCGTTACAGGATAGCCGATGATCGCTCGACGCCCGCCCGACAATTTCGTGAGCCCGCCGGCTCCGATACCGCGGAAAGAAACGAAAAAAAGGCCCACCTTGCGGCGGGCCTTTCCACTTCAGGAGGTCGTCCTTGGCTTACTGGGCCGGTGCGGCGGTACCCGCGGCAGGAGCCGGGGTCATGCCCTCGGTGGCAGCGCCCGGTAGCGTGGCGTCCGGTGCGATCCGCATCTGGTCACGGTTTGCCGCGTAGGTGTCGCTGTTGTACTCCGGCGCATTCTTCAGCTGGTTCTCTGTAAACTGCGTGTAGAGATACATCGAACCGCCGCTGTCCTTCATGAACTGAAGATTGTCCATCGCAACGGCAACCTGCTTCTCGCCGATGCCGAGGAAGCCACCGACATCGACGATCACCGCATCGACCTGGCCGGCTTGGCTGAGGGCGATGTCGCCGACTTCACCAATGCTCTCGTCGTTCGGCCCATAGACCGTCGTGCCCTTCAGCTTGTCGGCGGTCAGCTCGGCACCGGTCACCGGCGTCATCGAAGCACGGTCCGTGGCGCCGCCCGTCGAGGCGGTGGAAGAGGCATCCGTGCCAGCGGCAGGGGCTGTCGCGGCGTTCGTCCCTGTCGCCGTCGTCGCTGCCATTGGTGCCGCCACCATGCTGCCGGTCTCCGTCGTCGTGGCGGTATTGTTGGCGGCAACCTTCGTCGCGTCCGCCTCGAAGCCCGGCGCAGCCTTCAGCTGGTCCTTGGTGGCAGCCAGAACAGCACGCGTCTCGTCACCATCCACCTTCGACAGCTGCAGCTCGGCGAACGGAACACCGACGTTCTTCTCGCCGATTCCGAGGAAGCCACCGACGCCGACGACAGCGGCCGCAACATCGCCCGACTTCTTCACGACGAGATCGTTGACCGAGCCTACCTTCTCGGCATCATTGCCGGGGCCGGAGTAGATGGTGCTGCCGATCAGGTCCTGCGTCAGATACTGATCGCCGGCAACAGTCGCTGGATAGGTCGTATCCCCCATGGCGGCTGCTGTCTGAACCGGCGCTGCCTTAGTCGGAGCGGCGGGGGCCGCCGTCGTGGCGCCGCTGGTCGCGGCAGTCCCGGTCGTCGTGTCCGTTGCCGTCGCGGTGGTCATCGGCGCGGAAGCGCCCGTTGCGGCCGCAGCAGTCGCCGTGGACTCGGTGAAGGCCGGTGCGGCAGCCAGTTCTTCCGCGGTCGCGGTCAGCACGGCGCGGGGCGCGTTGTTCTCGTCGACCGACCAAGTGATCTTCTCGAAAGGAACGGCAACCGTCTTGTCGTCCTCAAGGCCGCTGGTGCTGATGATCGCAGCGGCGATCTTGCCGTCGTTGCCGACCAGGAAGTTATCGATCTTGCCGGCCGAGGCAGCATCAGCAGCGCTCGTCGCGTAGACAGTCAACCCGGTGAGGTCGCTGGCCAGATATTCGTCCGTACCGATCTGCTGCATATATGCGCTATCGGACGACAGCGGTGTGGCCTCGGCACCTGTTGAAGGCGCCGACATCGTACCGGTCGCAGCTGCCGGTGTTTTCTGCTCGGAAGTAGTCGCCTGAGCAAAGGCGCTGGTTGCGATGATGCTGGCGAGTGCCGTGGTGGCCAAAAGTGTGCGGATCATGGCGTAATTCCTCGTCTTCATTATCAGGATGTGGGCACGCCGCGCTTGTTGCTTCGTCACAGCATGGCATCGCGCCCTTCACAGCTTGATAACCGAACTCGGCGCGTCGAAGTTCCGGAGAAAGTCATTTGCAACCGGATGCTGATCTTGAAGACGGGTTGGTTCGACAGCCCTCGTCCCGCGCAATTTCAGCCTTAGATGCCAGCGCTCAATGGCGCCTCTCGGCGCGCTGTCGGCCGACTAAATGCCCTCAGCGAGCAAGCACCACGTGAATCGTCGCAATCTCGCCGCCGAAATGGTTCGATCAGGCGAATGGCAAATGACCGGACCGACCGGCGACAGGACAAGATGAAAATCCACACGATTCTCAACCGCGACGGCGGTACGCTGAAGACGACCGACCTCGATCTCTTTTCCAGTCTGATCATCGACGAGTTCCGCCTTCACGGCCATGCTGCGACCGTCGAGCCGATTGCCGGCGACGACATTGAGGAGGCGCTGCGCAGGGCGGCAGGGCGTGATGACATCGACGTCCTCCTGGTCGGTGGCGGCGACGGCACGGTCTCGACGGCCGCCGGCGCCTTGATGAACGGGAAGATCGCGCTCGGCATCATTCCGGCGGGGACGATGAACCTGTTTGCCCGGACCCTGCAGATCCCGCAGGACATCAACACGGCTGTCGCGGCGCTTTCGGACGGCACCATCATCGAGGTCGACATCGCGACGGTGAACGGCACGCCCTTTATCCACCAGTTCGCAGTCGGCATGCATGCGCGCATGGTCCGAATGCGCCAGAAGTTCGACTACGGATCGCGGATCGGCAAGATGTTCGCCACCACGCGGGCCCTTGTTGCCACCCTGAAAAGCCTGCCGCTCGTCGAAGCCGAGATCGATATCGACGGCACGACCCGGCGTATCCGAACCCCGGCGCTGGCGGTCTCCAACAATGTGTATGGCGACGGGCACCTGCCGTTCGCGGATAATCCCCAGGGCGGCGAGCTCGGCGTCTACATCTGCGAGACCCGCGACGTGCGGTCGGTGACGCGCCTCACCTTGGACATTCTGGTGGGGGCCTGGCGCGGCAATTCCTCGCTCAAGACCTATACCGCCCAGAAAGTGGTGATCGACTATTCCGGCAGCCACCACCGTGACCGCGCCGTTTGCGATGGCGAGCTTCGGGATCTCGAAGCTCGCTCAGTGGTCGAGATTCACGCCAAAGCTCTTCGCGTCCTCGTTCCCTCGGATGCGCGCTACCATGCTGCGAAGACGATAGGGACCGACGCAAAAAACGCCGGCCTGAGGGGCCGGCGTTAGGTTTCTTGTGAGGCGTTGGCAAACCAGAAGCTAGACCGGATGACATAGGGTCAGCGTACCGGTTTATCCTCATCGCCGCTGGTATCAGCGTAGCTATGGCCGCCCTGCGCCAGCATGGAGAATGCATCGGCAAGACGCGCAGATAACGGAGCGTAAGCTTCGTCATCCCGGTGCGTCACCCTTTCGCGAAGCTCTTCCAGCCGTGCCATCTTCTCTTCAGGCGACATGGTCGGATCATCCAGAACCGCGTCTATGTCGCCGTCCGACAGATCGGCCATCTGGTCAGCGGACGAAACGTCCGCCGTGCCAGACAGCATCTGATCAGAGCTCTCGGTGTTCAAGGGATCCTGGCCCATCAATTTGCCGGTGCAGGCGTTGCCGGCGTGGGGGTTGTCGTCGGATCGGACGGCGCTGCAGAAGAGCTTGGATTATTGCCGACGCTCGCTGCAGGGATCGCCGATTCAGGCGTTGCTTTCGCAAACAGCGCGAGACCGATAGCGACTATGACACACAGCACCAGCGCGCCAATGAGCACTTTGAGGACAGGCGTCCCCTTCTTTCCCTGGCGGGCGTCTTGCGGGTCGAGGCGGGTCATCAGCTACTCCATGTTGAAAATGTCAGCCAAATGAGACCGAGGCGCTGGCAAGGACTGCCCGGAGAAATAGAGCAGCCTAAAAGCTTCTTAAAATCGGCGCTGCCGACCGGTGAGAAGCTTGTAGAGCCCGTAGAAACCCATTCCGGCGATCGGAACGAACAAAAGCTTCTTCTGACGGCGGACGGCTCGCATGATTTGCGGCGCATTCGTCATCGCCGTTACACCGGCAATCGAAGCGATATCACGCTTCAACCGGTCGTCTGCCTCTGTGACCGGTGGCCGCTTGGCCATCACCGTCAAGATATAGCTGACGATGACCAATAGAAGCGAAATGCCAGCGAAGGTGAGGGCGGTCGGCAAGCTGCCGAAGTGCTGCGCCAACCAAGTGAATAGCGCGATGATGAGGAAAATGAGTAGCAGGAGCGCAGACACGCCCAGCATTACATAGAGTCCCACCAGCCGCTTGAGGCGAGCCAGGTAGATCCCTGCCTCGCCCGTGAAAAGCCGTGTGATCAGCGCAAAGACCATGTTCAGTGGAAGATGCGCGCGTAGAGATAGCCGATCGCTGCAGCGACGATCACGGCCTTGATCGGCTCGGCGCGGACCTGCTCGGACACCTGCTCCTCAATATCAGAAACGGCGTCCTTCGCCTGGCGCACATACTGCTCGCCGCGATCGCGCACGTCGTCCCGCAGAGCATAGGCCTGGCGCTTGGCGCCATCGGCGCGCTCGGATGCCATCGACTTCAGCGTCTCGGCGATACCGGCGACATCGGAGCGAAGGTTCGCAACCTGAACTTCCAGCTCGGCATCGGTAGAACGCGGGCCACCGGCGGCACCAGCTTCGAAGTCATTCGGAATGGTATCGGACTGCATTGAAGCATCCTCGCTTTGAGTTGGCCGGGGCATGCGATTTGCAAGCGGCTAGGGTGTCGAAGGGTTTATGCCTTCTGCCCGAGGACAATGGCCTAGCCTCGGCCCGGTTCCCAACCTCCAGCATTTCCGACCGGTGAAACTATCGTTCCAACTGCGGACGTCTGGCGAGGAGGCGAAGGGGGCGACGGCTACCGACACCCCCTCGAGATTCTTATCAAGCTGCCGGCGCGACGCCGATGATCTGGGACGAGATGGAATCTGGTCCGTATTCGCCGTCTCCCTCGATGCCGAGGACGTCGGAGATCTTTGTCCGTGCCCGCGAGACCCGGCTCTTGATCGTGCCGACGGCGCATTTACAGATCTCGGCTGCTTCCTCATAGGAGAAGCCCGATGCGCCGATCAGGATCAGCGCCTCACGCTGGTCGTCGGGAAGCTGCTCCAGCGCCTTGCGGAAGTCCTGCAAGTCGAGGTGCCCATGCTGCTCGGGATGGCCCGCGAGCTGCATGGCGTGAATGCCATCGACGTCCTGGACCTCACGGCCCTTCTTGCGCATCTGCGTATAGAACTCGTTGCGCAGAATGGTGAAAAGCCATGCCTTCAGGTTGGTGCCCGGCTGAAAGGTATGCTGCTTGTCCCAAGCCTTGACCAAGGTCTCCTGCACCAGATCGTCGGCGCGGTCGAACGAGCCCGACAGCGATGCAGCGAACGCTCTGAGGTTGGGGATGATGGAAATCAGTTCGCGGCGAAATTCCGGATCCTGGCTCATCGAGTTCCTATTCGCGTTCCGGACTTGTCGTGGACGTCTCGGCTGCATCGAGTGCATCGAGCAAAGCAAGGAAGCGGTCGGGAACCGGCTCGCTCGCCACGTCATCGTAATAGGCCTTCAACCGCCGCCCGATGGCTGAGTTGGAGCCGAGGTCGTGTGCAGTGGCCCCGGTTTGCACGCTATGGGTCATCTGCATCTTCCCGTCCTCGTTTTCTCGATCTTCCATCAAGCCTCTCGCAGCCTCGTCCTGAACGAGCGCAGAGACTGGCCTGTCTCCCGCATCGCCATTTCCCGGATGTGTTTGTCGATTCCGATTCTGCAACTCTTTACGACGCAGCGCTGAGGTCATCAATCTTTGATATGGCCGAGCGCTGGCAGATCGGTCATAACCGCGCCACAGCGGAAAGGTTCCTCTGGAGGGAACTGTAAGGGTGCGCCGGCGTTGTCGTGGCGCCGAACATGTTTTGCCGGTCATTCGGCATTGGAGAATGTTTTCATGTCGATGTCGTCTCGTATAGCGCCGCATATTCCGTATCTCCGGCGGTATGCGCGTGCGTTGAGTGGCTCGCAGGCGAGCGGCGATGCATACGTCGCTGCCGTGCTGGAGACCCTCATCGCCGATCCCAGCCTGTTCAGCACCGAGAACAGCCCGCGTATTTCGTTGTACCGCCTGTTCTCTTCGCTCTGGCAGTCGGTGGAAGTGAACGTGCGCGACGACGCGCCGGTTTCGGCCTGGGAGGAGAGTGCGTCGCGCAATCTTCGTGCGATCTCTCCTCTGCCACGTCAGGCGTTCCTGCTGGTGGCCGTCGAAGGCTTCACCACGACGGAGGCGGCGCAAATCCTGTCCGTCGGCGAACAGGAGTTCTCGAGCCTCATCGACGAGGCGAGCATCGACATCGGCCGGCAGGTCTCGACCGAGATCATGATCATCGAGGACGAGCCGCTGATCGCGATGGACATCGAGCAGATGGTCGAGAGCCTCGGCCACACTGTGACCGGTATCGCGCGGACCCATAAGGAAGCGCTCGCTCTGTTCGAGCAGCAGAAGCCCGGCATGGTGCTGGCGGATATCCAGCTTGCCGACGGAAGTTCCGGCATCGACGCGGTCAACGACATTCTGTCGAAGGTCAGCGTCCCCGTCATTTTCATCACAGCCTTCCCGGAGCGGCTGTTGACGGGAGAGCGCCCTGAGCCGACCTTCCTCGTTACGAAGCCGTTCAATCCGGACATGGTGAAGGCGCTGATCAGCCAGGCACTGTTCTTCGAAACCGAAAAGCGGGCGGCTGCCTGAACGCTCGGCTAAACCGTGAAGACACCGCCGGCATTCCGGCGGTGTTTTTGTGTGTGCAGAACCTATCGCAGGTCGAGAATCTCAGGAACCGCGGACAGAAGGACGCGTTGTTGGAGCAGGGTCATAAAGCGATCCGAGCAGCCGAGACCAAACGGTTTCCGCGGCATCTAAAATTTGAATAGGCAGCGGCTACAGGCAGGCATGCCCAGCTAAACACTGGCTTCCCGAACAACGGGTGGGTCAGGCGGAAAAGAGCATGCGTAAAGGTTTGAGCGTCTGCAGATGGTTGCCTCCAAGGCTTTAAAAGCTCTCGCCAATACCGAGATGACGTTGTTCGCGCAAAGCCGCGACCTGACGTATCTGTGGGTCTTCAACGCCACGAACTCCTGGCTCGACGAGAGCGTGGTAGGGCGAGGTGATCACGATATCCTCGATGCCGGCGCCGCCTCCAAATCTGTCTTGGTCAAGAACGAGGTCCTGCGGTCGCAGCGCCCGGCCCGTTTCGAACTCTCGTCGACTTCCGGTTCCGTCACGCGCTGGTTCGATATCCGGGTCGACGTCGACAAGGTCGATGAAGTCGTGGTGGGGATTGTCGGAACATCGCTCGAGATCACCGAGCAGAAGCGCCGCGAAGAAACCCTGAAGATCCTGCTGCGAGAGCTGTCGCACCGCTCGAAGAATTTGCTTGCCATTATTCAGAGCCTGGCAAGCCAGACCGCCCGCCATTCGGTAACGGTCCCGGAGTTCCTCGTCCGTTTTAGGGGGCGTATCCAGTCATTGGCGTCATCGCAGGACATCGTCACGGATGCGGACTGGCGAGGGGCTGATCTCGTCAGCCTCATCGTCATGCAGGTCGAGCGCTATGCACCGGATGGAATGGGGCAGATCTCGTTCGAGGGTGTGGATGTCTATCTGTCGCCGACGGCATCCCTGCATGTCGGGCTGGCGCTGCACGAGCTCGCCGTCAACGCGGCGTCCTATGGCTCTCTCTCGATCCCCGGCGGCCGGGTTGCGATTTCATCGGAGTTCGTTGACCGGGACGGGGAGCGGAATCTGCGTTTGATGTGGCGCGAGACCGGTGGTCCGCGTGTTCGCAGTGACAACGATACGCGGTTTGGAACATCGACGCTGGAGCGCATTGTTCCCAACTCGGTGGGTGGCCAGGCCGAACTGGATTACCGGGTCGATGGGTTGCACTACACTCTGCTGATTCCAGAATCGCAGTTCGAGATCAACAGTCCCGAGTAGCTTCCTCGACGGTGATCGTCTTGTCGATCGTCCGGGAGACTGCGTGTTCGCAACGCAACCCGTAAATCGTCCCTTCACTCAAGTGTGAATATTGACTTAACGCGTGCTGGAACCGTTGTCCTAGCGGAATGTTCTTCTTGCCGAAGGAGACGGACCGATGGAACATATTGCTGCATTCATGTTGCTGGTAGGCTGCAATGCCGATGCGTCGGTTTGCAAGGAAATCCCGGTCCCGGTTGCTGCCTACGAAGATCAGAGCGAATGCACGGAAGATCTGTCGTTGCAGATGCGCCTGAGCGCCACTGCCGACACGAAGGTGTATGGCGCCTGCAAGGAAGTCTCCGAAGAAGTCTTCGAGGACTCTGCCACGGTGGACTGGACCATCGGACGCAATGGCAACCTCATCGTCAGTTTCGATGCGGCACCCCAGATCGTTGCCGCGCGTTGATCGCAGCGGCTGGATAATCTTGGCCTTCGGCAAAAATGCAAAGATACGGAACTTCGGTGCCACTCCCGAGTTGAGGGGTGGGACGAAAACAAATCTGGTAGAGGCGCGTTCATGAAAAAGATGATGATGGGGGCTGTTGCCGGTCTGCTGCTGGTTAGCGCGGGCTGTTCGCAGACGGAGCGTGCGACTGGCACGGGTGCGGCGATCGGCGGTCTCGGCGGTGCGGCGATCGGTGCTGGTGTCGGTGGTGGCAAGGGCGCTTTGGTCGGTGGCCTGATCGGCGCCGGTACGGGTGCCGTCGTTGGTAACGTGATCGGCCGCTCGCAGGCTGGCGATTGCATCTATCGCGATCAGCGGACCGGCGAGCGCTACGTGGCTGCCTGCCCGTAAAGCTTATCTTCGAGAGCTTGAGAGAAGCATCGCCCTTACCGGCGGTGCTTTTTTCGTTTGAGCTACCCGTCTTCTTACCTTTTGGCTTCTCTCACTTTCTAGGATGTCGCAATGCGGAAAACGGTCGCAGTTGCCGTATGTGGGCTTCTCGGATTGTCGGCGTGCAGCAGTGTCAGCAAGGACTCGCCGGTCTTCGGCGCCGTGTTCGGTGTCAGCGGTGCAGCCGTGACGCCATACACGCCCGGCAAGGTTCCCGAGCCGCAGCCTGCGCCCGGTGATCGTGTCGTCGGCAAGGCCGCCAACAATCCGGAACTTTGTATTTGGGAGACCAAGGCTGGAAACCGTTTCCGGGCCGGTTGCTCTTCCTGAGATTGCCTAGCTCGGTTCGAAGAGGTCGAGGTAGGCGCGGTGCAATTGGTCGCCGGCGGTGACCCTCTGGCGAAACTCGATGCGTCTGACCTCGTCGCGGTGGCCGATCTCGAAGCCGCGGGCGTCACCCGACAGGATGTGCCAGCCCTTGGTATCCGCGCCGCTCCGTTGGGCGAGGGTATCGATGGCGTCGAGATGGTCGGCATTCATGTGGGTGAGGGCGCGAAGGATCGCTGCCTGGAGTGCTGGATCGACCGGTGGATCCACGATGTCGTCCGCCTCCATCCTGTAGGCTTTCGCAAACCCGCCGTTAAGGCTCGCGCTGCCGACGGCTAGCCTCGCCAATTGGAAGTCCGCCAGATCGCAATAGGCCGAAGCCTGCGGGTGTCGGGCGAGAAAGCGCGCTTTCAGTGCCTTCTCCTCCTGGCTAGCAAATGCGATGAAGTGGGCAGTTGCGGCGAGCGAAATACGGGGATGCGCCAGTGGGTCGCCGTCTTCCGGTTCGCCCAGGAGCACGCCGCAACGCGGGTCGGCTTTGAGGGCCGGGGTGTGCGGCGCGAGGTTGGAAATCAGGACAATCGGGTGACCGGAAGCATCTGTCGCTACGGCGACGCGGGTTGCCTGTGGCCAGCCGGTCTCCGGATGAAGGGTTGCGATTGCCGCGAAACGGGCGGTTCGAACGAGCCGACGCGCCAAGGCACGGGTCTCGTCGTCGACACCCCGCCAGGGATACTTTTTCAGTCGGTCCATCATTGGCTCCCTTCTTCGCATTTCGCCGATGTACACCGGCTTTAAGGCGATCGATGCACGCAACGTGTTCCATCATGGCTGCGCCCGTCCGACAACTGGGGAAGTCTGCTCTTCTCGGCCCCGACACGGCGCGTCACAGCGGCAAGCAACCGGCGGATTTTGCCTTTGGATTTCAGGCCTATGCCGAAGACGGGAACGTTCCCGGTTTGCGGAAGCAGGGCATCACCGGTATGGGCTGGATGAAATCGCCGACAGCGACCCTGGAGAGGTTCACATGAGTGCCATCATCAAGGATCAGATCATCGCTCTGCTGAAAGGCCTGGACGCGCCCGACGGCAAGGGCGATGTCGTTTCCCGCGGCATGGTCTCGGATATTTTCATCGCCGACGGCAAAGCCTTCTTCTCTCTCTCGGTCCCGGCTGAGGAGGCCCAGCGTTTCGAGCCGTTCCGGCAGGACATCGAGCGCAGGCTGACGGGCATCGAAGGCGTGAGATCGGGGATGGTGGCGCTCACCGCGGAGAAGACCGCGGGTACCGGCGCCCCTGTCCCACCGAGGCCGGCACCTGCGGCCACCGCGGGGCATACACACAGCCATTCGCATGGACATGCCCATTCCCATGCACCGGCCGGCTCCCGTCCTGCGACGCCCGCAGTTCCCCCGGCGCCCCGGACGA
The DNA here is from genome assembly GCF_055730125.2 of Mesocryomonas fontinalis. NCBI lineage: Bacteria > Pseudomonadati > Pseudomonadota > Alphaproteobacteria > Hyphomicrobiales > Aurantimonadaceae > Mesocryomonas > Mesocryomonas fontinalis. The sequence goes on along the minus strand of NZ_JBUZWG020000005.1, from coordinate 258,128 downwards.
ACACCGCAAAGCCCGGTGTCCCCGGCATCGACCGCATTATCGCGGTGGCGTCGGGCAAGGGCGGCGTTGGCAAGTCGACCACGGCGGTCAATCTGGCGCTCGGTTTCGCAGCGCTCGGGCTCAAAGTCGGCATCCTCGATGCCGACGTCTACGGTCCATCGATACCGCGGTTGCTCGACATCCGCGAGAAGCCCAAAAGCAACGGCCGCATCATCATTCCGATCGAGGCTTACGGGCTGAAGGCGATGTCGATGGGCCTTCTCGTCGACGAGGAAGTGCCGATGATCTGGCGCGGGCCGATGGTGATGTCCGCGCTGACGCAGATGCTGCGGGAGGTCGAGTGGGGGAAGCTTGACCTCCTCGTCGTCGACTTGCCACCCGGCACCGGTGATGCGCAGCTGACGATGGCGCAGCAGGTACCGCTGGCCGGCGCCGTCATTGTCTCGACGCCACAGGATCTCGCTTTGCTCGATGCCCGCAAGGGCCTTGCGATGTTCCGCAAGGTCGACGTGCCGGTGCTCGGCATCGTCGAGAACATGAGCTATTTCCTCTGCCCCTCCTGCGGGGAGCGTTCGGACATCTTCGGCCATGGCGGCGCGCAGGCCGAGTCCACGCGGCTCGGGGTGCCGTTTCTCGGCGAGGTTCCGCTGCACATGCGGATCCGCGAGACGTCCGATGCGGGCCGCCCGGTGGTGGCCTTGGAGCCGGATGGGCCGCACGCTGCGATCTACAAGTCGATAGCTGCCAATACACTAACCGCAATGGATTCCGTGGCATCGCGTAAAATACCGGCGCCGCGGATCGTTTTTGAGTGAATGATCAAAAATTAAGCTTGCATCGAATTCGCTGAAGCTATGGGATGCGCCTCCATGCGAGCATGCCAAGGCCAGGCCTTTGCGAGCGCAAATTTGGCTTTCAATACATCGGCTTTCAATACAACGGAGATCGCGAATGAAAATTGTAACGACGCTTCTGGCTGCGACGGCGCTTGCCCTGACCCTTGGTTCGGCGGCTTCCGCCAAGTCGCTGGTCTATTGCTCGGAAGGTTCGCCGGAGGGTTTCGATCCCGCGCTGTATACCGCCGGAACCACCTTCGATGCGTCGTCGAAGCCGGTCTACAACCGTCTGGTCGAGTTCAAGCGCGGCACCACCGAGGTCGTGCCAGGCCTCGCTGAAAGCTGGGAAGTCTCCGAGGACGGCCTCGTCTACACTTTCAAGCTCCGTCCGGGCGTCAAGTTCCAGACCACGGACTTCTTCACCCCGACCCGCGACTTCAATGCCGATGACGTGCTCTTCACCTTCAACCGCCAGAGCGACAAGGCGAACCCGTACTTCTCCTACGCGGGCGACACCACCTGGGGCTACTACAACGACATGTCGATGCCGACGCTCGTCAAGTCGTTCGAGAAGGTCGACGATCTGACGGTCAAGCTGACGCTGACGACCCCCAACGCGCCGATGATCGCCAACCTCGCGATGGATTTCGCCTCGGTCATGTCGAAGGAGTATGCCGACAAGCTGCTCGCGGACGGCACGCCGGAGAAGCTGAACCAGCAGCCGCTCGGCACTGGTCCGTTCGCCTTCGTCGCCTACCAGCAGGACGCGGTCATCCGCTACAAGGCCAACCCGGAATACTGGGGTGGCAAGCAGCCGATCGACGATCTGGTCTTCGCGATCACCCAGGACGCCTCGGTGCGCCTTCAGCGCCTGAAGGCCGGCGAGTGCCACGTCGCTGGATACCCGAACCCCGCCGACATCCCGGCGCTGAAGAGCGACTCGTCGGTGACGATGATGGAGCAGGCCGGCCTCAACGTCGGCTACCTCGCCTACAACGCCTCGCAGCCGCCGTTCGACAAGGTCGAGGTCCGCCGCGCGCTCAACATGGCGATCAACAAGGACGCCATCCTCGAGGCCGTCTACCCCGGCATCGGCCAGGTCGCAAAGAACCCGATCCCGCCGACCATGTGGTCCTACAACGAGAAGATCGTCGACGATAAGTACGATCCGGACGCGGCCAAGAAGATGCTCGACGAGGCCGGCGTCAGCGGGCTGAAGATGAAGGTCTGGGCGATGCCGGTGGCGCGTCCGTACAACCCGAACGCTCGCCGCATGGCCGAGCTGATCCAGGCCGATTTCGCCAAGGTCGGCGTCGAGGTCGAGATCGTGACCTACGACTGGACGCAGTACCTGAAGCTCGCAGGCGATCCGAAGCACGACGGCGCGGTCCTCGCGGGCTGGACCGGCGACAATGGCGATCCGGACAACTTCCTCGCCATCCTGCTCGGCTGCGATGGCATCGGCAGCGGCAACAAGGCTGCCTGGTGCAATAAGGACTATGACGCGCTGATCAAGAAGGCCGCCACGATCTCCGACCAGGCCGAGCGCAGCAAGCTCTATGCCGAGGCGCAGAAGATCTTCAAGGACCAGGCTCCCTGGGCGACGATCGCGCATTCGCTCGTCAGCCTGCCGATGTCCACCAAGGTCAAGGGCTACCTGATGGATCCGCTCGGCTCGCACCGCTTCGACGGCGTCGACATCGACGAGTAGACTGTTCTGAGGCTATAAAGAGCGTCGCCGGTCCGTCCGGCGGCGCTCATCTTTTTTGGTCTGTCGCACTGGGACGTCTCCCGGATGCGGCAGGCGTCAAGGGCACTTTCCATGTTCGGATTTCTACTCAAGCGGATTGGCCTGCTGATCCCGACCTTCATCGGGGTCACGCTTGTCTCCTTCTTCTTCATCCGGCTCCTGCCCGGCGATCCGATCATCGCGCTCGCGGGTGAGCGCGGCCTGTCGCCGGAACGGTACCAGCAGCTCGTCGTGCAGTTCGGCTACGACAAGCCGCTCTACACGCAGTACTTCATCTACTTCTGGGACATCCTTCGGGGTGATTTCGGCAATTCGATCACCACCAAGCAGCCGGTGCTGCGTGAGTTCATGGCGCTGTTTCCGGCGACGATCGAACTTTCGCTGGTCGCCATGCTGTTTGCCGTGGTCATCGGCATTCCCGCCGGCGTCTTCGCAGCGATCAAGCGCGGCACCTGGTTCGACCAGTCGATCATGGGAACGGCGCTCGTCGGCTACTCGATGCCGATCTTCTGGTGGGGGCTTCTCCTCATTATCTTCTTCTCCGGCTATCTGCAGTGGACGCCGGTGTCGGGGCGCATCTCGCTGATGTACTTCTTCCCGCCGGTCACCGGCTTCATGCTGATCGACAGCCTTCTGTCGGGGCAGTCCGGCGCCTTCAAATCGGCATTGAGCCATCTCGTCCTGCCGGCCATCGTGCTCGGCACGATCCCGCTCGCCGTCATCGCACGCCAGACCCGTTCGGCCATGCTGGAAGTCCTGGGCGAGGATTACGTCCGTACCGCCCGCGCCAAGGGCCTGTCGCGCTTTCGCGTGGTCGGCATCCACGCACTGCGCAATGCGCTGATCCCGGTGATCACCACGATCGGCCTGCAGGTGGGCGTGCTGCTGGCCGGCGCGATCCTGACCGAGACGATCTTCTCCTGGCCAGGGATCGGCAAGTGGATGGTCGATTCGGTGTTCAAGCGCGACTATCCGGTGGTGCAGGGCGGACTGCTGTTCGTCGCCGTCATCATCATGGTCGTCAATCTCTTGGTCGATCTTACCTACGGCCTCATCAACCCGCGGGTTCGCAACTCATGAGCATCGACGCACAGAAGGCCGCCGAGGGCGTCGGCACGGATATCCCCACCGCCAAGCCGCGCAGCATCAGGGCGCAGCAGTTCTCCGAGTTCTGGTTCTATTTCTCGGTCAACAAGGGTGCCGTGCTCGGCCTCGTGGTGTTCGCGCTGATCGTGTTCGCGGCGGTGTTCGCGCCGCTGATCGCGCCGCACAGCCCGACGCTGCAGGACCGCACCGCGCTGCTGATCCCGCCGTTCTGGCAGGAGGGCGGTCGCATCGCCTTTCCGCTCGGCACCGATGCCGTCGGCCGTGATGTCCTCTCCCGGCTGATCCACGGCGCACGCTTCTCGCTGTTCGTCGGCGTCTTCGTGGTGTCGATCGCCGTGTCGACCGGCGTCGTGCTCGGCCTGATCGCCGGCTACGTCCGCGGCTGGGTCGACACCGTTATCATGCGGGTGATGGACATTATCCTGGCGTTCCCGTCGCTGCTGCTGGCACTCGTGCTCGTCGCGGTGCTCGGACCCGGCCTGGTCAACGCGATGATCGCCATCGCCCTCGTGCTGCAGCCGCATTTCGTTCGGCTCGCCCGCGCCTCGGTGATGGCCGAGAAGCAGCGGGAATACGTTACCGCCGCCCGCGTCGTCGGGGCAGGGCCGCTGCGGCTGATGTTCAAGACCATCCTGCCGAACTGCCTGGGCCCGCTGATCGTCCAGTCGACGCTGTCCTTCTCCAACGCCATCCTCGACGCGGCCGCGCTCGGCTTCCTCGGCATGGGTGCCCAGCCGCCGACGCCGGAATGGGGCACGATGCTGGCCGAGGCCCGCGAGTTCGTACTGCGGGCCTGGTGGGTCGTCACCTTCCCCGGTCTCGCCATCCTGATCACGGTTCTGGCGATCAACCTGATCGGCGACGGCCTGCGCGATGCGCTCGATCCGAAGCTGAAGCGGAGTTGATGCTTGGGGGGAGATTGGGTTGGTCCTGTCGTCGCTGCGACCCTGATCTCCTCCTTCATTGCGGCGATCGGGTGGTACGTCAGTTGGCGAAGCTCAAATGCCATCGAAGGGTGTCGGCGGGCAAAGCGGATAGGAGACTATCTGGCCCTCAAGGATTTCGCAGCGATCCTTGGCAAGGACGCGGTGAAGTCTCTCGAGGCTTCCTTGAAGCTGTGACCTAGTAGATCGGCCGGGGTCCCGTAGGACCGCTGATCGGTTTGGGTCGTTCCTGCGGGTTGGTTGTCGACATAGCGTTCTCCTTCGGGTTGGAATCTAAGATGAAAAAGTTGGTGATGTAAGGCATGGCTCTCCTCTCCCTTCGCAATCTCACCGTCACCTTCGACACCGCGTCGGGCCCGTTCAGGGCCGTCGACGGCATCGACCTTTCCGTCGATGTCGGCGAAGTGCTGGGCATTGTCGGCGAGTCCGGCTCGGGCAAGTCCGTCGCCATGCTGGGCGTCATGGGGCTACTGCCCGGGACCGCCACCGTCACCGCCGACGAGATGACCTTCGAAGGCCGCGACATGCTGTCGATGACCGGCAAGCAGCGCCGCGAGATCATCGGCCGCGACATCGCGATGATCTTCCAGGAGCCGATCGCCAGCCTCAATCCGTGCTTCAATGTCGGCTTCCAGATCGAGGAAGTGCTGAGCCAGCATCTCGGTCTCGGCGGCAAGGCGGCGCGGGCGCGGGCGATCGAGTTGCTGAACCTTGTGGGTATCCGCGATGCCGAAGAGAAGCTGAAGAGCTTCCCGCACCAGATGTCCGGCGGCCAGTGCCAGCGGGTGATGATCGCCATCGCCATCGCCTGCGGGCCGAAACTGCTGATCGCCGACGAGCCGACCACGGCGCTCGACGTGACCATCCAGAAGCAGATCCTCGACCTGCTGCTCGACCTCCAGCAGAAGCACGGCATGGCGCTGATCATGATCACCCATGACATGGGGGTCATCGCCGAGACGGCGGACCGCGTCATCGTCCAGTACAAGGGCAAGAAGATGGAGGAGGCCGACGTGCTGTCGCTCTTCACCGCGCCGAAGAGCAGCTACACCCGGGCTCTGCTGTCGGCCTTGCCGGAAAACGCCACGGGCTCGCGGCTGCCGACGGTGTCCGACTTCGTCCTCGCCGAAACCGCTGCGGGAGCAAGCGCATGAGCATCGTGATCGAGGCGCGCAACCTGAAGCGCGACTACGAGGTCCCTGCCGGCCTGTTCAAGCCGCTGAAGAAGGTGCACGCGGTCAAGGGCGTCAGCTTTTCGGTCGAGAAGGGCAAGACACTGGCGATCGTCGGGGAGAGCGGCTGCGGCAAGTCGACCCTCGCGCGCATCCTGGCGCTGATCGACGCGCAGACCGCAGGCGAGTTGCTGATCGATGGCCTGCCGGTGAACATCGGCGCTTCCAAGCCTGGAGCCGATCTCCGCCGCAAGGTGCAGATCGTTTTCCAGAACCCCTATTCCTCGCTGAACCCGCGGCAGAAGGTCGGCGACGTCCTGACCGAGCCGCTGGTGCTGAACACCCCGCACTCGGCGGCCGAAAGGCGCGAACTGGCGATGCAGATGCTGGTCAAGGTCGGCCTCGGCCCGGAGCACTACAACCGCTACCCCCACATGTTCTCCGGCGGCCAGCGCCAGCGCATCGCCATCGCGCGCGCGCTGATGCTGAACCCCAGCATCCTCGTCCTCGACGAGCCGGTCTCGGCGCTGGATCTTTCCGTCCAAGCGCAGATCCTGAACCTTCTGGCCGACCTGCAGCAGGAATTCGGCCTGACCTACGTCTTCATCAGCCACGACCTCTCGGTCGTCCGCTTCATCGCTGACGAGGTGATGGTGATGTACTACGGCGAGGTGGTCGAGCATGGGCCCAAGGCGAGCGTCTTCGCCGACCCGCAGCACGAATATACCCGCACGCTGTTTGCCGCGACGCCGATCACCGATGTCGACAGCATCCGCAAGCGGGTCGCTGCCAAGAAGGCCGCCGCAGCCGCCTGAGATCGGCGGCGGCGACGCTGCTTCCTTCGCCCCTCAGGGGAGAAGGTCGCGGCAGCGGGATGAGGGGCTGGCATGAGATGCCGGGCGCCGATCGGACTGCATCTGCGGTCCACCGCAGTACGGCTTCGGCGACCCTCATCGGCCTGCCGGCCACTTCTCCCCCTAGGTGAGAAGAACCAGGTTTTTCCGCCGCTCTAATTCCGTTTTTGGTGCCGGCCGAGTGCGGTGATGATTTCCTGGGCGCCGATGCGGCCGATGATGCGGCCCTGTTCGGACACCATGACCTCGCCGCCGCCCTCCGAGACCACCTCCATCACCTTGCGCAAGGGCGTGTGGCTGTGCGCCGAGCCGGCAATGCGGGCGTCGAGGCCGCCGGCTGCCCGGTCGAGCGGCACCATGACATCGCCAGCGGTCAGCACATTCAGCGGGTTCATGTGGGTGACGAAGGCGGCAACGTAGTCGTTGGCTGGCCGCATCACGATGTCCTGCGCCGTGCCGACCTGGATGATCCGCCCGCCTTCCATGATGGCGATGCGGTTGCCGAGCTTGAACGCCTCGTCGAGGTCATGGCTGACGAAGATAATGGTCTTCTTCAGCCGCGCCTGGATCTCCAGGAGTTCGTCCTGAAGCCGGGTGCGGATCAAGGGGTCGAGCGCAGAAAAGGGCTCGTCCATCAGGAGGATCGGCGCGTCCGTGGCGAAGGCGCGGGCGAGGCCGACTCGCTGCTGCATGCCACCGGAGAGCTGGCCGACCAGCGAATGGGCGCGGTCGCTGAGGCCGACCAGCTCGAGCTGGCGCATCACCCTGTCGCGCCGCTCGGTCTTGCCGCAGCCCGAGAGCTCGAGGCCGAGGCCGACATTTTCGGCGACCGAGCGCCAGGGCAGCAGCGCGAACTGCTGGAAAACCATCGCCACCTCGTGCCGGCGCAGCTCACGCAGGCGCTTGCCGCCGCAGTCCTTCGGATCGACCGGGCCACGGCCAGTGTCGACGACCACGCGTCCACGGGTGATCGGCGCGAGGCCATTGACGGCCCGGATCAGCGTCGACTTGCCGGAACCGGACAGGCCCATCAGCACGGCGATCTCGCCCTCGGCGATGTCGAGGCTGGCGTCGGCGACGCCCAGGATGACGCCGAGCTGCTCGTTGATCGCCTGGCGCGTCGCGCCGGCATCGACCAGCGGCAAGGCGGCCTCGGCCTTCTTGCCGAAGACGATGGAAACGTTCTGGAAGGAGACGATGGGCTTTGCCGTCGTCTGCGAAGGCGGGGAGCGGTCGATCGAGCTCATCGGCGGCCTCCTTCGTCGACGCGGAAGAAGCGATCGAGGATGATGGCGAGGAGCACGATGGCAAGGCCCGCCTCGAAGCCCTGGGCGATGTTGATCGAGTTCAGCGCCCGCAGCACGGGCACGCCGAGGCCTGGTGCGCCAACGAGGGCCGCGATCACCACCATCGACAGCGACAGCATGATGGTCTGCGTCAGGCCGGCCATGATCTGCGGCGCGGCATAGGGGATCTCCACCTTCATCAGCCGCTGGAACGGCGTCGCGCCGAACGCGTCGCCGGCCTCGATCAGCTGCAGCGGCGTCGAGGCGATGCCAAGGCGCGTCAGCCGGATGGGCGAGGGCAAGGCGAAGATCACCGTGGCGACGAGACCGGGCACCATTCCGAGCCCGAACAGGATGAGGGCCGGGATGAGGTAGACGAAGGTCGGAATGGTCTGCATGAGGTCGAGCACCGGCCGCAGGACAGCATAGAGCCAGGGGCGGCGGGCGGCGGCGATACCCACGGGTATGCCGATGATCATGCAGACGGACGTCGAGGCGATGACCAGCGCCAGCGTCTCGGTGGTTTCCTTCCAGTAGCCGAGATTGACGATCAGCAGGAAGCCGAGGATCGTGAAAAGGACGATCGGCACCGAGCGGCGCATGGCGTAGGCGATGGCGCCGAAAGCTGCGATCACCACGAAGGGATGTGGCGTCTGCAGAACGTAGAGGATGGCGTCGATAAAGGCTTCGAGGCCGACCTGGATGGCGTCGAAAACCCCGGTGAAATTGTCCGTCAGCCAGTCGACGAAAGCTGCGGCATAGCTGCCGATCGGCAGGCGGTGGCCTTCAATCCATTCCACGGGGCAACGTCACTCTCTTGTCGAAAGCCATGGCCCGGCTGGCGCCGGGCCTTCTGGCTGGAAGGGGGGAGGGCGCCGCCCTCGCTTGGGGTGCCGCGCTCAGCGAGCTTTCGCGGCGGTGCGCCTGGCTGTCAGGAGCCGAGAGCCGCCGTCACGGCAGGCAGCCCGTCCTTGCCGTCGATCGTGGTCACGCCGCCGAGCCAGCCCGTCACCGCATCCGGATTGGCCTTCAGCCAGGCCTTGGCCGCATCGGCCGGATCCTGTTTGTCGTCGAGGATCGCGCCCATCACGGCGTTCTCCATGTCGAGCGAGAAGGTGAGGTTGGCGAGGAGCTTGCCGACGTTCGGGCACTCGGCGGAGTAGCCGGCGCGGGTGGTGGTGTAGATCGTCGCCCCGCCGAGGTCGGGACCGAAGAAGTCGTCGCCGCCCGGCAGGTAGGCGAGCTTGAAGTTCTTGTTCATCGGATGCGGCGCCCAGCCGAGGAACACCACCGGCTTCTCCGACTTGGTGGCGCGCGCCACCTGGCTCAGCATGCCCTGTTCGGAGGATTCCACCAGCTCGAATTTTCCGAGGCCGAAGGCATTCTTCGAGATCATGTCGAGGATCAGCCGGTTGCCGTCATTGCCCGGCTCGATGCCGTAGATCTTGCCGTCCAGCTTGTCGGAGAACTTGGCGATATCGGCGAAGGTCTTGAGGCCCTCGTCGTAAAGGTACTGCGGCACCGCCAGCGTGTACTTTGCGCCCGTGAGGTTGGCCTTCACGCTGTCGACCGTCTTGTCGTCGAGATAGGGTTTCACGTCGGCGGCCATCGAGGGCATCCAGTTGCCGAGGAAGACGTCGATGTCCTTGTTCTTCATCGAAGCGAAGGTCACGGGAACCGAGAGCACCTTGGTGTCCGGCGTATAGCCGAGGCCCTTGAGGATTTCGTTGGTGACGGCAGTCGTCGCGGTGATGTCGGTCCAGCCGACGTCCGAGAAGCGCACGGTCTTGCACGCCTCGGGCTCGGCAGCGAAGGCCGGCCCGGCGACCGACAGGGCCAGTGCGAGAGCGGCGAGGGTGTGGGGAGCGCGCATGGATGCAGATCCTTCCAGTGTCGACCTCGGGGCGAAGGCCCGGGCGGATGTTTGATCTCTAGGCCCGACTATCGCGGACGCCTCGGCGGGACGCAAGCTTCAGGGAACACGCGGTTCACCAGGGATTAGCTGCCGGGGGCTCTTCCGGCGAATGTCAGAACGCGACGCGGTGCCGCGCAATTTCCGCGATCACAGCGTGATCGTCGTCGAATTCTTGATCTCTTCCATCACCGCATAGGTATGGGTCTCGCGAATGCCCGGCAGCGTCAGCAGGGCGTCCGACAGGAAAGCCCGGTAGGCCGTCATGTCCTTCACCCGCGCCTTCAGGAGATAGTCGAATCCGCCGGCCACCATGTGGCACTCCATGATGTCGCCATTGGCCTTGGCGGCGGCGGAAAAGGCGGTGAAGACGTCGTCCGTGGTCCGTTCCAGCTTGACCTCGACGAAGACGATCATGCCGCGGCCGAGCTTCTCCGGGCAGAGGATCGCGGTGTAGCCAAGGATGTAGCCGTCGCGCGTCAGCCGCTTCACCCGCTCCGATGTCGCGGTCGGCGAGAGATGCGCGCGTTCGGACAGTTCCAGATTGGTCAGCCTGCCATCGGCCTGCAGGGCGGCAAGGATCTTACGGTCTTTGGCGTCGATTTCGGTCATCAAGGATGGTTTTGGCGCCATCGGCCGTGAAAGTCACGGAAAAACCGGGCGAGATTGGCGAGATCGCCACCACGGACCGCTGATATTGTCGCTGACATCGCAACCTCGGGGTCATCCATGTCCGTCACTGCCCTTCGCCCGTTTTCCGCTCCTTTCGCGCCCGATGACGATGCCGCGGTGGCCAGCCTTCTGGCCAGCGCATCGCGCTGGACGCATGACGAGGCCTCGGTCGATACGACCGCCCGTCGCTTCATCGAGAACATCCGCGGCAAGGCCGGCGGCATCGGCGGCGTCGAGGATTTCCTGCGCGAGTTCGGGCTGTCGAGCCGAGAGGGCCTGGCGCTGATGGTGCTGGCCGAGGCGCTGCTGCGCGTGCCGGACGCCAAGACGCAGGACCAGCTGATCGAGGACAAGATCGGCGCCGGCGACTGGGTGTCGCGCGAGGGCGGCGAGGACCGCATGCTGACGGCTGCCTCCGCCTGGGCGCTCGGCATTTCCGCTCGCATCATCCGCCCCGGCGAGACGGCGACGGGCGTGCTCTCGTCGCTGGTCAAGCGCGTTGGTGCGCCGGCGGTGCGGACCGCGACGCGGCAGGCCATGCGCTTTCTCGGCCGGCACTTCGTGCTTGGCGAGAACATCGAGGATGCACTGGAGCGGGCGCGTGGCCTCGAGAAGAAAGGCTACCGCCATTCCTACGACATGCTGGGCGAGGGCGCCCGCACCCAGGCCGATGCCGACCGCTACTTCAAATCCTATGCCGACGCGATCGAGGCGATCGGGCGGAAGGCCGGCAACAAGGCGCTGCCGGACCGCCCGGGCATCTCCGTCAAGCTGTCGGCGCTGCACCCGCGCTACCAGTTGGTGAAGCAGACCCGTGTCATGGCGGAACTGGTGCCGAAGCTCGCCGACCTCGCGATGCGGGCCAAGAGCTTCCAGCTGAACTTCACCGTCGATGCCGAGGAGGCCGACCGGCTGGAACTGTCGCTCGACGTCATCGACGCGGTGGTGCGCAGCGCCGACTTCAGCGGCTGGGACGGGTTCGGCCTCGCCATCCAGGCCTACCAGAAGCGGACGCTTGCGGTGATCGAGCACATCGACGCGCTGGCCGCCGAGAAGGGCATCCGGATGATGGTGCGGCTGGTGAAGGGCGCCTACTGGGACACCGAGATCAAGCACGCGCAGGAGAAGGGCGTCGACGGCTATCCCGTCTACACCCGCAAGCCGGCGACCGACCTTTCCTACCTCGTCGCCGCCAAGGCGCTGCTCGACCGGCGCGAGCGGCTCTACCCGCAGTTCGCCACGCACAACGCCCTGACCGTCGCGACCATCCTCGAAATGGCCGGACGCCAGCCGACCGGGTTCGAGTTCCAGCGCCTGCATGGCATGGGCGAGGCGCTCTATGAGGCGGTGCGCGCGGAGTTCGGCGAGACGCTGGCATGCCGCATCTATGCACCGGTCGGCGGCTACCGCGATCTCCTCGCCTACCTCGTCCGCCGCCTCTTGGAGAACGGCGCGAATTCCTCCTTCGTCGCCAAGGTCGGCGACAAGGACGTTCCGATCGAGAGCCTGATCGAGCGACCGCGCGACATGCTGAAGGTCGGGCCGGGCCGCAACGCAAAGATCGGCTTGCCGAAGGACCTCTTCGGCGGCCGGCACAATTCGGGCGGTGTCGAGTTCGGCGACCGCAAGGCGCTCGGCGCCTTCATCGCCGACCGCGACAAGGCGCACGACAAGGCCATCGAGGCCCGCAGCGATTTCGACCATTCCGCCTCGGCCTCGGGCGCGGCGGTCCGCTCGCCGGTCGACGGCCATCTCGTCGGCGTCAGCCACCCGCTCTCGGCCGAGGCGGCGGTCCTCTTGATGAACGCCGCCCGCCGTGGCGTCACGGAGGCCGAACAGGTGCCGGCGGCAAAGCGCGCCGCCAGCCTGCGCAAGGCCGCCGACCTGATGGAGGCGCGTCGAGGCGTCCTGATGGCGCTGCTCGCCAGCGAAGCCGGCAAGACCGTCGACGACGGTCTTGCCGAAATCCGCGAGGCGGTCGACTTCTGCCGCTTCTATGCCGACGAGGCCGAGCGGCTGTTCTCGGCCCCGGTTCCGTTGCCGGGTCCGACCGGTGAGGAGAACCGGCTGCGCTACCGCTCGCGGGGCGTGGTGGTGGCGATCTCTCCTTGGAATTTCCCGCTGGCGATCTTCATCGGCCAGGTCGCGGCAGCCTTGGCCGCCGGCAATGTGGTGGTGGCGAAGCCGGCCGAGCAGACGCCGCTGATCGCCGGGCTCGCCGTCGACCTCCTGCGCGAGGCCGGCTTCGGCGATGCGGTCCTGCACCTCGCGCCCGGCGATGGCGCCACCGGCGCGGCGCTGGTGTCGCACCCGGCCACCGCGGCCGTTGCCTTCACCGGCTCGACCGAAACGGCGCACCTGATCAACCGGGCGCTGGCCGCCCGCAACGGCCCGATCGCGCCGCTGGTGGCAGAGACCGGTGGCATCAACGCCCTCATCGTCGACGCTACGGCTCTGCCCGAGCAGGTGGCCGACGACGTCGTCACCTCCGCCTTCCGCTCCGCCGGACAGCGCTGCTCGGCGCTGCGCCTTCTGTTCGTGCAGGAGGATGTCGCCGAGCGGATGACGGACATGATCGCGGGCGCGGCCGCGGAACTCACCATGGGCGACCCGCGCGATGTCGCGACCGATGTCGGGCCGGTGATCGACGCCGAGCAGAAGGCGATGCTGGAAGAACATCTCGCCCGCATGAGGAAGACCCAGCGCATTCGTTTCGCCGGCGCGCTGCCGGCTGGATTGCCGGCGGACGGCCACTGGGTCGCGCCGCATATCGTCGAGATCGATAGGCCGGAGGCGCTCGACCGCGAGGTGTTCGGGCCGATCCTCCACATCGTCAAATGGAAGGCCGGCGAGCTCGGCAAGGTTTGCGACGCCATCGAGGCAACCGGTTTTGGCCTGACACTCGGCGTCCACAGCCGCATCGACGAGACGATCCGGGCCGTGACCGAGCGGCTGACGGTCGGCAACATCTACGTGAACCGCAACATGATCGGCGCCGTGGTGGGGTCGCAGCCTTTCGGTGGCTCGGGTCTTTCCGGTACGGGACCGAAGGCCGGTGGACCGAACTACGTCACGCGGTTTGCCCGCGAGCAGGTGATCTCCACCAACACCGCGGCCGCCGGCGGCAATGCCAGCCTGATCGCGATGGAGGCATAGGAGCCAGCAAGGTCCTGCGCCGGAATCGGGCCGTCGATCGACAGGTTTGGGCAGGTCGGGTCACTGGATCGAGAAAGGCTCCAAGTCAGTTTCGATCCAATGACGGTCGGCATGATCGTCGCTTCAGGGACGCATCGGCAAGCCGCCGGCGGCTTCCTCCCGGTTGATCGGCAGCAGCGCGGCTCTTCCTGAAGATGATGCCGGATCCAAGGCATGTCCTCCCCATGCCAGACGATCCGCATATGCAGGCATGCCAATTGGAAGCCCGGGCCCCACGCCCGGGCTTTTTTGTGTTCTGCGCAGCCGAGGTTGGCGGCGACCGACCGCCGACATATGCTCAAGACTTGGGAATCGCCTTGTCGCGCTTCCCCAAGAAAATGGGCGCGAACGGGAATGCGGGAAATGGCTGTCGTGAAGTCGGACATCGAGATCGCACGTGCTGCCGACAAGCGGCCGATACGGGAGATCGCCGCCAAGCTCGGCATCGACGAGGAGCACCTCGTCCCGTACGGGCATGACAAGGCGAAGATCACGTCGGGTTTCCTGCGATCGCTGTCGGACAGGCCGGACGGCAAGTTGATCCTCGTCACCGCCGTCAACCCGACGCCGGCGGGCGAGGGCAAGACCACCACGACGGTCGGACTGGGCGACGGGCTGAACAAGATCGGCAGGAAGGCTGTGGTCTGTATCCGCGAGGCCTCGCTTGGCCCCTGTTTCGGCGTCAAGGGCGGCGCCGCCGGCGGCGGCTATGCCCAGATCATCCCGATGGAGGACATGAACCTTCATTTCACCGGGGACTTCCACGCCATCACCTCGGCGCACAATCTTCTGGCGGCACTCCTCGACAACCACATCTACTGGGGCAACGAGCTGAAGATCGATACCCGCCGCGTCGTCTGGCGCCGGGTGCTCGACATGAACGACCGCTCGCTGCGGCAGGTCGTGACCTCGCTCGGCGGCGTTCCGAACGGCTATCCCCGGGAGTCCGGCTTCGACATAACGGTCGCCTCGGAAGTGATGGCGATCCTGTGCCTCGCCCGGGACCTCGACGATCTCGAGCGCCGGCTGGGCGATATCATCGTCGCCTACCGCGCCGACAAGAGCCCGGTCTTCGCCCGCGACGTGAAGGCGGATGGCGCGATGGCGGTGCTCCTGCGCGATGCGATGCAGCCGAACCTCGTCCAGACGCTGGAGAACAACCCGGCCTTCGTGCACGGTGGACCCTTCGCCAACATCGCGCACGGCTGCAACTCGGTCGTGGCCACCACCGCTGCGCTGAAGCTCGCCGATTACGTGGTGACCGAGGCCGGTTTCGGTGCCGATCTCGGTGCGGAGAAGTTCTTCGATATCAAGTGCCGGAAGGCGGGCCTCAAGCCCTCCGCCTGCGTCCTCGTCGCGACCGTCCGGTCGATGAAGATGAACGGCGGCGTCGCCAAGGAGGATCTCGGCGCCGAGAACGTGTCGGCGGTCGTCGAGGGGTGCGCCAATCTCGGCCGGCATATCGAGAACATCGGCCTCTTCAACGTGCCCGTGCTGGTCGC
Organism: Mesocryomonas fontinalis; assembly: GCF_055730125.2. Classification (NCBI taxonomy): domain Bacteria; kingdom Pseudomonadati; phylum Pseudomonadota; class Alphaproteobacteria; order Hyphomicrobiales; family Aurantimonadaceae; genus Mesocryomonas; species Mesocryomonas fontinalis. Next base: position 242,898 of record NZ_JBUZWG020000005.1, on the reverse strand, counting down.
CATCAACCATTTCTCCGGCGACACGCAGGCGGAGACCGATGCTCTCCAAGAGTACGTCGCCGGCCTCGGCGCGGAGGCGATCGTCTGCAAGCACTGGGCGCACGGATCGGACGGAATCCTCGAGCTGGCGGAAAAGGTGGCGGCGCTCGCCGACTCCGGCAGCGCCGACTTCGCGCCGCTCTATCCCGATGCGATGGGACTGTCCGAGAAGGTCGAGACCATCGTCAAGCGCATCTACCGCGGCGCCGCCGTGACCATGGACAAGGCGGTGGTGCAGCAGCTTGCCGACTTCGAGCAGAAGGGCTTTGGCCATCTGCCGGTGTGCATGGCGAAGACGCAGTATTCCTTCTCGACCGACCCTGCCTTGCGCGGGGCGCCGGAAGGGCATGTCGTGCATGTCAGGGAAGTCCGGCTGGCGGCTGGCGCCGGCTTCGTCGTCGCAATCTGCGGTGAAATCATGACCATGCCCGGCCTGCCGCGCAGTCCGGCCGCCGAGCGGATCCTGCTCGACGACGAAGGCTTGATCCAGGGCCTCTTCTGAGCCAGCAGGCGGCCGACTTTGAGCGCGCGGCGAGGGCTATCCCTCGCGCCCGGGGCGTGCGGGGATGACTTCGCCGTCAACGGCGCCCCGCCGCCTGAATCCGATTGCCCTTTCGGCCGTCCCGCGCTAACGCTTTCCGCATGAAGAACGTCGCGCGCAATCGGCTCTGGTGGCAGGCTCCCTGATCGGCGGCCCCTAGGCGTTTTCGCACGCGTTCGAAGACAAAGGTCGCCCTGGTTCATCCGGCGGCCTTTTTTATTAGCCGCCGCCGTGTTCGAGGGCGCCAGCATTGTGGCGGTGCATTCGTTGCGACCCAAGCGGCGCAGGATGCTCGAAGGTTCGGGAGACAGGTATGACGCTCGAGATACTCTCCGACGGCGCCGAGCGCTATCACACCCTCGGCGGCGTTGCGGTGACCCGTCGGCGCGAAGTGGTGCCCTATGCCGGCGCGATCGAGCCCTTTGTCGATCGTCTCGACACCCGGCGGGGCGCGGTGTTTTCGTCCAACTACGAGTATCCCGGTCGCTACACCCGTTGGGATACGGCGATCGTCGACCCGCCGCTGATGGTGACTTCGGCCGGACGCCAGATGGCGATCGAGGCGCTGAACCCGCGCGGCGAGGCGCTGCTCGGTTTCGTCGCCGGGGCGCTGGCAGGCCATGAGGACATCGCCGAGCAGACGGTCTCCGCTGATCGCATCGACCTGCGCGTCAAGCTCCCGGACCGCGCCTTCACCGAGGAAGAGCGCTCGCGCATGCCGACGGTTTTCTCCGTCCTGCGTTCGATCGTCGGCTTGTTCAAGTCCGACGAGAATGCCGATCTCGGGCTCTACGGTGCCTTCGGCTACGATCTCGCCTTCCAGTTCGATCCGGTCGCGGAATCTCTGACGCGCGCCGACAATCGCCGGGACGTCGTCCTTTACCTCCCGGACGAGATCCTGATGGTCGATCACTATGCCGCCAAGGCCTATGTCGATCGCTACAGCTTCGAGAAGGACGGGATCTCGACCGAGGGTCTCGAGGGCGGTGGCCCGGAGGCGCCGTTCACGCCGTCCGATCGCATTCCGCCGCGCGGCGACCACAAGCCGGGCGAGTACGCCGCCCTGGTGCGGTCGGCGAAGGAGAAGTTCATCCGCGGCGACCTGTTCGAGGTGGTGCCCGGCCAGACCTTCTTCGAGCGCTGCGAGAACCCGCCCTCGGCGATCTCGCGCCGGCTGAAGACGATCAACCCGTCGCCCTACTCGTTCTTCATCAACCTCGGCGAGAACGAGTTCCTGATCGGCGCCTCGCCGGAAATGTTCGTGCGGGTCAACGGCCGCCGGGTCGAGACCTGCCCGATCTCCGGCACCATCAAGCGTGGCGACGACGCGATCTCGGACTCCGAGCAGATTCTGAAGCTCCTGAATTCCAAGAAGGACGAGTCCGAGCTCACCATGTGCTCGGACGTCGACCGCAACGACAAGAGCCGCGTCTGCGAGCCCGGCTCGGTGCGCGTCATCGGCCGCCGGCAGATCGAGATGTACTCGCGCCTGATCCATACCGTCGACCACATCGAGGGCCGGCTGCGCGAGGGCATGGACGCTTTCGACGCCTTCCTCAGCCATGCCTGGGCGGTGACGGTGACCGGGGCGCCAAAACTCTGGGCGATGCGCTTCATCGAGGCGCACGAGAAGAGCCCGCGCGCCTGGTACGGCGGCGCCGTCGGCATGATGCACTTCAACGGCGACATGAACACCGGCCTGACGTTGCGCACCATCCGCCTGCAGGACGGCATCGCCGAAGTGCGGGCCGGTGCGACGCTGCTCTACGATTCGAACCCGGAGGAAGAAGAGGCGGAGACCGAGTTGAAAGCCTCCGCGCTGATCTCGGCGATCCGCGAGGCCGGCCTGCCCAACAGCGTCGCCGGCGAGCGCTCGGGCGCCAAGGTCGGGGAGGGGGTCAAGATCCTCCTCGTCGACCACGAGGACTCCTTCGTCCACACCCTCGCCAACTATTTCCGCCAGACCGGCGCGGAGGTCACCACCGTCCGCACGCCGGTGCCGCAGGCGATCTTCGACAGCGTCATGCCCGATCTCGTGGTGCTGTCGCCGGGTCCCGGCAAGCCGGTCGACTTCGACTGCGCCGGCACCATTGCCTCGGCACGCCAGCGCAACCTGCCGATCTTCGGCGTCTGTCTCGGCCTGCAGGCGCTGGCCGAGGCCTATGGCGGCACGCTGCGCACGCTGCATGTGCCGGTGCACGGCAAGCCGTCGCGCATCCGCGTGCAGAAGCCCGGCATCATCTTCTCTGGCCTCGGCCAGGAGGTGACGGTCGGCCGCTACCATTCGATCTTCGCCGATCCGGTGCGGCTGCCGAAGGAATTCGAGGTCACGGCCGAGACCGAGGACGGCGTGGTCATGGCGTTCGAGCATCGCTCCGAGCCGGTGGCCGCCGTGCAGTTCCATCCGGAGAGCATCATGAGCCTCGGCGGTGCCGCCGGCATGCGGATGATCGAGAACATCGTTGCGCATCTGCCGCGCCGCGCCCGCGTGAAAGCTGCCTGATGTCCAAGACGATATCGACAACCGGCGTCCACCCGGACGCCGTCCTCGTCAAGCGCATCGCGACGGCGACGATCGGCGTCGCGCTGCTGGTGCTCGGCATCAAATATTACGCCTATCACGTCACCGGATCGGTGGCGCTGTACTCCGACGCGCTGGAATCGATCGTCAACGTCGTCGCCGGCATCATCGCGTTTTGGGCGGTCAGCGTCAGCTTTACGCCGGCCGACAGCGACCATCCTTTCGGACACACCAAGGCCGAGTATTTCTCCGCCGTGGTCGAGGGAGCGCTGATCATCGTCGCAGCGCTTTTGATCCTGCGCGAGGCGTGGAACGCGTTCGAGTCGCCGCGCACGCTCGAGGCGCCGATGGTCGGCATCGCCATCAACGGTGTCGCCACCGTCATCAATCTCGTCTGGGCGCAGTTCCTGATCCGAGCCGGCCGGGCCCGCCGTTCGCCAGCGCTTGCCGCAGACGGTCGCCACATCATGGCCGACGTCGTCACGTCGATCGGGGTGCTCGCCGGCCTCGGCGTCGCCTCGGTCACCGGCTGGGCGCTGCTCGACCCGATCATGGCCGCCCTCGTCGCCGTCAACATTTTGCGCGAGGGCTGGCACGTCGTCACCGCCTCGCTCAGCGGTCTGATGGATCAAGCGATGGAGCCGGCCGACGAGGAGCAGGTGCGCTCGCTTATCTCTGTCCACGGCGAGGGGGCGCTGGAGGTGCATGATCTGAAGACACGCATAGCCGGGCGCGCGCTGTTCATCGAGTTCCACATGGTGGTGCCGGAAGCGATGACCGTCGGAGACGCGCACGAGATCTGCGACCGCATCGAGGATGCCCTGCAGGACAAGTTCGACAATGCCCATGTGCAGATCCACGTCGAGCCCGAGGGCGAGATCAAGCAGACCGGGGTGCCGGTGGTGTGAGGCGTTGAGGGCTTTGCGGCCGCCTGCCGCAAATCCGGCCTCTTGCAGTTCCCCGGATTTCGGCTAACCTGCCTCTATGAGCATCGCCCCGACCCTCCTGATGATCCTGTCCCTGTCGCTTGCGATGGGTGGTGCGGTCTTGCGCGCTCGCCTGCTGCTCCTTCCGCTAAGAAGCGATCGTCGGACCCGTTGACTGGGGGCGTCCGGCGGTCGAGCCGGTCGCATCTGCGCCATGCCCCCTTCCGCTTCCATAGGGTCCACCATTCCCGAGTGACGCTGCCGTAGGTCCGAGAGACCCGCGCGTTCGGGACAAGCGACGAAGGTGCCATCATGTCTATTTCCGCCACCATGCCCGAGACCGGTATCACCGGCCATCGGCCAGCAACCTCTACCGCCGCGCCAGCGCCCGTGATGACCAAGGCTGCGCAGAAGTATCAGGCCTACCCCCAGCTCGACCTTTCCGACCGGACCTGGCCGTCAAAGCGCATCGAGACGCCGCCGATCTGGTGCTCGGTCGACCTTCGCGACGGCAACCAGGCGCTCGTCGACCCGATGGGGCAGGAGAAGAAGGAGCGCTTCTTCCAGCTCTTGAAGTGGATGCGGTTCAAGGAGATCGAGATCGGTTTCCCCTCGGCCTCGCAGACCGACTTCGACTTCATCCGCTGGTGCGTCGAGAAGGGCGGCATCGAGGACGATGTGTCCTTGCAGGTGCTGGTGCAGTGCCGGCCGGAGCTGATCACCCGCACGTTCGAGTCACTCGAGGGCGCGAACCATCCGATCGTCCATTTCTACAACTCGACCAGCGAACTTCAGCGCCGTGTCGTGTTTCAGAAGGACCGCGCCGGCGTGCGCGAGATCGCGACGGATGCGGCCAAGATGATCACAGACATGGCGGCCAAGGCCGGCGGCGGCTATCGCTTCGAATATTCGCCGGAGAGCTTCACCGGTACCGAACTCGACTTCGCGCTCGAAATCTCCAACGCGGTGATCGAGATCGTCCGGCCGACGCCCGACAACAAGCTGATCATCAATCTCCCGGCGACGGTCGAGATGTCGATGCCGAACGTCTATGCCGACCAGATCGAATGGATGTGCCGCAACCTCGACAACCGCGAGAACCTCATCATCTCGCTGCATCCGCACAACGACCGTGGCACCGCGATCGCCGCGACCGAGCTCGGCCTTCTCGCCGGCGCCGACCGCGTCGAGGGCACGCTCTTCGGCAATGGCGAGCGCACCGGCAATGTCGACATCGTCACGCTGGCGCTGAACATGTTCACCCAAGGCGTCGATCCGCAGCTCGACGTGTCCGACGTCAACCGGATGAAGGACGTCTACGAGTACTGCAACCAGCTTGCCATCGCCGAGCGCCATCCTTACGTCGGCGAGCTCGTCTACACCGCCTTCTCCGGCTCGCATCAGGACGCGATCAACAAGGGCATGAAGGCGAGCCGTGCCTCCAACAAGGCGCTGTGGGAAGTGCCCTATCTGCCGATCGACCCGCAGGATGTCGGCCGGTCCTACGAGGCGATCATCCGCATCAACTCGCAGTCCGGCAAGGGCGGCATCGCCTATGTGCTGCAGGCCGACTATGGCCTCAACCTGCCGCGCGCGCTCCAGGTCGAGTTTCGCGAGGACATTCAGCGCATCACCGACGAGGGCGGCAAGGAGCTGCCGGTCAAGGCGATCTATGACCGCTTCATCGAGCGCTATGTCGAGCAGCCGGGGGGGCGGCTGAAGTTCATCGACCATCACACGGTGCCCAATCCCGAGCATCGCGGCGAGCGGATGATCGAGGCGACGATCCTCGACAACGGGACCGAAGTGACGATCACCGGGCGGGGCACCGGTCCGATCGACGGCTTTGTCGATGCACTGGCGCGACATCTTGGGCTTGAGATGTCCGTCGCGGATTACTCCGAGCATTCGCTCCAGCATGGGTCGAACGCCAGCGCGATCACCTATATGGAGATCGAGCATGCCGGCGGAAAACTGTTCGGCGCCGGCATCAACAAGAACATCGTGACGGCATCGCTGGAGGCGATCGTCTCGGCAGCGAACCGCATCCTCGGGGCGAACTGATGCAGAGCGGCGGCGTCCTCCTGGTCAAGGCGCTCGAAGCGCAGGGCGTCGACCGCGTGTTCTGCGTGCCCGGCGAGAGCTATCTCCCGGTGCTGGATGCCTTGGTGGACAGCCGGATCGAAACGGTCGTCTGCCGCCAGGAGGGCGGGGCGGCGATGATGGCCGAAGCCGATGGCAAGCTCACCGGCCGGCCCGGCATCGCCTTCGTCACCCGCGGGCCCGGCGCGACCAATGCCGCGTCGGGCGTCCACGTCGCCGCCCATGACCTGACGCCGATGATCCTCTTCATCGGCCAGGTGCCGACGAAGTTTCGGGGTCGAGGCGCTTTCCAGGAACTCGACTATCCTGCTCTCTTCGGCGGCATGGCGAAGGCGGTGTTCGAGGCGGCGACGCCGGACGAACTGCCGGACCTCGTCACTGAAGCCTTCCGGATCGCGCTCGACGGCTCGCCCGGGCCGGTCATCGTCGCGCTGCCGGAAAACACGCTGTCCGGAAAGGCCGAGGCGCTGGTTCCCGCAAGGGTCGAGGCGATCGACATCGTGCCGGCGGAGAGCAAGCTTGAGAGCCTCTGGTCGCTGCTGGAGACCGCCACCGCGCCTATCCTTCTTCTCGGCGGCTCCCGTTGGACCGACGGGGCGATCGCCGATATCGCGGCCTTTGCCGAGGCCTGGCACCTGCCGGTCGTCTGCTCGTTCCGCCGCCAGTCGCTCTTCCCCAGCCGCCACCCTAACTATGCCGGGGACCTCGGCATCGGGCCCTCGCCGAAACTGCGCGACAGGATCGCTGCGTCCGACCTCGTCATTGCGCTGGGCGCGCGGCTGGGCGAGATGCCGAGCCAGGGCTATGCGCTGTTCGACGTGCCGTCGCCGAAGCAGCGGCTGGTGCACACCCTGCCCGACGGCATAGGCCGCCTCTACCAGCCGACGCTCGGCATCCATGCCGATCCCGTCTCCTTCGCCCGAAAGGCCGCTCAACTGGTACCGCCGGCGACCGTCGCCTGGTCCGGCGAGGCCGAGGCCATGCACCGGGAATATCTCGACTGGTCGACGCCGAAGCCTCAGGCGACGGCGGATTTCGCCGACGAAACAACTCGTTTCGTCGACATGGACGCCGTGATGGCGCATCTCGAGACGCACTTGCCGGCCGCGAGCACGATCACCAATGGCGCCGGTAATTATGCCGGCTGGCTGCACCGTTTCCATCGCTTCACCGACCGCGCGTCGCAACTGGCACCGACCTCGGGCTCGATGGGCTACGGCCTACCGGCCGCGATCGCCGCCAAGCTGCGCCACCCCGAACGCAAGGTAATCTGCCTTGCCGGTGACGGGTGTTTCCAGATGACCAGCCAGGAGTTCGGTACCGCCTGCCAGGTCGGCGCCGCGGTGATCGTGCTGGTCGTCGACAACAGCCAGTACGGCACGATCCGGATGCACCAGGAAAAGCATTATCCCGGCCGCATATCCGCAACGGCGCTGCAGAATCCGGACTTCGCCGCGCTGGCCAGAAGTTACGGTGCCTTTTCGGAACGGGTCGACTGCAACGCCGATTTTGCCGCCGCCTTCGAAGCCGCGATGGCGAGCGACGGGCCGGCGCTTCTGCATCTCGTCGTCGATCCCGACCGGATTTCGGCGGCATCCCGGTTGTCCCGGCGATAGTCCCGCGATCGCGGCAGCGCGTTGCAATTGCACACAAGACATTTAAGCTCGAGGAGACGACAAGTCTGGAACGGGGTCCTGAAACGGCGATGGGCGAAGGAAAGGACAACGTCTCTTCCCTGATGGGCACGCGTCGGCTTGCCGATGCCGTCCGCGCGGCCAAAATTGCGGCTGCCCACCGCAGCGACGTCACCGTCGACATCCGCGAGGCCGATCGGGCACGGCTCGAGATCTTCGCCGAGGAACTCGCCGGCGTCATCGACGAGGTGCCGGCCGGCGACGACCGTTTCGACTTTTCCATTTCGGGCGGCCAGCAGCCGCGGTTCTGGATCGATGTGACGGCCCATGTGAGCATGGCGCGTGACCGCCGCACCTATCGCTTCGTCCGCGAGACCCGTCTCGGCCGCCTGACGCTTGCCGAATCGCTCGAAACGGCGGTGATCGCCGACCGCGTCACCGACTATATCGCCGAGCGCATCGTCGAGCGGGAAAAGGCTTTTGCCGACAATGACGGCCTGGGGCAGCGCGCGGTGGTCCGCTCGGGCACGGCGGACACGGCCGCTGCCGAGCCGATCCGGCCTGTTGCAGCGGCGCAGAAGCGTCCCTCGACGATCCTTCTGGCGATCGGCTGGCTGTTGATCGGTATCGTGATCGGCGCCGGCATTCTCTACGGGCTTGCCGCCTATCGCGGACTTGTTCCGCGGTAGGAACCTTGAATCAGTGCGGCGGCTTGGCCGTCTCTGCTGGCAAGGTGGCGGCAGGGTGCGCGGTTCTCCACCGCGAGGCGGCGAGAACGCCAGCGCCGGCGGTGAGGCCCCAGAACGGGGCGCTGATCCCGAAGAACGCAATGCCCGACGCTGTCACGAGGAACGTCAGCGTTGCCGCCTCCCGCTCGTCGAGCCGCGCCATCGCCGCGTGGACGGCGCTGGAGAAGGCGCCGATCAGCGCAAGTCCCGCCACGGCCTGGATCAACAGCGGCGACAGGCTGGCAAAGGCGGTGACCACGCCGGCGATGAGCCCGAAGCCGACATAGGCGACACCGGAGACGACACCCGACCAGTAGCGCCGCCGTGGGTCCGGCCCCGCCTCATCGCTGGCGCAGATCGCCGCGGTGATGGCGGCAAGGTTGACAGCGTGCCCGCCAAAAGGGGCCGCCGCGAGGCTGAAGACGCCGGTCGCGGCGAAGAGGGGCCCGGCCGGCGGCGTGTAGCCGTTCACCTTCAGGATCGCGAGGCCCGGAATGTTCTGCGAGGCCATCGTCACCAGGAACAGCGGCAAGGCAATGCCGACGAGACTTGCCAAGGTGAACGCCGGCATCACCAGGACGGGGGAGGGCAGCATGTGCCCGAGCTCCACCCCACCGGCGGGCGCTTTCAGAAGGATCACCGCGATGGCGACGATCGCCGCGGCCGGGACGGCGAGAAGGCGTTTGATCCGTGCCATCACCAGCCATGTCACCGCGATCGCAAGGCCGCCGGCGGGATCGGCGGCGACCGCCTTCACCGGTGCAAGACACAGCGAGAACAGGATGCCGGCGAGCATGGCATTGGCGAGCGAGCCGGGGATCGCCGCGATCAGCCGGCCGAGGGGACGAAAGACACCGGACGCGATCACCAGCCCCGCCGCCACGGCAAAGGCCCCGACGGCCACGGGGAACCCGCCTTCCGGCAGGCCGGAGGTCGCCAGCAGTGCGGCGCCGGGCGTCGACCATGCGATGGAGACCGGCATCCTCGTCCAGAGACTGACCCCGATGGCGCAGACGCCCATCGCGATCGACAGCGCCATCAGCCCGGAGGCCGCCTCCGCCTGCGTCGCGCCCATCGCGGAGAGTCCCTGGAGGATGACCGAGAAGGAGGAGGTGAAGCCGACGAAGGCCGCGAGCAGGCCGGCGGTGATCGCAGGGGCAGGGGGAGCGCGCATGAGGATGACTACCGCAGGAAACAGATGGCCTGACTATCGCCACCCTGCGTCGCACCGCAACCGCAGTCTTGCCTGCTATCGCGCCGCCGGCAGATTTGGCATCGCCGCCAGCGCGTCTGCGGATGGAGCGACATCGATCGCCTCGCCATTGCCCATCAACTGCCGCTGACGGATCCAGCCGATGCCGCTGCCGTCCTTGTAGAGGCCGCGCTCGCGCTGAACGAGGGTCCAGGCGCCCGGCTCGCCGTCGATATCGAAGAGGTTGTAGCGCGCCGCCGGCTTCTCGCTGCCGGCGTTCTGGCTGGCCGACGGAACGCCGACGACGGGCACCAGCCCATCGGTCCCGGCGATCCAGTTCAGCGTGTCGAGATGGGTATGGCCGTGCAGCACGAGGTCGGCCCCGACCTCGCGGATAACCTTCCAGAAGAACTGCTTGCCGATCAATCGCTTGTGCCAGGAAGCGGCGCCCGAGATCGGTGGATGGTGGATCATGACGACGCAGAAATGGCCGGTGGTGCGGCAGGCGCCGAGCATCTCGGCCAGCGCCAAGGCCTGGCGCCGTTTGAACGTGCCGGTCGCAAAGAACGGCGCGGTCGCCTCGGCGCTGGAGACGCCGAAGATGGCGACGTTGCCGCGCATCCTCACATAGGGAAACATTCCGCCGATCGACCGCTGCGGCGTATCGCCGACCATATAGTCGTGCCACTCCGCGCAAGCCCGCTTCAGCGCCCCCGGCACGTAGGCGTCGTGGTTGCCGGGAATGACGGAGATGTCCCGGGCCAGTCCGAAATCCTGCAGCCATAGGCCGGCGCCGACGATCTCGGTCTTGGTGGCGAGGTTGACGAGATCGCCGGTGACGGCCACATGATCCGGCTTCTGGGCCTTCAGGTCGTTGACCAGCGAGACCAGGGTATCGCCGAACATCACCCTCCGCCGGTTGCGGTGCCAGTTGACGTAGCCGGTGACGCGCTTGGATGCGAGCTCGCGAAACGAGAGCTCCGGAAGCGGGCCGAGATGGATGTCTGAGAGATGCGCAAGGGTGAACATATGCCTCCATCTAGCCGCTCTGCCGCAAAGGGAAAGAGCGGCGGAGGCCTGCGACGGTGCTGATGTCGAGGCTTCGCACCCGGATTTTCCATCTCGCCCACGTGCTGATGCGACCGATGACGCTCGGCATGCGCTGCGCAGCCTTCGACGGGGAGGGCCGCGTCTTCCTGGTGCGCCACACCTATGTCCCCGGCTGGTATCTGCCGGGCGGCGGGGTCGATGCCGGCGAAACGGTGGAGGAGGCGCTGCGCCGCGAATTGCGCGAAGAGGGAAATCTCGAGCTTCTGGAAGCGCCGGGCCTCGTCGGCATCTATTTCAACCGACGTGCCTCCCGCCGCGACCACGTGCTGTTCTACGTCTGCCGCTCGGTGCGGCAGACGGCACCGAAGGAGGCCGACCGCGAGATCGCCGAGAGCGGATTCTTTTCCCTGAGCGCTCTGCCGGAGGGAACCACCGCATCGACCCGGCGGCGTCTCGCGGAACTCGGGGGCGGTCCGCGGGATCCGCACTGGTAGCCATCAGCGGCGGGAGAGGCGCTCCCGCCCATGCGGCTGCCAGAGGTCCTGTTCAGGCCCCAGCGGGACGATCCGGGTCGGATTGATCGTGGTGTGGCTCTGGTAATAGTGCCCCTTGATGTGCTCGAAATTGACGGTCTCGGCGATGCCCTCGGTCTGGTAGACGTCGAGCATGGTGCCGAAGAGGTTGGGATAGTCCCGGATCTGCCGGGCGTTGCACTTGAAGTGCCCGTGATAGACCGCGTCGAAGCGGATCAGCGTCGTGAACAGGCGGATGTCCGCCTCGGTCATCGCGCTGCCGGCGAGGAAGCGTTGCGAGGCCAGGCGCTCCTCGAGCCGGTCGAGCATGGCGAACAGCGCATGGAACGGCTTCTCGTAGGCCTCCTGCGTGGTGGCGAAGCCGCATTTGTAGACGCCGTTGTTGACGGCATCGTAGACCGCCTCATTCACCGTATCGATTTCGCTCCGCAGCGCTGAGGGCGACAGGTCGACCGAGGCATCGGCCAGATCGCCGAAGCCCGAGTTGAAGATGCGGATGATCTCGGCCGACTCATTGTTGACGACCGTCCCCGTCTTCTTGTCCCACAGGACGGGGACGGTCACCCGCCCGCTGAACTGCGGCTCGGCCGCCGTGTAGACCTCGTAGAGCTTCGTCTTGCCGAGGACGGTGTCGGGAATGGTGCCGGCCCTGTCGGAGAATTCCCAGCCGTTTTCCGCCATCAGGAAGTCGACGATCGAGAGCGAGATCACGTCCTCCAGCCTCTTCAGTCGGCGGACGATCAGCGTCCGGTGCGCCCAGGGACAGGCGAGCGAAATATAGAGGTGATACCGCCCGGCTTCGGCAGGATAGGCCTTCTGCCCGTCCGGCCCCGGCGCACCGTCGGGCGTGATCCAGTCCCGGAACTTCGTCGTCGTTCGCTGGAACGCGCCGTCCTTGGTCTCGTACCATTTGTCCTGCCAGACGCCGTCGACCAGAAGTCCCATTTTGTGTCCTTTCGGAATGATATCCAGGGAAGTAAGGCGGACGCGACGAACGACGAGCCAACGACCTGGAACGGGCCATCGATAATGGTCCGCGGTCATCGCCGCTTGCCGTCCGGCTCCCAGCGCTATAACAACCCGCCTCAACCGGCACCATGCCGTTGGAGAAGACGACCATGGCGGTGATGCTGCGACGACGAACGACATTCTAGGTCGCCACCCGTCACAGCCGTACCCGCGCGGATGTCCATGAGACAGACTGCGCCCGTCCCCCGGAAGCTGCATGTCCTCCCTTCTCTTCGACGTCGTCTATATCCCTGAAACCGCCGAGCATGATGCCGTCATCGATGCCATTGCCGACGAGGCTTTCGGTCCTGGTCGCTTTGTCCGCGCGGCCGAAAGAGTGCGGGAAATGGCGCCGCATGATCGGCGCCTGTCCTTTGTCGCCTTGCTCGACGGCGTGGTGATCGGATCGGTACGGCTGACGCCGATCCGGATCGGCGAAGCCCCTTGCCTGATGCTCGGGCCGCTGGCGGTTCGTCCAAGTTTCAAGGGAAAAGGCATCGGCCGGCGGCTGATGGCGACGGCGGAGACCGCCGCGCTGATGGCGGGCGAGCGCGTCATCATGCTGGTCGGCGACCGCGCCTACTACATGCCGATCGGCTACCGTCCGCTGCCGGTCGGGTCCGTCATCATGCCGGGCCCGGTGGACCGGACGCGCATCCTCGGCTTGCCGCTGGTCGAGGGTGCTTTGGAGAATTTGTCCGGCGTGGTCCGGGCGCGCAATGCTCTACCCTCAATAAGATAGGGCGCGCTCTGGTTTGCCGGGTGTCAGCGACCCTCGCGGAACCAGGTTGCGGAGATCGCCAGGAGAAGAACCGCCAGACCGAGGAAGCCGGCAAACAGCGGCGTCCGCTCGACCCCGCGTAGCACCGTCTCGTCCGTCGTCTTCAAGCCGATCCAGTCCCGCCCCTCCGCATCCGCCCGGCCGCTGACCGGCACGATCCGCGGCACTCCAACGGTGCCGTCGGCGGCGATGCGGCGGACGCTGCCGCGGGTCGCGTCGGCGATGGGCTGGAGTTTCGCCGTCGTCGACACGGCCTCGCGGTATTCGCGCGGGTTCACCGGGCCGACATTCGCCAGCGTCCGCAACTCGCCATTCGCCGCCTGGAAAAGCCCGAGCTCTTCCGTCTTCAGCGCGCCCTGCCACTGGCCCTCGCCGATGCGCGTCAGCGGAACCTGCTCCGCCTTGCCGGATGGCGTCACCACCGTTGCGGGACCCGGATCGTCACCGATCGTCTGGCGGGTGATGATGAGGTCCGTGCCCCGCGCCTCGGCGTTCAGCGCCTCCTCGTCGAGTTCCGGTTCCTTCATCAGCCAGTGCGCTAGCCGGCGGAACAGGGCGACATGCGGGCCGCCGCCCTCGAAGCCGCGCGACCAGAGCCAGCCCTGGTCCGACAGGAGCAGCGCGACGCGGCCCTCGCCGGCGCGCTCCAGCACCAGCAGCGGCTTGTTGTCGGGGCCGGTCATCACGGTCTCGCCGCGCGGCTCGCCGACGCCGATGGAGCGGAACCACTCGCTCCAGGCCGGCGGGGTCTGGTCGGAGCCGGGCAAGTCGCGCGTCACCGGGTGCTTCTTGCCGAGCTCGGACAAAGCCGGGCGGAACGGCACCTCGTCGATCTCGCCGGTCGGCAACGCCGGCAGGATCGAGGCCAGCGAGGTCGAGGCGACGGAGTCGTCACCGGCATATTCCGGGCCGGAGGCGATCAGCATCGCGCCGCCGTTCTGCACATATTGCGAGATGTAGTCGAAATAGAGCGCCGGCAGCACGCCGCGCTGCTGGTAGCGGTCGAAGATGATGAGGTCGAAATCATCGATCTTCTCGACGAAGAGCTCACGCGTCGGGAAGGCGATCAGCGACAGCTCGTCGATCGGCGTGCCGTCCTGCTTTTCCGGCGGGCGCAGGATGGTAAAGTGGACGAGATCGACCGACGCGTCCGATTTCAGAAGATTGCGCCAGGTCCGCTCGCCGGCATGTGGCTCGCCGGAGACGAGCAGCACGCGCAGGTTCTCGCGAATGCCGTCGACCACCGCGATGGCACGGTTGTTGATCGGCGTGATCTCGTCGGGGTCGCGGGCGACCGAGAGCTCGACGATGTTCTTGCCGGCGCGCGGCAGTTTAAAGTCATAGCTTTCGAGAGTACCCGGCCGCGCCTGCTGTCGGCCGATCAGGTCGCCGTTGAGGAAGACGCGGACTTCGACCGGCGTGGCCGATGCCCGCGGTCCGTCCTCGATGACGCGGTAAGCGAGCTTCTGGTCCTGCTCGACGATGCCGAAGCGCGGGCTGGTGGTGATCTCGATGCGCCGGTCGAACTCGTCGGGCCGGCCGGTGACGAGGCCGTGCACCGGGGCATCGAAGCCGAGCGCACTGGCTGCGGCGGGGATGTCGTGGATCTGCCCGTCGGTGACCATGATGGCGCCGGCCACCCGCGTCGGCGCGACGTCCGAGAGCGCCGAGCCCAGCGCGCCGAACAGCGCCGTCGTCGCGTCGTCGGCATTGGCGGCACCGGATTTGGCGTTGACGGTCCGGACCTCGAACTCGGGGAAGCGGGCCAGGCTGTCCTGCAGGGCCTTGACCGCTGCCGTCGTCTCGGCGGTTCGCTGGCCGATGGTCTGGCTCTGGCTATCGTCGACGACGAGCGCCACGACGCTCTTCAGCGGGTCACGCTCTTCGCGCAGCACGACCGGGTTCAGCAGTGCCAGCATCAGCGCCGCGATGGCGACAACGCGCAGCAGCGAGCCGCGCAACCGTGCGAAGACGAGCGCCAGCGCCAGAAGCAGCGCCGGAACCGCAAGAATGGCCAGCACCGTCCAGGAGAAGAAGGGCGCGAAGTCGATGGACCAGGTCATTGGCCGAGCCTCTCGAGCAGAGCCGGCACGTGCACCTGGTCGGCCTTGTAGTTGCCGGTGAGGACATACATCACGATGTTGACGCCGGCCCGGTAGGCATATTCGCGCTGCGACGCATCGCTGGAATCGGTCGGATAGAGGAACAGCCCGGCATCATCGACCGCCCAGGCGCTGGCCATGTCGTTGGACGTGATCATGATCGACGAGACCCCGTCGCCGGCGTTCGCCGGACGGCTTTCCGCGTTGGGATCGCGCACCAGCGCCTCGACCCAGAGCTCCCCGCCGGAGTGACGGCCGGGAAACGCGTCCATGATGTAGAAGGATTTCGTCAGCACGTGATCCGAAGGGACCGGCTCCAGCGGCGGGATGTCGAGGTCGGCGAGGATGTCGCGCAGGCGGCGCTGACCGGGCGATACGGCGGTGGAGGTCAGCGACGATAGATCGTCGTCCTTGACGTCGAAGAGCACCGTCCCGCCTTGCTTCATGTAGGCGTCGACCCGGCTGACGGCGGCGGCGTCCGGCATCGCCGCCGCTGCATCGATCGGCCAGTAGAGGATGGGATAGAAGGCGAGTTCGTCGCGGGCGATGTCGACGCCGACGGCCGGCCCCGGCTCCAGCGCGGTCTTGGCGGCGATGAACTGCGACAGTCCGTCGAGGCCGCGGCGCGAGATCTCGTCGACGCTGCCGTCACCGGTCTCGACATAGGCAAGGTGCGTCGTCTCGGTCGCCGCGATCGCGGCCTTCGCGCGCTCGGCATCATCGGCGGAACGCGCGGCGGCAGGGGCACTCTGTTGCTGCGCGAAGACCTTGCCGGTTCCGCCAAGACCGAGAGCCAGACCGAAAGCGAGGACCGCGATGGCAGGCGCAACGGCGCCCCGCCGTCCGGCACTCCGTCGGCCGAGCCGGGAAATGACGCCGTTCAGCCACAACAGGGCCAGCGCATCCACGGCGAACAGCGCGAGGGCGGCGGCCAGAAGCCAGGGGGTCAGATCGAGGGTATCGGCACGGGCGTAGCCGCGCTGCACCAGCGGCACGCCGAAATCGCTTTCCGCCAGCGGCCGCAGCACGGCGTTGGGCGCAAGAAGGTTCAAGGCGGCGTATCCTTCCTCGGTGCCGTAGAGGCCGGGCGGGTTCCGGCGTGAAACTGACGGTGCCGCGTCGGCAGCGATGGTCAACGGCTCGGCGTCGGGGCCGGGTGCCGCCAGCCGTCCCTCTGCGTCCATCAACCGGTAGGGCGGAAGGCTCTGCGCAGCTGCTGCGGGCTCGCCCGGGGTGCCGCCGACTGCCGCCGGGCCGGTGGAGCGCGACAGAGTGACGATGCGGCGGAGCATGTCGACGAAGGCGCCGGAGATCGGCAGGTTCGACCAGGTCGCCTCGGCGGTAACGTGGAACAGCACGATCGTGCCGGCGCCGACCGGGCCGGCGGTAATCAGCGGCGTGCCGTCGGCGAGGCTTGCCCAGGTTCGGTCGGCAAGGTCGACGGAGGGCTCGGCGAGGATCTGGCGGGAGACGGTGACGTCCTCGCCGATGGCGATGCCGGCCAGCGGGCTCGTCGGCGTCAGCGGCGCGATCTTTTGCGGCTGCGCCCAGGACAGGGCGCCGCCGAGCTGGCGCTCGCCGCTGCGCAGCCGCACCGGCACCAGCGTATCCTCGCCGGTGGTCGCCGCCAGCCGGGGGCCGGCAAAGCGCAGCAGGAAGCCGCCCTTGTCGACGAACTCGGTCAGCGCCGTCCGCGCTGCCGCCGGCATGACGCCGATGTCGGCGAGAACGATGACCGACGGCTTGCGGGCGATCATCGCGGGGATGGCGGTGCCGAGATCGGCGCTGTCCGCGCGCACCACGTCGGCGAAGGGCTCGAGGGCCCGGCTGATGTAGTAGAGCGGCGACAGCAGTGGCTGCGCGGCATCGGCCGCCTCGCCGGAGACGAGACCGACACGGCGCCGCCGGAAACTGTCGTCGACGAGCCGCACCGAGCCCGCCGTCGTCGCGCCCTCGAGCTCGAGGCGGGCGATGTCGTTGCGCAGTTCGACGGGAATGGTGAAGCGCGCTTCCCCGGTGGTGGCATCGGCGGTGAAGGCCAGGGCGGCAGTGCCGATCGCCCGGCCCTGGGCATCGACGGCCCGCAGTGCGAACGATGCGGCGGCGCCGGCTTCGGGCCGTACGCCCTGGATCACCAGCGCGTCGGTGGCATTGTCGGTTCGCGTCAGGCCGACGAGACCCGCGATCTCCGGCCGGTAGTAGATCGTCTGTCCGGCGCCGAGGCTGCCGAGCGCCTTCAGCGCGGCAGGGGCGCCGTCGCTGTCGATGCCGTCGCTGAGGAGCGCGACCGAACCGGGCGGGTTGCCCGCGAGAGCCGTCGTCAGGCGGGCGACGGCGGCGGGTCGGTCGGTCGGGATCGGGCGGGGCGTCGCGGCCGCGATGCGCTCGAGCGCGGTGCTGGCCTCGACGGGCGTCGCATCGTCGGTCGGGCCGTCGGCCGTGAAGGTGAGCGAGACGGGGCGGCCGGATTGGGCGGCATCCTGCACGAGCGCCTCGGCGGCATCGCGCTGGGCTTCCCAGTTGGCACCGCTGGCCCAGCCATTGTCGACCATCACCGCAAGCGGGCCGCTGCCGGACAGGAGGCCTTCGCGGGGGTTCAGCACGGGCGCTGCCAGCGCCAGGATGATCAGCGCGGCCAGCAGCAGCCGCAGCAGCGTCAGCCACCACGGGCTCTTCGCCGGCGTTTCCTGGTGCTTCAAAACCTCGGCGAGGATCTTCAGCGGCGGAAAGGGTTCGGTCTGCGGCCGGGGCGGGGTCAGTTTCAGGAGCCACCAGATCACCGGCAGCGCCAGAAGGCCGAACAGCACCAGCGGCGCGCCGAAGCTCAGACCGCCGATCATGCGGGGACCCCGCGCTTGGCCACGGCCTGCGGCATGCCGCTCAGTCGGCTGTGCACCGCGACCAGCGCCTCGGACGCCAGCCGGTCGGTCCGGTGCGAGATGAAGCTCCAGCCGAGCCGGCGGCAGTGCTCGCCGATCGTATCACGCCGTGCGCGGTAGAGCCGCTCATAGTCCGCACGCAACAGTTCCGCCCGGCCGGCGGTGAGCTTCGCGCCGGTCTCGGGGTCGCGGAACTCGGTGCGTCCGGCATACGGGAAGGTTTCCTCGGCCGGATCGGCGATCGCGACGAGATGGCCGCGAATGCCGCGCCGCCCGATGCGGTCGACGCGCTCGAGGATCTCGTCCAGCGGATCGAGGAAGTCGCTGACCAGCACCACTTCGCTGAAGCGCTTCAGGCGGTCGTCCGGCGGGAAGCCGCCGGGGCGGCCGGTGACCAGCGCCGCGGCGATGCGCTCGGCGCCATTGCGGGCGGAGATCGGATCGATCACGCCGGGATAGCCGATCCGCTCGCCGGAACCGGAGAGCAGGTCGGCCAGCGCCAGCACCAGAACGAGCGCGCGCGACTCCTTCGATACCGCCGCGGCATCGGAGCGGTAGAGCATCGACGGCGAGGGGTCGGCCCAGAGCCAGACGGTCTGCGCCGCCTCCCATTCCTGGTCGCGCAGGTAGAGGCTGTCGTCGCGGGCCGAGCGGCGCCAGTCGATACGCGAGACCTGCTCGCCCTCTACGAAGGGGCGGAACTGCCAGAAATTCTCGCCGATGCCGCGGCGGCGGCGGCCGTGCCAGCCGGCGATGACGGTGGCGACGACGCGGCGTGCCTCCACCAGGAGGTCGGGCATCAGGGCCGCCCGCTGGCGGGCGCGCGTCAGTGCATCGGCGGAACCGGTGAGGTCGACCGTCTGGCCGATGGTCAATCGCTTAGCCCTTCGCTGCGTCGCGCTTCAGCGCGGCGACGACGTCGCGCACCGTCATCCCCTCGGCGCGGGCCGAGAAATTCAGCGCCATGCGGTGCTGCAGGATCGGCTCCGCCAGCGCCATCACATCGTCCACCGAAGGCGCGAGGCGTCCCTCGTAGAGCGCGCGGGCGCGCACGCAGGTCATCAGCGCCTGGCTGGCACGGGGGCCGGGGCCCCAGGCGATATGGGCGTCGGCTTCCTTGTTGCCGTGGCCGGGACGGGCGGAGCGCACCAGCTGAAGAATCGCCTCCACCACGCTCTCCGGGACCGGCATGCGCCGCACCAGCAGCTGGATCTCGCGCAGCCGCTCGGCCGTCAGCACCGGGATCGCCTTGTCCTCGATCGCGCCGGTCGTGGCGGTGAGGATCCGGCGCTCGGCGTCGATGTCGGGATAGAGCACGTCCACCTGCATCAGGAAGCGGTCGAGCTGGGCCTCGGGCAGGGGATAGGTGCCCTCCTGCTCCAGCGGGTTCTGCGTCGCCAGCACATGGAACGGCGCCGGCAGGTCGTGGCGCATGCCGGCGACGGTCACATGGTATTCCTGCATCGACTGCAGCAGCGCGGACTGGGTGCGCGGCGAGGCGCGGTTGATTTCGTCGGCCATCAGCAGCTGCGCGAAGACCGGGCCGCGCAAAAAGCGGAAGGACCGGCGCCCGGCCTCGTCCTGGTCCATCACCTCCGAGCCGACGATGTCCGACGGCATCAGGTCGGGCGTGAACTGGATGCGGCGCGCGTCGAGCCCGAGCGAGACGCCGAGCGTATCGACGAGCTTGGTCTTGGCGAGACCGGGAACGCCGACCAGGAGGGCATGGCCGCCGGCGAGGATTGCGATGATCGTCTGCTCGACGACGCTCTCCTGACCGAAGATGACGCGACCAACCGACTCCTTTACGCGGGCGATGTCGGCGAGGGCATGTTCGGCCAGGGCGACGATGCCGTCCGCGTCGAGTACCGAATCCTGGGGCGCATGCATCGTCATGGAGAACTCCACTGTCTGGCAGACGGCTGGCATGGGCCGCAAAGAGGGTGCCGGCCGGTGCGGCCGCTTACCCATGAAATCTGCTGGGCGTTATCCTGGCAAGCCGCCGGGACGCAACTATCTCGTGACCGGGAAGCCCGGCCAAAATAAGACATGGAACCGGCGTGGCGGCGCCACCACATTCGCGGAAAGCTGCGACAGCACGGGAGAGCCGAGATCGCCGACCATCACAACAGCGTTTCGCCGGGCCTTGCCGCGCTGGTCGCACGGGCCGAGCGCGCAGGCAAGGGCGCGCCGCCGGTGGAGACCTGGCACCCGGCGCACTGCGGCGACAGCGAGATGGCGATTCGGGCCGACGGTTCCTGGACCCACCAGGGCTCGCCGATCGGCCGGCCGGCACTGGTGCGCCTGTTCTCGAGCGTCCTGCGCAAGGATTCGGACGGGACGACCCATCTGGTGACGCCGGTCGAGAAGCTTTCGATCGCCGTCGAGGATGCGCCGTTCATCGCCGTCGAGATGAGCCGCGACGCCGATGGCGGGGAGCCGGTGCTCTCCTTCCGCACCAATGTGGGCGATATCGTCGCAGCCGGTCCGGCCAACCCGTTGCGGTTCGCCGTCGACGGCGGGGGCGGCTTCACGCCCTACGTCCTGGTTCGCGGCCGACTGGAGGCGAAGCTGACGCGCGCGCTCGCCTTCGATCTCGCCGACTTTGTCGAGACCGGCGAGGACGGCGTCGGCTTTATCCGCTCGGGCGGCGCCCGTTTCGTGCTGCCGGCGGGTCTTCTCGAATGAGCATCCGGTCGTCCGCTCCGGGCTTCACGGCTGACGACTTTCGCGCGCGGGTTCTTCGCGGCGGGGAGACGGAGGAGGAAGCCGGCGACCACGTCCTCAATCCGGACATCGAGCAGCTGGCGGAGACCCGCTCCGCGCGGGCCGCCGCGGTCCTCGTGCCGATCGTCGATCGCGGCCATTCGGCGGGCGTCATCCTGACGATGCGCGCCAGCACGCTGCGCCAGCACGCCGGCCAGATCGCCTTTCCCGGCGGCTCGATCGATCCCGGCGATGCCTCTCCGGAGGCGGCGGCCTTGCGGGAAAGCTTCGAGGAGATCGGGCTCGAGGCCGGCTTCGTCGAGCCGCTCGGCCGGCTGCCGCATTATTCCACCAGCACAGGCTTCCGGATCACCCCGGTTCTGGCCTTGGTGCGGCCGGGCTTCACGCTGACGCCCAACCCGGAGGAAGTGGCCGACGTCTTCGAGGTGCCGCTGGATTTCCTGATGGACGCCGCCAACCATTTCAGCGAAAGCCGGGTCTGGCAGGGCCGGGAACGGCACTACTACGTGATGCCTTTCGGCGATCGCCGCATCTGGGGCGTCACCGCCGGCATCATCCGGACGCTCTATGAAAGGCTCTACGCATGACACGGATCGATGCCGACTGGCTCCGCGACGCCGACCTGCAACGCTTGCTCGCAGCGCTCTCCGGGCCGGGTGCCGACGGTGGCGAGGAAGAGCTGGCGCGCGTCGTCGGCGGCGCCATCCGCAACACCATCCTTGGCAAGGCGGTCTCGGACATCGACATCGCGACCACCTGCGTGCCCGAGGTCACCATCGCCCGTGCCGCTGCGGCCGGTTTCAAGACGGTGCCGACCGGCATCGAACATGGCACCGTGACGGTGATCGCCAACCGCCGGCCCTTCGAGGTGACCACCTTGCGGCGCGACGTCGAGACCAACGGCCGGCATGCCGTCGTCGCTTTCGGCCGCGACTGGCAGGCCGACGCCGAGCGGCGCGACTTCACCATCAACGCGCTCTACTGCGACGCCGACGGTGCGGTCGTCGATCTCGTCGGGGGCCTCGCCGACATCGAGCGCCGGACGCTGCGTTTTATCGGCGACGCCTCGGCGCGGATCGAGGAGGACTATCTGCGAATCCTGCGCTTCTTCCGCTTCTTCGCCTGGTATGGCGAGGGCCGGCCGGACAGCGACGGGCTGCGGGCTTCGACACGCCTGAAGGGCGGCCTCGCAAAGCTCTCCGCCGAACGCGTCTGGGGTGAGTTGCGCAAGTTGCTCTCCGCCCCCGACCCGTCCCGCGCTCTGCTCTGGATGCGCCAGACGGGCGTCCTCACCTTGATCCTGCCGGAGAGCGAACGCTGGGGGATCGACGGCATCCACGGGCTGATGGCGGCTGAAAAGCTGAACGGCTGGCCGGCCGATCCGCTGCTGCGGCTGGAGTGCATCGTCCCGCCGGATGCCCCGCGCCTCGCCGAGCTGTCGGCACGGCTGAAGCTCTCCAACATCGACCGCGACCGGCTCAACGTCTTTGCCGAGACCGGAGCGATCGCCGGCGACCAGACAGAGGCCGCGTTCCGGCTGAAACTCTACGTCGCGGAGCGGGGCGGGGTCGTCGACCGGTTGCGTCAGCAACTGGCCGTATCGGCCGCCAAGGGGCTCGATGCGGCGGGTGCGACGTCCGGCTATGCACGCCTTCTGAAGGCCGCAGAGAGTTTCGACCCGCCTGCCTTTCCGGTGAGCGGCGCCGATCTGCAGGCCTTGGGCATGACACCCGGCAAGGAACTCGGCGCCGCGCTGCAGGCCCTGAAACTTGCCTGGGTGGAAAGCGGGTTCATGCTCTCCCGCGAAAAGCTGCTCGGACAACTGAAAGCCTGAGCGACGGGTGAAAACCTGAGCGACGGGGAATTTCAAGAGACGAGGACCCCTGCGGAGACACAAAAAAGCGGGCCTTTCGGCCCGCTCTGTCCTGTCATCCGGGTCGCTCGCGAGATCAGGCTTTCAGTTGCGAAGTTCCTGTGTCCCGGCGCGGAAGCTGTCCATCATCGATGGCGTGATCCGGTCGACCCCCAGCTGGCGGGCCTGCATGACGGCGCGGCGAATGACCTCGGCTGGGCTATCGGCCCGAATGATGCGCTCGCACCCTGGAATTACACCGGCGCAATTCAGTTCGTACATTGCGTTTCCTCCCATAGGCTCGGCAACGTGCCATGCCTAGAAGGCATGGAATACGCAATTGTTCCAGCCGTAGACAAGAACTAATTGCGGCGCCACCAAGCAACCCCATGAAAAGAAGGTGTCGGGATGGATAAGTCCAAGAAGATTATTTAAGCCCGGGCCTTATCGGACTGCCGCCAGCGATCGATCCGGGATGCCGGCTTTCTCGAAGCTAGGTCGTGGCCCGCCGAAAAATGAGCCTGCGATCATTGAAACCAGAGCGATGTGCGGCGTCGCCGGGTTCAAGCGGAAGACGTAGCGTTTCGCGGACGACGGGGTGCTCCAATGTGGCAAAAAGGGTTTGCGAAGAGGACCTTGCGCCGCGGATGACGAAACGGCGTCAGTCGACGTGCGAGATGACCGGCAGGGCGCCAGCCGGCGTGCGCTGGATCGCGGCGCTCAGCAAACCCCGCCGCATGGTGCCACTGTATCGTCCGAGCGACATGGCGCTGGCCTCGGAAACGACGAAGCTGCCGCAGTCTTCGCAACGGCAGCAGATCGCGGCATCCGGGGTCTCGTAATGATCTGAAGCAGCGCCGCTGCACACAGGGCAAGATATCGCTGACATGGAGAGATCCCGATGCGAGAGAATAACTAGAAATACTCGGAATTATGCGGCTCCGAAGTAGTTTCAGTTATCCGTCCGCACCCAGGACGTGTCAATTCGGCCCGCCGGCATAAAATCGATTGAAGCCGACCGGACAAGCTTAAAGTCTGGGTTGTGTCCGGCGCCAATTTTGGGTCGCGCCTAACGATC
Source organism: Mesocryomonas fontinalis (assembly GCF_055730125.2). Taxonomy (NCBI): domain Bacteria; kingdom Pseudomonadati; phylum Pseudomonadota; class Alphaproteobacteria; order Hyphomicrobiales; family Aurantimonadaceae; genus Mesocryomonas; species Mesocryomonas fontinalis. The sequence goes on along the minus strand of NZ_JBUZWG020000005.1, from coordinate 219,204 downwards.
TGTTCAGGGCCACTTCACCAGGGGTGGCATGGAGGAGAGGATGGAATCGACATTCCCGCCCGTCTTCAGCCCGAAAGTCGTGCCCCGGTCGTAGAGCAGGTTGTACTCGACATACCGCCCGCGGCGTACCAGCTGCTCGTCGCGGTCTTCCTCGGTATAGGGCAGTCCGGCGTTCTGCTTGACGATGTGGGAGTAGGCGACGAGGAAGGCCTTGCCGACATCGCGGGTGAAGGCGAAGTCGGCGTCCCAGCCGCCTTTCTCTTCCGGCGAATGCAGCCAGTCGTAGAAGATGCCGCCGACGCCGCGGGCCTCGTTGCGGTGCGGCAGGAAGAAGTATTCGTCGCACCACTGCTTGTAGGTGGGATAGTCGGCGACGCCGTTGTGCCGGTCGCAGACGAACTGCATCGCCTTGTGGAAGGCGCGGGTGTCCGGGTCCTCCTGGGTCCGCCGGCGGTCGAGCGTCGGCGTCAGGTCGGCGCCGCCGCCGAACCACTGGCTGGAGGTCACGACCATGCGGGTGTTCATGTGCACGGCCGGCACATTGGGATTGCGCATGTGGGCGATCAGCGAGATGCCCGACGCCCAGAAACTCGGATCCTCCTCCGCCCCGGGGATCTGGCTGCGGAACTCCGGGGAGAACTCGCCATGCACCGTCGAGGTGTGGACGCCGACCTTCTCGAAGAGGGAGCCGTGCATCATCGACATCACGCCGCCGCCGCCCTCTTCCTTGCGGGCCCAGGGCGTCCGCACGAAACGACCGGCCGTCTCGCCCTCGGGCACGAAGGCGTCCTCGAGCGCCTCGAAGCCTTCGCAGATCTTGTCCCGCAGCGTCTCGAACCATTCGCGCGCGGCCTGCTTCTTGGCCTCGATGTTCTCGGGCAGGCCTTCCGGCAACTGGGGACGTTCCATCGTCTGTTCCTCAAGCGTCTCGAACCGGCCTCTGCCTTGTCCGCCGTGCAGCCGGCATCTCGCAGAATTTACCGACCCAAGCGCCTAACAGGAAGCGTCGACCGGCGGAAGACCGGCGAGCGGGGCGGGGAGGCCGCGCGCACCGATTTCGATTCGCAATATGCCGGCGCCAGCGCTATTCTCTGCCGGAGACGTGTAATGAGTGAACGCGCGCCATGAGCTTTCCCCGCCCGCCGCTGGATGGCCTCGCCCGACAGCTCCAAGAGAACCGGCGCCGTCAGGCGACCGGGACGTGCAGCTTCGTTCGCGAGACCTACACGCTGCCGCGCGATGCGGCCCGGACCAAGGCGCGCGAATGGTTCGACCGCTATCCCAAGGCCGCCTACTGGACCTCGGTCGAGAGCTGGCGCTTGCTGCCGGGCGACGAGGTAGAGTTCACCATGCGCCGCCTGCCGACCGCCGATTAGTTTTGCGGACGGGCGTCGGCAATGCCGGGGCGCGGCTTTTCCTAGCGGCCCGACCACTTCTGCAGGGCCAATGCGAGAGGCATTTTAGCGGCGGAGGGTGAAAAGCCAGGCGTAGCCGCGGAAAACCGGGGTCTGGACGAGATCCGCTCCGACAACCGTCGCTGCATCCCGGAGCACCTCCGCCAGATCCGGCCGAGGCGTCACGTGAAACTGGCGCAGCCAGGCCTGCAGGATCCGGCGAGCCGCCGGCGGCAGGCGCTCCTGCTGGCCGAAGTCGACGACATGCAGGCGCCCGTCGGCGCCGGTTGCGGCGACCGCGGCGGTGATGGCGGCGCGCCAGTCCGGGATCATCGACAGGGCGTAGGAGATGAAGACCCGGTCGAACGCCTGCCGCCCGAACAGCGCCGCAGGATCGAATGCCGTCGCGTCGCCTTGCGCCAGGGTGATCCTGTCGCTGAGCCCGGCCCTCGCGACATTCGCCCAGGCCGTCGCCAGCATCGCCTCGGAGATGTCGATGCCGTGGAACCGCGTTGCCGGGTATCGGCGCGCGGCGAGGATCAGGTTGCGGCCGGTGCCGCAGCCGACCTCGAGTACCGAGCCCCCCGCCGGCGGCGCCAGCTCCTCGATCAGCCGGTCGCGGCCGAGCAGGTAGTATTTGCGGGTGGCGTCGTAGATGTGCCGCTGTCGGCGGTAGACCGCGTCCATCAAGGCGGAATGGCCGCCGGCGACGCGGCTCATGCCTGGCGGACGTATAGGTGGAAGCCGCCGTAGATCGCCGAGCGGTCGGCCCGGCAGAAGGCTTCGGACTCGTCGCGACGATAGTCCCAGCGCGCGAGGATGGCGTCGTCGACTCGGCCGGGCAGGATGCTCGGCTCGCCGGCCGTGCGGAAGATCACCCGGGCACCGGGCCTCGCGGTGCGCAGAATCTCGCGCCAGAGCGCGTTCAGCTGGTCATCCGTCATCCAGTCCTGCGCGTCGAGGAGAACGTAGCCGTCGAGGCTTTCGGCCGGTTCCTCCGCCAGCCGCTCGGTGAAGGACTGCCGGACGACCGAGACGCGGTCGGTGCGGGCGGCGATGGCGCCGAAATGCGCGCTCTGGAGGTAGAGCGGCAGCGGACCGGCATCGCCCGCGGCATAGGCGCGGCCGAGCGCCTGGTGGGTGAAGTAGTTGTCCTCGATCGGGAAGCCGCAGATCAGCTTTTCCAGCCGCTGCTTCAACACGTCGGCCATTTCGTCGCCGCCGGCCAGCGCATCGTATTGCGCCGGAGGGATGCCGAGGCCGAACAGCGAGGCTTTCAGCGAGGTCAGCCAGCGCACCGACTTCCTCTCAAACAGCGGTGCGATCACCTGGTCGAAATAGGCCTGCTGCTCGGCGAGGCTGCGCATTTCGGTCAGCGGCTGGAGTTTGACCCCCGACAGCCGCGCGCCGACATGGCCGAGCTTGATGAAGCGGCCGAGAACGCCGTGTCGGTAGATGTTCTCGGCGAACAGCCGCACGCGCGGCCGGCCCATCAGGTCGCGGTGGTTCCAGTAGGCCGCGGTGACCGGGTCGAGTTCGTCGCGCAGGAAGCTGCGGTAGGCCTGTATGTTCGCGCTGTCGTTCGCCCGTCCGAAGAAGCGGAAATAGGTCGCGTAGTTCGGAAAATGCTTGGCGCCCGCGAGTTTCAGCCGGGTCAGCGCCACGTGGTGCGCGTTGAGATCGACGGCGATGATCTCCTTCGGGTCGGCGGTGAGGTAGGATATCACGTTGCAGCCGCCGGAGGCGATGGTGATCATCCGCTTGTCCGGCCCAAGCTGGAGCGCGGCAAGGTCGACCACCGGATCTTCCCAGATCTGCGGGTAGACGAGGCCGCTGAACAGCGTGGTGAAGGCGCGCTCGAGGAGACCCTCCTTCGACCAGGCCCGCGCCCGGTGCACCGCTGTGCGGATCTTCGCCGCCGGCCGCCGGTCTATAGCCGGGCTGGTGCCCAGACGGGGGGCGAGATCCTGCGCCAAATCGATCGCCTGAGGTCTTGGCATGCGGCAGCCTCCCGAAGATGGCGCGGAGCGCGACACGCGGCTCCCGACTGCGACCTGACTAGCCCCGGCGGCTAACAGTTTTATGTCACGCCGTGCGCGCCTGTCCGCACCTGCCGCAAGGCCTCGCCGGCTGCCATGCCCGCGGACACAGCGAGATTGAGGGAGCGCGCGCCGTCGACCATCGGGATCGTGGCGCGGAGGTCCGCGACGCCGTGTACCGCTTCCGGCACGCCGGCACTTTCGCGGCCGAACATTAGGATGTCGTCGGGCCGGTAGGCGATGTCCGTGTAGGACGCAGCGCCGGCGGTGGTGAACAGCACCAGGCGCCTCCCGGTCTCGGCCCGCCAGCGCTCGAACGCCTTGAAATCGACGTGCCGGGTCAGCGACACCATCGCGAGATAGTCCATGCCGGAGCGCTTCAGGGCGCGGTCGGACATGTCGAACCCGGTCGGCTCGATGATCGACACGTCGACGCCGAGGCAGGCACCGAGCCGGAGAACGGCGCCGGTATTTCCGGCGATGTCGGGTTGGTAGAGGGCGAGCGTCAGGGCCATGCGGATCCAATAGGGAAGTATTGCCGACGTGATGACGGTTTTCGGTGACGTCGACGGACGCGCTCCTATATCAGCAGCCTAGCCCGGCCCGACAGCCCCCGATCACGGGCATGCCTTGCGCCCCCCGTCCGTGCCGATCAGGAAATTTCCGCATGTTCTCTTTCTTCGAGCGGCTCGTCGATCCGTTCCCGCCAGAGCGGATGGGCAATCCGCCCTCCAGCCTGCCGCGCTTCATTTGGCACTATGCCCGTCCGGTCTGGCCGCTGCTGCTGGCGCTGGCCGTGCTGACGTCGATCGTCTCGATCATCGAGGTGTCGCTGTTCGGCTTCCTCGGCCAGATCGTCGACTGGCTGTCGGCCACCTCCCGCGAGACGTTCCTGGCCGACCAGGGCTGGAAGCTCGCCGGCATGGCCTTCATCATCGCGATCGCCTTGCCGGGGCTGGTTTTCCTCGAATCCCTCGTCGGCTTCCAGGCGATGTTCGGCAATTTTCCGATGCGGTTCCGCTGGATCGTGCACAACTGGCTGCTCGACCAGTCGCTTGGCTTCTTCCAGGACGAGTTCGCCGGCCGCATCTCGACCAAGCTGATGCAGACGGCGATCGCGCTGCGCGAGACGATCGTCAAGTCGATCGACGTGTTGCTCTATGTCGCCGTCTACTTCACCGGCATCGTCTTTCTGATCGCCAGCGCCGACCTGGTGCTGGTGATCCCCTTCGCCACCTGGCTGGTGCTGTACATCCTGATGCTGCGCTACTTCATCCCGCGGCTGATGACCGTGGCGATGAGCCAGGCGAATGCCCGCGCCGAGATGACCGGCCGCATCGTCGATGCCTACGCCAACATCGGCACGGTGAAGCTCTTTGCGCACACAAGGCGCGAGGCCGACCACGCCCGCGATTCGATGACCGGCTTCCTCGGCACCGCCTACGGCCAGGCGCGGCTGATCAACACCTTCTTCACCTGCCTCTACCTCCTCAACTCGATGCTGCTGCTCGGCGTCGGCGGGCTCGGCATCTGGCTCTGGCTCGGGGAGTTCATTTCCGTCGGCGCCATCGCGGTCGGCGTCGGCCTGGTGCTGCGCCTCAACGGCATGTCGCAGTGGATCATGTGGGAGGTCTCGGCGCTGTTCGAGAACATCGGCACGATCCGCGACGGTATCTCGACCTTCACTCTGCCCGTGGTGCTGGAAGACAAGCCGGCGGCCAAGCCGCTCGCGGTCGCCCGCGGCGAGGTGCGATTCGAGAATGTCAGTTTCCATTATGGCTCCGACAAACCGCATCGGCAGGCCGGACCCGTCGTCGATGGCTTCTTCTTGACCATCCGGCCGGGCGAGAAGATCGGGCTCGTCGGCCGATCCGGCGCGGGCAAGACCACGTTGCTCAACCTGATGCTGCGTTTCTACGACCTGCCGTCCGGCCGCATCCTGATCGACGGCCAGGACATCGCCGGCGTGACGCAGGCCTCGCTCCGCGGCCAGATCGGCATGGTGACGCAGGACACCTCGCTGCTGCACCGCTCGATCCGCGAGAACATCCTCTACGGCCGGCCGGATGCCAGCGAAGCCGACGTGCGCCGCGCGATCGAGCGGGCGGAAGCTGTCGGCTTCATCGAGCGCCTTTCCGACATCGACGGACGTCATGGCCTCGACGCCGAGGTCGGCGAGCGCGGCGTCAAGCTGTCCGGCGGCCAGCGCCAGCGCATCGCCATCGCCCGTGTCATGCTGAAGGACGCGCCGATCCTGCTGCTGGACGAGGCCACCTCGGCGCTGGACTCCGAGGTCGAGGCCGCGATCGCCGAAAACCTCTACAAGCTGATGGAAGGCAAGACCGTCATCGCCGTCGCCCACCGGCTTTCCACCATCGCCGCGCTCGACCGGCTGATCGTGCTCGACCAGGGCCGGATCGTCGAGGAGGGAAGCCACGCGGAACTGCTGTCGACCGGCGGGCTGTATTCCCAGCTGTGGAACCGGCAGGTCGGCGGCTTCATCGACGTCGGCAGCGACGCGGCAGGGGAGGCGTCGGCGTCTCGATGATGGACCGGTTCCTGCAGCGCTTCGAGAACGTCATCGAGCCCTTTGCCGATGACGACGATGCGGCCGAGACGCGGCGGATCGGCCAGCTTTCCCCGCTGCCGGCGGAAACCAACCGCTTCATCTGGCACTTCGCCAAGCAGGCGAAGTGGCCGTTCCTCGGCCTGCTGGTGACCGGCGGGCTGACCGGCGGCGTCGAGGCCGTGCTCTATACCGGCGTCGGCTGGGTCATCGATGCGCTGTCGAGCTCGACGCCGGCGACGCTGGTGGCCGATCACGGCTGGCTGCTGTTCTGGCTGGCCTTCATCACGCTCATCGGCCGCTCGCTGATCCTCTTCGTCGCGTCGGTGCTGGAAGAGCAGGTGATCTCGCCGAGCTTCTACAACCGCGTGAGGTGGCAAGCCTACCGCCGCCTGATGGAGCAGCCCTATACCTTCTTCCAGAACGATTTCGCCGGCCGCATCGCCCAGAAAGTGCAGCAGGTCGGCGAGGCGACCGGCGACTTCATCATCACCACGCTGCAGACCTTCTGGTCCTTCGTCACCTTCGTCATCCTCTCCGTCACCATCCTCGGCGCGCTCGACCCCTGGATGGCGGTGGTGCTGGTGTTCTGGTCGCTCGGCTATGTCTGGATCGTGCGCACGCTCCTGCCGAAGATCCGTCGCTACGGCCGGGCGACCGCGGATGCCCGTTCGGTGGTCTCGGGCCGGGTGGTCGACAGCTTCACCAACATCCTCTCCGTCAAACTCTTCGACAGCGCCCGCAACGAGGATGCCTTCGTCAAGGACGGCTTCCGCCTGTTCCTCGGCTCGGTGCGCCGGCTGACGCGCGCGCTGACCTCGGTCCGCACCGCCGTCGCCGTGCTGAACGGGGTGATGATGACCGCCATCGGAACGCTCGCCGTCCTCGCCTGGCAGGCCGGCAGCGTCAGCGCAGGCGGCGTCGCCACCGCGCTCGGGCTGGTGCTGCGGCTCAACCAGATGTCGGGCTGGATGATGTTCAACATCAACGGGCTGGTGCGCAACTACGGCACCATTCAGGATGCGGTGGTGACCGTCACCAAGCTGCCAGGCCTCGTCGATCGGCCGGATGCGGGGGATCTCGCGGTGCCACGCGGCGAGATCCGTTTCGACAACGTCGTCTTCCACTATGGCAAGGGTTCCGGCGTCATCGACCGGCTCTCGCTGACCATCGCTGCCGGCGAAAAGGTCGGGCTGGTTGGCCGTTCGGGCGCCGGCAAGACGACGCTCGTCAACCTTCTGCTTCGGCTCTACGACGTCGAGGACGGCCGCATCCTGATCGACGGGGTCGACATTGCCGGCGTGACGCAAGCCTCCTTGCGCGAGCACATCGGCGTCGTGACCCAGGATACCTCGCTGCTCCACCGCTCGATCCGCGACAACATCGCCTACGGCCGGCCCGATGCCGACGAGGACGAGGTGCTGTCGGCGGCCGCGCGGGCGAATGCCGAGGGGTTCATTCCGGGGCTGCGCGATCCGGCTGGCCGCGCCGGCTATGACGCCCATGTCGGCGAGCGCGGCATCAAGCTGTCGGGCGGGCAGCGCCAGCGCATCGCCATCGCCCGCGTCCTCCTGAAGAACGCGCCGATCCTGGTTCTGGACGAGGCGACGTCTGCGCTGGACTCGGAGGTCGAGGCGGCGATCCAGGAGAATCTCTCGGAGATGATGGAGGGCAAGACGGTCATCGCCATCGCCCACCGGCTCTCGACCATCGCCGCGCTGGACCGGCTAATCGTCCTCGACGAGGGGCGGATCGTGCAGCAGGGGACGCACGAGGAACTGATCCGCAGCGGCGGCCTCTATGCCGAACTCTGGGCACGGCAGTCCGGCGGATTTCTCGACAGCGAGGCGGCGAAGTAGAAGCATGGAATGGCGGCGTGGCGTGCCCGACCCGCGTCTCTGCAGCAACAATCGAGCGAAGTTTCGACGAATGCACGGCGAAACCGCGACACGTTGCCGTTCGGCGGGCTTCCCGTCTGGACAAGGCCAGTCCTTCTGCCTAGAACGCCTCCAAAACCATGGCGTGATCTGACCGTTGAAACCGGCAGGATCGGGCGTGGACGACACGAGAATTCTCCCGGTAAGCCGTCCAGGGACTGACGAATTCGATGAAGGAGCCCCCGTTCGTGAGCGCTAACGATACCACCGCACCGACCCGGCGGGACTTTCTCTACATCGCGACCGGCGCCGTCGGCGTCGTGGGCGCCGGGCTCGCCGTCTGGCCCTTCATCGACCAGATGAACCCGGACGCCGGCACGCTGGCGCTCGCCGAGATCGAGGTCGATGTGAGCCAGGTGGCCGAGGGCCAGTCGATCACCGCCAAGTGGCGCGGCAAGCCGGTGTTCATTCGCCAGCGCACCGCCAAGGAAGTCGAGGAAGGCAAGAACGTCACGATGGCCGATCTAAAGGATCCGGTCTCGCGCAATGCCAACCTTCCCTCCGATGCCGATGCCAGCGACGCCAACCGCGCCGCCGTCGGCAAGGAGCAGTGGCTGGTGATGGTTGGCGTGTGCACGCATCTCGGCTGCATCCCGCTCGGCCAGGCCGGTGCCTACGACGGCTGGTTCTGTCCGTGCCACGGCTCGACTTACGATACAGCGGGTCGCATCCGCTCGGGCCCGGCGCCGGAGAACATGGCGATTCCGCCATTTGCATTCATATCCGACACGACCGTGCGCATCGGCTGATCTGGGGGGAACGTTTCAATGAGTGGTCATTCTTCCTACGTGCCGGAAAACGGCGTCATGCGCTGGCTGGACGCGCGGCTGCCGCTGCCGCGTCTCATGTACGATAGCTTCGTCGCCTTCCCGGTGCCGCGCAATCTGAACTACGCCTATGCCTTCGGCGGCATCCTGGCGCTGTTCCTGGTCCTTCAGATCCTGACGGGCGTCGTCCTGGCCATGCACTACGCGGCCAATTCGGGGATCGCCTTCGTCTCCGTCGAGAAGATCGCGCGTGACGTGAACTGGGGCTGGATGCTCCGGTACATGCATTCCAACGGCGCCTCGTTCTTCTTCATCGCCGTCTACATCCACATCTTCCGCGGTCTCTACTACGGCTCCTACAAGCAGCCGCGCGAAGTGCTGTGGATCCTTGGCGTGATCATCTTCCTCCTGATGATGGCCACCGCCTTCATGGGCTACGTCCTGCCCTGGGGTCAGATGAGCTTCTGGGGTGCGACGGTCATCACCGGCTTCTTTACCGCCTTCCCCGGTATCGGCCAGCCGATCCAACAGCTGCTGCTCGGCGGCTTTGCCGTCGACAACGCGACGCTGAACCGCTTCTTCTCGCTGCACTACCTCCTGCCGTTCATGATCGCCGGCGTCGTCATCCTGCACGTCTGGGCGCTGCATGTGACCGGCCAGACCAACCCGACCGGCGTCGAGATCAAGACCACCAAGGATACCGTGCCGTTCACGCCGCACGCCACCACCAAGGACGGCCTCGCGATGGCCGTATTCCTCGCGGTGTTCGTCTACTTCGTGTTCTTCCTGCCCAACTACATGGGCCATCCCGACAACTACATTCAGGCCGACTCGCTGAAGACGCCCGCGCACATCGTGCCGGAATGGTACTTCCTGCCGTTCTACGCCATGCTTCGCGCCATCACCTTCGACATCGGTCCGATCGACTCCAAGCTCGGCGGCGTTCTGGTGATGTTCGGCTCGATCATCGTCTTGTTCTTCGTGCCTTGGCTCGACACCAGCCGCGTCCGGTCCACCTCGTATCGCCCGATGTACAAGATCTTCTTCTGGATCTTCGCGGTGAACGCCGTGATCCTCGGCTGGCTCGGCTCGCGTCCGGCGGAAGGGGTCTATCCGACCCTCGCGCTCATCGGCACGATCTACTATTTCGGCCACTTCCTGATCGTGCTGCCGGTTCTTGGTCTCATCGAGACGCCGAGGAAGCTTCCCGCGTCCATCACCGATGCGATCCTGGCCAAGCACGGCGGCAGCACGCTGCCGGCTGGCGCGGCGGCTTCGCCCGAGAAGAAGGGCTGAACGGTGACGTCAGGATCGATCAAGATGAACAAGCTTCTGACTGCCGCCTTTGCTGCCAGCGTATTCTTCGCGCCGGGAGCTTTTGCTCAGGACGCCGCCGCACCGGCGGCGCCTGCTGCCGCTGCACCGGCTGCGCCTTCGGGCGCAGCGGCCGAGCCGACCTCCTCGGCGCCCGAGTCGCCGGCGCCTGGCGCTGCCGCCGACACCGGCACGGGCGGCGCGGCCCCGCCGATGGCGGAAGGCGCGGGCGAGCATGCGACGCCGCATTACCCGCTCGAGCATCCGCCGGAGATGGACTGGACCTTTGCCGGCCCCTTCGGCAAGTGGGACGTTGGCCAGCTGCAGCGCGGCCTGAAGGTTTACAAGGAAGTCTGCTCGGCCTGCCATTCGATGAACCTTGTCGCCTTCCGCGACCTCGGCGAGCTCGGCTACAACATCGACCAGGTCAAGGCGTTCGCGGCCGAGTACACCGTGCCGGATCCGAATCCGAACGCCGACGGCGAGATCGTCGAGCGCCCGGGTATTCCGTCGGACTATTTTCCGTCGCCCTATCCGAACCATGAGGCGGCCGCTGCCGCCAACAACGGTGCCGCGCCGCCGGACCTGTCGCTGATGGCAAAGGCTCGGGCTGTCGAGCGCGGCTTCCCGCGCTTCGTCCTCGACATCTTCCCGTGGTCGCAATACGCCGAAGGTGGTCCGGACTACGTGCACGGCCTGCTCACCGGCTATGGCAAGGAGCCGCCGGCGGGGATCACGATCCAGGACGGGACGTATTACAACCCGCACTTCATCGCCGGTCCGGCGCTCGCCATGCCGCCGCCGATATCGGACGATCAGGTGACCTATGACGACGCCACGCCGCAGACGCTCGACCAGTACTCGCGGGACGTCTCGGCCTTCCTGATGTGGACCGCCGAACCGCACCTCGTCACCCGCAAGCAGACGGGCCTCGTCGTGCTGCTTTTCCTGGTGGTGTTCTCGGTGCTGCTCTTCCTGGTGAAGCGCCGCGTCTGGGCCTCGACACCGCACTGAACGTGTAATTATCGATGACGGGAAAGGGGCCTTTGGGCCCCTTTTTCGTTGCGAGCGCGGGCTTAGCTGCTGCAGCAGCTCTGCGGCGACCGGCTCGTACATACTCAGACTGCCCCCCTCGTCAGCGTCGGACGGACGTGGACGAGGGCGTGTCGGGATGGACGATTGCGCTTGATCGGGGCGAGGGTATCGCGATTGAAGCACCGTCGGGCGCCGGTCGATCTGCCGCCAGCTGCAACAGGACGCCATCGCATGAGCTCTGCCACGATCACGCCGGATCCCCTCGCGGCCGCCATCCGCACCATTCCCGACTATCCCAAGCCCGGCATCCAGTTCCGCGACATCACCACGCTGCTCTCGGACGCCGCCGCCTTTCGCCAGTCGATCGAGCGTCTCTGCGAGCCGTATCGGGAGGCGCGGATCGGCAAGGTTGCGGGGATCGAAGCGCGTGGCTTCATCCTCGGCGGGGCGATGGCGCTGGTGCTCGGCGCTGGCTTCGTGCCGATCCGCAAGCGGGGCAAGCTGCCGCATGCCACCGTCAGCGTCGAGTACGCGCTGGAATACGGGGTGGACGCCATCGAGATGCATGCCGACGCCATCGTGCCCGGCGAGCGCGTGCTGGTCGCCGACGACATCATCGCCACCGGCGGCACGGCCGACGCGGCGATCCAACTGTTGCGGCAGCTGGGTGCCGACATCGTCGGTGCCGCCTTCGTCATCGATCTGCCCGAGCTCGGCGGTGCGCGGCGGATCGAAGCGCTCGGCGTCGAGGTTCACAGCCTCATCGCCTATGCCGGCCACTGAAGGCGTCAAGGGCCGGGCCTCCTGCGACGTCAGTCGGTGGCGGCGAACCAGGACGAGAGAAAGCTGATGACCGGCTCGCCATGCTGGTTCGTCCCGAGGGTGCGGGCCTCGATCAGGCCCCATCCGGGCCGGCTTGCCGATGCCCGCTTGCCGGTGATGGCGAGCGTATAGCTCACCGTATCACCGGCGAAGACCGGACGGGGCCAGCGCAGCTCCTTGATCCCGGGGGAGGGGCCGGTGCGCGGCGCCGGATGGCCTGCGGCCACGAAATCCTCCGCGAGCTTGCGGGTATAGGCGACGTTCAGCTTCATGAACACGGCGGCCGTCTGCCAGCCTGAGGCGCAGAGCCCGCCGAGCAGCGAGGTCTTGGCCGCCTCGGCATCGACGTGGAACGGCTGGGGATCGTAGGCGCGGGCAAAGCGCAGGATCTCTTCCTCGGTGAAGGTGTACGCGCCCAGCGCATGGACCTCGCCGATGGTGAACATGTCCCAGAAGATCATGCGCCGAGCCCCGCCCGCGTGGTGATCATGACGGTATATTCCGTCTCCAGCACGGTCTCGCCCTTCTGGTTCAGGATGGCGTTGTGCAATCTGGCAACGCCGAGTGTCGGCCGTTTGGCGGAGACCCGTGCCGCCTGCACCGTCATTGTCCCCGACAGCGTGTCGCCGGGCCGGACAGGTTTCAGCCAGTTGACGTAGTCGACGCCGGGCGAGCCCTGGGCCGCCGAGCCGACGAGGAAGCCGTCGACCATCATCCGCATCATCATCGCGCAGGAATGCCAGCCGGACGCCGACAGGCCGCCGAGAAGACTGGCCTCCGCCGCGGTGTCGTCGAGATGGAAGGGCTGCGGATCGAACTCTTCGGCGAAGGCGATGACCTCGTCCCGGCTGACGGGGTAGGGGCCCAGCGCAAAGGTCGCGCCGACCGGGAAATCCTCGAATGTCCGCATATCCTGCCTCCTGCCTCGGCCCTCCATTTAGGACGCCGGTGGCACGAAGGCGAACCCCGGATGGCATTCGCCTCCCGCGGCAGTCCAATCCGGTAGGTGAAGACGGGGGAAGCCGGGCCGCCCGCGGTCGACCGCTGGTGACGGCATTCGGACGGTTGGCTTTCTCCTGCCGCCGCCACCCTCGCCGTCAGGAGAGGGCGCAAGACGGCGAACGGAGAATCGGTCCGCCGTCTTGCGGGGGCGGTTCAGGCCGCGCGGCTGGGGATGAAGCCGGCGGACGACTGCGCGTGGCCTCGGCCCCGCGCAACCTTGCCGGTCGCAGTGCGGAAGCGCTCGACCATGGCGGCAAGGTCGTCGGTCTCGTTCGATAGCGTCTGGGCGGCAGCCGTCGCCTCCTCGACCATTGCGGCGTTCTGCTGCGTGACCTTGTCCATCTGGTCGGCGGCGGCCGACACCTCGCGCAGGCTGACCGCCTGCTCCTTGGCGCTGCGGGCGATCTCGGCGACGACGTTCGACATGTCGGCGACCTCGGAGACGATCTCGCCCAGCGACTTGCCGGAGGCGGTGACGAGCGCGACGCCGCGCTCGACCTGGGCCGATGACGTCGAGATCAGCTCCTTGATCTCCTTGGCAGCTTCCGCCGAGCGCTGGGCAAGGCCGCGCACTTCCTGCGCCACCACCGCGAAGCCACGGCCCGCCTCGCCGGCGCGCGCGGCTTCGACGCCCGCGTTGAGGGCCAGGAGGTTGGTCTGGAAAGCGATTTCGTCGATGACCCCGATGATCTTGCCGATCTTGTCGGAGGACTGCTCGATCTGGCTCATGGCCTCGACGGCGCTGCCGACGATCTCGCCGCCCTTCTCGGCCTTCTTCTGGGCCGAGAGCGCGCCGACCTGCGCCCGTGCCGCGCCTTCCGCGGTCTGGTTGACGCCGCGCGTGACCTCGGACAGCGCCGCGACCGTCTCCTCGAGGCTGGCGGCTTGCTGCTCGGTGCGGTGGGCGAGGTCGTTGGAGGCGACGGAGATCTCGCTGAGGCCCGTGCGCAGCGTGGAGACACCGCCGATGACGCCGCCGATCGCGTCTTCCAGCTTCTCGACGCTGATGTTGAACTTGGCGCGGATCGGCTCGAATTCGGGGGCCACCGCCTGATCCATGCGGATGGTCAAATCGCCTTCCGCAAGCGCGTTGAACCCGTGCTCGACGGCATGGACGAAGGCGAGGAGGTCCTCGGCCTTGGCACCGTCGAGCGCGATCTGGCGTTCGTCCTGGGTCTTCTTGGCCTGGCGCGCCACATGCGCCTCCTCCTCGATCGCCAGCTTCTCCAAGGCTGCGGCCTTGAAGGTCTGAAGCGCTTCGGCCATTTCACCAACCTCGTCCTTGCGGGCGAGGAAGGGGACCTCGGTCGCATTGTCGCCGGTGGCGAGGCGCCGCATCGCGCCGGTGAGGCGGACGACAGGCCTGGCGATCGAGCGCGAGAGGACGACACCCATCGCGACCGCCACGAGGACGACGAGCGCAAAGGAAATGGCGAGCACCTTGCGCATGGCGCTCTCGCCGCGTTCGGCCTCGGCCTGCATCGCCAGCACGCGTTCGCCTTGCAGCTTCTCGACCTCGTCGATCGCGTCATAGGCCTTGCCGAGAGGAAACTGCTTGACGAGCTGCAGCGCTGCGGCGTGGGTCGCCGGATCGCGCCCAAGGGTGATCATCGCGTCACCTGCATCCGCCCACCACTTGTTGACGATCTCGCGGGTCAGCAGGACGCCGCTGTTCTGTTCCTGTGTCGGCGACATTTCCATGAACTTGTCGCCGGCCTGCAGGAAGGCCGCCTTTGCCGTGGCATATGTCTTGGAGAAGCGTTCCTCGCCGGTCGCGAGGGTGTTGCCGACGGCATTCTGCTGCCGGTACAGCGCTGCCCGCATCTTCTCGATCTGGATCGTCTGCAGAAGGCTCTGCGATTTGGCTTCGTGGGCTGCCGACGATGATCCGATCCCATAATAGATCAGCGAATTTGCCACCGCGATGACGGCAAGGAGAGCGGCAAATGTCAGGAATAGCTTCTGATTGATCTTCATGGTCGTTGCCTACTGGTTCCGGCGCGTCCGAAACACGCGGAGACATGACGGGGCGCGTGCACGCGCTGCGCGAACGGCGACCGGCGCCACCGTGTGAGGCAGTATGACAATCAGCTTATAATAGTTACCTAACGTTGTGTCGGTATCGCCCCGACTCCCGCGGGCACATGCTGTTGCCCGCCAGCAACCCGCCGAGGCGACGAGGTCTTCAGTCCGGTGGTTACCTGACAAAGAAAGGCCCTGCCACCGTAGGGCTCGGGGTAGCCTGACGGGACGGGGCCTGATCTTGCGGCGAGGAAGTCGGAGGGATCAGTTGTTGAACTTGAACATCAGGATGTCGCCGTCCTGGACGACGTATTCCTTGCCTTCGTCCCGTGCCTTGCCGGCCTCCTTGGCGGCGACTTCACCGCCGAGCGCGACGAAGTCGTTGTAGGCGATGGTCTGGGCGCGGATGAAGCCCTTCTCGAAGTCGGTGTGGATGACGCCGGCGGCCTGCGGCGCCTTGGTGCCACGGTCGATCGTCCAGGCCCGCGTCTCTTTCGGCCCGACGGTGAAGTAGGTGATGAGGCTGAGCAGGTCGTAGCCGGCACGGATCAACCGGTCGAGGCCGGGCTCGGTCAGGCCGACCGCTTCCATGTATTCCGGCACGTCGGCTTCGGGCAGCTGGGCGATCTCGGATTCGATCGCGGCCGAGATGATGACGCTGCCGGCGCCCTGGCGCTTGGCCATTTCGGCGACGGCCTCGGAATAGGCATTGCCGGTCGCCGCATCCGCCTCGGCGACGTTGCAGACGTAGAGCACCGGCTTCGAGGTCAGAAGGTTCAGCCCCTGCAGGATCGCCAGCTCGTCCGCCGGCATGCCCTTCAGCAGCACGCGGACCGGCTCGCCGGCATTCAGCTTGGTCAGGGCAGCTTCCATCACCGGCATCATTGCCAGCGATTCCTTGTCCTTGGTCGAGGCGCGCTTGCGGATGCCGACGATGCGGCGCTCGAGGCTCTCGAGGTCGGAGAGCATCAGCTCGGTCTCGACCGTGTCTGCGTCGGCGACGGGGTCGATCTTGCCCTCGACATGGGTGATGTCGTCGTCGACGAAGCAGCGGAGCACGTGGACGATGGCATCGACCTCGCGGATGTTGGCGAGGAACTGGTTGCCGAGGCCTTCACCCTTCGAGGCGCCGCGCACGAGGCCGGCGATGTCGACGAAGGTGATGCGCGTCGGCACGATCTGCGCCGACTTGCCGATCTTGGCGATGACCGCCATGCGCGGATCGGGCACGCCGACATCGCCGGTGTTCGGCTCGATCGTGCAGAACGGATAATTGGCCGCCTGCGCCGCCGCCGTCTTGGTGAGCGCGTTGAACAGCGTGGACTTGCCGACGTTCGGCAGGCCGACAATACCGCATCTGAAACCCATGGGTTCCGTATCCTCTAGTGTCGTTTTCCGCGTCCGCGGAAAGAAATGGGGCTGGCCTGCTGTTTGCAGCGTCAGCGGGTGGGGGTCAATGTGGGAACGGATTTGGCGGGGCTTTTGGGCCGGGTCTATCGCCCGCGTTTCAAGTTCGTCATCCTCGCGCGCAGCGCGGGGACCCATGCCGCGAACTGCTTCACCTTCGCTACGGTACCGGCCGACCGCGCCTTTGATCCTTCAAGATGCTGGCATGGGTCCCCGTGGCTAGGGCCCCGAGGATGACGACCGGAAAGGCAGCGCCCATCGAGCGTCCGGCGCGAAAGTCGTCTATTCCTTGCCGAACAGCCGCTTCAGCATGTCCGCCATCGCGCCGCTCGCCGGCGGCTTGGCCGGTTCTGCGGCCCGTGCCTGGCGAATATGGCTCTGTGCTGCCGGCGCCGCCGCCGGCTTCGGCCCGGCTTTTGCTGCTGCGCCGTTTGCCGAGCCGCGGGCCGAGGGCGGCTCGTCCGAGGAAAGCCCCATGGCGATGCGGTTCATGAACAGGGCATCGTCGCCGTCCACCAGCAAGCCGACCTGGCGGGCGACCGCGTCAATCAGCGGCTCGAGCCAGTCGCGGTCGACCTTGTGGAAGTCGGAGAGGACATGGCCGTGCACCCGCTCCTTGGAACCGGGATGGCCGATGCCGAGGCGGACGCGGCGGTAATCCTTGCTGCCCAGATGCGCATCGATCGAGCGCAGACCGTTATGCCCGCCATTGCCGCCGCCGGTCTTCACCCGCACCTTGCCGGGAGCGAGGTCGAGCTCGTCGTGGATGACGATGATCTGGCCGGGCCCGAGCTTGTAGAAGCTCGCCGCGGCGGCGAGCGAGGCGCCGGAATCGTTCATGAAGGTGAGGGGCTTCAGGAGCAGCACCTTTTCGGTGCCGATCTGGCCTTCGGAAAACTCGCCCTTGAACTTCTTGGTCCACGGCCGGAACGAAGGATCGCGCTGGATGGCGTCGAGCGCCATGAAGCCGATATTGTGCCGATGTCCGGCATATTGGGGGCCGGGATTGCCCAATCCTGCGATGAGCAGCATGCGCCCGGCCTCCCTTGTCGTCGTTCGAACAGTCGAGACTTACTTCTCGTCGGTCTCGGCTTCGTCGCCCTGCTCGGTGACTTCCGTCTCCGGGGCTTCCTCGATCTCGTCGACCTCTTCCGCCATCGGCGGCACGATGGTGGCGATGACGAAGTCTTCCTCGTTGTCGAGTGTGACGCCGTTCGGGAGCTTCAGGTCGGACGCGTGGACCGCATCGCCGATCTCGAGACCGGTCAGGTCGACCGTGAAGGCCTCCGGGATCTCTTCGGCCGGGCAATGCACGGAGACGGTGTGGTGCGCGACGTTCAGCGTTCCGTCCTGAGCCTTGATGCCCGGGGCGGCATCTTCGTTCTCGAAGTGCACGGGGATCTCGACCGCGACGACCGTGCGGCTGGAGACGCGCAGGAAGTCGACATGGGTCAGGAAGTCCTTGACCGGGTCGAGCTGGTAGTCCTTCGGCAGGACGCGGATTTTCTGACCTCCGACGTCGATCGTGATGACCGTCGTCTTGAAGCCGCCGGCGTGGAGCTTCAGGAAGGTTTCCTTGTAGGGAATGGTGATCGGCATCGGGGCTTGCTTGTCGCCGTAGATGACGGCGGGCACTAGTCCGTTGCGGCGAAGATGTCTGGCGGCCCCCTTGCCGACCTTCTCGCGCGCCTCGGCCTTGACCGTGTAGGTCTCGCTCATGGCTGTTTCCTTCGTGTTCATTCAGAGGTTATCGAACCGGTATCCCGAAACGGGACCGAAACGACGAAAAGCGGCCAAGGCCGCTTAACTCCGCGCTGCCTCCAAGGGTGTCCGCGCGGACGTGCGCTCTATAGCGCAAGGGCAGGGGAGGGGCAAGGCGACCAGCGGCGGTACGGCCGCGGCGGGCTCCTCGAGGCTACAGCCAGCCCGAGCGCTTGAACCGGAAGTAGAGATAGCCCGCCGCCCCCGCGATCACCGCCACCGTCAGATGATACCCGTATTTCCAGGTGAGCTCGGGCATGTTCTGGAAATTCATGCCGTAGATGCCGGCAATGGCGGTCGGAACCGCCAGGATGGCGGCCCAGGCGGCGAGCTGCCTTGTGATGGCGCCTTGCCGCTGCTGTTCGAGAAGGCTTGCCGCCTCCAGCACCGAGGACAGGATTTCCCGCAGGCCCTCGATCATGCTGGCGATGCGCCGCACCCGGTTCAGCACGTCGCGAAAATAGGGCCGCGCTGCGTCGTCGATGCAGTCGACGTCGATGTGGCCGAGCCGGCTCAGCACTTCTTCCGTCGGGCCCATGATACGGCGAAAGCGGATCAGTTCGCGCCGCAGGGAGAAGATGCGCGCGACCTCGGTCCGCGTGAGAAAGGCATCCAGCGCCCGCCGTTCCATTTCCGCGATATCGTCTTCGATCGCCTCGACGATCGGCAGGTAGCCGTCGACCACGAAGTCGAGCACGCCGTGCAGCACGTAGTCGACGCCGTGCTTCAACAGATGCGGCGAGGCTTCCAGCCGGGCGCGAAGCTCGGTGTGATCGCGCATCGACCCGGACCGCATGGTGATGATGTGCGTATCGCCGACGAGGATCGCCGTCTTGCCGTAGGCGATGGTCTGCCCGTTCAGCGCCGCTGTGCGGGCGACGATGAACAACTCCTCGTCGTAGACTTCGAGCTTCGGCAGCACATAGGCCTTGTGCGCGCTCTGAACGGCGAGGGGATGAAGGCGGAAGTGACGCTGAAGCTGCTGCAGTTCCACATCCGTCGGATCGACGATGCCGATCCAGACAAACTCGCCGGCTGCCAGCACCAGATCCGCGGTCGTTTCAAGTTCGACCGGCCGAACCCGCTTTCCCTCGGCATAGACATAGGCGGCGACGACGGTCATGCAGGCCTGAATATTTCAAGTGGGTCCGTCGACGGCAATCGCCCGCCTGACCCCGACTGCTAATGCCGCCATCAGCGGACAAAAGCCTTAAGCCGCGGTAAACTGCCGGGAGAAGCGGTTGTCCGAAAGCTCATGACGGGTTCCCGCTCGCGCATCGCTTTTGGGAAACAGATCCCTGTCCAGCGACATCAGCGCGGTGAGGTGCCTGACTTTGCGGGCGTAGGCGACCTGGTCACGGCCCGCCGCCAGTTCGGCCTTGGCGATCCTCTCGACCTGCTGCTCCACCCGCCGCTTGGCCTGCCCCGTCAGAGCCATCTTGTAGCGTGGCGAATGACCGAGCGCAGAGACCGCAGATGCCTTGAAAACTCTTCTCGGCGGCGCGGCGGCAGCATGGCGTGCCGGGCGTCTCAGCTGCATCAGCTGGATCTTCTCGAGCACGGTATCGTGACCGAGCGAAGGGAAACGGATCGCAATCTGGGCCGGAGTCTTGCCCTGGTTCCAGAGGGTAATCAAAAGGGTTACCTGACTGTCAGTCCAGAACATCAGTATTTCTCACCGTCGTCTCCCAGAGCCATGATCTTAGGGACACTCAGTGAGCCGTGCAACCATCAAGGGTGCGATGACGCGTGAAAGAGGCGGTTTTGCCCTAAGCGGTCAATCGAAGAGGCTGGAAACCGACTGTTCCGTCGTGGTGCGGGCAATGGCTTCGCCGAGGAGGTTGGCCGTCGTCACCACGCGGATGTTCGGAGCGTTGCGGATGGCCGCGGTGGGCTGGATCGAATCCGTGATCACCAGTTCCTGCAGCATCGAGGCGGTGATGCGGGCGACGGCACCGCCCGACAGGACGCCGTGGGTAATGTAGGCTTTCACGCTCTTGGCGCCGATCCGCAGCAGGGCTTCCGCGGCGTTGCAGAGCGTGCCGCCGGAATCGATGATGTCGTCGATCAAGATGCAGTCGTGGCCGGCGACGTCACCGATGACGTTCATCACCTCGGACTCGCCCGGCCGCTCGCGGCGCTTATCGACGATCGCCAGCTGCGCGTCGATGCGCTTCGCCAGCGAGCGGGCGCGGACTACGCCGCCGACGTCCGGCGACACCACGACGGTGTTCGACAGGTCCTGGTGTTCCTTGATGTCGCGCGCCATCAGCGGAATGGCGAAGAGGTTGTCGGTCGGGATATCGAAAAAGCCCTGGATCTGTCCGGCATGCAGGTCGAGCGTCATGACGCGGTCGGCGCCGGCTTCGGTGATCAGGTTGGCGACGAGCTTGGCCGAGATCGGCGTGCGCCCTCCCGCTTTCCGGTCCTGCCGGGCGTAGCCGAAATAGGGCAGGACGGCGGTGATGCGCTTGGCGGAGGCCCGCTTCAGCGCATCCGTCATGATCAGGAGTTCCATCAGATGGTCGTTGGCGGGGTAGGAGGTCGACTGGATGATGAAACAGTCCTCGCCGCGGACGTTCTCCTGGATCTCGACGAAGATTTCCTGGTCCGCGAAGCGGCGGACGGAGGCTTGCCCGAGAGGCAGTTCCAGGTACTTGCCGATGGCTTCGGCGAGCTGACGATTGGAATTGCCGACAAAGAGTTTCATCGTCGCTTGCCTGTCACAATCATGAGGACCAGACCGCCGGCGGCTGGTGTCGTGGGCGGTCGTCAGGACGTTAAATTCGCTGCTGTCTGGGCCGGCTCATTAACGACTACCGTTGAAGAGTCAAACCAGAGAGAAGGGCAAAAGACGATATCGCCCCAATAACTGTGCAGTGCGGTAAATACGCCGCGCCCGGGAAATCAGCCTGGGGTCGGCGCGCTGCTGTGGAATTCTCGCATCGTCGTCGCGGCGATCGCCTGGAGCGCTGCCGCATCGACGACCGACCAGGGATCGGTGCTGCTGCTCGCCGAAACGCGCTGCTGGCCCTGGATGCGGTTGAGCCTTATGCCTTGCGGATCGACGACGTCCCAGACGTAGATCACCACGGTCTCGCGCCCTTCGGTCAGCACCGAGAGATAGCCTTTCAGTCGCTGCGGCGCGACCGGCCCGTCCGCCGGTGACAGAGCGATGCCATTGGCGGCGGCGGCCTGTCCCAGCGCCTGCGACAACATCGCGACCTTGGCCTCGGGCGCGCCGACGAGCGGCAGGAACTGGATCGGGCCGGACTGGGTGGCGCCCGTGGGGGCCGCGGCAAAGGTCGGCCCTGGCTGCACCGGTGCCGGCGAGAGGTCCTGGGTGACAGGGGAGGCACGCGAGCCCGCGATCGGGCTAGGCGGTGTCATTCCCATGCCGGGATCGCTGGCCGAACAGCTGGCAAGGCCAAACGGCCCCAGCAGGATGGCGAGCCAGGCCAAGTTCAATCTCATGCCCGTCCTTCCTTGTCGTCCGGTTCCGGTAGAGATGGCTATAGAAAGATTTCGGTAACAAAACCTGAACTGTCGGCCGCTGCCCTCCCCGCTGCGCGTCTCAGAGGTGGGCGCGAAGCAGCCCGAACGCCGCTCTGCTGGGACTTGCGGGTTTTGGAAAAAACCAAAGACGGGGTGTGCTCACCCCACCGAAAAGGCTGCTTCCGATCCAGGAAGACAGAGTGTTGCAGGACCATTCATCCCGGATGCACGGGTTTCTAGGAAACGACGGTCATTTCGATCGGCAGCCGCGACAGCGGTTCGGGCGCCTCGGTGGTGGTCAGGTAGGTGCGGCCGAGGGTCATGGCGGTGCCGGTGTCGGAATCCATGATGATCATGTGGGCGAACAGCGTCATCCCC
The DNA here is from genome assembly GCF_055730125.2 of Mesocryomonas fontinalis. Classification (NCBI taxonomy): domain Bacteria; kingdom Pseudomonadati; phylum Pseudomonadota; class Alphaproteobacteria; order Hyphomicrobiales; family Aurantimonadaceae; genus Mesocryomonas; species Mesocryomonas fontinalis. The sequence goes on along the minus strand of NZ_JBUZWG020000005.1, from coordinate 197,265 downwards.
GGCTGGATCTGCTCGGCATTGCCGGACACGAACATCTGCTGCTCCATCCAGGACGGGGCATAGCGCGCGCCGAGCGAGTAGCCGCACGCGCTCAGCCGGTGGCGGACGAGATCATGCGCTTCCATCACGCCGGCATGCGCGTCGAAGACGTCGCCAAAAGTCTTGCCGGGGCGCATCGCCTCCTCGACGGCCGCCAGCGCCTCGCTCGCGGCGGCGAAAAGCTCGCGATGGCGCGCCGTCGGCTCGCCCACCACCACGGTGCGCATCACGGCGGCATGGTATTGCGCCTTCACGCCCGCCCATTCGACGGTCAGCTGGTCCTCTGCGTCCAGGGCGCGTCGACCGGCCTTGTAGCGGCACAGCAGGGCATCGGGCCCGGAGCCGATGATGAAGGGATTGGCGGGATAGTCACCGCCGGCGGCGAAGATCGATCCCTGCAGCGTCTCCAGCAGTTGCGCCTCGTTCGCGCCGGGCCTGACGAGCCGCAGCATGGCCTCGAACGCGTCGTCGGCCATTGCGGCGGCCTCGCGGACATAGGCGATCTCCGCCGGGCTCTTGAGAACCCGGAGGCTGGAGACGAGGTCGGAGGCATCCTTCAGCGCGGCGAAGGAGCCGAGCTTGGCCTCGACCAGTCGGCCATTGGCGGCCGTCAGCCCGTGCGTCGCCCATTCGACGCCGATCTTGGCGCCGAGAAGCCCCATATCGTCGAGCATGTCCCTGAGATCGATCGCCGGATCGGCCGCGCCGCGATCGCGCCAGACCGAGACGTTGTCGAGGATCGAGGTGTGCTTCGCCTGCCGAAGGTCGGCCGAGCGGGTCAGCAGCCGCATCTCGCCGTCCGCCTTCACGACGAGGCACTGGAAGAAGCAGAAGCCGAACGTATCGTAGCCGGTCAGCCAGTACATCGATTCCTGCGCGAACAGCAGCAGGGCGTCGATCTTTCGCTCGGCCATCTCCATGACCAGGCGGTCGCGGCGGGCGTCGAATTCGTCGCGCGAGAAGTGCAGCATGGGAAGAGCCCTATCGGTCGATGGCGATGGCGATGGCGGCGAGCTGGCGGCCGTAATCGGTCTCGCCACGATGTGTCGTCCGCCGGAAGGAAAAGAAGAGGTCTTCTTCCGCGTAGGTGCAGTGGCCGACGAAACTACCGGCGACGCCGGCTTTCGCGAGCTTGGCGAGGATGAAGCCGGGCAGGTCGAACTGCCGCTTTTCCGGGGCGGTGCCCTTCGCAAAGAACGGACTGGCGTCCGGATGGTCGGCGAGCACGGCATCCAGCATATCGGCGCCGACCTCGTAATTCTTCTGCGTGATCGTCGGGCCAAGGACCGCGGTGATGCCCGCCCGGGTCGCGCCGCATTCCTCCATTGCGGCGATCGTCGCCTCCAGGACGCCGCCTGCCGCGCCGCGCCAGCCGGCATGGGCGGCGCCGACGACACCGGCGGCCGCATCGGCGAAGAGGATGGGGCCGCAGTCGGCGGCGACGACGCCGATGGCGATCCCGGGGGTGCGGGTGACGATCGCGTCCGCTTTCGCCCTCTCGCCGCTGAACGGCTCGCTGACGACGATGGCGGTCGCCGAATGCACCTGCCAGGGCGTCACGAGGTCGGGACCCGTCAGCCCGAGAAAATGCGCCCCGCGGGCGCGGTTCTCGTGCACGGCGTCCGGATCGTCCTTTGAGCCGATCCCCATGTTCAGGCCGGCATAGATATCCGTCGACACACCGCCGCGGCGGGTGAAGAAGGCGTGGCGAATTCCCTTGCCGTCGGCAAGCTGCGGGGCCGTCACCACGTCCGAATTGCGGAGGTGCGAGGCGTCTTTGAGGCGATCATCTGACATGGCGCGGGATCGTGGTGGAGGCTCTCGGGGAAGTCAATCGGACGGCGCGGACGGCGTCAGGCGGCTAAGGGCGGGAGCGCCAACGGCACCGAGGCGACGGCGAGCACCTTGAACAGGGCGCCCATCTCGTCCTCGCCGAGGCCGCACAGGCGGTGTGCCGCGGCCATGATCGTCGCCTGTTCGGCCTCGCCACGGCCGCGTCCGAGCTGCGCCGCGCGTTCGCCGAGGCCCAGCTGGATCAGGAAATCTCCCTGTCCGATGACCGGGGCGACGACGAGGCCAGCGCGCGCGAATCGGGCGGACAGCGCCTGGAAGTCGACATGGCTGGTGATGTCGACCTCACCGGGGCTCTCCAGCGGGTCGGCGAAGCCATGCTCCCGCATCGCCTGCAGCGTGTTGCCATAGGCGCTCGCCGCGTGACCGTAGTCGATCATCAGGGCCGCGCCGCCGTGCGCGGCGAGCCGTCCGGCAATCGCGTCGGCGATGGCGTCGCGCTGCGGCGAGGTTTCGAGCGTGGTGCCGGGCTCGGCCGGCGGCAGCCCCGGGGGGAAGCTGAGTTCCACGTCGTCCGGCGCTCGCCGCAAGGCGAAGCCGAGGGCGGCGTCTCCGGAGAGTTCGACGACGATCTCGTGCCAGACGCCGTCGCCGCGGACGAACTGGCGGATCGCCACCGCGTCGAAGAGTTCGTTGGCGACGAGCAGCAGCGGCAGCGCATCGACATCGGCGAGCCGGCGGACATGGCGGATCGGCAGGTCGAAACCTTCCAACCTTTTGGCCTGAACCTGCTGCAGGCGGTCCGACGTCTCGACCAGAGCGATCCGTGCTGCCTTGAGGAAGGCGATGTCGATCTTGCGGACGGTGCGCAGGATGTCCGCCATCAGCGTCCCGCGGCCCGGCCCGATCTCGGCGAGCACGAACGGGGAGGGGCGGCCGAGCCCCTGCCAGGCCGCGACCAGCCAGGCGCCGATCAGCTCGCCGAACATCTGGCTGACATCGGGCGCCGTGACGAAGTCGCCGCCGGCGCCGAAGGGCTCTCGGCTGGTGTAGTAGCCATGCTCGCGGTGGAACAGCGCGAGGTCCCAGTAGCGGTCGATGCCGATCGGTCCTTCCCGCCGGATCGTCTCGGCAATGATGCCTTGCAGCGCGGTCGCCATCGCGTCAGGCGACCTTTGCCGGCGGCGCGTAGACCGTGTCCTTGGCCGTCGCCATGCCCCAGAGCGAGACGGCGAGCATCGGCAGCGACAGGACCATGCCCATGGTCAGCCAGGACGTGCCGAGGAGATAGCCGAGCTGGATGTCGGGAACCCGGAAGAATTCGACGAAGATGCGGGCAAGGCCATAGCCGCCGATGAACACTGCGCCGACGAAGCGCGGCTTGCGCAGCAGCTTGAAGTGATGGGTCATCAGGCGGAGCACCAGCCAGAGCAAGACGCCTTCGAGCAGGCCTTCGTAGAGCTGGCTCGGATGGCGCGGTTCTGGCCCGCCGGTCGGGAAGACGAAGGCCCAGGCGACATTGGTCGGGGCGCCCCAGAGCTCGGAATTGATGAAATTGGCGAGCCGCCCGAACAGCAGGCCGAAAGGCACCGAGGCCGCCGTCACGTCGATCAGGCTCCACAGCGGGATCTTCTGCCGCCAGGTGAAGATGGCGATGGCGATGACGACGCCGATCAGGCCGCCATGGAAGGACATGCCGCCTTCCCAGATCCGCACCATGGCCCAAGGATCGACGCTGTAGCGGTGGAAATCATAGAACAGGATCGAGCCGATGCGCCCGCCGAGGATGATGCCGCCGGTGATCCAGAGGATGAAGTCGTCGATCTGCAGCTTGGTAATCGGCGCAACGCCATTCGCCCAGAGTTTCGGATTGCCAACGAGGGCGCGCCCGTAAAGCCAGCCGCAGAGGATGCCGGCAACATAGGCCAGCCCGTACCAGCGCAACTGGATCGGCCCGAGCGACAGGAAGACCGGGTCGATGTTGGGATAGGCGAGCACGCCGAGCGTGGAGAGGGCAGGATTCAAGGCAAAGGCACTCCGGGGCCGACGACGGGTCGGCAGGCGGCGCGACCTTGGCTGCGGGTCTTGCGCGGGTCAAGGCATCCCCGCTCTCGCCCGTTGCCGCAGGCTGCGCGGCGATCTCTGCGGCGCGAAGGGCCTGCGGCATTGCCAAGCCCCTGCCGCACGCCTACCTCCAGATCAGGAACAATCGAACCGGAGACGCGCCATGACCCCCAAGGGCCCGAACCGAATGCTGGACGAATTCGCCCGGCTTATGACCGATGCCGCGGGCGCTGCACAAGGCGTGCGCCGCGAGGTCGAGACGGCGTTTCGCACGCAAGGCGAGCGGCTGATCAACCAGATGGACCTGGTGCAGCGCGAAGAATTCGAGGCCGTGCGCGACATGGCGGCGAAGGCCCGGCTGGAGAACGAGGCGCTGAAGAAGCGGCTGGCCGATCTCGAGGCGCGCACGCCGTCGCCCTTCTCCGGCACCGACAGCGCCGTCTGACGGGCGGCGGGCTGTTATCCACAGCCTCTCCACAGCTTGTCCCCCGACCCCGCCGGACTCGAAAGTCCTTTGGCGGGAGTCGGTTAGGTCCTCGGTGACGCCGCCTGCGGGCGGCGTCTTTCGTTAAAATCCTTAATAATCCGTTAACCCCCTACGACACCGGAATCCCGGCCTATACACTGATTCATAAGGTTGATTCGCCGCACCGCGGCGGGCCGGCCAGCGCTGGATCCGCTCGGGTCCGGCGTCATCGACGGGGCGATCCGGTGCGGCCGGAATCGCCCCTCGTCATGAATCGGGATCGGGGTGCAGGTGTGGGGATGAATTTCGAAGGGGCCGAGCGCCAGTTCAATCCGGTCGACGTGATCGAGCTGGTCGCATCGAACCGGGACTGGGTGTTCGAGCGTCCCTGCGACGACGAGATCGCCGTCTCGGTTGCCGGGCTCTGGACGGAGTATTCCGTCTCCTTCTCCTGGATGCCGAGCTATGAGGCACTGCATCTCGGCTGCGCATTCGATCTGAAGGTGCCGGAGCATCGCCAGGTCGAGGTGCTCCGCCTGCTCGCCCGGATCAACGAGCAGTTGCTGATCGGGCATTTCGACCTCTGGCCGAAGGAGGGCGCGGTGATGTTCCGCCACGCTCTGCTGCTGTCGGGCGGTGCGGATCCGACCAGTCAGCAGGCCGAGCGCCTGCTGACCTGCGCGCTCGAGAACTGCGAGCGCTTCTATCAGGCGTTCCAGTTCGTCGTCTGGGCCTCCAAGGATGCCGACGAGGCGCTGTCCTGCAGCATGTTCGAGACGGTGGGCAACGCATGACGGCGTTCAGCTCGGCTTTCGGCCGGATCCTGCTCGTCGGGGGCGGCAACATGGGCGGCGCCATGGTGCGCGGCTGGGTCGAGAATGGCATCTCCGGCGAGGATATCCTCGTCGTCGATCCGTCGCCGGGCACCGCGCTGCAGGCGCTGATCGCATCGGGCGCTCTCCGCTGGGAGAAGTCCGTCCCCCAGGAGGCCTTCGACGTGGTGCTGGTGGCGGTCAAGCCGCAGGTCATGGCCGAGGCGCTCGCCTCGCTGAAGCCGGCGCTGGCACCGGATACGCTGGTGATCTCGGTGGCCGCCGGCAAGACGCTCGGCTTCATCGCCGGCCTCGTCGGCGACCTGCCGGTCGTGCGCGCCATGCCCAACACGCCGGCGATCATCGGCCGCGGCATTACTGGCGCCGTCGCCAATCACGCGGTCACGCAAGCGCTGCGCGAAAAGGCCGATGCGCTGCTGTCGGCGAGCGGTCCGGTCGTCTGGCTGGATGACGAAGGCGACATCGACGCGGTGACGGCGGTGTCGGGCAGCGGTCCGGCCTACGTCTTCCATCTCGCGGAAACCCTTGCCGCCGCCGGCGTTGCGGCGGGGCTCGCGCCGGATCTTGCGATGAAGCTCGCCCGCCATACCGTCGCCGGTGCCGGCGAGCTGATGATCCGGTCCGACGAAGCGCCGGACCAGCTGCGCCGCAACGTGACCTCGCCGAACGGTACCACGCAGGCGGCGCTGGAGGTGCTGATGGCGCCGGACGGGCTCGGGCCGCTGATGACCGCGGCCGTCGCCGCCGCCCGCGATCGCGCGCGCGAACTGTCGAGGGATTGAGATGACGGAGCACGCGGCCGCCCCGGCGCCGGAGATCAGCTACGACGATTTCCTGAAGGTCCACATCCGCGTCGGCACGATCGTCGAGGCCGAGCCTTTCCCGAAAGCCCGCAAGCCGGCGATCATCCTCAAGATCGATTTCGGTCCCGAGATCGGCGTAAAGAAATCCTCGGCGCAGATCACCGTCCACTACACCCCGGAAGAGCTGGTCGGCCGCCAGGTGATCGCCGTGGTCAACTTCCCGCCCCGCCAGATCGGCCCGATGCGCTCGGAGGTGCTGACGCTGGGACTGCCGGACGAGGCCGGCGAAGTCGTCCTGCTGGCGCCGGGGCACACCGTGCCGAATGGTGGGCGGCTGTTCTGATCAGACGAGTTCGACAAGATCTTTGTACAGGTCCATGGCCCGATCCACTGTGCACAAGGCGCTCGGCAACTCGATGGCCTGGGCGATCAGGAGGCGATCGAAGGGATCCTTGTGATGCAGGGGCAGATCTGTGGTTCGCAGTGTCACGGCGGCGGTGATAGGTCGCTCGATCAAGTTCGCCGCAATGGATGCCTCCAGGATCTGAGCAGGAGTTGCGACGAAGTTCAGACGGCCGATCGACTGCTTTATCGATATTTCCCAAATGCTGGCGGCACTGAAATATACGGTATTGCTGGGATCCGATAAATGCTGATGCGTGCTTTGGCTTAAACGATCCGGCTGGAAGAGTGTCCATAGAAGGATATGGGTGTCGAGGAGAAGCCGCATCAGCGGCCTTCAAACAATGCTATGATTTCGTCGGGCAGCGGACCGTCGAAATCGTCTGGAACGATCCCTTGGCCTGCCAGTCCACCGAGTTTGCGACGACTGATCGACCCCTGCGGTGCAATCGGTACCAACCGTGCTCGTGGCACACCATCGGAAGCAAGGACGATGTCTTCGCCCGAACTGACGCGCTCCAGCAGTTCAGCGAGACTGTTTTGGGCTGAGGCGGTCTCAATGATGGTCATTTGATCCCTCGAACTCGTATCGGTTAATCCCTGCTGCGTAATGACGACGCTAGGATATCCCGGTCGTAATCGTCAGGAGCATACGCCCCGACCTCGCCCGCTGCCAACGCCTAAGCCGGTACCCGGATCATCGCCCTCAGCCCGCCCATCGCGCTGTCCGACAGAAGGATGTCGCCGCCATGGCTGCGGGCGATGTCGCGGGCGATGGCTAGGCCAAGGCCGGTGCCGCCGGCGTCGATGTTGCGGGCGGTGTCGAGCCGCACGAAGGGCTTGAAGACCTCGTCGCGCATGTCCGCGGGAATGCCGGGGCCGTCGTCCTCGACCGTCACCGTCAGCCAGCGCCCCTCGTGCTTGGCGAGGATGCGCACGCTGCCGGCGTGCCGCATGGCATTGAGGACGAGGTTGCCGATCAGCCGCGTGAACGAGCCGGGCCGGACCATGATGCGGGGATCGCCGATGACTTCGGTCGAGACCTTGCGGTTCTTCAGCCGGCCCTCGGCCTCGAACCTGGCGAAGGCGGCCTCGAGGTCGAACTCGGCGACGTCCTCGCCTTGCTCGCCCTTGGCGAAGGCGAGATAGCCCTCGAGCATGCGCTGCATCTCGTCGATGTCGTCGTTCAGCTCCTTCTGGTCCTCGCCCTCGCCGAACAGCGCCAGCTGCAGCCGGAAGCGGGTGAGGATGGTCCTCAGATCATGGCTGACGCCGTTCAGCATCTGCGTGCGCTGCTCGATCTGGCGTTCGATGCGGTCGCGCATCTGGACGAAGGCGAGCGAGGCCCGCCGGACCTCGGAGGCGCCGCGCAGGCGAAAATGCGTCGGCATCGGCTGGCCCCGGCCAAAGCCGTCGGCGGCTTCGGCCAGCGCCTCGATCGGCCGGATCTGGTTGCGCAGGAAGAGGATGGCTATCAGCATCAGCACCAGCGACGTGCCGACCATCCAGAGGAGGAAGATGTGGGTGTTGGAGGCATAGGCCGAGTTGCGCCGTGCGAAGACCCGGAGGACGTGGTCCTTCAGAAGGATGCGGATCTCGACGAGCCTCGACGCCCCCACCGTGTCGATCCAGAACGGACGGTTGATCTGATCGGTGATCTCCTCCGACAGGATGCCGTCGAGAATGTTGAAGAAGGGCTTTGGCGCCGGCGCCGGCAGGGGCTCCAGCGGCAGTACGGCGATGTTGAGATCGAGCTTTTCGCGGGCGAGGCGGGTGACCTCCGTGAAATTCGGGTCCTGTGGATAGGTCTCGATCACGTCTATGACGCCGGCAATGTCGCGCACCACCGCCGTCGACAGGCGCTGCGTCACTAGCTGCCAGTGACGCTCCATGAAGACGAAGGCGACCACCGACTGCAGCAGCACCATCGGCGCGATGATGATGATCAGCGAGCGGGGATAGAGGCCCTTCGGCATGATGCGGCCGATGAACTTCGGCACGTGCCGCAAGGGCCCCCGCCACGGGCTTGGCAGGGAAAAGCGCTGCGGCAGAAGCTTGCGCACCGCCAGCGGCAGCGACGGGCGCCGCGGCAGGCGGGTGCGGAGGGTGTCGAGAAGCGCCATGCGGCTAGCCTTACGTCAATCGACGTTCAGGCGGTAGCCGATGCCGCGCACGGTCTGCAGCCAGAGCGGATTGGCAGGGTCGCTCTCGATCTTGCGGCGCAGCCGGTTGATCTGGACGTCGACGGTACGCTCGCCGACCTCGGTCTCGTCGCCGAGCAGTTCCTGCCGCTGGATGGTTTCGCCGGCCTTGGTGGCGAACTGCGCCATGATGTCCTGCTCGCGCTCGGTCAGCCGGATCATGTCGACGCCGCGCTTCAGCTCGCGGCGGGTCAGCGAGAACGTGAAAGGCCCGAAACGCACGTTCTCGACCTTGACGATCGGCACCGGTGCGCCGCGCTTCAGGATGTTGTTGATCCGCAGCAGCAGCTCGCGCGGGTCGAACGGCTTGGTCAGGTAGTCGTCGGCGCCGGCTTCCAGTCCCTCGATGCGCTGCTCGGTGTCGGAGCGGGCGGTCAGCATCAGGATCGGCGTGTCGCGGATCGCCGAGAAGCCGCGCACGAGGTCGAGCCCGCTCTCGCCGGGCATCATCACGTCGACGACCAGCAGGTCGAAGTCGAGCCCTTTCAAAATCTTGCGCGCCTCGGCGGCGTCGGCCGCGACGGAGACGCGAAAGCCGCGCTCGGACAGGAAGCGCGACAGCAGCTGGCGGATGCGGCGGTCGTCGTCGACGATCAGCAGATGCGGGGCGTCGTCGTCCAAAAAGGGCGCCGCCGGTGCTGCGGCAGGTGTCGGCGCAGTTTCAACCTCGGCCATGCGCCGGTCCTCCTTCGATGCCTTGCTTGCGGAACCACGACTTCGTCGCCCCGTGGTCTCCGGCCATTTCCATCAGGAACGTGGTGACCGACGTCGCATCGGCAATGCCGCGTGCCGCCAGGGCGGCCTCGATGCGCTCCGCTTGCGCGCGCGACAGTTCCAGCGTCAGGCCGCGGCCGCGGCTGGTGGGAAAGAGCAGCCGCTGGCGCCGGTCCTCGGCGCCAGGCAACTGCTCGACGAAACCGCCGTCGATCAACTGGCGCAATACCCGCGACAGCGACTGCTTGGTGATCTGCAGCAGATCGAGAAGATCCGCGATGGTCATGCCGGGGGACCGGTTAACGAAGTGCAGCACCCGGTGATGGGCCCGGCCGAAACCGTAGCGTTCCAGAACGAGGTCGGCATCGGCGGTGAATTCGCGGTAGGCGAAGAAGAACAGTTCGATGATCCGGAAATCGAGATCTCCGGTCGTGGCGAGGGGCTCCGTCACGATGTCGGAAGGGGCGGGGTCTGAAGGGAGGGGCGCGGCAGGGCCGCCCTGCGCCCGGGGTTCATGCAAGCTGGCATCCATCAAATTAGGTCAGCACCATTGACGTATATTCCCACCATTGTTACACCGATGCGCCGCCGTGGGAACAGGCCGACCGCGAGAGGTCGGCTTCCCACCCGAAGCGACGGCGCATGGGAAGCGGCGACTGGAGCCGGACGCCGCCCGTGATCACTCTATGGCAAGCCGGCGGTTCTGCCGAATGCGGACCACAGGTCATTTGACGAGGCGCCCGAAAGCGGAAAGAATCCGCGGGGGTACCAGCATTCGATCGAGTTGAGAGGAGGGCGCCGGGAGGCGCCGAGAGCGGCATGAGCACAGTTCCCTTCGACCAGTTGGACGGCCAGATCTGGTTCAACGGCGAGTTCGTTCCTTGGGCCGACGCCAAGGTGCACGTGCTGACCCATGGTCTGCACTATGCCAGCGCTGTCTTCGAGGGCGAGCGCGCCTATGGTGGCGAGATCTTCAAGCTGCGGGCGCACACCGACCGGCTGATCGAGTCCGGCCGGCTGCTCGGCTTCAAGGTGCCCTACACCGCCGACGAGATCGACGCCGCCTGCATCGAGCTGCTGCACCGGCAGGGCTTCGAGGACGCCTATGTGCGGCCGATCGCCTGGCGCGGCTCGGAGTCGATGGGCGTCTCGGCGCAGAACAACAAGATCAACGTCGCCATCGCCATCTGGCAGTGGCCGAGCTACTTCAACCCCGAGCAGAAGATGAAGGGCATCCGCCTCGATCTCGCCGAATACCGTCGCCCCGACCCGCGCACCGCGCCGTCGAAGGCGAAGGCGAGCGGCCTCTACATGATCTGCACCATCTCCAAGCACGCGGCCGAGGCCAAGGGCTATGCCGACGCGCTGATGCTGGATTGGCGCGGCCATGTCGCGGAAGCCACCGGCGCCAACGTCTTCTTCGTCAAGGACGGCGTGATCCACACCCCGGATCCCGACTGCTTCCTCGACGGCATCACCCGCCGCACGGTTATCGATCTCGCCAAGCGGCGCGGCTACGAGGTGCGGGCCCGCCACATCCAGCCCGAGGAGATGGAAGGCTTCAGCGAGTGCTTCCTCTGCGGGACGGCGGCCGAAGTGACCCCGGTGTCCGAGGTCGGCCCTTACAGCTTCACGCCCGGCGACATCAGCCGGCAGCTGATCGCCGACTACGCCGCCGAGGTGCAGCCGAAGCGCGCGGCGGCCGAATGAGCGAGACCCCGATGGAGCCTGGCACCGCGCCAGGCTCCGGCCCGGGCCGGCTTTCAGTGCAGATCGTGCCGGTGACGCCGTTCCAGCAGAACTGCGCCGTTTTCTTCGACGACGTGTCGAAGCGCGGCGTCGTCGTCGATCCCGGCGGCGACGTCGAGAAGATCGTCGCCGCCGTCCGGCAGCTCGGCGTCACCATCGAGGCGATCTGGCTGACGCATGGCCATCTCGACCATGCCGGCGGCGCGATGGCGCTGAAGACGGCGCTCGGCGTCGACATCATCGGGCCGCACCAGGCCGACAAGCCGCTGCTGGAAAACATCGAGAAGCAGGCGGAGATGTTCGGCGCGGGCGGCGGCATGCGCAATGCCACCCCCGACCGCTGGCTCGAGGACGGTGATAGCGTCTCCTTCGGCGAGCATCGCTTCGCCGTGCTGCACTGCCCCGGCCACGCGCCCGGCCATGTCGTCTTCTTCCACGAAGTGGCCCGCTTCCTGCACGCCGGCGACGTGCTGTTCCGCGGCTCCATCGGCCGCACCGACCTGCCGGGCGGCGATCATGCGACGCTGATCGCCTCGATCCGCGACAAGGTCCTGCCGCTCGGCGACGACGTCGCCTTCATGTGCGGCCACGGCCCCGGCGGCACGCTCGGCGAGGAACGGCTGACCAACCCTTATCTCGTCTGATCCGGTTCTGCCTGCCGCGCTGCAGCGACAGCGCGGCGCAACGTTCGGCAGGTACACCTTGGCAAAACGCGGCCGCACGGTTTCACCGGTAACGCGGCGAGGCGATGGTGCCGGGATGTTGCGAACGATGGGGGATGGGGTGAGGGTTGTCGCTTTGCTGGTGACGCTGGCGGTCGGGGTCTGGCCCGCGGCAGCGCAGGACATGTTTCCCGGCTGGACGGCCGGCCCGGCGGCGGACGCGACCATGGCGGTCGGCCGCCGCTTCGACTGCAGCGGTGATCTCTGTCCCCCGGGCGGCCTCGCCTGCCTCTATGCCACCGCGCCGAAAGGCGAGGGACGCGTCGTCCCGACCAAGGACCTGCTGCGGCCGAAGGGCATGCCCTGGAAGGAGATCGAGGCCTGGACCGGCGCCAAGCTGGTTGCGCTCGACCCCTTGCTGTCGGGCGATCCCCGGGTCAGCCCCGCCAACTGGACGGTCACCGCCCCGGCTCACCTCGCTCTCGACGAGAGCCACGTCGTGAAACGTTACACGTCCGGCATGCTCTCGGTGCCCATGGCGCTGTGGATGAAGGAGGGCGCGATGAACGTCATCATCTGCAAGTCCGCCTCCGGCGACGAGGTCTCGGCGGAACGGCGGATCAGGGGGCTCGTCGGGGACCTGCGCTAGCAACCACGACAGCAAATGTTCCGGCATGTGAACGCCTTGCCGGGACATGCCTCCTCGACGCGGCGGAACACCGGCCGATGCTCGCCTGTTCTCTCTCTGAAGCCATCCTGATCTTCTTCGGAGAGTACCATGCGCCTGAGCCTTCTTCTCGTTTCCACCGTCCTCCTCGCCGGTCCTGCGCTGGCCCAGACCGCCGATCCCGCACTGCCGGCGGGCGTGTCGGAGACCCAGCAGGGAACACCGATCGGCATTCCGGCAGCGCCCGGCCTCCCAGGCGTGGGCCTCGACCCGGCGACGGACTCGGCTGCCGATAGCGAAGCCGGTCAGCCGAAGGGACCCGGCGGGCTGCAGAACGGCGTAGGCGGTGAGGGAACCCTCGCGCCGAGCACCACGGGGGCCAACGACGACATTCTCGATCAGGACACGTCTGACGATTCCGGTGTCCCGGTTGTGAAGTAACCTGGGATGGCCGACGCTCTCGGTAACGTCAGCCGGCGCGTCGGACATCACAAACGTAGCGTTCCCGCAAGGGACGCAGCAGTCCCGTCCGCGTCACCTGATCTAAGTCGTTTTGCCGGGCAGACCGGCCCTCATTCCACGTCTGGGGCTTGGGTTTTCGAGCGAAACTGACTTGTTCGGGGACCGGCCTGCCGCCACTGTTCCTGAAGCGACCGTTAGATCCCCAAGAGAGATACAATATGAAGCATACCGTCCTCCTGCTCGTCGCAGCACTATCGCTGACCGCCTGCCTCTCGGAGATCAACAAGCCGATCCGCCCCGGCGATACCTGGCGCGAGCGTGCCGAGGCCACAAGCAATCCGATGGGTAACGACTAGGGCGCATCGAAAAATCTTCAGCGATGCAAAAGCTGCTCCTTCTCCCCTCCGGGGAGAAGTGCCCAGCAGGGCGATGAGGGGGAGCGTCGCTGAAGGCTGTCCGTCTGGACGGTGCGCAGAAAACCCCTCATCCCGCTGCCGCGACCTTCTCCCCGGAGGGGAGAAGGTCGGAATTTGCATCCCGAAACGCTTGAAGCTTAGCGCCGCGAGAGCTTCGCGGTCGCTTTACCGCCCCGGCCGGCCTGTCTTGCCCGTCCGGCGCCCTGCCTTGCGTGGTGCCGGGTCCTCGTGGCTGCCGATGCCGATGCGCTCGCGGCGGATCGGGCGGAGATCGTCCGGGTTGCCGCCATCGTCGACCGGGCGCGGCTTGTCCTGCATCGGCGCGGCCTGGGTGCCGATCAGGCGCTTGGCGGCCGCGGACAGCTTGGCGGAGGGATCGACCGGCTTCACCGGCAGCTTGCCCTTCTGAACCGGCTTCTCCGTCCGACCGACGGTCATCTCGTCCAGGCTGTTCTTGCGGAAGCCATCGCGGCGCGGCACAGCCGTGTCGGTGCCCGGACCCATATTGTCGAGGTCCGGTTTCTGGAAGTAGGACGGCTTTTCCGCCTCGGCCGCCTGTTTGGCCTTCGCCGCCTTGATCAGCGAAGGACCGGAGCGCTCGAACGTGCCGACCGAGCCCGGTGCCAAAGCCGGTCCTTGCGGGCCCTTCAGCTTGCCGCCGTGCTTGGTGCGTCCCGATGATGGGCCTTCGAGGTCGAGATCGCGGGCGAGCGGGTCGTTGCCGATGGCGAGCTCCGTCGCCTGCAGACGCTTGACCTCGTCGCGCAGCCGTGCGGCGGTTTCGAAGTCGAGGTTGGCGGCAGCATCCCGCATTTCCTTCTGCAGGTGATCGAGGTGCGCCTTGAGGTTGCTGCCGACCATCGCGCCCTCGGCGGCGAGTGCGCCGGTGGGCACGCGCACATGGTCCTTCTCGTAATACGAGTCGAGGATGTCGGCGATCTGCGCCTTTACGCTGGCCGGCGTGATGCCATGCTCCGTGTTGTACGCCACTTGCTTCTCGCGGCGACGGTCGGTCTCGGCGATCGCGCGCTCCATCGAGCCGGTGACCTTGTCGGCGTAGAGGATCACCTTCCCGTCGACGTTGCGCGCGGCGCGGCCGATGGTCTGGATCAGCGAGGTCTCCGAGCGCAGGAAGCCTTCCTTGTCGGCGTCGAGGATGGCGACGAGTCCGCATTCGGGGATGTCGAGGCCCTCGCGCAGCAGGTTGATGCCGACCAGCACGTCAAACGCCCCGAGCCGGAGGTCGCGGATGATCTCGATCCGCTCCAGCGTTTCAATATCGGAGTGCATGTAGCGCACCCGGACGCCATGCTCGTGCAGGTATTCGGTGAGGTCCTCGGCCATGCGCTTGGTGAGCACCGTGACGAGCACGCGATAGCCCTTGGCAACGGTCGAGCGAATTTCGCCGAGGAGATCGTCGACCTGCGAGCGGGCGGGACGGATCTCGATCGGCGGATCGGTCAGGCCGGTCGGGCGGATCACCTGCTCGGCGAAGACGCCGCCGGCATCTTCCAGCTCCCAGGCGCCGGGCGTCGCGGAGACCGCGACGGTCTGCGGCCGCATGGCGTTCCACTCCTCGAAGCGCAGCGGCCGGTTGTCCATGCAGGAGGGCAGCCGGAAGCCGTATTCGGCGAGCGTCGCCTTGCGCCGAAAGTCGCCGCGGTACATCGCGCCGATCTGCGGGATGGTGACGTGGCTCTCGTCGATGAACACCAGCGCGTTGTCCGGCAGGTACTCGAACAGCGTCGGCGGCGGATGGCCGGGCTGGCGGCCGGTGAGATAGCGCGAATAGTTCTCGATGCCGGCGCAGGAGCCGGTCGCCTCGATCATCTCGACGTCGAAGGTGACGCGCTGCTCAAGCCGCTGCGCCTCCAGCAGGCGGCCGGCCTTGGTCAGTTCCTCGACCCGCTGGCGCAGCTCGATCTTGATCGACTTCACCGCCTGCTGCAGCGTCGGCCGGGGCGTGACGTAGTGCGAGGACGCGTAGATCTTCACGCTCTGCAGGTCGTCGGTCTTGTTGCCCGACAGCGGGTCGAATTCCTGGATGCTCTCGATCTCGTCGCCGAACAGCGAGATGCGCCAGGCACGGTCTTCCAGATGCGCCGGGAATATCTCGATCGTGTCGCCCCGAACCCGGAAGCTACCGCGCTGAAAATCCATGTCGCGGCGCTTGTACTGCTGCGCGACGAGGTCGGCGAGCAGCTGGCGCTGGTCGAGCCGGTCGCCCACCGCCATCTGGAAGGTCATCGCCGTGTAGGTTTCGACCGAGCCGATACCATAGATGCAGGAGACCGAGGCGACGATGATGACGTCGTCGCGCTCCAGCAGCGAGCGGGTGGCGGCATGGCGCATCCGGTCGATCTGCTCGTTGATCGAGGACTCCTTCTCGATGAAGGTGTCCGAGCGCGGCACGTAGGCCTCGGGCTGGTAGTAGTCGTAGTAGGAGACGAAATACTCGACGGCATTGTCCGGGAAGAAGTTCTTGAACTCACCGTAGAGCTGGGCGGCCAGCGTCTTGTTGGGCGCGAGGATCAGCGCCGGCCGCTGCGTCGCCTCGATCACCTTGGCGACCGTAAAGGTCTTGCCGGAGCCGGTGACGCCGAGCAGCACCTGCGTCTGGTCGTGCTCCTTGATGCCGGAGACGAGGTCGGCGATGGCGGTCGGCTGGTCGCCCGCCGGCTCGAACTGCGACTGGATGCGGAAGGGCACGCCGCCTTCCGACTTCTCCGGCCGGGCAGGGCGGTGGGGGATCCAGACCTCGCCGTTCTTGATCAGCGGGTTGCCCTCGGAGATCAGGCGCGACAGGGCCTCGACGGTCGCGGTGACGCCACCTTCCGGCAGCGCCGAGGCGTCTTCCAGGCTGATGTCCATGCCGGCCACCGGGTTGAGCCCGGCGGCAGCGCGCTTCTTTGGATCGGTGGTGCCGCCCATCGAGGTACCGCGGGCGGAGCGGCCGGCCTTGGTGTCCGGCAGCTTCGGCTTCTTCGGCAGCTTGGGGGCGGCGGGCTTGGTCTCGGCCGCCACGGTGTCGATGTCCGCGGCGCGCTCCGCCTGATCCTCGGCCGCGCGCGCGATTTCGTCGGCCCAGCCGGAGACGGCGCCGCCAAGCGGCGCTCCCTCGAACTCGGCCCGAGGGGCCTCGCCGAAACCAGGCGCGAGGCGCTCGGCGGCATCGGAGAAGTCGAGGATCGGCGAGCGCCGGGGGGACTTTTGCTTGGGAGGAGCCATGCCGTGAATATGGGGGAAGCTGCCGGAGTCGGGAAGGGGTTGCCGGAATGTTCCAACGCGGCTTACGCCGTTTGCATGCTGTCGGCGATCGCGGCGAGCAGCCAGTCCCGGAAGGCCCGGATCTTTGGCACGGTGCGGCGGCTCTCTGGGTAGCAGAGCCAGTAGGAATGGCCGTTGGTGGCGACGAGGTCGAACGGCGCAAGAAGCCGGCCTGCGGCCAGCTCCTCGTGGAAGAAGGCCGGCGTGAGAAGGCCGATGCCCTGTCCGGCCATTGCCGCGCGGCCTTCGATGCTCTGCGTGCCGAGATCGCTGCGCGGTGTGTCATTCGCCGCCGGCGGGTTGGCCATGCCGGCCGCCTCGAACCAGATGTCCCACCACGGATCGGCAGGGGACACGCGGGGGATCCGCAGCATGTCCGACGGTCCGGAGATCGGCCCGAAGCGCTCGGCGAGTGCCAGGCTCAGCATCGGCGTGAAACTGCAGGCGATCAGGCGATGCTCTTCCAGCCCCGCCCAGCCGCCGGGTCCGGAACGGATGGCAATATCGACATCGTCCTGCACGAGGTCGCTCAGCCGGTTCGAGACGTCCAGCCGGACGGCGAGCCGGGGGTGGGCCAGCTGAAAGGAACCGAGCCGCTCGGCGAGCCAGTTCGAGGCGAAGGTCGGCTGCACGCTGAGGGTCAGCACACCCTCGCTCGCGCCGCGGGCGGCGGAAAAGGCCGCGGCGATCCGGTCGAAGGCTTCGCTGGTGGCCGGTGCCAGTGCCCGACCGGCCTCGGTCAACGCGACGTCGCGCGCCCGCCGGACGAACAGCGGCGAGCCGACGCGGTCCTCCAGCACCTTGATCTGGTAGCTGACGGCACTCTGGGTCATCCCGAGTTCCTCGGCTGCCCGGGTAAAGTTCAGCTGCCGTGCCGCCGCTTCAAAAACCCGCAAGGCCGCCAGCGGCGGAAGTGCTCTAGCCATCGATTTTCCTCATGGGTTGTTCCCGATCTTCGATTGGAGTGCGGGACGATCGCATGGTGAGATGCGTCTCTCTCAAGGAGACCTTCATGACCAACGCCCCCTCGCACATCACAACGGAACGCTGGAGTAAAAGGCTTTTCGCGGGCGTCTGGCAAGTTGCATGGCATGTCCTACTCAAGCCGCCGCGCCCCAGGCGGGAAAGACCGCTCGACCTGATGGATGCACGCGATGACATGCTGCGAGACATCGGCCTGTTCGATGGGCCGGACGTTGCCTTGCGCCGTTCGGACCTGCCGCTGCCGTCCGAACGTGAACGGTTATTCGAACGCGGCCCGCCCTTCTGAAAGGAGGTCCGGCAATGGGGGACGGCGGGGACAGGCGGCGTTGGGAAGGGGCCGAGGCGGAAGAACCCACGGGACGCCCGAGACGATACGCCGCCTTGCGCGCCGTCGCGTAAAGCCTAGTTCGCGTGCTGAGGCGTGTCTTCCTTTCTCGGGAAGCAGCCGAACCATCGAGGATTCCCATGTTCATCTGCCAAGGCTTTGCAGCGTCCGCTGCCGACCAGCCGCTCGCTCCCTACAGCTTCGAGCGGCGCGATACCGGACCGCACGACATTCGCATCGACATTCTGTTCAGCGGCGTCTGCCATTCGGATCTGCATCAGGCCCGCAACGACTGGGGCGGCTCGATCTACCCGATGGTGCCCGGTCACGAGATCGTCGGGCGCGTCTCGGAAGTCGGCTCCGAGGTCCGCAAGCTGAAGGTCGGCGATCTCGCCGGCGTCGGCTGCATGGTCGATTCATGCCGCCACTGCAAACCTTGCCTCGCAGGCCTCGAGCAGTATTGCGCCGAGGGATGCACGGTCACCTACAATGGCCGCGAGCGCGAGACCGGCGCCCCGACCTATGGCGGCTATTCCGACAGGATCGTCGTCGAGGAGCGCTTCGTGGTCAGCATTCCCGAGACCCTCGACCTGAAGGCCGTGGCGCCGCTGCTCTGCGCCGGCATCACCACCTATTCGCCGCTGAAGCACTGGAAGGTCGGTCCCGGCCAGAAGGTCGGCGTCGTTGGTCTCGGCGGGCTCGGCCACATGGGCGTCAAGTTCGCCAAGGCGATGGGCGCCGAGGTCGTGATGATCACGACGTCGCCGGAGAAGGGCAAGGATGCGTTGCGCCTCGGCGCCGACGCGGTGCTGGTCTCGAAGGACGAGGCGGCAATGGCTTCTGCGCGCGGCACCTTCGACTTCCTGCTGAACACGATCCCCGTCGGCCATGACATGAACCCCTATACGGCGCTGCTCACCGTCGACGGCACCATGGTCCTGGTCGGCGCGCTGACAGCGCTCGATCCGCTGTTGGGCTTCAACCTGATAGGCGGCCGCAAGAGCATCGCCGGTTCGGCCATCGGCGGCATGCCGGAGACGCAGGAGATGATCGATTTCTGCGCCGCCAACGGCATCGTCAGCGACGTCGAGATGATCGCCATCCAGGACGTCAACACCGCCTATGAGCGCCTGCTCAAGAACGATGTCCGCTACCGCTTCGTGATCGACATGGCGTCGCTGGGCACCGCCAAACAGGCAGCCTGACCCGCGGGCTTCGGCCGGCGTTCCCCGTCGCCCCCTGGGCCTAAGCTATCTCGCGTCACCGGATCGGCCCGGAAATCGACATCGGTTTCCGGGCCTTTTGCTGCGTGGTTTGCGGCCGTAAGACCGCCGTGCGTACGGCGGGTTGGCGCTTATGGGGGGCGAGCCTGTCGCTCCAGCGCGGCGAAAACCGCCACTCAAACGGCGCGCCGGATCGGCCGCGTTCAGCATTCGCTTACCAAGACGGCGTAGCCTGTCGGTGTCCGCTGGAGTATCGCGTGCACGAGGGCCGTCCGATGATGTTGCGTAGAGACGGATGGCGCATCTGGGTGTCCGCTGCCGCGTTTGGTCTGGCAGCGGACGCCATTCCCACCGCCATCGCCGGGGATATCGACCCCGTCATGACCGGCGGCGTCGCGCCGAAGATGGTCTGGGGCGGACCGGTGCCCGCAGCGCCGCGCCCCGGCGAGGTGCCGGTCTACGTGCCGAGCCGCTCGGTCGTGCCGTCCCATCCACAGCCGCAGTTCTATGCGCCGCTCTCAGTGCCGGACGCTCCCGACGACGCAGCGATGGGCGCGCCGGAGGAAACGCCGGCCTGGCCGCCATCTCCCGCCGCAACGCTTCCCGACCCGGGCGCCGATCTCTCCCGTTCGCCGGAGGCCGCGCCGTCCGAAGTGCAGCAAGCCGATACGCCCGCCGACGTGCCCGCCGATACGCCCGCTATCGACGACGGGTCGGGCGACGTGCAGCTCTACACCCCGATCGATGGCGAGGCGGATGCCGCGCTTGATGCGGGGGAGTCCCGCGAGGCCTCGGCCGAGCCGGGTACGCTCGCGCCGCTGGGGGCGCCGATCGAGGTGGAGGAGGATCCGGGCTTCGGGACCGGTGAGCCGCGCGCCGATCCCTGGGCCGGGCTGAAGGACGTGACCCCAGGCGAGGCGCCGGTTCGCCGGACGGCGCGGCCGAGGCCGAGCTACGCCTCGCTGGAAGCCATCGCGCCGCCGCGCCGGGCCGGCCCCCAGGTGCTCGACGACGGCCGCGGCGCGCTGGAGGACGAAACACCGAGCGGCTACCAGCCGATGCCGAAGAACGAGGTGATGTGCCGGCGGGCCTTGCAGCAGCTCGGCGTCAAATTCGTCGATGCCAGCTCGATCAGCCGCGGTCGCAGCTGCGGCATCGACTATCCCGTCAAGGTCACCGACATCGTACCGGGGGTGGCGATCCGTCCCGTGGCGACGCTTAACTGCATGGCGACGCTGCGGGTGGCGCAGTGGATGAAGAACGAGGTGATGCCGGCGGCGCGGTGGAAGCTGCTGCAGCGTCCGACGGTTCTGATCAACGCCTCGTCCTATCGCTGCTCGCGGATCGCCGGCTCGCGCTCGATCAGCCAGCATGCCAGCGGCGATGCCCTCGACGTGCACGGCTTCAAGTTCGCCGACGGGTCGTTCATGGAGATCGAGCGGAAGGGGTTCTTCGAGTTTCGCCAGAAGGCTTTTCAGCGCAAGGTCCGCGAGAGCGCTTGCCGCTATTTCGGCACCGTTCTCGGTCCGGGCTACAACGAGGACCATGCCGACCACCTGCACCTCGACACCCAGCAGCGCCGCCGCGCGGTGTGCAAGTAGCAAGGCGGGCGAATGCCCTGGTGACGAGCGGTACGCACGACTAGGAAGCGCCGGGATCCTTGATAGCCAGAAGATCCTGGATGTCGGCGAAGGTCGCTTGCCATTCGGTCGCCGGAAACGGCAGCAGGCCGAAGAACCGGAGGAAGAAGGCGCCTTCCGTCGCGAGAAAAGCCAGCCGCGCGCGCCGCGCCGCCGGGTCGTCGGCGTCTAGTCCGGCCGCCTGTACCTGATACCACTGGCGCATGTCGGCGAGATGCTCCGGCGTCTGCAGCAGCAAAGCGAGCAGGCTGGCTGCCCGGCGCTGGGTGTCCTCGTCTTCGCGGTGGGTCACCTCGACATGCGCGGCGACCCGCTGCGCGAGCGAGGGATCCTCTCCGGCGAGATCGCGGGCACGCCTTGCATAGTCCTGCATCCAGCGGCGCAGCATGGCGGCAATCAGCGCCTCCTTGGTGCCGAAGGAGGATTGCACCCCGCCTTTGGTGATCCCCGCAGCCTTGGCCACGGCATCGATCGTCAGGGCAGCCGCCCCCCGTTGCCCGACGATGTCTTCGGCGACGGCCAGCACCTTGTCGCGGTCGATCGTCTGACGTCGTCCCATCGGAGTTTTCCTTCGTGCCTATTTCAGACAGCTGCTTGAAAATTTAGAATACGTGCGTATTTCAAACTGGACAAGAGCTGCCGGGGAAGGATCCTTTTCGGGTCCGGCGGCGAACACAGGGAGAGGGAGTGCGTGATGGCCTGGCTGTATCTGGTAGGGGCGGGGTTGCTCGAGATCGGCTGGCCGGTCGGTCTGAAGATCGCCCAGACGCCCGAAACCCGCGGGGCCGGCATTGCCATTGCGGCGGTCTTCATGGTGGCGAGCGGGTTGCTGCTCTGGCTGGCGCAGCGCGACATCCCCATCGGAACCGCCTATGCGATCTGGACGGGCATCGGCGCGGCCGGAACGTTCACGGTCGGCGTGATGATTTTCGGCGACCCGACGTCGATCGCCCGCTATGCCGGTGTGGCCTTGATCGTTGCCGGCGTCATCACCCTTAAGCTCGCCCACTGAGCCGCCGAGGTCGGAATCCGGAAACGCCAGCGGGCCACCATTCCCCATCTCCGACGACCGCCGCAGGACAAAAGGTTCAGAGCATGCCCAGACGCTTCATCGTCGATGTCCCCGGCGTACCCAAATCCGCCTCGCCGATCTCGAACGCCGTCGTGGTTGGCAACACCTGCCACATCTCCGGACAGCTGTCGGTCTACGAGGACGGCTACCGGGCGGGCACGGCGCGTGAAGAGGCGGAGCGGGCGTTCGAACTGGTGTTTGCGATCGTCGCCGAAGCCGGTTTCACGCGCGAGGATATCGTCTATGTCGATATCGCTTTCGCTGATCTCGACGATCTGCCGAGCGTGAACGCGCTGTACGGCGAGCTGTTCGATCCACGCCCCGCCAGAACCATCTACGAGGCCGCCAGGCTGCCTTTCGGGGCGAGGATCAAGGTGCAGGCTATCGCCATGAAGGGCTGATCCGGGGGACGGGCGGCCGCTGACGCGCCGTCGATCCGGAGCGATAGGAGACTTGGAGCGGCGGGTTCGGCGGCGGGAAGCGGCGACGCTGCGCCTACTCCGCCGGAATTTCCACGGGCTTGCCGTCTTTGTCGAGGGCGACCATGACGAAGATGCCCTCCGTGACCTTGACCAGTTCGCGGGTCAGATGGCGCTGCGCCCAGGCCTCGATGAGGATGGTGATCGAACTGCGGCCGACCTTCTGGATCGTCGAGTAGACCGACAGCGTGTCGCCGATCTTGACCGGCTTCTTGAACGTCAGCGCATTGACCGCGACGGTGGCGACGCGGCCCCGCGCCCGGTCGGCACCGCTGAGGCCGGCGGCGAGATCCATCTGCGAGATCACCCAGCCACCGAAAACGTCTCCGGCGGCATTGGCATCGGCCGGCATCGCCGGCACGCGCATGGTCAGATCGCCTTTCGGCATCTCCTCGGTCACGGCGGTTCCTTTCATTCTTTGAAGGCTGATTAGCGAAAAGTCGCAGGCTTGGAAAGCGGTGCGCGGCGCCGCGCGGGCCGCCATCAGGACGTCGGCAAGACGCTTTCGGAAACTGCGAAGGGGCGAAGGCCCACTGCCCAACCTTGCTGGCGCGCGCGGTTGACGCCCCAGTCGCCGATGCCGATCTGCGAGCGGCCGTAGATCGCGAGCCCCGTGCCGCCGACCATGGATCGCGCCTCGGCATCGATGGTGTCGGCGAAGCGGAAGGTGGCGCTGCGGGCGACATAGCGGCGGTAGGCCGGCCGGCTGCCGTCGTCGACGCGGACGAGATGGACGGTGTCGGCCAGGACCAGCCTGTCCAGCCGCTGCATCAGCGCCGCCGGCGGTTCGGCATAGGTTGGCAAGGCAAGGTCGACGCGAATTTGGCAAAGGTCCGGCGAGCAGGCGAGGCTGTCGGTCGGGCGCTGGCGGCGCTGCAGCGTCGCAAAATCCACCGCTCCTTGGTCTGCCGGGCCGGCGATCCAGGCATTGATCCGCTCGGGACCGGCGATGACCAGTCCGATGCCGGAGAGCAGCGGGACCAGGATCAACAAGAGGCGACCGCGCACTTCCGTTCTCCGCAACTCTGGCAAGGATCTGGCCGGGCCAGCTGGCCGTCGGCTGTCAAAGAGGAGCAACGGCGCACGGCCGTCGCCGGATGCACGGCGGCGTGAATTTGCCGGCCCGCCGATCCGGTCCGATCGTGATCGCTGTGCGGACCCATCAGCTTAATTCATGGTGCGATGCGGCTCCATCGGCTTGCACCGGGTCCCTGCCGCGCCTACGGTTCGCCGGTTTTTGCAGGCGGGGTCGCCGCTGCAGACCTTCGAATCATGACAGCCGGAGCCGTTCCCATGGCATTTCTTGCCGCCGCCCTCGACCGCGTAAAGCCCTCCGCCACCATTGCCGTCTCGCAGAAGGCGCGCGAGCTGAAAGCCCAGGGTCGCGACGTCATCGGCCTCGGCGCCGGCGAGCCCGATTTCGACACGCCCGACAACATCAAGGCGGCGGCGATCGACGCGATCAACCGCGGCGAGACCAAGTACACCCCGGTCTCCGGCATCCCGCAGCTGCGCGAGGCGATCTCGAAGAAGTTCAAGCGCGAGAACAATCTCGACTACAAGCCAGAGCAGACCATCGTCGGCACCGGCGGCAAGCAGATCCTGTTCAACGCCTTCATGGCGACGCTCGACCAGGGCGACGAGGTCATCATCCCCGCGCCGTACTGGGTGAGCTATCCCGAGATGGTGGCGATCTGCAACGGCACCTCGGTGATCATCGAGACGACGATCGAGGCGAACTTCAAGGTCACGGCCGAAGCGCTGGAAGCGGCGATCACGCCGAAGACCAAGTGGTTCCTGTTCAACTCGCCGTCCAATCCCTCGGGCGCGGCCTATACCCGCACCGAGCTGAAGGCGCTGACCGACGTCTTGATGCGCCACCCGCACGTCTGGGTGATGACCGACGACATGTACGAGCACCTCGTCTACGGCGACTTCACCTTCACCACGCCTGCCGAGGTCCAGCCCGGCCTCTACGACCGCACGCTGACGATCAACGGCGTGTCGAAGGCCTACGCGATGACCGGCTGGCGGATCGGCTATGCCGGCGGCCCGCTGGCGCTGATCAAGGCGATGGACATGATCCAGGGCCAGCAGACCTCGGGCGCCTGCTCGATTGCGCAGTGGGCGGCGGTTGAGGCGCTGAACGGCACGCAGGACTTCATCCCGAAGAACCGCGTGATCTTCGAAGGCCGCCGCGACCTCGTGGTGTCCATGCTGAACCAGGCGAGCGGTATCGAGTGCCCGTCGCCGGAAGGCGCCTTCTACGTCTATCCCTCCTGCAAGGGGCTGATCGGCAAGAAGACCCCGGCCGGCAAGGTCATCGAGACCGACGAGGACTTCGTCTCCGAACTGCTGGAGGCGGAGGGCGTTGCCGTCGTGCACGGCTCGGCCTTTGGTCTCGGCCCGAACTTCCGGATTTCCTACGCGACGTCGGAAGCCCTTCTGGAAGACGCCTGCTCGCGCATCCAGCGCTTCTGCGCCAGCCTGAAGAGCTAAGCCCGGCGCAACAGGCAGTCCTTCTTTCTCCAAGACTAGACGGCGGCCTCGCAAGGGGCCGCCGTTCTCCGTTCCAGCTACGTAGTCTTCTTCTCAGCGGTCCGCCGGTTTGGTGTATTTTGCCTCTGTCGTTCAACGGGGAGTGCAAAGCATGCCGACTGTCCTGAATGCCGTCATCGATATCTCGCACCACAACAGGCACCTGGATTTCGCCAAGATCAAAGAGGCCGGCATTGTCGGCGTCTTCCACAAGGCGACGCAGGGCCAGAGCAACGTCGACCAGACCTATGCCGCGCACCGCAAGGGCGCCGTCGCGGCAGGCCTTCTCTGGGGCGCCTACCACTTCGCGACCGGCAGCGACGGGGTGAAGCAGGCCGAGCATTTTCTCGATGTCGCCGAACCCGACGACAAGACCCTCCTCGTGCTCGACTTCGAGCCGAACCCGACCGGCCCCAGCATGGGACTGGAAGAGGCGAGGGCCTTCGTCACCCATGTGGAGGCAAAGCAAGGGAAGTTCCCCGGCCTCTACTCCGGCCATTACATCAAGGAATTGCTGGGTAACGGCACCGACAGCACCTTGGCGCAGTGTTGGCTCTGGTTGGCGCAGTTCGGTCCGACACCGGTCGTGCCGCGGAACTGGAACACCTGGACGATGTGGCAGTACACCGACGGCTCGGTCGGGCCCGCGCCGCATGACGTCGAGGGGGCGGGCTTCTGCGACCGCGACAAGTTCAACGGGGACGAGCAGCAGCTGAAGCGGCTCTGGGCCAACTGAGAGCCGCAAGCCTCACCGACCTCGGACCTTTGCGCCACAAGAATGCGCCGCCAAAGAAAAAGCCGGGTTCGCGAGAGCCCGGCTTAAAAAGAGATCTGCAAGGCAGATCCTTGGGAGGAGATGCTCGAAGCGGTCCGGTGGGAGGAGGTACCTTCCCGCGTTCGATGGGATGAGGCTACCAGTCCTGTTCGCCCCGACTACTGGCAATAAGACATGCCTGCCATGCATGAAATGCATAGGAAGTAGGCGCCGTGGCGATCTGTCTGTTTGATGGGCATTCGAATTGGCCTGGATCAGGGCGAGATCCTTGATCGTCGCCTGTCGACGTTCAGTACGACCAGGTCCGCGCCTTCGAGATCAGGAAGTCGCGGAAAACCTTGAGCTTTGCCGAGTTTCTGAGCTGCTCGGGGTAGCAGAGATAGGTGTCGAAGGTCGGCATCTCCATTTCCGGGAGCACCTGGACCAGCTTGGAGTTCTTGTCGATCATGTAGTCCGGCAGCAGCGCCAGGCCGATGCCGCGCTCGATCGCCGCCTTGATCGACATGAGGTTGTTGATCTGCAGGATCGAGGAACGCGACTGGCCGTCCGGCAGCCCGACGGTCTCCAGCGTGTTGAGGTTGCGCAGGTATTGCGGCGCCGGCTCGCCGAAGGTGATCAGCCGGTGCTGGCTGAGGTCCTGTACCGTCTCGGGCGTGCCGAAGCGCTGGAGGTAGGTCGGCGCGGCATAGACATGCAGGTGCACGGTGAACAGCCGACGCTGGATGAGGTCGGGCTGCTGTGGCTGGCGCAAGCGGATTGCCGCATCGGCCTTGCGCATGGTCAGGTCGATTTCCTCGTTGTCGAGGACCAGCTGAAGCTCGAGTTCGGGGTAGAGCTCGAGAAACTCCTTGGCGCGCTCGGTGAGCCAGCCGGAGCCGAGGCCGACGGTCGTCGTCACCCGCAGCCGGCCTGTCGGCTTCTCCCGCGTCTCGGTCAGCTGCATGCGGACCATTTCCAGCCGCTTCAGGACCTCCGCCGCCGTCTGGAACAGCAGTTCGCCTTGCTCGGACAGCACCAGCCCGCGGGCATGGCGGTGGAACAACGGTGCGCCGATCTCCTGCTCCAGCGAGGCGACCTGGCGGCTGATCGCCGACTGGCTGAGGTTGAGCACGTCCGCGGCATGGGTGAAGGAGCCGGCCTCGGCTGCGGCATGGAAAATCCGCAGCTTGTCCCAGTCGAGCGCCATCCTGGTTTCTCCCTGCCTGCCAGCCTTATCGAGCCTTCGGCTCTTCGTTGTCCAGCCGACGTTTGCCGTACCGCGACGGTCAAGCCGCGCGTCCTGCATCCCGTTCCCTCCATCGTAGACCGCATCCAGATGGGGGGATCAAGGCACGACGGGCATATTCGATCGCCGAAGCCCGAGAAGCCGGTTGCAAAGGCTCTCGAGCGCCGTGCATCCGATCGGATGCACAAGAGATGCTCTATCTTTTTGAAACTAGCGCCTCTTTCTTTGATGGGGTGAGACCACCCCATCGCCGGATGCTCTGGCGCGGCGAAACGCCTTCAGGGCTTGGCTTTCAGCCGGGCGTCGAGACCCGCGAGGATCTTGGCGCCGATGGCAGAGTAGTCGCCATCGAAGTGGTGGCCACCTTCGGTTGGGATAAGCTCGGCGCCGGATGCCTTGAGGTCGGGGCAGATCGTGTCGTCGTCCTCGGTGCCGTAGACGCACTGGATCAGCTTGGCGTCGATCTTGGCGACCTGGGCGACGTTCGAGGCGTCGTCGTCGTCGACCCCGAGCCAGCCCATGACCGAGATCTGGAAGTTGGCCGATTTCGACAGGGCCAGCAGCGAGAGCTCGGCGACCTTGGCCTTGTCGGCGGCCGGCAGCAGATTGTACGTGGTCGGCAGGACATCGGCGCCGAAGGAATAGCCGACCAGCAGCACGTGCTTCACGCCCCAGCGCTTGGTGTAGAACTCGATGATCCGCGAGAGGTCGGCGGCCGTCTCCTTGGGCGTGCGCTCCGACCAGAAATACCTGAGGGCATCGACGCCGATGGTCGGCATGCCCTCGTCCTGGAAGGCCTGGCCGATCTCCTTGTCGATATCGCGCCAGCCGCCGTCGCCGGAGTAGATGATCGCCATCGTGTCGCGCGTCGGCTTGGTTTCGAGAATGCTGAGCGGCAGGCCGAGCTCGTCCGAGCTCGAGGTCGCCATCGCCGCGTCGATCGCGTCGGCGAGCGCTGCGGCCGCAGCATTGTCGCTCTCGGTGACGGTGATGTCGTCGTGCGCCTTTACCAGCGCTTCGACGTGGGCGCGCCCGTCCGCCGGTGCCGTCGGCGTCAGGACGACGGTGACGGGATCGGGCAGGTCGCCATCGGCCAGGCCATAGGTCGAGATCGCGCCCGCCTGCGCGCGCGCGGCATCCGTGCAGAGCTCCTTCGCCAGCGGGATGCCGCCTTGCGGATCGACTGCGATGGTGTGCTGGATGGTGGCATCGGGCGTCTGGGCCGCGATCGCGAGCGCCAACGCGCCGCCGGCGCCAAGGCCGGCGACGATCGGCAGATGGTAGATGCTGCCGCCGACCGACCGCTGGACCTGCTGGCTGAGGCTTTCGATGTCGGAGACCATGTAGACGCAGTCGTCCTGGTCCTTCTCCAGCGCGGGGTAGTATTCCTTGAGATCGATGCCGATGACGAAGGCGCCCTTGCCGGAAAGGTCGTCCGCCAGCGTCGTCTCCGCCTGCGTCCATCCCGCCTGGTCCGACAGCAGCACGACCATCGCCTTCGCCTCGCCCTTCGGCATGACGATGTGCTGCTGCGGGATCATGCCATAGTCGAACGGGGCGGCGGTGCCATCCGCAGCCGGTGCCGCAGCCGTGGCCGGTGCGGGGGCCGGGGCGACGGGGGCTGCCGGGGCGGTCTGCGCCAGAGCGGGGGCCGAGAGCGCGAGCAGCGCCGCGAGCATGCTGGAACGAACGGACATCACCTGCGCACCACTCCCTTGAAGCCGCCGCCGATCTGCAAGGTCACGTCCATCAGCGCGAGGGCGGGGCTGAGGCTGCCGGACGTCGTCATGTAGCGCGGCTTCCATTCCGGGTGGAATTTGGCCTTGAAGGCGCGCAGACCCTTGAAGTTGTAATACTTTTCGCCGTGCTCGTAGAGCGTCGTGCCGATCCGGTCCCAGATCGGGGCATGCCGGTTGCCGGACATTCCCGACAGCGGCGCCATGCCCATGTTGAACCGCTTGAAGCCGGCTTCCTTCAGGTGCTCCAAAAGCAGCACGAACAGGAAGTCCATCGAGCCGCCGGGCGCATCGGGATGGAAGCGCATCAGGTCGACCGAGGACTCGTCCTTGGTGTCGGTCACCATCAGCGTGGCGAAGGCGACGATATGGCCATCCTTGCGCAGAACCGCGACGGGTTGCGCCTTGACGTAGGCTTCGTCGAACGCGCCGAGCGAGAACGCCTTCTCGCTCGCCATGTGGCGCGCCAGCCAGGCGTCGGAGACGGCCTTCAGCTCGTCATAGGCCGCGGGAACGTCCGCCTGCTCGATGACGGAAAATTCCAGCCCGTCGCGCTGGCCGCGGGTCTTCGCCTGGCGAAGGCCGGCGCGCTTGCCACCGGCGAGGTTGAACTTGCCGAGGTCGATCATCGCGAGTTCGCCGAGCTTGAACGCCCGCATGCCGGCATCGGCATAGATCGACAGGGCCTCGGGCGAGACCTGGTAGAAGACGCCGCGGCAGCCGCAGCCATGCGCCATCTCGACGAACTGCCAGACCAGTTCCGGCCAGGCGTCGCGCGGCCCGATGGGATCGAACAGGGCGATCAGCGAGCGGTTGCGGCGGGCGTACATGATGAAGGCGCGGCCATCCTTGGAGAACAGCACGCTCTTGTCGGCCATCCGCACCAGATTGCCGTCGGCACATTCCTGCTGCCGCACGATCTCCGCCGCCCGGTCGATGTCGTTCGCAACGGGGTCCTCGATCCGCCCGATCGCCGGGCGCACCAGGCTCCAGATGGCGAGGCCGCTGGCGAGGATGGTGATGCCGAGCATCGCGCGCAGGCTGCGCGGGGCCTCGGAGGTGAACTCGAACTGCCACCAGAGCTCGTTGCCGTACTCGACGTCGCGGTAGACGAAGAGGAGGACGATCACCGCGCTGACGCAGATCGTCAGCATCGCGGCGATCCAGGGGCCGGTCAGCGCCTGGCGGAAGATCGAGGCTGGGCGGCTGAATTCCTTGCGGGTGGCGATAAGCGCCAGCGCGAAGAACAGCAGCAGCGCCGCTTCGTGCACCGCGACGGCCTGAACCAGCGCCATCAGCATCGCCGCGACCGTCGTCGTCAGCGCCACCAGCCAGGCACCGTCGAGCCGCTGGGCGAGGCCCCGCGACATCACCAGGAAGACCAGGCCAAGGAGGCTCGTCAGGAAGTGCGCGCCCTCGACGATGAACAGCGGCACGACATCCTGCAGGGCTTCGAGATCTGACGTCGGCGTCGGCGTGACGCTGGAAAGGATCAGCATCAGGCCGAAGACCAGCGACAGCGTCGCCAGCACCGGCGGGGCCAGCCGGCGTCCGGCCAGCTTCAGCTCGGTGCCCATGCTGGCGCTGAGGGCGCCGCGGAGTTCTGCGAGGCTGACGAAGACCGCGGCGCAGAGCAGCGGCAGCAGATAGTAGATCACCCGGTAGAGGACCAGTGCGCCGAGCACGCGGTCGATGTCGACGGTAGAGCCGAGCGCCGCGACGATCACCGTCTCGAACACGCCGAGCCCGGCCGGCACATGGCTGAGCACGCCGATGGCGATCGCCACCGCGTAGATGCACACGAAGGTCGGAAAACCGATCTCGGTCGGCGGGAGGAGGACGTAGAGCACCGCGCCGGACGCGCAGACGTCGATCACGGTGGCGGCGAACTGGCGCAGCACCAGCGTCCGCGAGGGCAGGCGGAAGCCGAAACGGCCGAGCCGGACAGGATGGCCGTCGCGGCCGATGACCGCGAGCGCCACGACGGGCAGCAGGCCGACCACGGCCAGCAGGCGCAGCGTCAGCGGCGGCAAGCCGAGATAGGGCGAGGCCGTGCCGGCGATGAACAGGACGCCGAGCGCCGACAGCGTCAAAAGACCGAGGCCGAAGGCGACGGTGACGAAGGCGATGACCTTGGCGATCTCCTCCGGCGTCAGGCCGAGGCGGGTGTAGCCACGGTAGCGAATAGCGCCGCCCGAGAGCGGGCCGAAACCCGCGGTATTGCCGACGGCATAGGCGCACAGCGCCGTCGCGGCGACCGCGGGATAGGAGAGTTTCCGCCCGACATAGGAGAGCGCGCCGACGTCGTAGAAGGTCAGGCTGACGAAGCTGACGATCGTGAAACCAACCGCCAGCGTGACCGCGGGCCAGCCGGTGGCATCGAAGGCGGCGATGACGTCGTCGTAGCGGACTTCGGCGGTCAGGCGCATCAAGGCAAAGGCGGCGATCGCAAGCACCGCCACGACGGCAGCGATGCCGATGATCGAGCGGTGCGCGGAAAGCCACTCCCCGGCAACGGCAAGCCGCGAAGCCGGGGCGGCTCCCGACGGCTCCGGATTGATCGACGTGTCGGTGGAACTCATCAAACCCCCTTCGACCGGCTACTCCGCCGTCCGATCCTTGCCCGGCCGGTTGCCCGCCCGGTTCTGCGCTCAGCCGGTTCGGCTATCCGCAGACGCGCCATTGCATCGGAGGAAGGTGAGGCGGAATTACGGTGCGGTGCCCCGCTTCAGGGCGCTCCAACGGCCGATATAGCAAACCGCCGCAGGAGCGAAGCTTGATTTCGATAGCAAGGATTAATGTCTGGCTACTGAATGGCGTGGCGCGGCGATGCCGAGCTATTCAGCCGCCTGCCGTTCCTCGTCCATCGCCGCGGCGGCAAGCCACTTCTCGGCCTCCAGCGCGGCCATGCAGCCAAGACCGGCGGCCGTCACCGCCTGGCGGAATACGTCGTCGGCGACATCACCCGCGGCGAACACGCCGGGGACCGAGGTCTGCGTCGTGCCGGGCTCGACCCAGAGATAGCCCGAGTCCTTCTGCCGCAGCTTGCCGGTGAACAGTTCGACCGCCGGGGCGTGGCCGATGGCAACGAACACGCCGTGCGTCGGCTTCTCGGTCAGGGCGCCGGAAATCCGGTCGCGCAGCCGGATGCCGGTGACGGACTTCATCGGCTTGGTCGTGCCAAGGATCTCGTCGACCTCGGCGTTCCAGATTACGCTGACATTGTCCTTGGCGGCAAGTCGCTCGCGCAGGATGCGTTCGGCCCGGAAACTGTCGCGGCGGTGGACGACGGTAACCGAGCTGGCGATGTGCGACAGGTAGAGTGCCTCCTCGACCGCCGTATTGCCGCCGCCGACGACGACGACATCCTTGCCGCGGTAGAAGAACCCGTCGCAGGTCGCGCAGGCCGAAACGCCAAAACCCTGGAAATGCTGCTCGGACTCAAGGCCCAGCCACTTGGCCTGGGCGCCGGTCGCGATGATCAGGGAATCGCAGGTGTAGACCGTGCCGCTGTCGCCGCGCAGCCGGAACGGCCGGCGATCGAGGTCGACCTCGACGATGAGGTCGCTGGCGAACTCGGTGCCGACGTGCAGGGCCTGCGCCTTCATCTGCTCCATCAGCCAGGGGCCCTGGATCGGATCGGCGAAGCCCGGATAGTTCTCGACGTCGGTCGTGATGGTCAGCTGGCCGCCCTCCTGCAGGCCGGCCACCAGCAGGGGCTTCATCATCGCCCGCGCGGCGTAGATCGCCGCGGTGTAGCCGGCAGGGCCGGAACCGATGATCAGGACGGGGGCGTGGCGCTCGGTCATCTGCAACTCGGACAAGGAGAGGCGGGACACCCTCAGATGGCCGCGCGGCCGCGGGCATTCAAGGCTGGCGTCTTCCATAGCCGGGGGCAGGGGGGCTGACAACACGACAGCCGGCAGAAGCGGTGGAGGAGACGGTTCTCCCGCGGCCGGTCGATCGCCGGATGTTGACCGCCAGACTGAAGGCGGGAAGGGTTTCGCTCCCCCGCCATCCCGGCTAGAGGAGGGCGATCGCCGAGGCGACCGATCCTGATCCTGCCTGAATGGGGCCCCATGCCGAGCCACAGTCCGCCGCCGCTTTCGCCAGGGGAAGCCGAGCTTCTGCCGGCTGGCGACGTTGCCGGTATGCGGTCGCCGGTGCGGAGCGCCTTCATCAATCTCGGGCGCGCGGCCGAGCGGCGCCAGTTCATGGAACGCCAGGGCGAGCGGCTGGGGTTGCGGCTCGAGCGGATGGCGGCGGTCGAGGCCGCCGACATCACCGATGCCACGGCGGCAAGGATCGGCCGCTCCTGGGAGCGCCCGCTGACCAAGCCAGAGCTCGGCTGCTTCCTGTCGCACCAGGCGCTGTGGTGCGAGATCGCGGATGGCGCGGACCCTGTGCTGGTGCTCGAGGACGACGTGATGCTGTCGCCGC
Source organism: Mesocryomonas fontinalis (assembly GCF_055730125.2). Classification (NCBI taxonomy): domain Bacteria; kingdom Pseudomonadati; phylum Pseudomonadota; class Alphaproteobacteria; order Hyphomicrobiales; family Aurantimonadaceae; genus Mesocryomonas; species Mesocryomonas fontinalis. The sequence goes on along the minus strand of NZ_JBUZWG020000005.1, from coordinate 164,292 downwards.
GGCTGCCGAGCCTTCTCGACCAGGTTGCGGGCCTTGCCGGCGTCGATCTCCTCAACCTCGAGAATTTCGAGCGGCGGCGATTTCTCAACCGCGAGCGGCGGAAACTCCGCGATGGCCTGTCCCTGCTCGGGGTCTCCCGCGACAAGTCCGGCTCGGCCGCCTACCTGCTCTGGCCCGAGGGTGCACGCAAGCTGTTGCTCCGGGCGGAGCGCGGCGCTGCCCCGGTCGATGCTTTTCTGCATGGCCTGAAAGTGCTCGCCTCCTTCCAGATCGAGCCGGCGCTGGCGATGCAGGTGCATCTCCTGGCGCAGCGCGGCCTTCCCGTGCCGATCCCGACGGCGACGTCGATCCAGGTGCCGCGCGGGCGGCTGCCGGTGACGCGGGCGAACCTGCCGTTCCATCTTCGCCGGGCCGCGACCCAGGTCCGGCTGATGGGGGAGCATGCCCGGCGGGCGCTAGGCTATCGCTACCGTCTGGTCGACATCGTCGAGGCCGAGTTTCAGCTGCCGGCAGACCAAAGCCGATCGTAGACGGCCCCGATCTCCGCCGCCTCGCGCGACAGCGGAAACTTGGCGCGTACATGGGCAAGGGCAGCAAGGCCCGCTGCGTCACGCAGGGCGCCCTCGGCAAGATACGGCTCGATCGCAGCGGCCATCGCGCCGACATTGTCAATTGGAACCACGCTGCCCGTGACGCCCTCGACGATCAGCTCACGAAACGCGCCGGCGTCCGAGGCAACGACGGGCGTGCCCGCCGCCATCGCTTCCAGCGGGGTCAGCCCGAAGCCCTCGTTGCGGGGCGGTGCGACATAGAGATCGAAGCGCTGGAACCAGGCGGCGATGTCATCGACCTCGCCGACGAAGAGAATACGATCGACAAGTCCTGCCTTGGTGACCGCCGCGCGCAATTCTTTCTCGAAGTCCACGTGTTCGGCCGTCGTTCGTCCCGTGACGACCGCCGTCCATTCGGGGTGCCGCGGCAGCAGCGCGATCATCGCGGCGACGAAGATGTCGGTGCCCTTCTGGTGCCGGATCCGGCCGGAACAGCCGACGACCAGCCGGCCGTCGAGCGTCTCGAGGGCGGGAGAGGGCGTCCCGCGTGGAACCGGCGAGAAGGCGTCGAGGTCGATGCCGTGCAGGATGACCGTTGCGGGCCGCTCGAGAAACGCCGCGCTGCGGCCGCTGGTGGCGATGATCGCGTCCATGCGGCGGATCAGGAAGCGGGTCCACGCCGTATGACGACGCTGCGCAGCGGAGGTGAAGACGAGCTTCAGACGCATCCGCAGGAGATCGCGCAACACGAGGCCGCCCAGCATCTCGGTGTTTCTGCGGGCGTGCCAGATGCGGAACGGCCGCCGGGCCGGCTTCGACCAGAGCCCGAACAGCTGCGGCCAGCGCAGCTTCGGCAGGTGATCCGGCAGGCCGGGGCCGAGCGTCGCAATGCCGATCGAACGGCGTTGCAATGGCACCAGCTGGATGATCGTCGAGGTGACGCCGGACAGGCGGCGCTTGAAGTTCGGGGCAATCACCTCGACGTCGCGGATCTTCATCAAACCATCTCGTCCGACCCGGGCGATCTCCCGGGAAGGGGAGACCAGCGCCTTAGCGCTGGCCCCAGCGCAGCTCGATGATCTCGTAGGAGCGCGCGCCACCGGGCGCCGCTACCTCGACCGTGTCGCCTTCGCCCTTGCCGATCAGGGCGCGGGCAATCGGCGAGGAAATCGAGATGCGACCTTGCTTCACGTCGGCCTCCTGATCGCCAACGATCTGGTAGATCTTCTCTTCCTCGGTATCCTCGTCGATCAGCTTGACCGTCGCGCCGAACTTGATCTTCTCGCCCGACAGCTTGGCGACGTCGATCACCTCGGCGCGCGCGGTGAAGTCCTCGAGCTCGGAGATGCGGCCCTCGTTCAGGCTCTGCGACTCCTTGGCCGCGTGATACTCGGCATTCTCCGAAAGGTCGCCGTGCGCGCGGGCTTCCGAAATCGCCGCGATGATCCGCGGACGTTCCTCCTGCTGGCGGCGACGCAGCTCTTCCTTGAGCGTCTCGAAGCCTGCACTCGTCATCGGGACCTTTTCCATGCCCTCACCCTTTCAAACCGCCGGCCGTCGGGCCGGTGATCACTTTTCGATCGACCGGACGAAGCCCGGCGCACAAAACAAACCGGTCCCGGGCGGAAACCCGACCGGAACCAGCGGCAAATCGCGATTGGCGGCCTTGCAGCCACACCGGGGAATGATGGGGCGGACCCAGCCGCCTGTCAAACATCCCGTTCTATAGACGGACAAGTATGCCAGTCGGCCGCCACGCCAAGGCCTTCCGGCTGGAAGCTTTCCGACAGCCGGGAAACGCCAGTCCGGTTCAGGCGGTCGCGAAGTACGACTGCAGGGCCCGCACTTCCAGACTTCCCGCCTTCAAGGCCTCGATCGCCTCGGAGGCTGCGATCATGCCGGCGAGCGTGGTGTAGTAGGGCACCTTGTGGATCAGCGCGGCGCGGCGCAGCGAACGCGAATCCGAAAGCGCCTTTGCGCCTTCCGTGGTGTTGAAGACCAGCTGCACCTGGCGGTTCCGGATGGCGTCCTCGATGTGCGGACGGCCTTCGAGCACCTTGTTGATCTTCTCGGCCGCGATGCCTTGCTCGACCAGGTAGCGCTGCGTGCCCCCGGTCGCGACGATGCGGAAGCCGAGCCCGAAGAGCTTGCGGATCGGCGCCAGCGCCCGTTCCTTGTCGCCGTCACGCACCGAGATGAACACGGTGCCGGCGGTCGGCAAGTCGATCGAGGAGCCGAGCTGCGACTTGGCGAAGGCCACCGCGAAGCTGGTGTCGAGGCCCATGACCTCGCCGGTCGAGCGCATTTCCGGTCCGAGCAGCGTGTCGACGCCGGGGAAGCGGGCGAAGGGGAATACCGCCTCCTTGACCGCGATGTGCTTCAGCGTCCGCCAGTTCGGCTTGCCGCCATAGGCCGCGAAGGCGTCGTCGAGGCTCTCGCCGGCCATGATGCGCGAGGCGATCTTGGCGATCGGCGAGCCGATGGTCTTGGCGACGAAGGGCACGGTGCGCGAGGCCCGCGGGTTGACCTCGAGCACGTAGATCTCGTCGCCCTTGATCGCAAACTGAACGTTCATCAGGCCGACGACCTTCAAGCCGATCGCCATCTCGCGGGTCTGGCGTTCCAGCTCGTCGACGATCTCGTCGGAGAGCGAATGCACCGGCAGAGAGCAGGCGCTGTCGCCGGAGTGGATGCCGGCCTCTTCGATGTGCTCCAGGATGCCAGCGACGAAGGTCGTGGTGCCGTCGCTGAGGCAGTCGACGTCGACCTCGATCGCGTCCGAGAGATAGCTGTCGATCAGCACCGGCGACTTGCCGGAGACCACCACCGCCTCGGTGATGTAGCGCTCGAACTGCGGGCCGTTGCGCACGATCTCCATCGCGCGGCCGCCGAGCACGTAGGACGGGCGGATGACGACGGGGTAGCCGACGCGCTCGACGATGACGCGGGCCTCGTCAACCGAGCGGGCGATGCCGTTGTTCGGCTGGCGCAGCTTCAGGTCGTTGAGGAAATGCTGGAAGCGGTCGCGGTCTTCGGCAAGATCGATCGCGTCGGGCGAGGTGCCGAGGATCGGGATGCCGGCCTTCTCCAGGCTCTCGGCGAGCTTCAGCGGGGTCTGGCCGCCAAGCTGCACGATGACGCCGTGCAGCGTGCCGCGGCTCTGCTCGAGGCGCAGAATCTCCAGCACGTCCTCGCCGGTCAGCGGCTCGAAGTAGAGCCGGTCGGAGGTGTCGTAGTCGGTCGACACGGTCTCCGGGTTGCAGTTGATCATGATGGCTTCATAGCCCGCATCCTTCAGCGCGAAGGCGGCGTGGCAGCAGCAATAGTCGAACTCGATGCCCTGGCCGATGCGGTTGGGACCGCCGCCGAGGATCACGACCTTCTTTGCGTCGGAGACGTCGGCCTCGGAGCGGAGCGCTCCGGCGAACGGGCGTTCATAGGTCGAGTACATGTAGGGCGTCGGCGAGGCGAACTCGGCGGCGCAGGTATCGATGCGCTTGAACACCGGGTGCACGTCGAGCTTGGCGCGCTGGGCGTAGACGTCCTCTTCTTCCTTGCCGATCAGCGTGGCGAGGCGGGCGTCGGAGAAGCCGACCGACTTCAAGAAGCGGAAGTTCTCGGCATCGTCCGGCAGGCCGTGCTCGCGCACCTTGGCTTCCAGGTCGATCAGCGACTTGATGCGGGCGATGAACCAGGGGTCGATCTTGCAGGACTGGTGCACCTGCTCCTCGGACGTGCCCATGCGCAGCGCCTGGGCGACCATCAGCAGGCGGTCGGGCGTCGGCGTGCCGAGCGCGGCGCGGATGGCGTTCTTGTCGTCGCCCTCGCCGATGCCGGGGATCTTGATCTCGTCGAGGCCGGTGAGGCCGGTCTCTAGGCCGCGCAATGCCTTCTGCAGCGACTCCTCGAAGGTTCGGCCGATCGCCATGACCTCGCCGACCGACTTCATGGCGGTGGTCAGCAGCGGCTCGGCGCCCGGGAACTTCTCGAAGGCGAAGCGCGGGATCTTGGTGACGACGTAGTCGATCGACGGCTCGAACGAGGCAGGCGTCGCGCCGCCGGTGATGTCGTTGTCGAGTTCGTCCAGGGTATAGCCGACGGCGAGCTTGGCGGCGATCTTGGCGATCGGAAAGCCGGTGGCCTTGGAGGCCAGCGCCGAGGAGCGCGACACGCGCGGGTTCATCTCGATGACGACGAGGCGTCCGTCCGCCGGGTTTACCGCGAACTGGACGTTGGAGCCGCCGGTCTCGACGCCGATCTCGCGCAGCACCGCGATCGAGGCGTTGCGCATCACCTGGTATTCCTTGTCGGTCAAGGTGAGGGCGGGCGCGACGGTGATGCTGTCGCCGGTGTGGACGCCCATCGGGTCGATGTTCTCGATCGAGCAGACGATGATGCAGTTGTCCGCCTTGTCGCGGACGACTTCCATCTCGTATTCCTTCCAGCCGAGGACGCTTTCCTCGATCAGCACTTCGGTCGTCGGCGAGGCGTCGAGGCCACCCTCGACGATTTCGAAGAATTCGTTGCGGTTGTAGGCGATGCCGCCGCCGGTGCCGCCCATGGTGAAGGACGGGCGAATGATGGCGGGGAGGCCGACCTCCTCGAGCGCCGTCGCCGCGGCGGCGAGCGCGCGGCCCATGTAGCGCTGCTTGCGGTCGCCTTCGCCGGCGATCCACTCGGCTTCGAGCTTGGCAAGGATCGCGCTGCGCTCGTCCTCGTCGGTCGTGCCGGCGAGGACGGCGGCCTTCTTGTCCTCGTGCGCCTTCTTGTCGGCGCTCTTCGCCTCGGTGGCGTTGGCGAGCAGCGACTTCGGCGTCTCGAGGTTGATGCGCTTCATCGCCTCGCGGAACAGCGCGCGGTCCTCGGCCATGTCGATCGCGTCGGCGTCGGCGCCGATCATCTCGACATTGTACTTCTCGAGGACGCCCATGCGGCGGAGCGACAGCGCCGTGTTCAGCGCGGTCTGGCCGCCCATCGTCGGCAGCAGCGCGTCCGGGCGCTCCTTGGCGATGATCTTGGCGACGACTTCCGGCGTGATCGGCTCGATATAGGTCGCGTCGGCGAGATCGGGATCGGTCATGATCGTCGCCGGGTTGGAGTTGACCAGGATGATCCGGTAACCCTCTTCCTTCAGCGCCTTACAGGCCTGGGTGCCGGAATAGTCGAACTCGCAGGCCTGACCGATGATGATGGGCCCCGCGCCGATGATCAGGATGGAGCGAATGTCTGTCCGTTTCGGCATGGCGGGTCTTTCCTCGGCGTCCAGTTTCCGCGCGAAAATACGGTCGCGCAAAACGCGACCGCTCGGGGGCTTGGAAGATTCTTCAGGCTAAGGCCGGCTTATAGGCAAAAGACAGCGGAAGCGAAAGGGCAGAATGACAGCCGGCGTGCCGAGGCGCCGCCTGCCAAGCGCCCTTGTCGATGCCGGCCGATGATCCGCGGTTTGCCCGCGCCGGGCTCAGCCCTTGGCTGCAGGCTTTGTCGCCGTGGCCCTGGCCTTCGCCCGCGGCTTCGCCGCTTTCTCCGGAGCGTCCTTCTTGGAGACGGCATCCGCGGCCGCGACCGGCTCGTCCGCCGGTGCTTCGGCCGGTTCGATCGGCTCAGGCGGGGAAATCGTCTCGGCCATCTGGCCGTCGTAGGAGGTGTAGCCGAGCGTCACGGCGAGGCAGGCGAGCTCGACCGTCTTCGGGATCTCGACGGGCTTGCCGTCCCGATCGCCCTTTTCGTAGTACTGGATGACGCGCTTCTTCAGGCCGAGTTTCTCGGCGGCGTCCTTCTGTTTCCAGCCGAGCGCCTTGCGCCAGCCCCGAAAATCTTCCGCTTGCATCTGAGCTCCCAGCCCTGTTGTCCTGCCATGGCGCGGCGCAGCCGAGGGGCGTTGCCGCAGGCCTTTCCAGATGCCGGACGGGGCGACAAGCCCCAGTTCAGCGATCTCCGCTATATATGCACGAAGTGCGCCTTTGTGTCCATTGACATGACGCACGAAGTGCACATTATGGTCACCACTGCCTCTTCGCATACTCCGCATGAAGCCGACCGCCGACCGCCTGCTCCCGGGCCCGGCGCATCTCTCCGTTTAGAGAAAGGCAATGTCCATGCTTGTCGACATCATCCTCGCCCGAAGCGCCTATGGCGGCGATCGCGACCGCGACGATCTCCACCGCCATGCCACCTTCTATTGCCATCTGCGGCTGTTCGTCCGCCGGCTTCTGAGGTTGCATAGATGAGGTTCATGAAAGACTGAAGGCGCCCGGAGTGACCCGGGCGCCTTCGTCGTTTTCAGCGGTGCGGGCTGCTGTCAGGCCGCCTTGTGCGCGTCGATCAGCTCGAAGAACCGGTTGAACAGGTAGTGCGAGTCCTGCGGGCCGGGCGAGGCCTCCGGGTGATGCTGCACCGAGAACACCGGCGCGCCCTTGACCTTGAGGCCGCAGTTCGACTGGTCGAACAGTGAGATATGGGTTTCTTCCACCGTATCCGGCAGCGAGCCGGACTCGACTGCGAAGCCGTGGTTCATCGACACGATCTCGACCTTGCCGGTGGTGAAGTCCTTCACCGGATGGTTAGCGCCGTGGTGGCCCTGGTGCATCTTGGAGGTCTGGCCACCGAGCGCCAGCGCCAGCATCTGGTGGCCGAGGCAGATCCCGAACATCGGCACGCCGGTGTCGATCAGCCCCTGGATCGTCGGCACCGCGTAGACGCCGGTCGCCGCCGGATCACCCGGGCCGTTGGACAGGAAGACGCCGTCCGGCTTGTGCGCCATGACTTCTTCGACCGTCGCCGTCGGCGGCATCAGGATGACGCGGGCGCCCCGTCCGGTCATCAGGCGCAGGATGTTGCGCTTGGTGCCGTAGTCGATGGCGACGACGGTGTAGCGCGGTTCCGCCTCGCTGGCGTAGCCGACGTTCCACTCCCACGGCTTCTCCTCCCAGACCACCGACTGGCCGGTGGCGACGTCCTTGGCGAGGTCGAGACCGACGAGGCCCGACCAGGCCTTCGCCCGCGCCTTCAGCGCCTCGACGTCGAAATTGCCGTCGGGATCGTGGGCGATCACCGCGTTCGGCATGCCGTTGTCGCGGATGTGGGCGGTGAGGGCGCGGGTGTCGATGCCCGACAGCGCGATGACGCCGCGCTTCTTCAGCCAGGCATCGAGGTGACCGGCCGACCGATAGTTCGAGGGCTCGGAGACCTCGGCGCGCAGGATGCAGCCGACGGCGCCGTGCGCGTTCGCCGGCACCATGTCCTCGGTGTCCTCGTCGTTCGCGCCGACATTGCCGATGTGCGGGAAGGTGAAGGTGACGATCTGCTTGGCATAGGAGGGGTCGGTCAGGATCTCCTGGTAGCCGGTGAGCGCCGTGTTGAAGCAGACCTCGCCCTCGGTCGCGCCGATCGCCCCGAGGCCGTCGCCCTCGATCACGGTGCCGTCGGCGAGGACCAGCAGCGCGGTCGGTTTGCGTTTCGTCCAGCCTTCGGTCATCGCGGTGCCCTCTCGGTGTATAGTCCTGCCAGGAAAGGCGTCCCTGCCGGGGCGGGAAAGCCAGGCGGGCACGCGCGGTCGGGCGCAGGAAAAATGTGCATCCTGCGGGATATCAACCTTCCCCGTGCGAACTGCAAGTCTCTTGCGCGGGTTTCCCCGTCCCTCTACATCGCGGACACGATCCCGGATCGATGCAGCAGCGGTGCGCCGGGTCTTTTCGGCCGCGCTCCCTGTATCCGCCGACGCCAGCCGGCGTGGCCCCGGGCAAGCAGCAAAACCTATAAGAACAGAGCGAAGGAGCCCCCGATGCGCGACACGATCACCAATGCCCTCAAGGATGCGATGAAGGCCGGGGACAAGACCCGCACCGGCACGCTGCGCCTCGTCAACGCGGCGATCAAGGACAAGGACATCGCCAACCGCGGCTCGGGCCGCGACGCGGCGAGCGAGGACGAGATCGTCCAGATTCTGGGCAAGATGACAAAGCAGCGCGAGGAATCGGCGAAGATCTACGAGGACAATGCGCGTCCCGAACTTGCCGCCAAGGAGCGCGAGGAGATCGCCATCATCGCCGATTTCATGCCGCAGCAGATGGCCGAGGGCGACACCGAGGCGGCGATCGCCGCGGTCATCGCCGACATCGGCGCCGCCGGCATGAAGGACATGGGCAAGGTGATGACCGCGCTGAAGGAGCGCCATGCCGGGCAGATGGATTTCGGCAAGGCCAACGGCGTGGTCAAGCGGCTGCTGAGCTGACGCCGGTCAGAACAGCAGCGACCAGAGCACCGGCAGCAGGATGGCGGTGGCAAGGGCGTTGAGCCCCATTGCGAGCCCCGAGAATGCGCCGGCGATCTCGCTTTCCTGCAAGGCGCGGGCGGTGCCGATTCCGTGCGAGGCGGTGCCCATGGCAAAGCCGCGGGCGATCGGGCTGCGGATGCCGGCGAGATCCAGCGCGGCCGGCCCGAGCGAGGCGCCGAGGATGCCGGTGGCGATGACGAAGACGGCGGTGAGCGAGGGCACGCCGCCGAGCTTTTCGGCAATGCCCATGGCGACCGGGGCGGTGACCGACTTCGGCGCCAGCGCGATCAGGCTGATCCGGTCGACGCCGAAAGCCCAGCCGATGCCGACGGCGGTGACCATGGCGGTGAGCGATCCCGTCAGCAGGCTGGCGACCACGGCGAGCGCATTTTGCCGGACGCGCTCGAACTGCCGGTAGAGCGGGATCGCCAGCGCGACCGTCGCCGGCCCGAGCAGGAAATGGATGAACTGGGCGCCCTGGAAGTAGGTCTGGTAGGGCATCCCGGTCGCCTCCAGCAGCGCGACGACCATGACCACGGTCAAGAGCACCGGGTTCAGCAGCGCGACGAAGCCCGACCGCCGGTAGACGGCGAAGGCGAGCTGGTAGAGCACCAGCGTCAAGGTCAGGGAGAGCAGCGGCGAGGCCGCGAGGTAGACCCAGACGTCGCGCAGCGTTTCAGTCGGCATCGCGGCGTCCCCCGGTCATCGCCCGCATCACGAGCGCGGTCACGAGGATCGTCGCCAGCGTCGACAGGATGAGCGCTGCCCCCAGCCCAAGCGCGTTCTCCTCGAGCCGGCCGACATGCATCATGATCCCGGCCCCGGCCGGCACGAACAGCAGCGACAGATGTTGCAGCAGCCCGTCGCCGACCTTGCCGATCTCCGTCGGAACCGAGCCCCTCACCAGCAGGCAGAGGAAGAGCAGCGCCATCCCGATGACCGGCCCGGGCAACGGCAGGCCGAGCCCGACAGTGATCATCTCCCCGGCAAGCTGGCAGACGAAGATGGCGGTAAGGGCTGCGAGCATGGCGGATCCGAACGGGGTGAGGGCCCTACCTTCTTGCCGCCGGCGCGCAGGAAGCGCCATGCTTTTGCCGCGCTGCCGCCTGTGAATCGCGGTGACAACCCCCGGCAGACACCACATCTTGACGGTCGGCGTGGTATGGCTGCGCCTCACAAGCTTCCGAAAGACCCATGCGCTTCTCCCCGAGCTTCCTCGACGATATCCGCGACCGGGTGCCGATCTCCGACGTGATCGGCCGGCGCGTCACCTGGGACCGTAAAAAGTCGCAGCCCGGCAAAGGAGATTTCTGGGCCTGCTGCCCGTTCCACAGCGAGAAGTCGCCGTCGTTCCACTGCGAGGACCAGAAGGGCCGCTACCACTGCTTCGGCTGCGGCGTCTCGGGCGACCATTTCCGCTTCCTCGTCGAAGCCGAGGGAATGTCGTTTCCCGAGGCGGTCGAGCGAATGGCCGGCGAGGCCGGGTTGGCGCTGCCCGAAAGGGATGCCGCAGCGGAAAAGCGCGACGAGCAGCGCGCGACCATTCTCGATGCGCTGAAGCTTTCGGCCGAGTTCTTCGCCGGCGTGCTGCAGGAAGCGGACGGCGCCAAGGCGCGCGCCTATCTCCGCGATCGCGGCCTCAACCCGGCGACGCAGAAGCTGTTCGGCCTCGGCTACGCGCCCGACAGCCGCAACCGTCTGAAGGAGTTTCTTTCCGGGCGCGGCGTCGGCAAGGCGGAGGTAGAGGCGTCCGGCATGGTGGTGCACGGCGAGGGCATCGCCGTCTCCTACGACCGGTTCCGCGACCGGGTAATGTTTCCGATAGCCGACGCGCAGGAGCGGATCATCGCCTTCGGCGGCCGGGCGCTGTCGTCCGAGATCTCGGCGAAGTACCTCAACTCCCCGGAGACCGACGTCTTCCACAAGGGCGCGACGCTGTTCAACATAGCCCGCGCCCGCCGCGCAGTAAAATCCGCCGGCACGCTGGTCGTCGTCGAGGGCTACATGGACACCATCGCGCTCCACCAGGCGGGGTTCGAGAACGTCGTGGCGCCGCTCGGCACGGCGCTGACCGATCGCCAGCTGGAGCTGCTCTGGCGCAACGCCGCCGAGCCGATCCTCTGCTTCGACGGCGATGCGGCCGGCATCAAGGCCGCCCACCGTGCCGCCGAGCTGGCGCTGCCGCTGCTGAAGCCCGGCCGCTCGCTGCGCTTCGCGCTGCTGCCGGACGGCAAGGACCCCGACGATCTCGTGCGCGAGAACGGGCCCGAGGCGTTCCGCGAGGTGCTGGCGGCGGCCCGACCACTCGCCGATCTCCTCTGGATGCGCGAGACCGCGGGCGGCAGCTTCGATACGCCCGAGCGGCGCGCCGACCTCGAGCATCGGCTGAAGGCGCTGGCCCGGGTCGTCGGCGACGAGAGCGTGCGGCGGCATTACCTGCAGGACGTCGAGGACCGGCTGCGCAGCTTCTTCGGGTCCGGGCGCGGATCTTCGGGCAAGGGGCAAGGCGGCGGGAATGGCGGCGAGCGGTTCTCCAAGGGGCAGCGGCAAGGCGGCGACAACGGGCCGGGCAAGCCCGGTGGCGGCATGCGCCGGTCGGTGGTCTCCGACAGGCTGACCCGCTCCAGCCTGATGAAGCGCGCCGGGCTGCAGGATGCGGCGCTGCGCGAGGTCACCATCGTCATCGGCTTCGTCAACCATCCGCTCCTGTTCCACGAGGCCTTCGACTACTTCGCGGATCTGGAACTGCCGGCGGGCGATCTCGCCCATCTACGCTCGGCCGTGCTCGACATCTATGCCGAGCACCATCCGACCTCGCGCGAGGAGCTGCTTGCGCATTTGCCGGCCAAGGGCGTCGGGACGATCTACGAGGCTTACCAGCAGCGGCTGCGCGAGCTCCGCCTGTGGACCGTGCTGGAGACGGCGGCGCCCGAGGATGCGCGCGAGGCGGTGCGCCAAGCGCTTCACTTGCATCACCGCTTCCGCTCCCTAAATAAAGAACTCCGCAGCGCCGAAGAAGCATTGGGACGTCAGCCGTCGGAGACGGCCTACGCCCACGTCGTCGAGGTGAAGCGGGAAATTGACACCCTCAGCGGTACGGAGGCTCTGATCGACGGTTTCGGCATTTTGTCGGGTCGAGCGACGAAGGCCTACTAAAGAATCGCAATCTGATTCGAAAACCGCTATGGGGCCTGTCATACCAGGGAAAAATCTGTGGTTCTGCAGGCGGGTCGGCATTGAAATGCCGGATTTCCAGCCCAGCTGCCTGTCGAGACGACTGGTTTGTAACGGTTTTACATCGTTCGAGCTTGAAATGATTGGAAGACGCGCCTTCTAACCAAGGCGTGAGCAGGTTTTCCCGAGACTTTCGAGGGATGCTTGTCGGTAGGGTTAAGCGAACGTTTACGGTCGGCGCCTAAGGCAAGGTACGGGAGCGCAGTCGTGCGATCCGGAGCGACCTTTGCGGGCACGGCGCGCGAACTGGAGAGAAGACGCATGGCAACTAAGGTCAAAGAAAGCGAAGCGGTCGTCGAAGAGCGTCCGGAGACGCCGGACGGCCCTCTGCTCGACCTTTCCGATGATGCCGTCAAAAAGATGATCAAGGCCGCCAAGAAGCGCGGCTTTGTGACGATGGACAAGCTCAACTCGGTGCTGACGGCCGACGACGTGACCTCGGAGCAGATCGAGGACACGATGGCTATGTTGAACGACATGGGCATCAACGTCGTCGAGGAAGAAGAGAGCGACGACGCCGAGGAGAAGGAAGAGAAGGAAGAGGGCTCGACGGAAGTCGCCGAGGCCGGTCCTTCCGCCGTCGCGACTACCACCAAGAAAGAGGCGACCGATCGTACCGACGATCCGGTTCGCATGTACCTGCGCGAGATGGGCTCGGTCGAGCTCCTGTCGCGCGAGGGCGAAATTGCGATCGCCAAGCGCATCGAGGCCGGCCGCGAGACGATGATCGCCGGGCTCTGCGAGAGCCCGCTGACCTTCCAGGCCATCATCATCTGGCGCGACGAGCTGAACGAGGGCAACATCATGTTGCGCGAGGTCATCGACCTCGAGGCGACCTATGCCGGCCCCGAAGCCAAGCTGCCGGTCGTGGCCGTGCCAGAGGCGGAAGCCGCGCCGGAAGCCCTTCCGGTGCCGGGCGCTCCGCGCGGCGACGATGACGACGATGACGACGACGAGTTCGAGAACTCGCTGTCGCTCGCTGCGATGGAGGCCGAGATCCGGCCGCAGGTCATCGAGACCTTCGACGTCATCGCCGACAGCTACAAGCGCCTGCGCAAGCTGCAGGACCAGCAGGTCGAGAACCGGCTGGCCGCGACCGGCACGCTGTCGCCCTCTCAGGAGCGCAGCTACAAGAAGCTCAAGGAAGAGCTGATAACGGCGGTCAAGAGCCTGTCGCTCAACCAGAACCGCATCGATGCCCTGGTCGCCCAGCTCTATGACATCAACAAGCGGCTGGTCGGCAACGAAGGCAAGTTGCTGCGCCTCGCCGAGAGCTATGGCGTGAAGCGCGAGGAGTTTCTGAAGAGCTATCAGGGCTCGGAGCTCGACCCGAACTGGACGCGGCACATCGCCAACCTTGCCGGCAAGGGCTGGCTGAAGTTCGTCCAGAGCGAGAAGGACTCGATCAAGACCCTTCGGCAGGACATCCAGAATCTCGCGACCGAGACCGGCCTCGAGATCACGGAATTCCGCCGCATCGTCCACATGGTGCAGAAAGGCGAGCGCGAGGCCCGTCAAGCGAAGAAGGAAATGGTCGAGGCGAACCTGCGTCTCGTCATCTCGATCGCCAAGAAATACACCAACCGCGGCCTGCAGTTCCTGGATCTCATTCAGGAAGGCAATATCGGCCTGATGAAGGCCGTCGACAAGTTCGAGTATCGCCGCGGCTACAAGTTCTCGACCTATGCGACGTGGTGGATCCGCCAGGCGATTACCCGCTCGATCGCCGATCAGGCTCGCACGATTCGTATTCCCGTGCACATGATCGAGACGATCAACAAGATCGTTCGGACCTCGCGCCAGATGCTGCACGAGATCGGCCGCGAGCCGACCCCGGAAGAGTTGGCCGAGAAGCTGGCGATGCCGCTGGAGAAGGTCCGCAAGGTCCTGAAGATCGCCAAGGAGCCGATCTCGCTCGAGACCCCGGTCGGCGATGAGGAAGACAGCCATCTCGGCGACTTCATCGAGGACAAGAACGCGATCCTGCCGATCGATGCGGCGATCCAGGCGAACCTCCGCGAGACCACGACGCGGGTGCTCGCGTCGCTGACGCCGCGCGAGGAGCGCGTGCTGCGCATGCGCTTCGGCATCGGCATGAACACCGATCACACGCTGGAAGAAGTCGGCCAGCAATTCTCTGTGACGCGCGAGCGCATCCGCCAGATCGAGGCCAAGGCACTGCGCAAGCTGAAGCACCCGAGCCGGTCGCGCAAGCTGCGCTCGTTCCTCGACAGCTGATCGCCAGCGTTGCCCGACTCGTCGAGCAAGACGTTTCAAGAAGGCGGCCCGCGAGGGTCGCCTTTTTTCATGCCGGTAATGCGGTCAGGCCTTGGCGTAACGCGGCGGGCTGGCGGCCAGCGTTGCGGTGGCCCGTGGGCGCGACAGGATCGAAACGACGATCAGGCTGACGTGCCCGGCCGTGAATAAGAAATGGATCATCGCTTCCTCTCCCTGCATCGTCCAGCTGGGCAGCCGAGGTTCTTTTAGATCGCGCCGGCCCTGTCGATCTCCTCACGGGGGACAACCGAGCAACGGCGAGTGGCCGCGGCTGACTTTCTGCCCCGTCACGGCACCGTTTCGACGACGGCGAGAACGTCGCCGGCCCGGAGCTGGCGGCCGGGTTTGACGCGGTAGTCGACCAGCCGGCCGCGCGCGAGCGCCGGAATGGCGATCTCCATCTTCATCGATTCGAGAATCGCGATGGTATCGCCGATCTCGACCATCGCGCCGGGCTCGGCGGTGAGCTTCCAGACGCTGCCGGGGACGTGCGTCGTCAGTGCGACACAGCCGGCGGGGAGGGCGGCGCCGTCGGCATCGATGGTCTCGGCGGGTTCGGCGAAGTCGTCGATGCCGCTGTCCTTCCACCGCTGCCGCTCGGCGTCGAAGGCCTCCTGCTGGCGCGACTTGGTGGCGCGGATCGCTGGATCGTTCGCCGCCAGCATGGCGAGATGGTCCCCGTAGCGGAAGGCCGTCTCCTCGATGCGGATGGGATAGGCGCCGTGCGGAAAGGCAGCGCGCGCTTCCGCCAGCTCGGCCCCGTCGACCGGGTGGAAGCGGATCTGGTCGAAGAAGCGCAGCAGCCAGGGGTTCTCGAAGTCGGGCGTGCGGCGCCAGCTGTTCCACATCTGGATGGTCCGCCCGAACAGCTGGTAGCCGCCGGGTCCCTCCATCCCGTAGATGCACATGTAGGCGCCGCCGATACCGACCGCGTTCTCCGGTGTCCAGGTCCGCGCGGGATTGTACTTCGTCGTCACCAGCCGGTGCCGCGGGTCGAGCGGCGTCGCCACCGGTGCGCCGAGATAGACGTCGCCGAGCCCCATCACGAGATAGCTGGCGTCGAAGATCGTGCGCTTCACCGCGGCCTCGTCGTCGAGGCCGTTGATGCGGCGGATGAACTCGATGTTGTCGGGGCACCAGGGCGCGTTCGGTCGAACCAGTTCCTGGTACTTTCGGGCTGCCAGCTGGATCTCTGGGTCGTTCCACGACAGCGGCAGGTGCACGATGCGGCTGGGCACCACGACGTCCTCGACCGAGGGCAGGCCCTCTTCGATTTCCGCCAGCGCGCCGAGAAGTTTTGCGCGTGACAGCGTTGCGGGATCGTAGTGGACCTGCAGCGAGCGGATGCCGGGCGTCAGGTCGACGACGCCGGGCAGGCGCATTTGCTGCAAGGCCTGCATCAGCCCGTGCGCCCGCAGCCGCAGCCCGATGTCGAGCGACATGGCGCCGTATTCGACGAGAAGGTTGGCGTCGCCTTGCCGGCGATAGACGACGTCTTCCGCGCGCGCGAGGATCGGCGAGCCGACATCCTTGCGGGTGACGATCGTCGGCCCCGCGATCGGATCGTCCGGCCGGGCGACCGGGCGGAAGCGGACGCTGTCGCCGGGTTTCAGCTGGCCGATCTTCCAGAGGTCCTCGGCCGCGACCACCGCCGGGCAGACGAAGCCGCCGAGGCTCGGACCGTCGGGGCCTAGGATGATCGGCGTGTCGCCGGTGAAGTCGATCGCGCCGATGGCATAGGCGTTGTCGTGGAGGTTCGAGGGATGGAGCCCCGCCTCGCCGCCATCTGCGCGCGCCCATTCGGGCTTGGGGCCGATCAGCCGGACGCCGGTGCGGGCGCTGTTGAAATGTACCTCGTAGGGCTCGGTGAAAAGGGTGTCGATGTCCCCGTCGGTAAAGAAGTCGGGCGCGCCGTGCGGTCCGGTGACGACCGCGAGATCCCAGGCGTCAGTCAGCGGCGGTAGGTCGAGCGGCGCCGGCTCGGCGACCGGCTTCGTGCTGCCGAAAGCCAGGATGTCGCCGGGCGTCAGCGTCCCCGTGGCATGGCCGCCGAAGCCGCCGAGCGCGAAAGTGGCCCGGGAGCCGAAGACCTCTGGCGCGTCGAAGGCACCGCGGACCGCGAGATAGGTCCGCTGGCCGGGACCGGCGATGGCACCGAGCGTCAGCGTCTCGCCGGCCGCGATCGACACCGGCTCGCTGTACGGGACGACGCGTCCACCGACATCGGCCGGCATGGCCGCCCCCGCCAGCGCGATCACCGCATCGGCGTGGAATTTCAGCGTCGGGCCGGAGACGGTCATCTCCAGCGCCGTGGCATCCTGGTGATTGCCGACGATGCGGTTGGCGAGACGGAGGGCGACGGCGTCCATCGGGCCGCTCGGCGGCACGCCGACGTGCCAGAGGCCGAGGCGGCCCGGCAGTTCCTGCAGGCTCGACTGGGCGCCCGGCAGGATCACCTCGGCCGCGGCCGGCCGGTAGGGGAACTGGCCGAGCACCGAGGTCGCGACGGCCCCTTCTGCAAACATCGGACTGGCAGCGATGGCGCGGAGATAGCCGAGATTGGTCTCGATGCCCGAGATCGCCGTCGCCGCGAGCGCGGCCCGGAGCGTCGCCAGCGCGCCGGCGCGGTCGGGCCCGCTGGCGATGAGTTTCGCCAGCATCGGGTCGTAGAACGGCGTGACGTCGCTGCCCGCCTCGATCCAGCCGTCGACCCGCACGCCGGGCATCGCGGGGAAGGTAACCTCGGTCAGCCGGCCGGCGCTGGGGCGGAACCCCTGCAGCGCGCTCTCGGCGTAGACCCGCACCTCGATCGCGGCACCTTTCGGCACCACCGGCGTTCGTTCGGCCAGCATGTCCTCGCCGGCGGCCTGGCGGATCATCCATTCGACGAGGTCGATGCCGGTCACCGCCTCGGTGACGGGGTGCTCCACCTGCAGCCGCGTGTTCACCTCGAGAAAGGCGAAGTCGCCGCGCGAGACGTCGTAGACGAACTCGACCGTGCCGGCGGACTCGTAGGAGACGCTTTGGCCGAGCGCCACGGCAGCGTCCGCCAGCGCCTGGCGCACCGCATCGGAAATGCCGGGCGCCGGCGTCTCCTCCACCACCTTCTGGTGCCGGCGCTGCAGCGAGCAGTCGCGCTCGCCGAGCGCCATCACCGCGCCGCGGCCATTGCCGAAGATCTGCACCTCGATGTGCCGGGCTTCGGCGACGTAGCGTTCGAGATAGACGCGGGCATCGCCAAAGCTCTGCCGCGCCATCCGCTGGACGACCGCGAACTTCGCGGCGAGTTCGGCCGCATCGAAGCAGAGCTGCATGCCGATGCCGCCGCCGCCGGCGGTGGATTTCAGCATCACGGGAAAGCCGATGCGTTCGGCCGCCGCAAAGGCCGCCGCGACATCGCCTAGAAGGCCCGATCCCGGCAGCAGCGGCACGCCGGAGGCTTCCGCCAGAGCGCGCGCTGTGTGCTTCAGGCCGAAGGCCTCGAGATGCTCCGGCCGCGGGCCGATGAAGGCGATGCCCTCGGCGGCGAGTGCCCGGGCGAAGCCGGCATTCTCGGACAGGAAGCCGTAGCCGGGATGCACGGCGTCGGCGCCGGTCCGCCGGCAGGCGTCGAGGATGCGCTCGGTGACGAGATAGCTCTCCGCCGCCGGTGCCGGGCCGATCACGACGTGCTCGTCGGCCTCCAGCACCGCGCGGTGGAAGCGGTCGGCTTCGGAGGCGACGGCGACCGAGGCGATGCCCATCTTCCGCAACGTGCGCGCGACGCGGCCGACGATCTCGCCGCGGTTGGCGATGAGGACCTTTCTAAACATGCTCAGAGCCCCGGCGCCGGCAGGATTTGCACCCGGATCGGCGTCGGGCGGAAGCCGTTGCAGGGATTGTTGACCTGCGGGCAGTTGGAGATGACGCAGAGCACGTCCATCGCCGCCACCATCTCCACCGTGCCGCCCGGCTCGGAAATGCCATCGGCGATGACGAGGTCGCCGTCCGGCGAGATCGGCACGTTCATGAAGAAGTTGATGTTCGGCACGACGTCGCGCTTGGTCATGCCGTAGCGCGAGACTTCGAGGATGAAGTTTTCGCGGCAGGCGTGCAGGAACTTCGTCTCGTGGCCGAAGCGGGCGGTGTTGGATTCGCAGGAGCAGGCGCCCGCCGAGGTGTCGTGCCGGCCGCAGCTGTCGGCGGTGACGGTCAGCATCACCCGGCCCTCGTTGGAGAGGAGGCGGGTGCCGGTGCCGACATAGGCCGCACCCTGCGCCCGGATCGTGTCCTGTGCGCTGTAGCGCTCGGCATGGTCGTCGGCGCGGTAGAACAGCGTGTCGATCGCCTGCTGGCCCTCCGTATCGATCAGCCGAAGCGTCTCGCCGCGGCGCACGATCCCCGACCAGGGGGCGCGGGCGGCAACGACCTGGTCGAGCCGGGGGAGGGGCGCGGCATGCGCCGGCGAACCGTCGAAAAGCGTGGTCATGGCGATCCCTTCAGACGGCGAGGTAGCGGGTGGTGTTCTCGAAGCCGCGGGCAGCTTCGGCGGAGGCGGTGCGGCAAAGGTCGGTCGCGGGATCCACGGCGGGCCCGCGGAACCGGACGAGGTCGACCGCGCCGGGGGCATAGCCCAGCGCAGGGTCGAGCGGGTGCGGCGCTGCCGAGACGACGAGGACGAGATCCATCTCGGCGCGGAGATCGACGAACGCCCCGACAGTCTTCGCGCTGCCGTTCCAGTCAACGGCCCCCGTCTCGTCGGCCACCGAGACCGGCGAAAAGAAGCTGATGCAAGGCGAGATGTCGCGGCGCGACAGGCCGAGCTTCAGCGCGCCCTGGATGAAGTTGTCGCGGGTGTTGCGGAAGGCGCCGGATCCGTACTGCGCAAGGGTCGAGGCGGCGTTCGAGCCTCCGACGAGGGCGTCGTGCGCGCCCGACGTGTCCTCGACGATCGACAGCAGCACGCGGCCCATGTCGGAGAAGATCACGCGCCCCTTCTGCAGCCGGGCGGTCCACTGGATCTTCAGCGTGTCGGCATGGTTCAGCCGTTCCGACGGATCGGCGGCGTTCCAGGCGAGCAGTGCCGCCGCGCCGGTGCCCTCGACGTCGACCAGCCGCAAGGTCTCGCCGCGCTTCAAGGCCGACGTCGTGTACCAGCCACCCGGAATGCTCTCGGTGGCGGTGATCGCCGCCGGATCGATCGGCGCCGCGTCAAGGGGCGTTGGCGCCGGCAAGGCCTGCGGCGATGCGCCGGTTCCGGCCGCCTTCAGCGCGTCGTAGCGGCGGCGGTGCGCGTCCATTTCGGCGCGGTCCTGCGGCGTGAGATCCATCGGTCGATCCTTCAGGCTGGCGTTTGGCTGAGTTGAGCGCAGGCGGCATACCGGCCGAGACGGTGCGGCGGCGGGCTGGCGACGGTCGGCGCCGCGAATGACGCGACGACCGTCGGGGCGAGGCCGTGCGGCATGGCGGAAGAGGGCATGGCGAAAGGCGGCATTTCGGAACGGAGGAGGGGCGCAGTCTCGGGTCTTGGCATCGGCATCCCTGACAAGCATTCGCGTCTCGGCAGGGCCGGTCCGCTGGGCTGGTGAGGTCTCCCGGGTTTTTATCCCGCCGTGCGCTGCGCGGATGTCTCCCGCCGCAGCGGCAGCTCTCGGACCAGCGCTCTTCCCGCGGGAAGAGCCGGAACCCTAGCTGCCAACTCGTGAGCACAGGAGCAACTGCCGTGCCAGTTCGCCTGTCGCCGGGCTTTGGCGCGTCGCTGGCAATGTCGCGTCGCGCGCGGCCGCTTCCCTGGGCAAGGTGCCCCGGAAAGCGGCAGAAGGTTCAGAGGCGGGAGGAGAGGTGCGCGATCTGGGAGCCGACCTCGTAATAGGCCTCGCGCGCGGCCCGCAGGTGCTGCGGCACCACCGGCGTCACCGGCAGCGGCAGCGCCGCTTCTGGGCACGTGCCGCCGATGTGCTCGGCCAGTACCTTGCCGAAGGCGGTGCCGGGTCCGATGCCGCGGCCGTTATAGCCGGAGAAGGAGACGACGTTGCGGGCGAGGCGGTGGAAGCGCGGCAGCGAGTCGGAGGTCATGCCGATCTTGCCGTACCATTCGGCCTCGAAGGCGATGTCGCCGATCTGCGGAAACAGGCGCTGCAGGCTGCGCCTCGCCCAGCGCCGGTGGATGGCCGTGCCGCTGCCCCGCAGCGCGCCGACGCTGCCGATGACGAGCCGCCCCGCCTGGTCGAAGCGGAAGGAGGAGAGCACGTCCTTGGTATCCCAGGCGCCTTGCCGGCCCGGCAGGATCGAGCGCTTGAGATTGTCCGACAGCGGCACGGTCGCGATGTTGAAATAGGGAAGATGCACGATCTCGGCGCGGATTTCCGGCCAGGGCGCGCTGGTATAGGCGTTGGTCGCGACGACGATCCAGTCGGCCGATACCGACCCGCCGGGCGTCTTCACCTGCCAGCCCGTGCCCTTCTCCTCGAAGCCCTCGACCGGGCTTGCGGTGAAGATCTCGGCGCCGGCGGCGAGCGCGGCGGCCGCGAGGCCGCGGACATAGGCGAGCGGCTGGATCGTGCCGGCGCGGCGGTCGAGGAGAGCGGACGAGTAGGCTGTCGATCCGACGACGGACGCGGTCTGGGCCGCGTCGAGAAGCTCGACGTCGGCGCCGCGGGCTTGCCACTGCCGTGCCCGCTCGGCAAGTTCGCTCCGGCCCTTCTCGCCGACGCCGCAATGCAGCGTGCCGTTGGTCTCGGGCTCGCAGGCGATGGCGTGCTGGGCGACGAGGTCGAAGACCAGACGCGGTGCTTGGCCGAGAAGGTCGAGAATCCGCTCGCCATGCGTCGTCCCGAGCGCCTTCGGCACGTCGTCCGGCATCACCCAGAGGCCCGCATTGACGAGGCCGACATTGCGGCCCGAGCCGCCGAAGCCGATCTCCGCGCCCTCCAACACGATGACGCGCGCCCCGGCTTCGGCGAGGTGCAGCGCGGCGGAAAGGCCGGTGAAGCCGGCGCCGACGATGACGACGTCCGCCGTCCGGTCGCCAGCAAGGCTTCTCGTCTCCGGGGCTTTTGGCGCGGTACGCTCCCACAGACCGTGCGAGCGGGGATCATTCTGCATTCGGGCTCCGAAGGACGGGAGTCGCGGGAACGGCGACGGGCGGCATGACAGCACTGAGCCGCGGTGCTTGTACAGGCCGGCGGCAGACGCGAAGCGACGCCGCATTGGAAAAACCGCTGGCAGGCGCTTTCCCGCCGCCGCCAAGCGTATAGAAATGGGGGAACGGTCCCGACACCGTGACCCGGAACCTCCTCTCGAGAAGGCAGAGCATGCGCCCGAAAATCGTCGTCACCCGCCGGCTTCCCCAGGCAGTGGAGGCCCGCTGGCGCCGTGACTATGAGGGCGTCCTCAACGAAAGCGACGCTGTCTACGGTGCCGACGCGCTGCTGCAGCTGGCCGATGGCGCCGACGCGCTCCTCTGCGCGCCGGGCGACAAGATCGACGCCGCGCTGATCGCCCGGTTGCCCGACACGATCAAGGTGGTCGGCACGTTCTCGGTCGGCTACGACCACGTCGATGCGAAAGCCCTGCGCGCCCGCGGCATTGCCCTTTGCAACACGCCCGACGTGCTGTCGCTCGCCACGGCCGAGGTGACCTTGCTGCTGATCCTCGCGGCCGCCCGCCGCGCCGGCGAGGCCGAGCGCCTGCTGCGCGCCGGAGAGTGGACCGGCTGGGCGCCGACGCAGCTCATCGGCACGCAGATCTCGGGGCGCCGGCTCGGCATCTACGGCATGGGCCGCATCGGCCGCGAGGTTGCCGCCATGGCGCGCGGCTTCTCGATGGAGGTGCACTACCGCAACCGCACGCGGCTTGCGCCCGAGCTCGAGGCCGGCGCCATCTTCCACGACAGCGACGAGAGCCTTCTCGGCGTCTCCGACGTGCTCTCGCTGAACGCTCCCTCGACGCCGGACACCTATCGCTGGCTCAACGCCGAGCGGATCGAGCGCCTCCCGCAAGGCGCGATCGTGGTGAATGCCGCGCGCGGAACGCTGGTCGACGATGCCGCCCTCGTCGCGGCGTTGCAGTCGGGACGCGTCAGCGCGGCGGGCCTCGACGTCTATGATGGCGAGCCGAAAGTGAACCCGGCCTACCTCGCGCTCGACAACGTTGTGCTGCTGCCGCACCTCGGCAGCGCCACCGCGACCGCCCGCGACGCCATGGGCTTTCTCGCCCTCGACGGTATTGATGCGGTGTTGCGCGGCGAGACGCCGCCGAACCTCGTGGCGTAGGCGGAAGGCGATCCTTTTCCTTCAGCGTTGAGCCTCGAGCCTTTAGCGTTGGGCCGGGCCGCAGCTCAAGCCTTGGGCGCCGCCCGCAGCTTCTCGCCGAACAGGCCGCGCGGGCGGACGGCGAGGATCGTGCAGAGCATGACGCCGATCAGGACGAGTTGAAGCGCGCTGGCCCTCGCCTGGTATTCGGCCGGCACGAAGGCCGAGACGCCGGCGCTGGAGAGGCTCCAGATGCCCCAGACGAGGATCGCGCCGGCGATGGCGCCGCGGTTGCTGCCGGCGCCGCCGATGATCAGCATCGCCCAGACCTGGAAGGTGAAGTTCGGGAGGTAGTTGTTGGGCGCGATGAAACCGATGAAGTGCGCCTGCATTGCCCCGCCGAGCCCCATGATCGCGCCGCCGATGGCAAAGGCCTGCAGCCGGTAGCGGACCGGGCTCTTGCCGAGCGAGGCGGCTGCCGTCTCGTCCTCGCGGATGGCCCTGAGCACCCGGCCCCAGGGGCTGCGCGCGAGCTTTTCCATCACGAGGTAGACGGCAAGCGTCGTGATGGCGGCGAGCGCGAGGTTGCCGGCGCCGAAGAGCAGCGGCCGGTCGGCGAAGCTCTCGAAGCCGCGCGGGATGAAGCCGATGCCGAAAGGGCCGCCGGTCAGCGCCTTCGCGTTCAGCGCGACGAGGTGGATGACCACTGCGACGCCGAAGGTGGTGATGGCGAGATAGTCCGAGCGGAGCCGGAGCGTGATGCCGCCGACGGCCGCCGCGATCAGCCCGCTCGCCAGCATCGCGCCGAGCCAGCCGAGCGGCATCGGCAGCGCGAAGCCGCCGAGATGGCCGGCGGTCTCCGGCGTCGTCAGGATCGCCGAGGTATAGGCGCCGACCGCGACGAAGCCGGCAATGCCGACATTGAACAGGCCGGTCATGCCCCATTGCAAGTTGAGCCCGATACAGACGACGGCGAAGGCCAGCGCCGTGGTCAGGAAGAAGGCGCCATAGGCGGCAAAGGCGAGCATCAGGCGCGTCCCCCGAACAGGCCGCTCGGACGGATCAGCAGCATCAGGATCAGCAGCATGAAGGACACCGCCGCGCGCCATTCGGCGCCGATGAACTGCACCGTCGCGGCTTCCGAAATGCCGATGATCACCGCCCCGAGGATAGCGCCCGGCACGCTGCCGATGCCGCCGAGGATCGCCGCCGAGAACAGCGGCAGCAGGAGGTCGAAGCCCATATAGGGACGGATCTGGACGAGGATGCCGGTCATCGTGCCGGCGGCGGCGGCGAGCGATCCGCCGAGGATCCAGGTGAGCTGCACGACCCGGTCGACGTCGATCCCCGCCACCTTCGCCAGCGCCGGGTTTTCGGCGACGGCCCGCATCGACCGTCCGGCCTGGCTACGGGTGACGAAGAGGTGGACGAGGACGAGAAGCAGAAGGGTGATCACGATCAGCGCGCCCTGGTCGGGCGTCACCCGCATGCCGAGCCCCAGGCGCGTGGCGATCTGCAGGTCGCGGCTGAAGTAGACAGGGCTTGACGAGAAGGCGAACTCGATGAGGCTGCGCAGCGCGATCGAGGCGCCGAAGCTTGCCATCACGACGACGATGGTCGTCGACTTCTCGCGCAGCCGCTTGAAAAGGACGACGTCGAGGAGCACCGCGAGGCCCGCCGTCAGCAGCATCGCCACGGCGCCGGCAACGAGCACGCTCCAGGCGAAGGAGAAGGGCGCCAGCGGCGGCAGCGCCGCGCCGAGCAGCGCCGAAAGGGCGAAGCTGATGCTCCAGGCGGCATAGGCGCCGAAGGTCATCAGCTCGCCATGGGCGAAATTGGCAAAGCGCAGGATCGAATAGGTCAGCGTCACGCCGATGGCGCCGAGGCCGATCATCAGGCCGGTGAGGAGGCCGTCGACGAGAAATTGCAGGCTCATGCCGCGTCCTCCGGCGACATCATCGGCACAAGTGGCGGCGTCGGCGCCAGCACGGCGCGACGGCCGCCGAGGTAGAGCTCGGCGATGGCGGGATCGCCCAGCAAGGCTGCGGCGGGGCCTTCGTGTCGCTCGCGGCCCTCGGCGAGGATCACGCCACGGTCGGCGATGGCGAGCGCGGCGCGCGCGTTCTGCTCGACGAGGAGGATGGTCACACCCTCGGCGCGGATCTCGGCAAGCTTGGCGAACACTAGCGAGACGAGTTTCGGCGACAGGCCGGCGGAGGGCTCGTCGAGCATCAGGACGTCCGGCTCGACGATCAGCGCGCGGGCGACGGCGAGCATCTGCCGCTGCCCGCCGGAGAGCCGGCCGGCGGCGAGCGTGCGACGGCCGGCAAGGTCGGGGAACAGCGCCTCGACCCGGGCGATCCGCCCGGCGCGCTCCGCTGCGGGTACGATGCCGGCGGCGAGCTTCAAATTGTCGATGATCGACATCGAGGGAAACACGTTCTCGGTCTGCGGCACGAAACCGAGGCCATGCCGGACCATCTGGTGCGCCGGCAGCCGGGTGATGTCCTCGCCGCGCAGCCGCACCGTGCCCGCGCTGATCGGGACGAGGCCGGCGACGGCCTTGATCAGCGTCGACTTGCCGGTGCCGTTCGGCCCGAGGATGGCGACGATCTCGCCCTTCGCAAGGCTGAGGCTGGCGCCGTTGACGATCGGCACGCCCGGCTCGTAGCCGGCGACGAGGCCGGAAATCTCGAGGATCGTCATGCCGCGACGCCGCCGAGATAGGCGTCGATCACCGCGGCATCGCGTGACACCGCGTCCGGCGTGCCCTCGGCGATCACCTTGCCCGAGGCCATGACGAGTGCCCGACCGCAGAGCCGCGCCACCATGTCCATGTTGTGCTCGATCAGGAGGAAGGTCATCCCGGAACGGTTGAGCTCGGCGATGCGCTCGATGATCGTCTCGAGAAGGCTCGGATTGACGCCCGCCGCCGGCTCGTCGAGGAGGATCACGGACGGGTCCGCCATCAGCACGCGGGCCAGTTCCAGGAGCTTGCGCTGGCCGCCGGACAGCATGCGGGCCGGCTGGTCCGCCAGCCGAGACAGCGTCACGAAGTCGATCAGCGCCCGCGCCTTCTCCCGCGCCGCCCGCTCCTCCCGGCGGACGCGGCCGGTCGCGAACCAGTTCGGCAGGATGTGCTCGCCGGCCTGGTGCTGGCGGCCGAGCAGCACGTTGTCGAGCACGCTGAGCTCGGGAAAGGGGCGGGGGATCTGGAAGGTGCGGGCGAGCCCGGCGCCGATCCGCCGGTGCGGGGCGAGGGTGTCGATGCGCCGGTCGCCGAGCGAGATGGTGCCGGCGGTCGGGGTCTGGCTGCCGGCGAGGCAGTCGAACAGCGTGGTCTTGCCGGCACCGTTCGGCCCGATCAGGCCGAGGATCTCGCCCGCGGCAAGATCAAAGGAGACGCCGTCCACCGCGGCCACTCCGCCGAAACGCTTCACCACGGCGCGGGCCGACAGGATGCCCGCGGCTCGGTCTGGCAACACGCCCGCGGCATGCGCCACGCGAGGGGGCGGGGAGGCCGTCATATCCACAGGCCTCGGCCCTCTTTCGGTCGCCGAAGCGAGAGCGCACAGGCTGCGCGCATCTGGGCCTGCATATGATTGTGCCGCCGGATTATCTGTGATCAAACTCCGGGCACATTAGGCAGCAACGCCCGGTCTCGCAACCCGCGGACGGCGTCGGTCGCTGCCACACAGGACTTCTTCACAGGGCGTATCGCGTGACGGAAACATGGGCCGATAGTGGCGGCGACGACAGCTTCGAGCTTTATGACCTGAGGGTCGAGGCGATCATCCCGCCCGGTGGCGCGGTCTATTGCGGCGCCAAGGCCGGCGATCATTTCGAGGTGCGCGGCGAGATGGTGTCGATGCCGGCCGGTCAGGGTTTCTCGCTCTACTCGATCGCTGCCGTCCTGCCGCTGCTGCCGGCCAAGCAGCGGGCCCTCCACGCCAATGACTGGATGGCGAGCGACGCCGAGATCGCCTGTCCGGATCCCAATTGTTCCAGCCGGCTGCGCATCACCCGCCTCGGCAAGCGCCGCTTCTTCCATAGCCAGACCACCGCCGTGCCCTTGCCGTCGGGAGAGACGGCGTGAGCGCGCCCGAGCGGCTGCGCCTTGCCCCCGGCTACGAGATCTCCCGCGTCATCCGTGGCGGGTGGCAGCTCGCCGGTGGCCATGGCGAGATCGACAACGACCGGGCCGTCGACGACCTGATCGCCGCCTATGATGCGGGGATCACCACCTTCGACTGCGCCGACATCTATACCGGCGTCGAGGAAATCTACGGCGCCTTTCGCCTGAAGCTTGCCGAGACCCGCGGCACTGCGGCGCTGGCGCGCGTGCGCATTCACACGAAAATGGTGCCGGATCTGTCGCTACTGACGCGCGTCACCAAGCGGGACATCGAGGCGCTGGTCGACCGCTCGCGCGCCCGGCTCGGCATGGAGCGGCTGGACCTCGTGCAGTTCCATTGGTGGGACTACGACGCGCCGCTCTGGCTCGACGTGTTTCACTGGCTCGACGAGATCCGCCGGGACGGGCGCATCCTCCATGTCGGCGGCACGAACTTCGATGCGCCGCGCATCCGGGCGGTGCGCGAGGCCAGCATTCCGCTGTTCTCGATGCAGGTGCAGTATTCCGTGCTCGACGCCCGGCCGGAGTGCCATCTCGTGCCGCTCGCTCGCGAAGAGGGCATCGCGCTGTTCTGCTACGGCTCGGTCGCCGGCGGCTTCCTGTCCGAGCGCTGGCTGGGTGCGTCCGAGCCCGAGCATCCGATGGAGAACCGCTCGCTCACCAAGTACAAGCTGATCATCGACGATTTCGGCGGCTGGGACCTGTTCCAGCAGCTGCTGCGGGC
This sequence comes from Mesocryomonas fontinalis, assembly GCF_055730125.2. Taxonomy (NCBI): domain Bacteria; kingdom Pseudomonadati; phylum Pseudomonadota; class Alphaproteobacteria; order Hyphomicrobiales; family Aurantimonadaceae; genus Mesocryomonas; species Mesocryomonas fontinalis. The sequence continues at coordinate 136,868 of NZ_JBUZWG020000005.1, read as the reverse complement.
ACTCGCCGGCGTCGGCGCGCGGCATGGCGCCGATATCGCGACCGTCGCCGGGCGGTATGTGCTCGATCGCGCCGGGGTTGCCGCGATCATCGTCGGCGCGCGCAACCGCGCCCACGTCGCCGCCAACGCCGCCGTTTCCGCCTTGACCCTTTCCGCCGCCGACGTCGCCGAGATCGACGCGGTGCTGGCCGAGCGGCAGGGGCCGGAGGGCGACATCTATGCGCTCGAGCGCGACCGCACGGGGCGGCACGGCTCGATCATGAAATACGAGCTCAACACCAAAGCCTGAGGCCGTGGGGACCTCAGCTTTTCCGTCACCGGGGGGATGAAATGAACAGACTGCTGCTGATGACGACCGCCGCCGGCCTCGCCTTGTCGGCGCCGGCGCTTGCCGCCGACTGCAAGATCACCGTCGGCGTGGTGATGGAACTGACCGGACCTGCCGGCGAGTACGGCCAGGCTGGCGCCAAATCGGTCGAGATGGCCTTTCGCGACATCAACGAGGCCGGCGGCATCCGCGGCTGCACATTGGCCACCGACACCCGCGACTCGCAGAGCACGGGCAGCGTCGCCGTCGATGTCGCGACCCAGCTGGTGCAGATCGCCAAGGTGCCGGCGATCATCGGCGGCATCATCTCGTCGGTGACGATCCCAATCCTCACCTCGGTGACCGCACCGGCGAAGGTGGTGCAGATCTCGCCGGCCTCGTCCTCGCCGACGCTGACCGCACTCGGCCGCGACGGCAAGACCGGCGGTATCTTCTTCCGCACCATCACCTCGGATGCGCTGCAAGGCACCGCCGCGGCGAAATACGCGCTCGACCAGGGTTTCAAGAAGATCGCCGTCGTCCACGTCAACAACGACTTCGGCGTCAACATGTACGGCGAGTTCAAGAAAGCCTACGAGGCGCTCGGCGGCACGATCGTTTCCACCACGCCCTACAACGAGAACCAGGCGAGCTACCAGTCGGAGGCGACCGCCGCGATGGAGGGCGAGCCGGACGGGCTCTACCTCATCTCGACGCCGGTCGACGGCGCCACCATCGCCCGCGCCTGGATCTCCGGCGGCGGCACGCCGAAGTTCCTCCTGAACGACGGCATGAACAGCCCGGACTTCATCAAGAGCGTCGGCGCGCAGTATCTGAACGAAGCCTACGGCACCTCGTCCGGCACCAGCCCGACCAAGTCGACCGAGTATTTCACGGCGAACTACGAGGCTTTCTCCGGGGGTATCGCCGCCAGCAACCCGGCCGCCGACCGGTCCTATGATGCCGGCGCGATCCTCGGCCTCGCCATCGCCGCTGCCGGCTCCGAGAAGTCGCTGGAGATTCGCGACGCCATCGCGAGGGTGGTCGACCCCAAGGGGGAGGTGATCTATGCCGGCAAGGAAGAGTTCGCCAAGGGCCTCAAGCTCCTCTCCGAGGGCAAGCCGATCCGCTACGAGGGCGTCATCGGTCCGGTCGCCTTCGACCAGTATGGCGACATCACCGGGCCTTTCCGGCTGTGGAAGATCACCGACGGCGCCGTTGCCACCACCGGCGAGATCTCGACCGACGAGATCAACGCGCTGAAGACTAAGATCGGCGGCTGATCGCCTGATCGTCCTGACAGTCCGGGCGAACGGCAAGCGCCGCTCGCCCGGACCTCATAGAGGCGTGGCGCCTTGGCCTCGCCGGAATGGAAACGACATGACCCTGCAGCGCACCGAACTCGCCCCCGGCCTAGAGATCAGCCGGATCGTCACCGGCCTCTGGCAGGTGGCCGACATGGAGCGGGGCGGGACGCTGCTCGATCCGGTCAAGGCTGCCGCCGACATGGCGGCGTATGCGGGCGACGGCTTCGACACGTTCGACATGGCCGATCACTACGGCAGCGCCGAGGTGATCACCGGCGAGCTGCTGGCGCAGCAGCGCCGCGACGGTCTCCCGGTCTCGACCGCCTTCACCAAATGGTGCCCGACGCCGGGGCCGATGACCGCCGAGGCGGTGCGCGAGGGCGTCAAGCGCAGCCTCGACCGGATGCGGCTCGACCGTATCGACCTGATGCAGTTCCACTGGTGGACCTTGGAGCACCCCGGCTACATCGACGCGATGAAAGAACTCGCGAAACTCCGCGACGAAGGGCTGATCGGCGCCATCGGCGTCACCAACTTCAATACCGACCATCTGCGCGTGCTGGTCGGCGAGGGCATTCCGGTCGTCTCCAACCAGGTGTCGTTCTCCGTGCTCGACCGGCGGGCGAGCGGGATCATGAGCGAGTTCTGCCTCGCCAACGGCATTCGCCTCCTCGCCTATGGCACGCTCGCCGGCGGGCTGCTCTCGGAGCGGTGGCTCGGCGTCGCGGAGCCGGATGGGCTCTCCGACTGGAGCAAGATGAAGTACAAGCGCTTCGTCGGAGAGATCGGCGGCTGGGACGTGTTCCAGTCGGTGCTGTCGGCGCTGAAGTCCGTCGCCGATCGGCATGGCGCCTCGATCCCCAACGTCGCGACGCGCCTGATCCTAGACCGTAAGGCGGTCGCCGCCGTCATCGTCGGCGCCCGGCTCGGCGAGCGCCAGCACCGCGAGGACAACGCCGCGGTGTTCGCCCTGGCGCTCGATGCCGAGGACCATTTGGTGCTCGACGCCGCCTTTGCCGGCACGCGGATGCTGCCCGGCGACTGCGGCGACGAGTATCGCAAGCCGCCCTTCCTCACCGCGTCCGGCGATCTCAGCCACCATCTCGGCGCGCTGCCGAAGTTCTACACCGCGGTTCCCATCGCCAACCGGCCGGACCGCTTGCGCGTCGACAGCGGCAGCATCTGGGAAGAGATCTGCGGCTTCAGCCGGGCGGTGCGCGTCGGCGAGCGCATCCTCGTCAGCGGCACCACCGCGACGGCGCCGGACGGCAGCGTCGTCTGCCCCGACGATCCGGCGGGCCAGGCCGTCTTCATCCTCGACAAGATCGCCGCCAGCATCGCAGCGCTCGGCGGCAGCCTCGACGATGTCGTGCGCACGCGGGTCTACCTGAGGGATGCCGACGACTGGGAGCCGGTCTCGCGGGTCCATGGCCGCTATTTCGCCGAGGCCCGGCCGGCCAATACGCTCTACGCCGTCGGCAATCTCGTCGGTGACTACCGGGTGGAGATCGAGGCCGAAGCCGTCGTGTAATCTTCCCCGGCGGGCGCCTCGCTCCGCCGGGCGATCCATTCCACCAGCGCCGCCTTCGGCATGGGGCGCGCGATGAAGTAGCCCTGGAAGAGCGTGCAGCCCGCCGCCTTGGCGAGGACGAACTGCTCCTCGGTCTCGATGCCCTCGGCGACGACGCCGAGCTGCATGGCGGCGGCGACGTTGACCATCGCGCTGACGAGGACGTTGTCGGCGACGGTTTCTCCGAGCCGGGCGACGAAGCTGCGGTCGATCTTGATGGTGTCTATCGGAAACGTCCTCAGGTAGGCGAAGCCGCAATAGCCGGTGCCGAAGTCGTCGAGCGAGATCCGCAGCCCCAGTCCCCGAAGCGCTTCGATGCGCCTCAGAACGTCCGGATTGGCGCTCATCGCCATGGACTCCGTCACCTCGAGGGTGACCCGCGACGGTGAGACGCCGCTCTCCGCAAGCGTCCGCGCGACCATGTCGACGACGTCGTCGCGCTTCAGCTGGCAAGGCGAGATGTTCACGGCGACGCCGAGGTCGCCGAAGTCGCGGGCGTCGCTGAGGGCACGCCGGAGTACCCATTCGCCGAGGAGGTCGATGACATGCGAGCGCTCGGCGACCGGAATGAAATCGCTGGGCGCGATCGGGCCGCGCACCGGGTGGTTCCAGCGCAGCAGGCTCTCGTAACCGCGCACCGTGCCGCTGGGCTCGGTGATCGGCTGGTAGACGAGATGCAGCTCGTCGAGGAGGATCGCGGCGCGCAGCTCGCGCTCGATGAAGCGGTGATGCCGGCGGTCGCGCAGCATGTCGTCGTGGAACAGCGTCGCCTGCCCGCGACCCTTGCGCTTGGCCTCGTAGAGCGCGAGGTCGGCACACTGCATCAGCTCGTTGAAGAAGACGCTGTGCAGCGGCGTCAGGGCGATGCCGATCGAGGCGGACAAGGTGATGGCCCGTCCGTCGAAGAACACCGGCTGGTGCAAGGCGTCGAGGCAGTTCCGGCAGAAGGCTTCGGCGGCCGCGGCGTCGGCGACCGGGGCGAAGACGCCGAACTCGTCGCCGCCCAGCCTCCCGACGATCGCATCGGGAAAGCTGCGGCGCAGGGTTTTCGCGAGGTGCCGCAGGGCGAAATCGCCCGCGGTATGGCCGAGGCTGTCGTTCAGCGTTTTCAGATAGTCCATATCGACGGCGAACAGCGCCGACGTGCGCCCGGGCCCGACGCGCTGCAATTCTTCCGATGACGCCGACAGAAAGACCCGGCGGGTCAGCGCACCGGTGATCTCGTCCTCCGTCAGGAGGGCGTCCCGGGCGATCTTGCTGCGTTCGGCGTCGACGAACAGCGCCACGATCTGGCCACGCATGCGCCGCAGCAGCAGCAGGCCGACCAGCCCGAGTGCAAAGCAGAGGCCCGAGATCGGCAACGTCGCCTTGGCCCCGGCGGGATGCATCATGCCGAGCATCGACAGGCAGAGGCCGGAGATGAAGCAGGCCATCAGGGCGTAATAGCTGAAGCGCATCACCTGTCGGGGATGTCGTCCAAGGCTGGGCACTCGGTCACCTGCTGCGAAGATCCATCTTGTGCTGTCTTTGCGGCAGCGCACCCTAAAATATTACTAATAGGAACATCTTGTTGCGCGATAGCTATACATAGAAGCACCCTGTGCGTTCTTGGGCCGGGCGCGAATATTTAGGTAGCTGAAGACCGCCCTGGAGATGGCGTCTGAGGAGGCGGTTCGAAGTCCGCGCGGAGACATCCGCAACCTGTCGGCTTTGCCTTTCCGGCAGCCGGTAGACTGAATGTGTCGCTCGGCCGCTAGACCTCTGCCGCTTTGCCGCTCTGCCTGAATGACCGATGAACGCCGCTTTCCGGCTTCATTCAGGTGCCAGAGCCGATGGTCGTCTCATCGCTGGCGATGGGCCGGCCGATCGATTGCAACGGGAGAACCACCATGTTCAGCCACTTTTTCCGCACCGTCCTCGTCGCCGCGACACTTTCCGGCGGTGCCGTGATCGCCGCGCCTGCCTCTGCTGCCCCGATCGGCGTGACCGTCATGGCTCCCCAGGGTGGCAACGTCCTGTTGGCGCAGCGCTATGATCGCCGCGACGACCGTCGCTACGAGCGTGGCTGCTCGCCGCGCCAGGCGCTGCGCAAGGCCTCCCGCATGGGCGTCAACCGCGCCGGCATCGTCCGCGACAACCGCCGGGCCGTCGTGGTCGACGGGCGCAAGAGGGGCCGTTACATCTCCGTATCGTTCGCGCAGGAGCGCGGCTGCCCGGTCATCAACGTCCGATAGGCCGCGTCTCGCCGAGGGCTTCGCGAGCAATCTCCCGTCGCGGTGCCCTTCTCTCGGGAAGGGCTCCGTTCTGGCCGGGACCGGTCAGGGGGCACCCTCTCCAAAAAAAGAAGGCCGCGTCTCCCGGGAGACGCGGCCTTTTCTCTTTGATGCCGTGCGATTTGGGGTCAGTTTCCGGCCGGCCCACCGATCTCGAACACCATCCGCACCGTCGCGCGGACCGTGTTCTCGCCCGCCTCGACCGGCACGCTCTTGTCCATGGGCGCGGCTGCGAGGGCCATGCGGGCCATTTCCATCGGCTGCGGCGGGGTTCCCTGATCCGCGCTGTCGATCGAGAAGACGGCGCCGAGCGGGACACCCGCGGCTTCGGCCAGAGCTGTCGCCGTCGCCGTCGCGTCCTTCACCGCGTCCTTCCGGGCGGCGGTGCGCAGCGGCGCGGGATCGGAGACGGTAAAGCTGATGTCGCCGCCCTGGTTGACACCGAGGCTCACCGCCTTGTCGAGCACCGCGCCGACGGCGGCGATGTCGCGGATCCGCACCGAAAGCGTGTTGCGCACCTCATAGCCGATGAGGACCGGCGGCTTCTGCGTCCCGTCCTGGGTCTGGTCGTAGCGGTATTGGGGGGTGATCGCGAAGCCGGAGGTCTGCAGATCGCGGCTCTCGATCTTCAGGCCCTTGATCGCCTCGGTGACTTCGCCCATCGCCTTGTTGGCTTCGTCCAGCGCGGCGCGCGCCGTCTCGCCGGTGCGCAGGACCGTCAGGTTGGTCATGGCGATATCCGGCTTGGCAGAGGCTTCGCCGACGCCGGTGACAACGATCTGCCGCGGTGGCGTCGTTGGCTCGGCGTGTGCGGGAAGGGCGGCCAGACCGAGGGGTAGAACGGTGAGAGCCAGAAGGGACGAACGAATCATGGGGCGGTCTCCATAGAAGATCGCCCCTGATGTCACGCGATTGTGGCCAAAGGCGAGAGCCTTCGCGCAGTCTCTCGCTGGTACCCAAACTTCGATGCAGCTTCGATAACTCAGCGTCGACTTGCTTGGTCTTCGATTTACAAAGACCTTGATCGAGCTTGGAACCCGGACCGCCGGTTCTGAGCCGGCGGCGCGGATATCATTCGCCTCAGGCGGCTTCGGCGTCCGGGGCCTTGGCCTTCTTCGCGCGGGCAGGCTTTGCCGCCGGCGCCGGCTCTTCCGCTACGTCGGCGGTCTTCTTGCGGCCGAGGCCGAGGCTCAGGGCGAGTTCCGAGCGCTTGGCGGCATAGCCGGCTGCAACCATCGGGTAATCGTTCGGAAGGCCCCACTTGCGGCGATATTCGTCCGGGCTCATGTCGAACTTGGTGGCAAGGTGGCGCTTCATCGACTTGAAGTGCTTACCGTCTTCCAGGCAGATGATGTATTCAGGCGTGATCGACTTCTTGATCGGAACGGCAGGTACCAACGCCACGGCTTCCTTGACGGGCTCCGGCGTGCTCGTTCCGATCGCGGTCAGCGCGCTGTAGACGCTGGCAATCACCGCAGGCAGGTCTGCAACCGCCACGTGATTATTAGCGACATACGCGGCGATGATGCTCGCGGCCAGTTCGACTGTGTTGGTAGAGCTGTCGATCTCGTAGTCCATTAGGATGCTTTCTGACAAATTTGACTAGGTTGTCTCGTAGGACATGCCTGGTATGTATCATTGATTGCCGCCGGATCAATCCAATACTTGAATTATTTCCAGCGAAAGTTCGTCTTGAAATCAAATAATCCGATGTTTGCACCGTAACGATGGCCCGTTGGGTCTACGTGGCCTAAAATTGCCGCCTGCGACCCTATCACTGCGCAGAGTATCTCCGCCGATCCGAATCATGACCGCCGACCACTATAATATTACACGAGCCAAGCTTGAGCCGGCGACTTGGAGGCTGCAGGCAACTAGCCCGAGCCGGGTTTTTGCAGCCGCTGGCTGTATGAGTGTTTGCCGTTGCAGCAGAAGGAGGTGCCGCCAGACCCCAGCCGGCTAATGCGGTTTTGTGGTTTTCTCGCGGCAAAACTCGCGTGCTATTTGCGAGGTTCCCGCTTCCGCAGCGGAAAATTGCCTGCCACTCTGGCGGTCGTTGACGAAGCGGTACCGTTCGCTCGTCGGGCGCAGAAGTTTTGCCGCGCGGACTTGCTGACGCGATCGGGTCTGCTGATGGGAATGAAGGAGGGCTGACTTGTCGGGACGTTTGCAAGGCTATCATGCGCTGATCTCCGGTGGCGCGACGGGATGCGGCGGCGCGGCGGCTACGCTGTTTGCCGCCGAGGGCGCGCGGGTCGCGATCGTCGACCGGCAGCGCGAGGCCGGCGAGGCGCTCGCCGACAGCATCCGGGCCGACGGCGGTAAAGCGATCTTCTGCCATGCCGACGTCTCCCGCCGCGACGAGGTCGAGGCGGCGGTGGCGCGGGCGAGCGAGGCCTTCGGTGCGCCGACGCTCCTCTTCAACCACGCCGGCTCGATCGTCGTGAAGCCGTTCCTCGAAACCACCGACGAAGACTACGACTGGCTGATGGACGTGAACGTGCGCTCGATGTTTTTGATGACGCGCGCCGTTCTGCCGGGAATGCTGGCCGCCGGCGGCGGCCGCATCGTCTGCACCTCGTCGATCTCCGCCGTCGCCGGCTCGCCGATGGAAGTGCTCTATGGGGCGACGAAGGGCGCGGTGCACATGTTCGCTCGCGCCAACGCCGTCGAATTCCGCGACCGCAACATCCGCTGCAATGCCGTCTGCCCCGGCTTCATCCAGACCGCCCATGGCAGCCGCGAGGTGGAGGAGTTGACGCGCTACGGCGTCGACGTGTCCGATGCCGCGATCGCGGCGGCGCAGGGGCGGATGTGCCGGCCGGAGGAGGTGGCGAGCGCCGCTCTGTTCCTGCTCAGCGACGAGGCGAGCTTCGTCAACGGAACGCACCTGTTCGTCGACAACGGCTTCACCGCCGCCTGACCGCTATCCCGGGGAGAGCTGCATGACCTTCGAAAAAGGTGGCCTCTGGCGCAACTGGGTGGGCAACCAGTCCTGCATCGCCCGCTACAAGGCTGCGCCCGAGAGCGAGGACCAGCTTGCCGAGATGGTCAGCGAGGCCGCCGGGCGTAGCCTCAACGTCCGGGTCGCCGGCTCCGGCCATTCCTTCACGCCGGTCGTCGGCACCGGCGGCCTGCTGCTGTCGCTGGCCGGCCTCAGCGGTGTTCTCGGCGTCGACGGCAGCCGGGTCCGGGTGGCCGCGGGTACAAGGATCGGCGATATCGGCAGGGCGCTGAAGCAGCATGGGCTGTCGCTCGCCAACCAGGGCGACATCGACACGCAGGCGGTGGCCGGCGCTTTCACCACCGGCACGCACGGCACCGGCGCGCGGCTCGGCTGCCTCGCTTCACAGGTCGCGGCGCTGCGCCTGGTGCAGCCGGACGGCAGCATCCTCGTCGTCGACGGGACGGACCGCGACCTGCTGCTCGCCGCCCGCGTATCGCTCGGCACGCTCGGGGTCATCTCGGAGATGACGCTCGATACCTTGCCGGCCTACCGCCTGCACGAACACCTCTGGCGCGACGACTTCGAGACCTGCATGGCGCGGCACGACGAGCTGGCCGCCAACCATCGGCATTTCGGCTTCTTCTGGTGCCCCGTCGCGGAGAGCCGTCATCTCTATTGCCTCGACGACACGTCGGAGGCGCCGTGGTCGACCACGACGAAAGCCGCCGACATCTGCGAGATGAAGGTGATGGACATCACCGAGCGGCCGGAAATGTCCTCGCGCTACGAGAAGATCGCCTATTCCTCGGACATCTATCCCATCGAATACGTGCCGAACTTCCACGAGCTCGAATATGCCGTCCCGGTCCAGCACGGAAAGGACGCCGTCCGCGCCGTTCGCGCGCTCATGCTGACGCGGCACACCAACTGCATCTTCCCGATAGAGTACCGCTTCACCGCCGGCGACGGCGCCTGGCTGAGCCCTTTCCACGAGCGCGACTCGGTCTCGCTCTCGGTCTCCGGCCAGCCGGGCATCGACTACTGGGATTTCCTCAAGGACGTCGACCAGATCCTGCGCGAGTTCGGCTCCCGCCCGCATTGGGGCAAGCTGCATTTCCTGGATACCGACGACGTGACGGCGCTCTACCCCCGCGCGGACGATTTTCGCGCGCTGCGGCGCCGGCTCGACCCGAACGGGGTGTTTCTTAACGATCACGTCCGAATGCTGCTCGGCTGAAACCGGCCGTTGCGGCGTCCCCGCGCAGCAAAGGTCTTGCGGGGAACGGGCGCCACCCCTATGGCGAGCCGTCGGTCGACAAGCGGCCGTCTAAGGAACGACAAATGCCGGACGACGAGAAGACTGCACCACCACCGCCCGAGGTCCCCGAGACCATTGCAGCCAAGACCGCCCGCCTGAAGGCGCTCCGCCTCCAACAGAAGGAAGCGGTCGCCACACGTGTCGCCCGAGCCACGCGCAAAGCCCGAGCCCGGCGCGATATCCTCGGCTAGCGCGTCGGTGACCAGGCGGATGCACACTGCGCCTGGGAGCAGGGCAAGCTGCCGACCCTGATGGGGTCATGAAGGTTACTGCGTGATAAAGAAGTCAGGCTGCCAGTCGACGGAAATCCACTGCACCAGCGTTCACATCGATCAGCTTCGCCGTCCGGTTCAAGATCAAGAGTTGATCTGATCCAAATCGTGAGCGATGCGACAGAGCCGCTACTGTCCGCGGCTTTTCATCCAGCCGACGAATGTCATCGAGCTTCATGTAGCAGGATGATACCGAGATCGGCGATGGGCTTACGATCTCAACTGCTACAGTCCGATCTTCCGTATCGATCAGCGCGTCGACTGTCCAAGAATGAGTTGAAGCGCCGGAAATTGGGGCGTTGACCTTTACTCTGGTAGCGCCAAAAGCCTCAATAAGCCGCTCGATTACAGAGTCTCGTAAATCAATTTCGAGCCTACGGGCGAGCTTTTCGGACGTAACTTCGATACATCGCTTTGCCGCGTCTGCGATGATCGCCACGATCCCAGCAATGTTTAAGGGAGTTGCTTCGGCTTCGAATATTTCAAAGCTGTTAAACCGAATTCCAGCTTCTTCCGCCACCTTCTTTGCGGAGCGCCGAAAGATGCCGAGCGCGCCCATCATGTCAGCCTCCGCATAAGCTGCGCCATCATCGGTTACAAGGCAGCGATCATTTTCAAAGGACACACGAACAGTCACGTGGGCACCCGACGGGAAAAGCACAGGGGTCGTGATGACGCCGCCATTGCCGTAGGAGCGAACGCGCACGAGCTCCATCGCGATGCGGTCCAGCGCTTCCTTGGGGGACCCGAATCCCATCAGATTTGTAGCACTGGTGCCCATGGTGGTTCTGGAATTTCTCCTGTGTTCTGGATCTTCAACGTATCACCAATGTAGAGCATCAGTTTGTAAAAATCTGGCGGTTCGGGGTCGATTGGTTTGGCAACAGGCAAATTTTTGCTCTGCATGACGTCAAGGCCTAGCGCTGCGTTCTCCGGAAAATCATGAATGCTCGTATACGGGCTGGTTCCACGGAGATCCGGCGGACCTAGTTTATTGGTGTGCGGCTGTCTAGGGCGCCAGTCGACACGCGCAATACGATAATCGTTACCGTCAATATCGATATGCAATTGGAATGCGATGCGCTCGTCTGGCTCATCGGCCCATGCTGTGACGGTGATCGAGACGCCGGTTATATCGAAGCCACAATCGCAAGCGATCGGCATTCTGAGGTATCGAGCCTTCTGCCGATCAGGCCGCCAACCTAGCGGCCCTAACGCGATCTTTGGCGCTTCATAGGCGGCCTGCGGCCTGCATGATGTTCAAAATTAACTGCTCATCAGCCATGCCGCGCCGTGCTGCTCTCGTCTCTCGCCTCGCGGCACTTCAACTCCGCCACTGGATCATAATTCGAGTTGAATCCGCAATCGTCTCGCAGGCTCTGGGTGTAATCGTGTTTACGAAAGGAGGCAGTCCTTCGCGACGGAAAAGCGTCTGGGCCGGCAAAAGGCAGCGCCGGCCGTATCTGATGGTAACTGGAGCCAGCTGAATGAAATTCAGCTTTGGAATCGTTTGACGAACGACCCTGATTTTCAAGCAATCAGATATAAGCCTTATCGCCTCACATCTACCATCAGCTATTAGAATATATGTTTGGTAGGCCCGGAGGGACTCGAACCCCCAACCAAGCGGTTATGAGCCGCCGGCTCTAACCAATTGAGCTACAGGCCCGCCTGTCAGTGGCGTAGCGGAAAGTTGGGGCGGTCTCAAGGGGAGCTGGCGGGATCGCCGGATTCCGGTGTTGGGGTGGGGTAGGCGGCCGAGCGTTACGGCTGGCGGTGGCCGGACGGGGCGGACATCGGCCCGCCCTGCGGATATCAGCCGCCCGGCGGGTATCAGGCCGCCCGGCTCGGCGTCAGGAGCATCCGCCGTTCAGAACTGGGCCCATTCGTCGGCGCTGTGCTTCGGCACGGCGCCGCTTTGGCCGACGGTGCGCAGCTGTGTGACGGTGCGGGCAGCCGGGGGACGCACGGCGGTCGGTCGCGCTGACCTTGTGCCGCCGCCGGCGGTCCGGAAGCGCTCGACGAGGCCGGCGAGTTCCTCGGTTTCGCTGGTCAGGCTTTCCGCGGCGGCCGTGGTCTCCTCGACCATCGCGGCGTTCTGCTGGGTGACCTTGTCCATCTGGTCGGCGGCGACCGAGACCTCGCGCAGGCTGACCGCCTGCTCGGCGGCGCGCACCGCGATCTGCGAGACCAGACCATTCATCCGCACCACCTGTTCCATGATCTCCGACAGCGATTCGCCCGAGGTGGTGACGAGGGCGACTCCCTGGACGACCTGGCCCTTCGACGTCGAGATCAGCTCCTTGATCTGCTTGGCCGCCTCGGCCGAGCGCTGGGCAAGGCCGCGCACTTCCTGCGCCACCACCGCAAAGCCTCGGCCGGCGTCGCCAGCCCGGGCCGCCTCGACGCCGGCGTTGAGGGCGAGGAGGTTGGTCTGGAAGGCGATCTCGTCGATGACCCCGATGATCTTGCCGATCTCGTCGGACGACTTCTGGATGTCGGTCATGGCGACGACGGCGCGGCCGACGACGTCGCTGCCCCGCTCGGCGGTCTTCTGCGTCGTTTCGGCGGCGGCCTGCGCATGGCGGGCGCCGGCGGCCGTCTCGTTGATCGTGCCGGTGACTTCGCTGAGCGCGGCGACCGTCTCCTCGAGGCTCGCGGCTTGCTGCTCGGTGCGGCTCGCCAGGTCGTTCGAGGCGACGGAGATCTCGTGCAGGCCGGTGCGGATCGTGCCGGACGCCTTGACCACCGCGCCGATCGTCTGGTCGAGCGTCTCGACGGTGCCGTTGAACTTCTCGCGGATCGGCTCGAATTCGGGCGCGACGGCTTTCGTCATCCGGGCGGTGAGGTCGCCGGAAGACAGCGCGGCAAAGCCCTGATCGATGTCGAGGACGAAGGACTTCAGCTCGTCGGTTCGCGCTTGGTCGGCCAAGGCCCGCCGGTCGCGCTCGGCATCGGCCTCGGCGCGCTTTGTTTCAGTTTGTGCCGCAAGCGCCCGGCGCTCGGTCTCGGCGGTGCGGAACACCGTCAGCGCATTCGTCATCGCGCCGATCTCGTCGTCCCGGCCGGTCGCGGGTATCTCGGCCTCGAGCCGTCCGCCGGCGAGCGCGCGCATCGCCGACGTCACGGCCACCAGCGGCGCGATCACCCGGCGGCGGAGGGCGAGCACGCCGAGAAGCAGAACTGTGAGCGCCAACGCGACCGAACCCAGCTGCCAGAGGGTGGCGCCGAAAGCGCGGGAGCGCGAACCGTCCTCCAGCGATCCGTTCAGCTGGATCGCGGTGGCGACGAGCGCCTCGATGCCCTTGCGGTGCTCGGAGTAGAGGCCTTGCAGCTCGGCGTAGATCTTCTGCTCGGCCGCCGCGTTCCCCTCGCGCGCTGCCGGCAGGTAGGCGGTCTCGAGCGTCGACCAGAATTGCTCAGCCGGGCGGTCCGCCGCGTCGAGCGCCGCCTTGACGTCGGCGGGGAGCGCCGAGTTGCGCCAGTGGGCGAGACGCTCGTCATAGGCCGTCTTCAGCCGGGCGAGTTCCGACTGGGTCGCGTCGACCGCGTTGGCGCCCTCGTGGCTGAGGACCAGGTCGAGATAGGCTTCGATCAGGAAGGCCGGCGGGGGCATGATGTCGGCGAGAAGGTCCTTGCCGTCGACGACCTGTTCGTAGACGGGACCGCCGACTTTCAGTTCGTTCAGCTGATAGGCGCCGATCGTGCCGGCGACGCCGATGCCGAGGCTTACCACCAGAGAGAATGCGTAAAGTGTCTGCCCGACCCGTAATGCCATTTCGCCACCGTCCGTAAAGGAGAAGGGCGATGAACCGCCCCGTTGGCCGGAGCCAGTAGCCCCCTATCCATAAGCCCGGCTTAAAGGAATCCGGAAGATATTCAGTGAGTGCCAAACAAAAGCGTGATGGAACTAAGGCGCTTTACCACTGGGAGGAGCAGGAGTGCGCGCCGCGAATGCAGCGTGCCGCTGGCGCCGTCGCCTGTGGCGTCCTCCGTTACCCACGGAAAGCGCGGTGGACGCTGCTATACATATTGGTAACCTGACGATTGGCATGCGACCGGGCGTCCTCTCCAACGTTTGGGTCCTGCAGACTCAATCGGATCGAGACGCCTTTGCAAACCGCCTATTTGAACCGGACGGCGACCGCCGTTCCCGCCCATGAAGTCCACCGCTATTTCCTCGATTTCGCTACCGCGCAGCTCGACGGCGATCCGCGCCGGCAGGCCGTGTTCCGGCGCATGGCCGACAAGGGCGGCATCGAGCACCGCTATTCCTGCCTCATCCCGACGGACGATCCGCAAGGCCCCTCGGTCGATGCGGAAGGCGTCTATGCCCGCGGCAGCTTCCCGGGCACCGGGCGGCGCATGGACCTCTTCGAGCGGCATGCGCCGGCGCTGGCGCAGCAGGCGGTGGAGAAGCTGCTGCCGGCCTCGGAGCGCGCCGGCATCACCCACCTCGTCGTCACCAGTTGCACCGGTTTCTCGGCGCCGGGCATCGATCTCGAGATCGTCGCGCGCTGCGGCCTGCGCGCTTCCGTCGAGCGGACGATGATCGGCTTCATGGGCTGCTACGCCGCGATCAACGCCTTGAAGGTGGCGCGCCACATCGTCCGGTCCGAACCTGCCGCCCGCGTGCTCGTCGTCAATATCGAGCTCTGCACGCTGCATCTCAAGGAGACGACGGATCTCGAGCGTCTCCTGTCGTTCTGCCTCTGGGGCGACGGCTGCGCGGCCTCGCTCGTCAGCGCCGACCCCGCGGGCTTCCGGCTCGACAGCTTCCGGGCGCTTCTGGCGGCCGAAAGCCGCGACCTGATGACGTGGAGCGTGCGCGACGACGGCTTCGACATGGTGTTGTCGGGCCAGGTTCCGACGGCGATCCAGCGCACGCTCGGCGATCAGCGCACCGAGATCATCGGCGATGTCCCGACGGACGAGATAGATCTCTGGGCCGTGCATCCCGGCGGGCGCTCCGTGCTGGACGCGGTCGAACGCGCCCTCGATTTGCCGGCAACCGCGCTCGACCCCTCGCGCAACGTGCTGCGCGACAACGGCAACATGTCGTCGGCGACGGTGATGTTCGTTTTGGAGAAGATGCTGGAGACCGCGTCCGCCGGTAGCAAGGGATGCGGCATGGCGTTCGGGCCGGGCCTGACCGCCGAGACGATGCTGTTCGAGGCGGTCGGATGAGCGGGGAAAAGAACGGTCTCGCGGCGCGGCAGGTAGAGGCCGAGATCCTCGATCATCTCGCCGAGAACGATCCGCGCGCCATCGCCTCGCGCGGCGACCTTCGCCGGGTCAACATCCTGATGGGCCAGCCCGGCATCACCGCCGGCCTCCTCAGGGCCAATGTGAAGCAGCCACCGAAACGGCTGCTGGAGATCGGTTCGGGCGACGGGACCTTCATGCTGCGCGTCGCGCGCAAGCTCGCACGAGACTGGCCGGGCGTCGAGGTGACGCTGCTCGACCGTCAGGACCTCGTCGCCGCGGAGTGCCACCGCGGCTTCGAAGCGCTCGGCTGGCGCCTGAAGGTCGTCACCGCCGACATCTTCGAATGGCTCGACCGTCCGCGCGGTGACGGCACCGAGGGCGGGATCTTCGACGCCATCTCGACCAATCTGTTCCTGCATCATTTCGAGGACGCACCGCTGTCACGCCTGCTGCACGGGCTGGCACGGCGGGCACCGGTCTTCATCGCCACCGAACCGTTGCGGGCGCGGTTTCCGCTCCTGGCCTCCAGCATGCTGCGCGTCGT
The DNA here is from genome assembly GCF_055730125.2 of Mesocryomonas fontinalis. Lineage (NCBI taxonomy): Bacteria > Pseudomonadati > Pseudomonadota > Alphaproteobacteria > Hyphomicrobiales > Aurantimonadaceae > Mesocryomonas > Mesocryomonas fontinalis. Next base: position 121,122 of record NZ_JBUZWG020000005.1, on the reverse strand, counting down.
CGGTGCCAATGACGTGACGCGCAACGACGCGCCGGCGAGCGTCCGGGCCGGTTTCCGCGGGCAGGAGATTTCCGCGCTCTGGCCGGCAGATCCCGCGGCCAGGCTCGAGGAGCGCCGACGGGGCCTGTTCACCCATGTCTTCACCGTCAGCCCGGACGATGGAGATGTGGCGCGGCGCGTTCGCTGACGGCAGCGGATTTTGCGCGGGTCGCGGGCGCGATCAATGCTCGGTCGTGTTGGGCCGGGCGGAGGAGGGCGCTCCGCCCGCGACGATCGTCAGGCGTCCTTCGCGGTAGGGGATCGCGAGGACTTCGCCGTCTACCGGTCGGCTCAGTTGCCGGTCATAGTTGATGAGGAAGCCGCCGGGATGGGCGGCGAGCCAGCCGGGCGTCTCGGCGCGGTCGACCACCTCGATCGGTCGGTGCAGGCGCGCGAGGTAGCCGAATTCGCCGGAATAGCTGCCGCTGTAGCCGAAGTTCGCCTCCGGCCGGTCGGCGATGAAGGCGGCGACGGGCGAAACGTCGAATTTCGGGAAGAACAGACTGGCGGCGATCCCTTGCGCGACGAGGAGCACGGCGGCGGTGATCACGGTACTGCCGCGGATGTCCCTCAGCGGGGCGTCGGCCATGGCGTAGGCGAGGGCGATCGCTACCAGCGGCAGCAGCGGCACGAGATAGTGCGGCTGCTTGCCCGAGATCAGGCTGAAAGTGGCGAGAACGCCGAGCGACCAGACGAGCAGCAGCCGCAGCACCCGGATGTCGCGCCCGCCGCTGTCGAGGCGCTCTCGAAAAGTGCGCCGTGCCGCGGCAAAACTCCGCCAGAAACCCGGCAGCAGCATCCACGGAATGCCGAGCAGCGGCAGCAGCAGGAGGTAGAAGTAGAACGGGCGCGGGTGCGACTGCTCCATGTTGCCGGAGATACGGCCGGCGGACTGCTCCCAGATCAGCGCGTAGGCAAACGACCCGTCGGTTGCCACCAGCGCCGGGACAAGCCAGACCGCGACGGGGATCAGCGCTGCGAGGACGGCAATTGCCGCCCCGCGCAGGAACGCGCCCGTCGTCAGGGTTTCCCGGTCCGATCGCCAGAAGGCGTAGAAGCCGACCGGCCAGGCCAGATGGATCAGCACCACCGGTCCCTTCGCCAGCACCCCGAGCCCGATGAACAGGCCCGCCAGGACGGCATAGCGCAGGCCTTGCCCCCGCGCGAAGTCGAGAAAGGCGAGGAAGGCGGCGAGGATGCAACAGGTGAGGAGGAGATCGAAGAGGATCAGGCCGGAATAGATGAGGAAGGCCGCGCTGCCGAGCATCAGCCAGGGCAGGCGCGCGGCGATGTCGGCGCGGCCGGGAAACAGCGCGCGGCCGAGCCGCCAGGTGAGGTGCATCGCCAGCGACGCGATGGTGAACATCACCGCCGCCACCGCCGGTCGCCCGATGCCGGACAGCGCCCAGGCGGCGTTGATCAGCCAGAACAGCAGCGGCGGCTTGTGGTGGTAGGGCGCGAAGTTGAGGCTGGGGACGAACCAGTCCCTCGACAGGAACATCTCCCACGAGACCGTGAGATAGCGCGTCTCGTCCGGCGGCAGGAGCGGCCGGAACGCGAGCGAGGCGAGGCAGAACAGGAAGAGGACGGCGTAGGGCAGAAAGCGGTCGGTCTTCGTCGTCACGCGGCGTCGCCCGCCATCGCCCTCGGCTTGCGGCCGAAGGAAAGGTTGCGGCCGTATATCAGCAGGCCGAGCGCCTGTCCGAGGGTGAACACGAAGTCGCGCTGGTGGATGGCGTAGACCAGCAGCGTCGTGCCGCCGAGCAGGCTGAAATACCAGAACGCCCGCGGCACGACGCTGACGCGCTGCCGTTCGGAGGCGATCCACTGCACCAGGAAGCGCATGAAGAAGAGGCTCTGGCCGAGAAGGCCGATGCCGAGCCAGAGATGAGCTTCGGTCATAGCGGGCTGCCCTTGCCGATTTCGGTCGCGGAATAGTCGAGGGGGAGGCCGCGCTGGATCAGCCAGGCGCTGCCGAGGAGGTCCACCGCCCCGACGAAGGCGCGGTTGCGGAAACCGTATTTCGAGACGCCGCGGGCGCGCGGGCGGTGCGACACGTCGACATGGCGCAGCTCGACACCGTTGCGCATCAGCAGGGCCGGCAAAAAACGGTGCATGTGGTCGAAATAGGGAAGCGCCAGATAGTCGGCGCGCCGGATCAGCTTCAGGCTGCACCCGGTGTCACGGGTTTTGTCGTGGAGGATCGCGCGGCGGAGCCGGTTGGCGAGCTTGGACGAGATGCGCTTGCTCCAGACGTCGCGCCGTCCGACCCGCTGGCCGAGGACGGCCGCTGCGGCCGGCAGGTTTCCCTGGAACGCGCGCAGCAGCCGGGCGATGTCCTGCGGATCGTTCTGGCCGTCGGCGTCCATGAACACCAGGAGCTCGGTGGTCGCCGCCCGCGCGCCGCTGAGGAAGGCGGCCGACTGGCCCATCCGCCGTCCGTGCCGGATGATCCTGAGCTTCGGACAGCGTGCCTGCTGCTGCCGCAGGATATCCACGGTGGCATCGGTGCTGCCGTCGTCGACGTAGATGATCTCGGTGATCGGAACGCTCTCGGCCGCCGACAGGATTTCCGTCACCAGGCTCTCGATGTTCTCGGCCTCGTCGAACGCGGGAACGATGATGGAGAGCATGCGCGTCCTCGCCGATAACGGGCCTGTCCGGTGTCGTCACGCAAGGGATCGGCGCCTTCGCCGAGGCTCTACTGCGTTGGGCTCCGCAGGACGTTGCTGGAACTATACGAATGCGTAATTCCGGTGCCATGCGGCGGATCGCCTCTCGGCGCCTGTCAGGCGCACGGACCATGTCCGGTGAAGGGGGCGAAGACGGTTGCTCCAGAACGCAAGCAACCGAGTCGGTCCCGTCTCGTTCAGTTTCGGTTCAACCGCCGGGCCTAGTAAGCGCCGTCAGTTCTACTGCACTGCAGCTGGTTTCGACAGCTGCCGAAAATTTCCAGCTCCAAGGCGCATCGCTCATGAAGGTCCTCCTCGTCGAAGACGACGCCTCGCTGGCGGAAAAGCTCGCCGAGATGCTTCGGCGCGAGGATTTTGCCGTCGACATCGCCGGGAATGGCGAGGACGGGCAGCATCTCGGCGAGACCGGAGCTTATGACGTCGCGGTGCTCGATCTGGGCCTGCCGCTGGTGCCGGGGATCGAGGTGCTGAAGGAATGGCGCAAGCGGGGACGCCGTCATCCGGTGCTGATCCTCACCGCCCGCGACGGCTGGTCGGAAAAGGTCGAGGGGTTCAAGGCGGGCGCCGACGACTATCTGATGAAGCCGTTCCGCAACGAGGAACTGGTGATGCGCCTGCGCGCGCTGGTGCGGCGGGCAAACGGTCATGCCGAGACCCGGATAGAATGCGGCCCGCTCGGTTTCGATGCCCAGCTCGGCAGCTTCGACCTCGACGGTCTGCCGTTGCGGCTGACGGGCCTCGAATGGCGCGTCCTGTCGTGCCTCGCATTGCGCAAGGGCCATGTCGTCTCCCGGCCGGACCTCATGGAGCGCGTCTATGACGGCGATGCCGACGTCGATTCCAATTCGGTCGAGGTCATCGTCGCCCGGCTGCGGCGCAAGATCGGCGCCGACCTCATCGAGACCGTCCGCGGCCATGGCTACCGCCTGGCCGAGCCCGCGGCATGAAGCTGCGGCTGCCGTCCTCGCTGTCCGGGCGCCTGCTGGCGGTAGCGGGGGTCTCGACGCTCGGTGCCATCGCTCTCGTCTGCCTGGTGATGGGCATCCTCTTGTCGCGCTTCGTCGTCGGCCAGATCGACCAGCGGCTGGATGCGCAGGCCTTCGCCATCGCCGCCGCATTGCGGGCGAGCGACGGCACGCCGGCGGAGGCCGGCGCGATCCTGCCGCGCTTCGACGCGCCGCCCTTCGACCGGCCACGGTCGGGATGGACCTGGCGCGTCGAGGGACCGCGCGGGCCGATCGCAGACTCCAGCCGGGCCGACCGCGAGGCCGTTCCGGATTTCCGCCCACTCGACGGACCCGCGCCGCCGCCGCCGCCGCCGCGGGATGATGGCGACGATGACGCAAACGCGCGGCGGCACGGACCGGGCGAGGCCGGCCGAACTCCTTCGCTCCATGTCAGGAGCTTTTCCGTCACCATCGCCGGCGAGGAACTGACCATCGTGGTGACGGCGCCGATGCGGGCGATCTACGATCCGCTGCGCGACGCGCTGCTGCCGCTGCTGGCCTCCATGCTCTTCCTCGGTCTCGTGCTCCTGCTGGCGACCGTCGTGCAGGTCCGCACCGGTCTCGCGCCGCTCGAGCGTCTGCGCCGGTCGCTGGAAGACGTACGCTCCGGCCGTCGGGCGCATGTCCCGTCGGCGCAGCCGCGCGAGGTGGCACCGCTGGCGGCTGAGCTGAACCGGCTGATCGACGATGGCGCCGAGAGCCTCACCCGGGCGCGCCGGCACGTCGCCAACCTTGCGCATGGGCTGAAGACGCCTCTGGCCGAACTCGCGATGACGCTTCGCACGCCCGGGCGCGATCCGGACGGCGAGGCCGGCGCGCTCGTCGAGGCAATGGACCAGCGGATCCGTCATCATCTCGCCCGAGCCCGTGTCGCCGCCATCGGCGGTGCCGCGCGCGCCGCGACGCCAGTCGGCGCGCATGTCGGGGATCTCGTCGACGTCCTCCAGCGCATCCACGCGGAACGCCGGCTGGCGATAGAGTCGGCGGTTCCGCCCTCCGCCGTCGCCGCCGTCGAGCCGCAGGATCTCGACGAGATGCTGGGCAACCTTCTCGACAATGCCTGCAAATGGGCGAGCGCAACGGTTTCGGTCGGTTGCGCGGCCGCGGGACCACTCATCGTCATCCTCGTCGAGGACGACGGCCCGGGCCTCGAGCCCGACGAGATGCCCGAGGCGCTGCGCCCGGGCCGGCGGCTCGACGAGCTGACGCCCGGCCACGGCTTCGGCCTGCCGATTACCCGCGAGCTGGCGGAGCTCTACGGCGGTACGCTGACGGTCGGCCGCTCGAAGCTCGGCGGTTTCTCGGCCAGTCTTGCGCTGCCGGGCACCTTGGGGTGAAAGCCTCCCGCCATCCGGCGCGTCAGCAGGTTTCCGCTGTAAAGGCCACGGCCGCTCGCCGGGGCGGCGAGGGCGTCGCGCGGAACAGCCCGACCACGCCAACCTCAGCGTTCGGCCTGCTGACACGCCGACCAGCCTGAACCTTGCCACCGGGGCGGTCAGCGCACTCACGTCTTCGGCGTTAGCCGTCGCTCCACAGCAATCTAGCGGGTGCGGCCGGGTAGGGCGACCGCCTTTTGCCGACTATACCTCGTCGAGCGGCTCGGTGCGGACGTCGAGACCCTTGCGGGTGAGATACATCTCGACGGCGGCGCGGGTCAGGAACGAGCCGATCGCGATCAGGATCGCCACGAGCCGAACGCGGTTCTCGTCCGTCTCGACATTGGCGTCCCGAACCTTCAGCAACGCCTTCTCGCTCTCGGTCAGCATGCCGATCTCGTGACGGATCTGATCCATCGTCGCGCGCTCCATCATCTGGATCTCGCGTGCCCTGGCGCTGTCGAAACCCTCACTGTCGTGCAGCGCGATCGAGTCCTGCAATTCTCCGAGCTTCGTGTCGATCAGCACCCCCAGACGGTCGAGCCGGGCACCTTGGTCGGTATTGTCGGATACCTGGCTCGCGAGCGTCGTCCGCATGCCGGTTAGCCGCTCCAGCGCCTTGTCGTAGGGATCGAGGTAGCGCCGGTCGCCGCTGAGGAGATAGCCGCGCTGTCCGGTCTCGGCATCGTCGAGCCCGATCAAGACGTCCTTGGTGGTCTCGATCACCTCGTGGGTGTGGACGACGAGGTCCCGCTGTTCGTTCAGCAGGCGGTGCGTCCAGCCCGTCGCGACGATGCCGGTGACCAGGACGACGCTGATCGGGATCAGGCGAAGGAGCGTCGGAACCGACAGATAACGCTGTCTGACGCGCCCCCATAGTTCCTTCATGCCGGTCACGCCCTTCGAAATCTACCGCTCGCCAGTCTACGCCGGCGCCGTATCGCCCGCATAGGCCCCGCCGGCAAGATGCGGTGCCCGAGCGGCTGAACCGAAACTGAACGGGCCGGTTCAGGCTGCCGTGGGCAGGGGGTCGCTAGAAAGGGTCATCGCAATCACAGAGGTGACGACATGACCGACCAAGACCAGCCCTCCACCCCGCAGACCACCGCCGGCATCCACAACGGCGCGCCGACCGCCAGCACAACGGCGACCGCAAACCGCTCCCGTCTCTCCGGCTCCGGCTCCCGCTCGCGCAATGCGCTTCTCGGCGTGAGTGCCCTCGTTCTCCTCGCCGTCGGCGCGGCTGGCGGCGCCGTGGCCTGGAGCGCGGTGCGCGGCCAGGAGGCATCCTTCGACACCGCTCTCGCCCCGACCGCCATCGCCGCGCTCACCGATACTTCCGCCGTCGGCGTCGAGGGCAAGGTCGCCGAGATCTACGGCAACAAGTTCGTGATCACCGACGGCGCCGCCCGCGCACTCGTCGAGACCGGTCCGGCCGGCGAGGGCGAGAAACTCGTCGAGGTCGGCGAGAACATCACGGTGCAGGGCCGCTTCGACGACGGGTCGCTGCATGCCTATGCCATCCGCCATGCCGACCAGCGCATCGACGAACTAACTCCGCCGCCGCCGCCGCGTGGCCTGGGCCATGGCCCCGGTCACAAGCATGGCCCGCGTGATCCTGCGCCCCTCGAGGGCGGCCCCATCGAGGACAACTGAGCCAGCGGCCGGTTTTCCTCCCCAGAGGTTCGACGGAACGGCGGCCGTGAGGCCGTCGCCCGGACGGACGAAGACGAGAATTTTTTCCGCAAACCTTCCGGAACTGTGACGGCCGATCGGCTCTTCTCCAATCCGGAACTCCATCCCATAAAGGTTTCAAACTTATGATGAAACATGCTCTGCTTGCCACCGCCTTCGCGGTCGGCCTGACCTCGCTCGCCGCCGCCCAGCCGGCACCGCCTCCGGCCCCCGGTGGCGCCAATGCGCCGATGGACCAGGCTGCCCCGCCGCCGCCTCCCGGTGGCGAGATGGCACCGATGCCGGGCGACATGCCCCCGCCGCCTCCCGGCAAGGGCCCGCGTCCCGACGGTCGCCGTGGACCGCCTGCACCGCCGCAGATGATGAAGGGTATCGACATCCGCATGGGCCGCGATACCGGCATCCGGATCGAGTGCGGCGACGAGGCACTGCGTGCTTGCCTCGAGGCGGCCAAGCCCATCCTCGACAAGCTGCCGAACCTGACGATGCCCCCCGCACCGCCAGCGCCGATGGCTCCGGCAGGCGGAATGACGCCGCCTGCGCCGAATGCACCGGGCACCGAGGACGGCACCACGCTGACCCCTTGACCCTCGTCTGGTCCAAGACCCCAGCCTGACCTGATGGACCCCGGCGGCAGCGATGCTGCCGGGTTTTTTTACGTGTTCGGCAGTGCCACGTTCGGTCGTCTCGCTTTCTGTGCGTCGTCGCTCGGGGCTAGGTCTGCTGGCGGCTGTAGACGATGATCGACAGGTAGGTCGACGGCAGTTCGATCAGCTTTTCCGGCCCATGCAGCGACGCCGAATCGAACAGCATGGCGTCGCCCGGTGAAAGTTCATAAGTCCGCTCGCCGTGCCGGTAGTCGACCCGACCGGTGAGCATGAAGATGAACTCGGTGCCCGCATGCTGGAAGTTGGTGTAGGGCATCGCATCTTCGTGCAGCTCGATCAGATAGGGCTCGACCACCACGTCGGTGCGCAGCCCGTGTCCCAGCAGGCGATAGACATGCCCCGCTTTGGTGCCGCGGCGGTCGATGACGACGCCTTGGTCCGCCTTGACGTAGGAGCAGTCGCGCTGCTCCTCGAACTCGGTGAACAGCGTCGACATCTGCACCGCGAGCGCCGAGGCGATCGACTGCAGCGTCGACAGCGAGGGCGAAATCTGGCCGTTCTCGATCTTCGACAGCATGCCGCTGGAGATGCCGGCGGTCGCCGACAGGTCGGCGATCGACAGGTCCTTCTGCCGGCGCAGCCGCCGGACATGGGCGCCGAGCGCCCGTTCGAGGTTGCGGTGCTCGGTGCGGGGCGCGTTGGATCCGGTGGCAAGGTCCGCCTCGCCTGCTTCTCCGGTCTGGCCGGACGCTGTGGTGTCGTCGATCATTGCGTCTCGCTCGTTGGTTCACGTCCGGTTTTCCGCGCAAGGATGGAGACCGGCGCCGCCGGACGCAACCACGGCGGAGGAGGCAGCGCTGCGTCCCCGCTTGCTTCCCGCGGCGTGCCGGCCCATTTCAGGCCCTTCGACGGCCGTCCTGCGGTCGAGCCCGACCCGTCTATTTCCGGAAAGATCGCCATGTCCGCCAGCGAGACCGCCCTCAAGTTCATGGCCGGCGCCATCATGAAGCTGCAGAGCCAGGCGCAGGCGCAGGATCTGCTTCTGAAGGCGCTGTACGCCGAGCGCGCGACCCAGCGGGAAATCTTTCCCGTCGAGGCGGAGGAGGAGGTCATCGCTCTCGCCACCTCGATCGAACGGGCGCCGCGCGCCGGCTATGAGGGAGAGGAGCGGCATCTTGCCGACGTCCAGGCGGCGCTGCGGCTGTTCGCCGACGGACTTCGCGTCCGGCTGGAGGAGCAGCGCTAGCCGCCACATCGCCCGACGGACGCGGACGGGACGCTCTATCGCTTTCGATGCTGCAGCTTCCTCGCTAATCGGGCTGAGGCCAGCGATCGCGACATTTCTCGGGGCGCCCCGCGGCCGGCTTGGCGCACAGCAAGTGGCGCTGACATCCGGTCTGGCGCAGTCCCGTCCGAGTGTTCGGGCGGAACCTTCGCAATCCGGGCGTGTTCTCTGGCATCATTGGGAGGATTGCATGCGTATGTCATTCAAGTCAGTCGCGATGGCCGTCGCCATCGTCACCGCCGGCTTCACGGCAGCCCCGGCCATGGCGCAGGGTTTTTCGCAGTCTGATGTCGTGATGGTCCGCGACGGCCACCGTGGCGATCGTGCCGAGCGTCGCTATCACCGCGCGGAGCGCCGGCACTACCGCGCCGAACGCCGCCATTATCGCGATCGCTATTACGACGGCCGCCGGCATAGCCGCTATTCGCGTCATGACCGCGAGCGTCGCTACGACCGCCGCCATCACCGCGGCAACGGCGTCGTCATCCGCCTGAACTAGGATTGCTCCGGTCTTCCGGCACGAGCTTTATTTGAACGACAAAAGCCCGCTGCGTGCGGGCTTTTGTTTGCGCCATCGGAAGACGCCGACGTCAGAAGGGTCAGAGGCTCGGGTAGAACTTCGACAGCGCCGCGCGCTTCCGTCCATCGGCCGCAGCCTGCACGGAGAGTGCGAAGCGACCCTCCGGATCATCTTTCCAGCGCGCGATCTGATTGGGTTCGACGGCCAGAACCATGTCGTTATAGGCGATCTCGCCCGTGTTCTCGGTAAAGCCGATATCGGTCCAGCGGATGGTGCGCATACGGGATCCTTCCTTCTGCTTGTTGATCCGGACGCCCATTAGGCGATCGCATCGGGCACTTTCAAGGCAAGGTGACCCCGCCTAACCAGTCGGCGGTCCGAATATTCTCCACTGAGCTCGCCGGCATGCGAGGATCGAAGGACGCGTTCATACGTTATCGGCCGACCTGAACTCTGCAAGCGTGGGAATTTGATATGTCACCTGTCGACAACGACGCCGCCGTTCGTGATCGCGCCTATATCCTGTGGGAGCTGGCTGGTCGCCCCATGGGCCGCGAACACGAGTTCTGGGCGCAGGCGTCGCGGGAAATCGAAGGGACCCCGCCAGCAGCGCCGGAGCCGGTCAGCGGCAAACGTGTGAGGGTCGGGCCTGAGGACGAAAGCCGCGAGAGCCAGTTGGGCGGCGTGAGCGCAGCCGAGCAGGACAAGGTGGACGGAGTCCGCGTCCAAAAGGGGTGAAGCCCGGACATTGTTTTGAGGAAAGGCGCAAGCTTTCGCCTGGCAACGTTTTTTCCAGTCCAGCCTTGCGCAAGCCAGATGCTCTATCCATATCCTGGTGGTGCAGGACATCCCGGTAACACCGGTTGAATGCGCCGAGATCTTCTAGCCTCAAGCCGACCACGGATGTACTGGCGAGTTTGAAGCTGAGGGTCGCACATTCTCGAAAGAGACGCGGAGCCGCCGGAGATATCTCCAGGCGGCTTTTTCGTGCGCCGACGTCTTTTCGTGCGCCGACGTCAGGGTGACAACTTCTCCAGTGGCATGACCTTGGCGAGATGAAGCGAGACGGCGAGGGCGCCCGCGGCCGACAACCCGGCGACCGCGACCACGCCGCCCCAGCCATAGGCATTCCAGGCAAAGCCGCCGAGCGTGCCGATCGTACTCGAGCCGAGGTAGTAGCCGAGGAGATAGAGCGCTGCTGCCTGGGCTCGCCCGGTCCGTGCCCGCCGGCCGACCCAGCTGCTCGCCACCGAATGCGCCCCGAAGAAGCCGAAGGTCGCGACGGCGAGCCCGATGATGATCCAGGGCAGCGGCTCGGCGCAGGTGATGGCGATGCCGAGGAGCAGCACCACCACCATCAGCCAGAGCACCTTGCGCCGCCCGAGCCGCCCGGCCAGCGCGCCGATCCAGGTCGAGCTCGCCGTGCCGATGAGGTAGATCACGAAGATCGCCGAGATCGCACTGTGGCTGAGGCCATAGGGCGGCGCGACCAGCCGGAAGCCGGCGTAGTTATAGAGCGTCACGAAGGCGCCCATGATCAGGAACGCCTCGGCGAACAGCCAAGGCAGCGCCGCATCCTTGAACTGCACTTTGATCAGCCGCGCGAAGGTTTTCGGGCCGAAGCGGTTCTTGACGGAATGGCGGGGGGCCGGCAGCAGCAGCCAGAAGGCGACGGTGCTGGCGATGACGAAGGCCGACAGCGCCGTCAGCGCCACCCGCCAGGAGGTGTAGTCCGCCAGAATGCCGACGAACAGCCGGCCCGCCATGCCGCCGATGGCGTTGCCGCCGATATAGAGCCCCATGCTGAAGCCAAGCGCCTCCGGCTCCATCTCCTCCGACAGATAGACCATCGCCACCGCCGGCACGCCGCCGAGCGCGAAGCCGGTGAACAGCCGGCCGGCGATCACCAGCGACCAGTCCGGCGCCATCGCCGTCAGGAGGCCGAGGAGAGCTGCGGCCACCAGCGAGGACGCCATCAGGATCTTGCGGCCGAAACGGTCGGCGACCCAGCTGGCGAGGAGCAAGGCCACCGCCAGTGCCGCCGTGGTCACCGAGAGCGACAGCGAACTCGCACCGGCGCTGAGCCCGAACTCCTGGCTGAACAGCGGCAGCAGAGGCTGGACGGAATAGAGCAGCGCGAAGACCGACATGGCGCCGAGGAAGAGCGCGATGTTGGCCTTCCAGAAAGCCGGCGTGCCACGGGCGATGCGGGGGAGGGCGATGCGGGGGAGGGTGCTGTCCGACATGGACCTTCCGGGATGAGCCTCCCGGGCGGCCGCATCGAGCACGGCGGCAGGCCTTCGAGCGGAAGCGACAGGGGAAGCATTGCGTCGTGGCGCTGCTGTGAGCGCTCCCGGCCGACTTGTCGAGACCCGGGCTGCCGCCAACCATTGTCCGGCCGACTAACGAAAACACCCCCCGGCCGCATGAGCGGTCGGGAGGTGCGGTCTTAGAGCCTTTCGCGCAGGGATTAGCTACGGAAGAGCGACAGGATGTTCTGGGTCGAGGAGTTGGCGATCGACAGCGCCTGGATGCCCAGCTGCTGCTTGGTCTGCAGGGCCTGCAGCTTGGTCGACTCTTCCGACAGGTCGGCGTCGATGAGGTTGCTGACGCCCTTGTCGATGGTGTCGATGAGGGTGTTGACGAAGGTGTTCTGCAGTTCGATTCTGGAAGAGACAGCGCCGAGGGAAGCAGCAGCAGCAGTGACGCCGTCGCTGGCCTTGCTGACGGCATTGAGGAAAGTGGCGAGCTGGATCGTGGACGCACTGGTGACGTCGATATCCAGAACGCTGGTGCCCTTCTTTGCTTCGACATCGGCCAGACGGATCGATCCGCCGGCACCCGCCACGCTGCTGGTGAGGGTAATCTGGCTGCCCGTGACGGTGGCCGTCACGTCGGTAACGCCCGCGTCCTGGAAGGCCTGGTTCAGTACCGTGGCGTACTGGCCGGCCGTCGCGATGTTGCCGTTCGTCGTTCCAAGAGCCGCCTTGACGGTATCCTTGGTCACCGTGATCGTCTTGGCGGTAGCGCCGTTCAGCTCAAGCTGGAAGGCGATCGAGTCATTGCTGTCGAGCGTGATCAAACCGCCGAAGCTTGCCGTCTGGGTGACGGCAACCGTGGAGGCGGTACCGTTGGTCGAGGTTTCGCCACCAAGCGTCAGGCCGGTGACCGTCGCGGCAGTTGCCGCTGGGGTCGTGTAGGTCACGGCTGTCAGATCGGCGACAGAGCCAGCACCGGCGGTGTTGCTGGTGACAAGCAGCGTGCCGCCGTTGTCCGACGCGGTTGCGCGGCCGCCGAACTGAATGTTCAGGTTGGTGACGAGGTGAGCGAGCGTGTCGAACTTGGCGGAGTCCGTCAGCGTGAAGGAAACCGACGCCTGATCGATCGTGAAAGCGACGGTGAGGGTCTCGGCCGTCGGATCAGCATTAAGGCCCGTACCGGCGGCGTAGGTGTAGGCTGCCGCCTGCTGCGACTTTCCGGCCGTCGAGGTGCCGACGGTTGCAGTACCGGCGGCGGCGAGGCCACCGAGCAGCGCGTTGCCGCTCTTGCCGGCATCGAGAATGGCCTCGCTGGAGGCGTTCGCATCGATCAGCGCGAAGCTGCTGCCATCAACGGCAATGGTGTTGATGGTGAAGTTGCCGGCGGAGTCCTTCTGGACGCCGGAGACGACATTCTTGACAGCCGTGTAGGAGGCGACCCCGGAGTTAACCGAGAGCATGTTTTCGCCCGAGAAGCTCGAAGCCTGGGCAATCGACTTCAGCTGATCCTGAAGCTGGGTGATTTCCGACTGAATGGCCTTGCGATCGACGCCGGCCTGGCTGGCAGCGGTGATCTTGGACTTGATTTCGTCGAGAACTTCCTTGGTCTTGTTCAGGCCCTGGTAGGCGGTGTCGATCGTGGCGGCGCCGAGGCTGAGGGCATCCTTGACGGTCGACAGCGACTTGTTGTCGGACTTCAGGGTGGTCGAGATCGACCAGTAGGCGGCGTTGTCCTTGGCTTCGCCGATCTTCAGGCCGGTCGAGACGCGGTTCTGCGAGGTCTCGAGGGCGCTGTTGGTCTGCTGCAGGGTACGAAGAGCGGTAGTAGCGGCAACGTTGAAATTGATCGAGGTCATAGGTTTAGTCCCGTAAAGAGATACGTGGGACATGACGGCGAACCGTCTGAAACATCGGCTTCATGCCTGCGCCGCCGGGGTCGCCGGTCGTTGCGCTGCTTCACGTAGGAAGCTAACGATCAAATTTGAATAATCTGCTAATGAAATTCGTCGCGGCGCAGTTAGCATCTTTCGACGTGCATTTCGGTGCTCTGCAGTGCGCGACAGGTTGCGCCGAACTGCGTGCTCGGGCGGGTCTTACCGCCACCGCCACCGCCACCGCCACCGCTACCGCTGCCATTGAGGGTGCTTTGCCCGCCACCAGGCGTCGCCAGACGGCGCGCCGTGCGCGTCAGCCGTAGCGCGACAGGTCGAGATCGTCGGTCTGGATGTCCGGCTTCTTCTGCGAGACGATGTCCGCCAGCACCCGCGCCGAGCCACAGGCCATGGTCCAGCCGAGCGTGCCGTGGCCGGTGTTGAGGAAGAGGTTCTCCACCGGCGAGCGGCCGATCACCGGGGTGCCGTCCGGCGTCATCGGCCGCATGCCCGTCCAGAAGGTCGCGGCCTCGACATTCCCCGCGGTCGGGAACAGATCGGTCAGCGACTGCACCAGCGTCGCCTTGCGCGCCGGCGAGAGGGCCGAGTTGAAACCCGAGAGCTCCGCCGTGCCGCCGACGCGGATCCGGTCGCCGAGCCGGGTGATCGCCACCTTGAAGGTCTCGTCCATGACGGTCGAGACCGGCGCCGTCGCGGCATCGGCGATCGGCACGGTGATCGAATAGCCCTTCACCGGGTAGACCGGCGGCGCGAAGCCGAGCGCCCGCGTCAGCAGCGGCGAATAGCTGCCGAGCGCCAGAACATAGGTGTCCGCCGTCATCAGGCCCTTGTCGGTCCGCACCCCCGTCACGCTGCCGCCGGACGCCTCGATCGCCTCGATCGAGGTGTTGAACCGGAAGATGACGCCGAGCCGCTCGCATTCGGCGGCGAGGCGCTGGGTGAAGATGTGGCAGTCGCCGGTCTCGTCGTTCGGCAGGCGCAGACCGCCGGCAACGAGGGGGCGCACGGCCGCGAGCCCAGGCTCTGCGGCGATGCAGCCATCGGCGTCGAGCACCTCGTAGGGCACGCCGTAGTCCCGGAGCACGGCGATGTCGCCGGCGGTGCCGTCCACCTGCTTCTGCGTGCGGAACAGCTGCAGCGTGCCGCGCGTCCGCTCGTCATAGGCGATGCCGGTCTCGGCCCGCACCGCGATCAGCCGGTCGCGGCTGTATTCGGCGACGCGCACCATGCGCCCCTTGTTCACCGCGTAGCGCTCGGCGGTGCAGTTGCGCAGCATCTGCGCCATCCAGAGCCACATCCTCGGGTCGGGATTGGCCCGCAGCACCAGCGGCGCGTGGCGCATGAACAGCCATTTCAGCGCCTTCATCGGCACGCCCGGCCCGGCCCAGGGCGAGGCGTAGCCGGGCGAGATCTCGCCGGCATTGGCAAAGCTCGTCTCCAGCGCCGGCGCCGGCTGGCGGTCGACGACGGTGACCTCGTGCCCGGCCTTGGCGAGTTCGTAGGCGGAGGTCACGCCGATGACACCGGCACCGAGGATCAGGACTTGCATGGCAGGCGCTCCGGGAGAGGATCAGACGGTGATGCGGTGGAAGCGGTGTCCGAGGCGGGTGAGGATCTCGTAGCCGATGGTGCCGGCGGCCTCGGCGACGTCGTCGGCGCTCTGATGTTCGCCGATCAGTTCGACGAAGTCACCCGGCACCGGCGGCGCGTCGCCGGCGGCGGCGAGGTCGACGACGAAACTGTCCATCGACACCCGCCCGACGATCGGCAGGCGCGCATCGCCCCAGAACGCCGCGCCGACATCGCCGAGGTGCCGTGGCCAGCCGTCGGCATAGCCGACCGCGATCGTCGCGAGGCGCATCGGTCGCGTCGCACGAAAGGCGTAGCCGTAGCCGACATGGCGGCCGGCCTCGATCTCCCGGACCTGCGCGACCCGGCCGGAGACCGCGACCGTCGGGCGAAGGCGCGGGGAGGCGGGGCCGGTGCTGATGCCGTAGAGCGCCGCGCCCGGCCGGCAGAGGTCGAGGTGAAACTCCTCGCCGAGGAAGATGCCGGCGGAGTTGGCGAGCGAGGCGGGGGCAGCCGGCAGCAGCGCGCGGGCGGCATCGAAAGCGGCCAGTTGCTCGCGGCTGGCGGCATGGTCCGGCTGATCGGCGCAGGCGAGGTGGCTCATCACCAGCTGGAGGTCGACCGCCTCGAGAAGGCCCGGCTCGGCGGCGAGCCGCGTGACCTCGTCGAAGGACAGGCCGAGGCGCGACATGCCGCTGTCCAGCTGCAGGGCCATCGCCAAGCGCTGGCCGGTGCGCCGGCTGAGCGCGGCCCAGGCGGCGACCTGGCCGAAATGGTTGGCGACGGGGATGATGCCGGCGGCCGCGCAAGCCTCCTCCGCCCCGGGCACCAGTCCGTTGAGGACGAAGATCCGCGCCGGCTGCGGCAGGATCTGCCGCACTGCCAGCGCCTCGTTCAGCTGCGCCACGAAGAAGTCGCGGCAACCGGCCTCGACGAGGGCGGGCACGACGACATTGACGCCGAGACCATAGGCATCGGCCTTCACCACGCCGGCACAGCGCCCCCTACCGACCTCGGCCTCGAGACGCCCAAAATTCTCCGCGACAGCACCGGCATCCACGCGCAGCACGCCGCCAGCGCTACGCCAGTCCCCACCGCTTGCGGCAAGGCACCCGGCCGTTGCGGGAAGAGCTTGGTCGTCGACGGCCATCGCGCACTCCTGGATGAATTCCAGCACCTACGCTATTGGCTCCATCCTGGCATTTCACGCCGAACTATCGCAGGTTCTGCCATTCTTGCCGCCTGGCCGGCGATAAACACCATCCGTTTGGAGAATTCTGCCATGGCCCTCGTCGACGAAGCGGACCGCCGGATCCTCGACCAGTTGAGCGTCGACGGGCGGATCACCAATGCGAGGCTCGCCGAGGCCGTCGGCCTGTCGCCCTCGACCTGCCTCCGCCGGCTGCGCGCGCTGGAAAACAGCGGCGTCATCCGCGGCTATACCGCCCTGATCGATCTGCCGGGGCCCGAGGAAGCCACCGTGATCATCATCCAGATCACGCTGGAGCGGCAGACCGAGGAGTTTCTGCGCAAGTTCGAGGTGGCCGTGCGCAAATGCGGCGAGATTCTCGAATGCTACCTGATGACCGGGTCCGCCGACTATCTGCTGAAGGTCGAGGCGCGAAGCCTCGGCGACTACGAGCGCATCCACACCGACGTGCTCTCGCGGCTGCCGGGCGTCTCGCGCATCCAGTCCAACTTCACCATCCGCAAGGTCGGCATCTCGCGCCGCCCCGGCTGACGACAGGCTCGCTGTTCTCTCAAGGTCCGGAGCCGGGGGCGCCCCGCGATCCGATCGCTGCGGTCAGCCATTGCTGTTGGCGAAAGGTGCGCCGCCGGCGAGGAGATGGCGCAACTGTTCGGCAGCGGTGCGCAGGGCCCGCGCCTGTTCGAGCGTCAGCCCGGCCGGATCGCGTTCGATCTGCGCGATGGCGACATCGACGGCTGCGATCATCATGTCGATGCTGTCGTTGAGCGGCTTGGCCCGGAGGATGCGGGCGAGTTCCTGCAGGCGCTGGCGCATCTTCTCGAGGTCCAGCCGCTCCGGATTGTCCCAGACCAGCTTGATCGCCGACATCGGCGGGCTGTCCGGGCTGAAGATCGCGACTACCTCGTCGTTCGACAGGCGTGGCTGCGACAGGGCTGGCGCAGGCGGGGGCGCCTCGTTAATCTCCCACGCACCCTTGCGGCCGACGCCGACCGCCGTCGAGCCTGGCTTGCTGGTCATGGTTTTCCTCGCATAAATGCCCTTCGCCCGTACAACCCTGGCGCGCCACCGTTGTCCGAAACTGTCCTGCCCGCCGCGAGAGGCTTGGTTCACGCGCTGCTGGCCTTCTGGCAATGCCTCCGGCAACCGCAGGGTGGCTCCCGCGCACTCGTCAGCAAAGCTTACGACATCGTAATGCGATCCTCACCCGGCGTTCATCTCCGAAGGTCCATGGTCCCCTCATCTAAACAGCGGCGCCGTGCTTCTCGGCGCTTCCAGAGGAACCACCCCCATGAAGAATCGCTCATCGTCGCCCTTGCTCTCTCCTTCTTTGCCGCGCCGGTGCTGACCGCGGTCGAGGCCTCCGCCCAGAGCCGCCAGCAGGTTCAGGAACTGCGCCAGGACAAGCGCGAGCTGCGCGAGGACCGGCGCGACGTCCGCGATAGCAAGCGCGAGGTTCGTCAGAGCCGGAAGGAAGTCCGCCAGTCGCGTCGCCCGGCCTGGATGAAGCAGGGCGGTCGATACCAGCGCGGCGGCACCCGCGTCAGCGACTACAAGCGCTACGGCCTGCGTGCGCCGGGCCGCAACCAGCGCTGGGTGAAGGTCGACAACACCTACATCCTCGTCGGCATCACCAGCGGCGTCATCGCCAGCATCATCGCCGGCCGGTAAAGTCGCCGCAACGCCCCACTGGCCGCCGTCATCAGAGGATGACGGCGGCCTTTTTATGCGCCCGCCTCAACCGCGGCGAGAAGACCCCTTCTCCTCCGGGTGTCGGAATGGCATTTCTCTGGACGCTGGCCGCGGGGCTGGCCGAATCGGACGCAAGGGGTCGGACATGCCGGGCTCCCCGCCGAAAGGTGCAGGGAGCCTTGCTTGACCACCGCCATACAAGACGACCCCGCCCGCCGTCTCGGCGGGATCGGCTACTGCGCCCTCGGCTACAGCCTGTTCTCGGTGCAGGACGTGCTGGTGAAGCTCCTCGTCACCACCTTCGCCGTGCCGCAGGTACTGTTCTTCCGCAGTCTCATCATCGTCGCCATGGCGCTCGCGATCGGCGGCCGGTCGGGCCTTCGGGCCGTCGCCCACAGCCCCAACAAGCGTGCCCTCGCGGTGCGGGCCGGGCTGATGCTGGTCGCCTGGCTGTGCTTCTATTCCGCCGCCCGCGACCTCGGCCTCGCCCAGCTCACCACGATCTACTTCGCCGCGCCGATCGTCGTCGTGGTACTGTCGGTGCTGATCCTCAAGGAGAAGGTGACGCCGGTCCGCTGGATCTGCGTCATCGCCGGTTTCTGCGGCGTGGTGCTTGCGGCCGATCCCGGCGGCGATCTCGTGCTCTACCCCGCGCTGTCGGCGCTGTTCGCCGCTTGCTGCTGGGCGCTGAGCGTCATCCTGGTGCGGATGATCAGCCGGACCGAGACGACCACCAACCAGATGGTCGTCAGCAACATCCTGTTCGTCCTCGCCACCCTCGCCATGCTGCCGTTCGTCTGGGTCACGCCGGGCGCGGCGGATCTTTGCATGCTGGCAGGGCTCGGGCTCGCCGGCGGGCTCGGACAGTATTTCCTGTACGAGGGCTTCCGGTTCGCGCCCGCCTCGGCGGTGGCCCCGGTCGAGTATACCGGCCTCGTCTGGGCCTTCCTCTACGGCTACCTGGTCTGGGCGGACGTGCCGACGCTGCAGGTGGTGGCCGGCGCCCTTGTCATCGTCGCGTCCAGCCTCGTGCTGATCTGGCGCGAGCACGCCGATAGCCGCCGGTCCCTCGCCATTGCCGGCGACTGATGCGGCTGATTGAAATGGCGACTGAAACGGCCAGAGCGCCGGATGGCCGCCGGCAGCCTTCGCCGCCGACGGTGTCATGCTGGCGGCCAGCGAGCTACCAGCTGTAGCTGAGCCGTCCGGTTCCGGAATAGCTCTGGCTGTCCCCCGACAGTTTGCTGTCGACGAAGCCTGCGACGGCAAAGCCGTTGGTGAAGCGAACCTCGGCGCCGGCCGAGGCCAGCAGCGCATCGCCACCGTCGTCGGCGCCCTCGACGCGGAACTTCGAGCCCGGCAGCGCCCGGAAGCTGACGTCGGTTTCGGCGTCCGCGCCCTCGTCGTGCGCCCAGGCCAGCCGGCCCCGAAGCGCCAGCAAGGCATTCTCGTCGAGGACAATGCTCCGGCCGAAGCGCGCGCCGAGTTCGGTGCGGGTGGACGTCGACTGGTCGGAGGCCGTGTCGAGAGCGAACAGCGCGCCGCTCGCCGAGGTCGTCTCGCCGTAGGAAGGCGTGAAGAAGGTCTGGACCTGCAGCGAGGCGTAAGGCGTCACCCAGCCCGAACCGGGCAGGGCGATAAGGTCCGGCACGTCGAACCGGTAGCCCGCTTCGATCTGCGCGGCGACGTCGTAGGCGGAAAAGTCCGCGCTGTACCGGTCGATCGCGCCGATGATGACGCTCCGCTCGGTCGAGACGTCGTTGTAGCTGGCCGCCAGGGCCGCCGAGACGTAGGCGGCATCGAAGTTCCTGCGGCCGTAGAGCGCGGCACTCACCGTGTCGATGCTGCCGTAGCCGTTGCCGCCGGAAAGGTCGAACTGGCTGTTCGAGCCACCGATCGAGAAACCGACCAGCGTGTCGGGATCGACGAGGTAATCGATACCGCCGGCGAAGCCCGCGGTGTTGATGTCGCGGTCATGGCTGCCGATGCGGTTGTCGCCGTCGGTGGACGTCGTGCCGCCATAGCCGGAAATCCAGGCGCTCCAGAGCCGCGGATCCGGCCGGGCCAGCGGCAGCAGCGGCTCGCGCGACTGCAGTGTCGCCATCGCGCCGAGCGGGGCGGCGTCACCGGGGCCGTAGCCGAGCGCGCGGATCGTCGGCGACGGTCCGGTCGGCTGGCGGCTGTTGAAGCGCTCGTTGGCCGGGATGAGGCCGTCGTCCCCAGGCGGCGACCGATCATTGCCCGGACCGGGACCCTCGGAGCCACCTGGGCCACCAGGGCCGCCCGGGCCGTTCGGACCCTCGCCGTTTGGACCCCGGCCCGGGCGGTCGCCGAACGGGCTGCGGTCGCCGTTGATCCGGTCGAAGATCTGGGTCAGGAACGAGTTCATCGCCTCCCGTCCGGCGGGCGCCACGGAGGTGCCGATCTCGCCGGTCAGCTGGCCCAGCACGTCCAGCAGCTGGTTGGGGGTGAGGAGCGCGAACACCAGCGGCAGCCGGCTGCCGCGTCCGACGGCGTTGTCGATGCCGCGGGCGACGGCGATCTCGTTCCGCGTCGCGCGCCGGGTCACCGCCACAGGTGTGGTTACGACCGGCGACGGGACGACCACCGGCGTGCTGACCACTGGCGTGCCGTCGGGCGCGGTGACGATGGGGGTGCCTTCGGGAACGGTGACGGGGGTGCCGTCCGGCAAGGTGACGACCGGGGTGCCGTCGGGTGTGGTGGTGACGGGGGTTCCGGCGGGCACGGTCACGACAGGCGTCGTTGGCGTCGTCGGCGACACGATCGGCGCGATCGGCGCCGTCGTGGCGGTGCAGACCGAGATCGTGTTGGTGTCGAGCGTCACCGCGCCATTGCGGGCAAGCGCCGCGCCGCAGTTGATGCTGGCGCTGGTGTTCAGCGCGATGCTGGTCAGCGCCAGGATCTGGCCGGACAGGACGCTGCCGGTGCCGACGGTTGCCGAGCTGCCGACGACGAAGAAGACGTTGGCACCTTGCGCGCCGTTGATCAGCGCGACCCGCGAGGCGCTGCCGGTGGTCAGCGTGCTGCCGATGTTCACGACGAATACCGCATTCGGATTGTTCTGGGCGTCGAGGGTCAGCGTGCCCGTCAGCTGGGCAGAGGTGTCATAGGAATAGACGCCGGGCGCCAGCACCAGACCGGCGAGGTCGCGGCCGGTTAGGTTGCTGGTCGCCGGCCGGTTGGCGAGGTCGGTATACTGAGCGACGAGGTCGATCTGCGCCTGCACCGCGACGCCGTCATTGATGAAGATGCTGTAGGGCGGCGTCACGATGCCGGGCGAGAAGAAGCCGGTGACGGCGGTGCCGGGGCTGAGGCCGATATTGCCGGTGATGACGCTTGGCCCGGTGTTCGTCACCGTCGAGCCGGCGAGGATGGCAAAGCTCGTCAGGTCTTCGGCTTGAACTACACTCGAAAAACCTGCCGCAACGGCGAGCGGAACCAATCCGGCCAGGCCAAGTTTTTTCCAGAATTTCTACGCATGCCCTGCTCCGAAATGTAGTAATTCCTGTCTTTCTTAAATTTATAATGAGATTCTTCTGAGCAAAATTGCTCACTTGAAATAATTTTACGAGAATCTCGGTTAACAATTTCGGGAGGTCGTAACGTGCAACATATTTTGCCGGACGATTTTGATGTGAAGGATTTTCTGAGCCAAGCTGGTCTGGCCAAGAATCCAGTAAGATTTTCCAAGAACGAGAGAATTTTCGTGCAGGGCGAGATCGCTGACACGATCTTTTTTATCTCGCGAGGACAGGTGAAGCTCTCCGTCGTATCGCAGCAGGGCAAGGATGCCGTCGTTGCCATCTTGAACGGTGGCGAGTTCTGCGGCGAGGGATGCCTTGCAGGGCAGCCCAACCGGATGGCGACCGCCACCGGCATGACGGACTGCGATCTCATCCGGATCGACCGCGCGACGTTTGCCCGTCTGCTCCAGACCGAGCCCGTGTTTTCCGAATTCTTCGTCGCCTATCTCCTGCGCCGGACGATCCGGGTGGAGGAGAGCCTGATCGACCAGATGTTCAATTCCAGCGAGAAGCGGCTGGCTCGAACGCTGATGTTGCTGGCGAATTTCGGCATGGACGGACAGTCCTCGGCGGTGGTTGCCAAGGTCAGCCAGGAGACGCTGGCCGAGATGATCGGCACGACCCGCTCGCGTGTCAGCTTCTTCATGAACAAGTTCCGCCGGCTGGGCTTCATCAGCTATGGCGAGACGCTGGAGGTCCATCCCTCGCTGCTGACCGTGATCCTCTACGACCGCTCGTCCGAGGGCAGCCTGGAACTCTGATCCGGGCGGGCCGCCGGTCGCCTCAGCGCTGGACCACCACCGGCGTCCCGACGCGGACGCGGTCGTAGAGGTCGACGACGTCCTCGTTGGTCATGCGGATACAGCCGTAGGAAACAAATCCACCAACCGAGTTCGGCCTGTTCGTGCCGTGAATCGCGTATTCGCCACCAGCCAGCGTCAGGGCGGCGACGCCGAGCGGATTGTTCGGCGCGCCACCGGGGTTGATGTCGGGGAGGTTCGGGCTGTCGCGCTTCACGGCTGCCGGCGGCGTCCAGTTGGGACGGACATACTTGCCGGTGATCGACGACAGGCCTGTCCACTGCCGGTCCGCCCGTCCGACGCCGACCGGATAGGCCATCGCCTTGCCCGATCCCAGCAGCAGGTAGAGGCGGCGTTCGGCGGTGTGGATGACGATGGTGCCGCGGGCGATGCCGGTGTCCTCGAACGGGACGCGCTCGCCGGCATGGGCCGCCCCGGCACCCAGCGCCCACAGCAAGGCTGCCGACAGGCCGAGCATTGCGAGGGGGGAGCGAAGAGGCAAGCGGATGGGACTTCCGTGGGAATTCCAGCGGCCGCCGCGCGGTCGGGAGCCCTCCACATGGGCTGGACGCGGCTGAAAAGCAAACTTCTCGCAGCAGCCGCGATGCCCGCAGCACATCTGGTCGGGCACCGGCATCCCGGGATCAGTCCTTGGACGGCGTACCGAGGAGAGCCAGCAAGGCGTCGAGGTCGTCCACGCGGTAATCGGCGTGCGTGCCGAGGGCTTCCGCGGCAGCCTTGGTGCGCGCGATGCCGATGCCCAGCGCGCCGGCGGCCCGCGCGGCGTCGATGTCGTGGGTGGAGTCGCCGACAAGGGCGACCGCCGTCGTCGCGACGCCGACATGCCGGGCGAAGGCGATCACCATGCCGGGGCCGGGCTTGGCGCCATGGCCTGAATCATAGCCTGCGACGAAGTCGAACCAATGCTCGATCCCCAGCGCGGAAAGATGCGCGCGGGCATTCTGCTCGGAGTCGTTGGTGGCAAGGCCGATGGCGATGCCGCGCTGCCGGAGCGCGGCAAGCGCCCCGGCATTGTCGTCATAGCCGGTCAGCGAGGCAAGGCTCGCCGCGCGGTAGAGCCTGTTCACGCGGTCGTCGAAGGCGCCGTCCTGCGCCAGCCCGAGCCTTGCCGCCCATTGCGGTGCGAAGTCGCTCGTCGCGCCCGCGATGATCGGCGAGGTCGCGGTGAAGCTCTGGGTCGCCGGCAGGAAGCCGGCCGCCTCCGCCATGTCGGCAAGGCACGCGGCGTCGCCACCGGCGAGTTCGCCGAGCACCGCTGCCGTCGCCGGTCCCCAGGTCGCCTCGAAGTCCAGAAGCGTGCCGTCCTTGTCGAACAGCACGCCCGAAATCTCTCTCATGCTTTCATCCTATCGACCGATCCTGCCCCTGGTTGGCGCTCGGGCCCGGCTTCTCTCTCCGGACGTTTCACGGCCGGCGGTGCAGGGCGAGTTCGGCGAGATAGGGATTGTCGGCAATGCTCTGGGCGTAGTCCTCGGGGTCGAGCGTCGCGCTCATCAGCTGCGGCTTGTCGTCGGGTGCGACGACGATGCGGGTGCCGTCGGGCGCGGCGATGCAGGAAAGCCCCTGGTAGACGAAGCGGCCGTCATGCCCGACATGGTTGATATAGACGATGAAGACCTGGCTTTCGAACGCCCGGGTCGGCACGACGTATTCCGCCACCATCCGCCCCGACCCGCCGGCGGGGAGGGCGGTCGGCACGAAGATCACCTGCGCGCCGGCCTGGGCGAGTTCGCGCACCCGCTCGGGAAACTCGACGTCGAAGCAGACGAGCGCGGCCGCCTTCAGGCCGCCGACCTCGAACACCTCGCAGGATCGGTTGCCGGCGGCGAACAGCGCTTTCTCGTAAGGACCGAACAGGTGCTGCTTGGCATACACCAGCGGCGGCAGCCGTGGCCGCAGGATGATCGCGGCGTTGATCACGCCCTGTTCTTCGCGGAGTGCAATGCCGGTCACCACGGCGATGCCGTTCGCATCGGCGAGCTTGCGCAATTCGCTGACCGTCTGGCCGTCGATCGTTTCGGCTGCGTCGCGGATCGGGTCGCCCGCGCCGTAGCCGGTCAAGGCGAGCTCGGGCAGCACCATGACGTCGGCGCCATCCGACGCGGCATCGATGAT
The DNA here is from genome assembly GCF_055730125.2 of Mesocryomonas fontinalis. Taxonomy (NCBI): domain Bacteria; kingdom Pseudomonadati; phylum Pseudomonadota; class Alphaproteobacteria; order Hyphomicrobiales; family Aurantimonadaceae; genus Mesocryomonas; species Mesocryomonas fontinalis. The sequence continues at coordinate 96,800 of NZ_JBUZWG020000005.1, read as the reverse complement.
CATCCACCGGATGGCGGCCAGCCGGGCGACGGGATCGCCCATGTCGGCGCTGAGCTGACAGGCACGCACCTGCATCGCAAAGTCCTTGTCTCCAGGCGCACCCGGTCTCGATGGCCCGCACGCGGACCGAAGGCGCCGCAGCGCGGGCCGATAGTGCCGGCCTAGCGGCGCCTTGCGTCGGGATCGTGGCGGTCAGCCCCGCAGAAATGTAACCGTATCCTGCAGCGTCAGGGCGAACCGGTCGAGCATGTCCATGATCTCCGCCTCGGTGATGATCAGCGGCGGGCAGAAGGCGATCTGGTCGCCGATGGCGCGGATGATCAGGCCGTGCTCATGCGCCTTCTGGAACACGAAGCCGCCGGCCTTGCCGACCGGGTCGAAGCGCGTCTTATTCGCCTTGTCGGCGACCAGCTCCAGGGCCGCGATCAGGCCGACGCCGCGGACCTCGCCGACCAGCGGGTGGTCGGTGAAGCGCCGACGCAGTTCCGACTGCAGGATATCGCCCATCGCTTTCGCATTGGCGACAAGGCCCTTCTCCTCGATGATGTCGAGGTTCTCGAGGCCGACCGCCGTCGCCACGGGATGCGCCCCGGCGGTGTAGCCGTGGCCGAGCGTGCCGATCTTGGCGGTGTTGTCGGCGATGCCCTGGTAGATCTCGTCCGACAGCAGGACCGCGGCTAGCGGCTGGTAGGACGAGGTGATCTGCTTCGACACCACCAGCATGTCCGGCTCGATGCCGTAGTACTCGCAGGCGAACATCGTGCCGAGGCGGCCAAAACCGTTGATCACCTCGTCGGCGACGATCAGCACGTCGTACTTGCGGCAGATCTCCTGCACCTTGGTCCAGTAGCCTTCCGGCGGCGGCAGCACGCCGCCGGCGCCCATCAGCGGCTCGCCGATGAAGGCGGCGATGGTCTCGGGTCCGGCGTCGAGGATCGTCTGCTCCAGCTCTGCCGCGAGGCGGTCGGTGAACTCGGCCTCGGTCTCGCCGGCGAGGCCATAGCGGTAGAAATGCGGGCAGGTGACGTGCTTGACCGGAATGATCGGCAGGTCGAAGTCGCGGTGGTTGGTCGGCAGGCCGGTCAGCGAGGCCGACGCCATGGTGATGCCGTGATAGGCGTTGACGCGGGAGATGAAGGTCTTCTTCTCCGGCCTGCCGCGGGCATTGTTGTAGTACCAGATCAACTTGACGACGGTGTCGTTGGCTTCCGAGCCGGAATTGGTGAAGAACACCTTGGCGAGCTTTTCCGGGCTCATCTTCACCAGCCGCTCGGCGAGGTTGATCGCCGGCTCGTTCGATTTGTGGCTGAACGAATGATAGTAGGGCAGCTTCTGCATCTGCTTGTAGGCGGCGTCCGCCAGCCGCTTCTCGCCGAAGCCGACGCCGACGCTCCAGAGGCCGGCCATCGCCTCGATATACTTATTGCCTTGGTCGTCGAAGACATAGATGCCCTCGCCACGGTCGATGACGATCGGCCCGATCTCCTCGTGCTTGCGCGCATTGGTGGCGGCATGCAGCACGTATTCGACGTCGCGGGCATAGATGGAATTCGGCAGCGGCTTCATGGGAGAGGGCTTTCCAACGCTTCGATGCCGGGAGCCTAGCACCGCCCCGAGCCGCTTCGCAAAACCCCCGGGCTAGAATTTCTGCCTAAATTTTCGCAGCGCCCAATTTTTGGAAGTTTCGGCTGAGATAGCGCGAGCCTTCCTGGCCAAAACGCCAGGGTGTTTCGATGCCGCGCGATATGCCGATGCGCGGCCCGACTATCAGCGTCGGCGGCGTGGTCGGCGCTAGAATCGCAAACGGCGGCGCGTCGAGCGCCATCCCGTCATGCCCGCGGTCGACCGCCAGCGCCTGGCACAGCCGTCCGGGCCCGGCGCACAGCTTGCTGATGTCCTCCATGCGACGCCGGGCGCGCATCGCGTCGATGCCGGCGGTCGGTTCCAGCGCCCGGATCAGCACGGCCGCGCCGTCGCCCGCCGGCTCGCAGACGAAGTTGAGGCACCAGTGGATGCCGTAGGAGCGGTAGACGTAGGCGTGGCCGGGCGGCCCGAACATCGCTGCATTGCGGGGCGTCATCCCGTTGAGGCTGTGCGAGGCGGGGTCGGTGCCGTCATAGGCCTCGGTCTCGACGATGATGCCGCCGACACCGTCCACCGTCAGCAGGGAGCCGACCAATTCAGCGGCGACCACGGCCGCGGGCCGGTCGAAGAAGTCTCGCCGCAGCATCCGCTCTTTTCCCCCAGGCCCCGCCGACGTAATGTTTTCCGCGAGGTAGCGTTGTGCGACGCCTCGCCATAGGTCTTATCTTCATATAAGGATATGTTTATATCAAGCGCTGCTGTTGTGCTGCAGCTCTTCACGTGCCCCGCGCCGAGGTGACCCATGACCGACATCACCGATCATCTGTTCGATCAGCCGAGCGTGCCGCGCGACGACGCCCGGACCGCGCTGATGAAGGCGGCATCCGAGCGCATCCTGATCCTCGACGGCGCCATGGGCACGCAGATCCAGGGGCTCGGCTACGAGGAGAGCCACTTCCGCGGCGACCGCTTCGAGGGCTGCGCCTGCCATTTGCAGGGCAATAACGACCTCTTGATCCTGACCCAGCCGAAAGCGATCGAGGCGATCCACTACGCCTACGCGATCGCCGGCGCCGATATCATCGAGACCAACACCTTCTCCTCCACCTCGATCGCCCAGGCCGATTACGGCATGGAGGACCAGGTCTACGATCTCAACCGCGACGGCGCGCGACTGGTGCGGCGGGCCTGCATCCGCGCCGAGCAGGAGGATGGCAAGCGCCGCTTCGTCGCGGGTGCGCTCGGGCCGACCAACCGTACCGCCTCGATCTCGCCCGACGTCAACAATCCCGGCTTCCGCGCCACCTCCTTCGACGAGCTGCGCATCGCCTATGGCGAGCAGCTGCGCGGGCTGATCGACGGTGGCGCCGACCTGATCCTGATCGAGACGATCTTCGACACGCTGAACGCCAAGGCGGCGATCTTCGCCTGCAACGAGATCTTCCTCGAAAAGGGCGTCGACCTGCCGGTGATGATCTCCGGCACGATCACCGATCTCTCCGGCCGCACCTTGTCCGGCCAGACGCCGACCGCTTTCTGGCACTCTGTGCGGCACGCCCGGCCGTTCACCGTCGGCCTCAACTGCGCGCTGGGCGCCGCGGCTATGCGCGAGCATCTCGCCGAAATCTCGGGCGTCGCCGACACGCTGGTCTGCGCCTATCCGAACGCCGGCCTGCCGAACGAGTTCGGGCAGTACGACGAGAGCCCGGAGGAGATGGCCGCCCAGATCGCCGGTTTCGCCGACGAGGGCCTTCTCAACATCGTCGGCGGCTGCTGCGGCTCGACGCCCGACCACATCCGCGCCATCGCCGCGGCCGTCGCGGGCAAGAAGCCGCGCGCGGTGCCCGAGCACGTCCCGGTCATGCGGCTGTCCGGCCTCGAGCCGTTCACGCTGACCTCGGACATCCCCTTCGTCAACGTTGGCGAACGGACCAACGTCACCGGCTCGGCCAAATTCCGCAAGCTGATCACCGCGGGCGACTACAACGCCGCGCTGGTCGTCGCACGAGACCAGGTCGAGAACGGCGCGCAGGTCATCGACATCAACATGGACGAGGGCCTGATCGATTCGGAACGCGCGATGGTCGAGTTCCTCAACCTCGTCGCCGCGGAGCCCGACATCGCGCGCGTGCCCGTGATGATCGACAGCTCCAAATGGTCGATCATCGAGGCCGGGCTGAAATGCGTCCAGGGCAAGCCGCTGGTCAACTCGATCTCGATGAAGGAGGGCGAGGCGGCCTTCCTGCAACAGGCGCGGCTGGTGCGCGCCTATGGCGCGGCCGTCGTGGTGATGGCCTTCGACGAGGAGGGGCAAGCCGATACCGAAGAGCGCAAGGTCGCGATCTGTACCCGGGCCTACAAGCTTTTGACCGAGGAGATCGGCTTCCCGCCGGAAGACATCATCTTCGATCCCAACGTCTTTGCGGTGGCCACCGGCATCGAGGAGCACAACAATTACGGCGTCGATTTCATCGGCGCGACCAGGCGGATCACCGAGACCCTGCCGCACGTCCACATTTCCGGCGGCATCTCCAACCTCTCCTTCTCGTTCCGCGGCAACGAGCCGGTGCGCGAGGCGATGCACGCCGTCTTCCTCTACCACGCCATTCAGGCGGGCATGGACATGGGCATCGTCAATGCCGGCCAGCTTGCCGTCTACGAGACGATCGATGCGGAACTCAGGGAAGCCTGCGAGGACGTCGTCCTCAACCGCACGCCGAAGGGCGAGGGCAACGCCACCGACCGGCTGCTGGAACAGGCCGAGAAGTACCGCGGCACCGCCGGCAAGGAGGCCCGGGTCCAGGACCTCGCCTGGCGCGAATGGCCGGTCGACAAGCGGCTGGCGCATGCGCTGGTCAACGGCATCACCGAATACATCGACGTCGACACCGACGAGGCGCGGCTGGGCGTCGCCCGCCCGCTGCACGTCATCGAGGGGCCGCTGATGGCCGGCATGAACGTCGTCGGCGACCTCTTCGGCGCCGGCAAGATGTTCCTGCCGCAGGTGGTGAAGTCGGCCCGCGTGATGAAGCAGGCCGTGGCGATCCTCCTGCCGTACATGGAGGCCGAGAAGCTCGCCAATGGCGGGGCCGAGCGCCAGGCCGCCGGCAAGGTACTGATGGCGACCGTCAAGGGCGACGTGCACGACATCGGCAAGAACATCGTCGGCGTCGTCCTCGCCTGCAACAATTACGAGATCATCGACCTCGGCGTCATGGTGCCGGCGACGCGCATCCTCGAGGAGGCCCGCAAGCACAATGTCGACGTCATCGGGCTCTCCGGCCTGATCACGCCCTCACTCGACGAGATGGTGCACGTCGCGGCCGAGATGGAGCGCGAGGGCTTCGACATCCCGCTGCTGATCGGCGGGGCGACCACCAGCCGCGTCCACACCGCCGTTAAGATCGACCCGCGCTACAATGCCGGCCAGACGATCTACGTCACCGACGCCAGCCGCGCCGTCGGCGTCGTTTCCAGCCTGCTCTCGCCCGAGGGCAAGGACGCCTACATCTCCGGCATCCGCGACGAGTACATCAAGGTCGCGGCCAACCACGCCCGCAGCGAATCCGAAAAGAAGCGGCTGCCGCTGGAGCGCGCCCGCGAAAACGCGATGCAGCTGGACTGGGCGGGCTACGTGCCGCCCAAGCCAAGCTTCCTCGGCACCCGCGTGTTCGAGAACTACGACCTCGAAACGCTTGCCGCCTATATCGACTGGACGCCGTTCTTCCAGACCTGGGAGCTGAAGGGGCGCTATCCCGCGATCCTCGAGGACGAGAAGCAAGGCGAGGCCGCGCGGGCTCTGTTCGCGGACGCGCAGGCGATGCTGAAGCAGATCATCGCGGAGAAGTGGTTTCATCCCAAGGCCGTCATCGGCTTCTGGCCGGCGGGCGCGGTCGGCGACGACATCCGCCTGTTCACCGACGAGACGCGGGCTGCGGAGAAGGCGACGTTCTTCACCCTTCGCCAGCAGCTCTCGAAGCGCGACGGTCGCCCCAACATGGCGCTGTCCGACTTCGTCGCGCCCATGGAATCGGGCGCAAGCGACTATGTCGGCGGCTTCGTGGTGACCGCGGGGATCGAGGAGGAGGCGATCTCCAAGCGCTTCGCCAGCCAGAACGACGACTACGCCGCGATCCTCGTCAAGGCGCTCGCCGACCGCTTCGCCGAAGCCTTCGCAGAAGCCATGCACGAGAAAGTCCGGCGCGAGTTCTGGGGCTATGGCGCCGACGAGACGTTCAAGCCCGACGAACTCGCCGGCGAGCCCTACAAGGGCATCCGCCCAGCGCCGGGCTATCCCGCCCAGCCCGACCATACGGAGAAGCGCACGCTCTTCGGCCTCCTCGACGCAGAGGCGGCGATCGGCGTCACGCTGACCGAGAGCTTCGCGATGTGGCCCGGCTCCTCGGTCGCCGGCCTCTACCTCTCGCACCCCGAGGCGCACTATTTCGGCGTCGCCAAGGTCGAGCGGGACCAGGTCGAGGATTACGCGGCGCGCAAGAAGATGCCGCTCGCCGAGGTCGAACGCTGGCTGGGGCCGATCCTGAACTACGTGCCGGTGGCGGAGGCGGCGGAGTAGGGAGGCGAGGCGCCCCCTCGCCCCGACGGGGAGAGGGTGCCGAGCGCAGCAAGGTGGGTGAGGGGGCAGCGCTTGCGGCGAGGCGCGGGTGGCGCGCCCTCCATTGCCCTGCCGGGCACTTCTCCCCGGAGGGGCGAAGAAGGCGCGTCGCCGTCGCGTGATCTGTCCGGCTTTGCTCTCGGCGGCAGCTTTAAGGGGCCGCTACCTACAGTACGCCCGGATACGCCCCCCCGTCGATCAACAGCGCTTGCCCGGTGATGTACCCGGCCTGCGCCGAGCAGAGGAACGCGCAGGCGGTGCCGAACTCGGCAGCCTCGCCGAAGCGGCCGGCGGGGATTTCAGCGCGCCGCTGGTCGCGGATCACCTCGATGTCGACGCCTGTCCGCTCGGAGGCGGCTTGCTGGCCGGACTGCAGGCGGCGGGTGTCGAACGAGCCCGGCAGCAGCGAGTTGATGGTGACGTTGGCGTGCGCCACCGTGCGGGCGACGCCGGCGAGAAAGCCGGTTAGGCCGATGCGGGCGCCGCTGGAGAGGTCGAGGCCGGCCAGCGGCATTTTCACCGAGGCGGAGGTGATGTTGACGATCCGCCCGAATTTCCGCTCGACCATGCCGTCGATCACCCGCTGCACCAGTTCGATCGGCGCCACCATGTTGGCGGTGACGCCGGCCAGCATCGCCTCCCGGTCGATCTCGCGGAAATCGCGCAACGGCGGGCCGCCATTGTTGTTGACGAGGATGTCGACCTGCGGAAGGGCGGCCAGCAGCGCGTCCTGACCATCCCGCGTGCTGACGTCGGCGACCACGGCGATCACCTCGGCGCCGGTTTCAGTGCGGATCGCCTCGGCGGTTTCCGCCAGCACCGCCGCGTCGCGGCCGTTCACCACCACGCGGCAGCCGGCCCGCGCCAGTTCCATGGCGCAGGCTCGGCCGAGCCCGCGGCTCGACGCGCAGACGATGGCGTTGCGTCCTTTCAGACCGAGATCCATGGCGATGTCTCCAGACGGGGCCGCACGACGGGCGCGGCGTTGCGCCACGGCTTACGGCGGGCAGCCCCGGTCTGGCAATGCCGGTCAGATGTCGTCGAAGCCGCCATCGTCGAAGCCGCCGCCATCGTCGCCGCCAAACCAGCCACCGTCGTCCGAGGCATTCTGCACCTCCGGCTCGTTGCCGGCGTCCCGGCCCGTATCCGCGGTGTTGTTATCAGCGGAGTTGTTGTCGGCCGTGTTGTTGTCCGCCGTGTTGGTGTCGGCCTTGTCGGCGTCAGCGGTATCGGCGGCCGCAGGTGTCGCATCGGCGGCCGGGGTTGCCGCTTGCGCCTCGTGCCCACCGAACATGTTGCCGATCGCATTGCCGAGGATGACGCCGCCGGCGACACCCATGGCGGTCTGCGCCGCGCCCGCGAGGAAGCCGCCGCCGCCCATGCCGCCCCCGAAGCCGCGTCCTCGCGGGGCGTAGCCGGCGGGGGTGGTCTGGGGATCACTCTGCTGGGCGCCGGCATTGCCCCATGCGCCGCCGGGGCGGGCTTCACCCGGGCGGGCACCACCGACCGAGGGGACCGAGCGCGGTGCGCCGCCGCCGAAGATGCGCGAGAACATGCCGCCGCCTTCGGGGGCTGCAGCGACCTGTGCCGCAGCGGCAACCGGCGTCGTCTGCGCGGCGGGAGAGGCCTGCGGCACCTGCGAGGCCTGGCCCGCCGACTGCGCCGCCCGTTCCAGCTCCTCGATGCGCTTCTGCTGGTTGGCCAGCGCCATGTCCTGCATGACGATGGTCTGCGCCATGTAGTAGGGTGCGCCCGGCTGCTGGTTCAGGCTGTCGGCGATGAAACGCTCGGCCTCGGCATCGCGTGGCCCAGCCTGGCGCTCGACGTCGCCGAGCTTGGAAAAGAGGCCCTGGATCGCCTGGCGGTCGTTGTTGTCCATCGTCTGTCGCTCCCACTACCGTTGATCGGGCGGCACGTTGGCATGCCGATGGGCAAGAGATGAGAACGCCGGCACCGTTGCGCAACGGCTGGCAGGCCGCCGCGCACCGTTCGGCTGACATTCTGCGGACGCCCTCGCCAGGCCGCACGGCGGCATGTCCCGCCGCGTGCGGAGTGCCTTTCCGGCGCTGCCGCGGGCCGCCGGACCCGGCTACTCCGCCGGCTGGACCTTCGCGGGCGTCGGCAGCAGCTTCGACAGCAGCCGGCCGAGCAGCCGCTCGAGATCGTCCATCACCGTGTAGACTACCGGCACGTAGACGAGGCTCAGCACCGTCGAGGACACGAGGCCGCCGATCACCGCGATCGCCATCGGCGCACGGCTCTCGGCGTCGGCGCCGATGCCGAGCGCGATCGGCGCCATGCCGGCGGCCATGGCGATCGAGGTCATCACGATCGGCCTGGCCCGCTTGGTCGCCGCCTCGACCAGCGCCTGCGTCCGCGCCATGCCGCCGCGCCGGGCGATGATGGCGTATTCGACAAGCAGTATCGAGTTCTTCGCGGCGATGCCCATCAGCAGCAGCACGCCGATCAGCACCGAGACCGCCACCGTCGACCCCGTGAGGTAGAGGAAGCCGAAGGCGCCGCCGATGGAGAGCGGCAGGGCGGTGAGGATGGTGATCGGCTGGACGAAGGAATTGAACAGCAGCACCAGCGTCGCGAACATCAGAAGGATGCCGACGGCGATCGCCATGACGAAGCCGGAAAACAGCTCGGCCATCCGCTTGGCATCGCCCTCGGGGCGTTCGGAAATGCCGGCCGGCAGGTTCTGCATCACCGGCAGCGCCGCCACCGCCGCGCGCGCTTCGCCGAGCGTCAGGCCGGTGAGCTCGGCCTCGACGGCGATCGTCCGGTCGCCGTCGACATGCGAGATGCTGGTCGGTCCGGCGCCAAAGGTGAAGGTCGCCACCGCGTCGAGCGGAACGGTCGCCATGGTGCCCTTCACCATCAGCGATTTCAGCCGGGCGAGATCGCCGCGCGCCGCGTCCGACAGCGTCGGGATGACGTAGATCTGGCGGTCGCCGAGATTGTATTTCGCCAGCGACCGGTCGGCATCGCCGATGGTGGCGACGTTGACCAGCGTCGCGATCTGGCTCGACGTCACCCCGGCGCTCGCCATCCGCTGCTTGTCCGGCGTGATCACCAGTTCCGGCTTGGCGGCGGCGGCCGAGGAGATCGGGTTTGTGATCCCGTCGATGCCGCGCATCTCGGTCGCCAGCCCGGCGGCCGTCGTCTCCAGGAGCGCGCTGTCCGCCCCGACGAGGGTGATCGAGACCTTCGCGCCCGATTGCCCGTCGGCGCCGAACTGCATGCGGGCGCCTGGAATATCATCGAACAGGCGCGCGGCGCGCTTCTCGAAGTCCTGCTGGCTGACATCGCGCTCAGCCCGCGGCTTGAGGTTGGCGGTGACGGTCGCCGAGGTCACCGAGGCGGCCGTGCTCTGGCGAACCGGGCCGCCGCCGCCTTCGGTGGTCGCGCCGACGGCGGTGAACACCGAGGCGACCTCCGGCTGCGCTTTCAGCTTGGCCGAGACCGCCATCGCCGCCGCATCGGTCTCGGCAAGCGTCGAGCCGGGCTGCAGCTCGACCGAGACGATCGAGCGGCCGCGGTCGGCGGCGGTCATGAACTCGGTCGGCAGCTGCACGGCGAGGAAGATCGAGCCGGCGAAGAAGAGAATGCCGGCAAGCACCGTCAGCCAGCGGAAGCGCATCGCCTGGCGGAGCACCGCGAGATAGCCAAAAACCCAGGCCGGCGTATCGTCGTGCCTTGCATCGCTCGCCTTGACGAAGAAGGCGCCGAGGAGGGGGGTGAGCGTGCGTGCGACGAGCAGCGAGAACAGCACGGAGACGCAGACGGTGATGGCAAAGCTCGTGAACAGCTTGCCGGGAATGCCCGGCATGAAGGCCACCGGCACGAACACCGCGACGATGGTCATGGTGGTCGCGACGACCGCAAGGCCGATCTCGTCGGCGGCCTCGATCGCCGCCTGGTAGGCGGTGCGGCCGCTCTCGCGCATGTGGCGCACGATGTTCTCGATCTCGACGATGGCGTCGTCGACGAGGATGCCGACGACGAGCGACAGCGCCAGCAACGTGATGTTGTTGAGCGACAGGTCGAGCCAGGCCATGACGGCGAAGGTCGGGATCAGCGACAGCGGCAGCGCGGTCGCCGCGACCAGCGTCGCGCGGAGGTCGCGCAGGAACAGGAAGACGACGACGATCGCCAGCACCGCGCCGAGCCAGAGCGCCTCGATGGCCGCGTCGTAGCTCTCCTCGACGAAGGTCGATGACGAGGTCACCTCGGTGAAGCTCGCATCGGGATCGGCCGCATCGATCGCCTGCATTTCGGCGCGCACGGCGTGGGTGACGCCGATCTCGCTCGAGCCCTTGGCGGAATAGACGGAGAAGGCGACCACCTCGCGCCCGTCGAGCCGGGCGCGCGAGCGCGGCTCCTCCCAGCTGTCCTCGATCTCGCCGAAGTCGGCGAGCCGCATCGACTTGCCGTCGGCGAGCGCGATCGGCGTATCGGCGAGGCCCGCAATGGTGTCGACGCGGCCGAGCGTGCGCACCGACTGCTCCGACCGGCCGACCACGGTGCGGCCGCCCGACTGGTTGGCGTTCTGCGCGGCCAGCGCCTGCGAGATGTCCTGGACCGTCACCCCGAGGGCGGTCAGCCGGTCCGGGTCGAGCTTGACCAGGATCGCCCGGCTGACCCCGCCCGAGCGGGTGATCTTGGAGACGCCGTCGACCTTTAGCAGCGCCTTCGAGATGTCGTTGTCGATGTACCAGGAGAGATCGTCTGGGTTCTTCGACGGGGCGTCGACGACATAGGTCAGCACCGAATTGTCGCCGGCGTTGACGCGGGCGACCAGCGGCGTGTCGGCGGCCGGCGGCAGGTCGCTCTCGACCGAGGTCACGGCGTTGCGCACGTCGTCGGTCGCCTGCGTCAGGTCGCTGCCCAGCGCGAACTCGATGGTGGTCGTCGAGGCGCCCTCGCTGACCGTCGAGGTCACGCTCTCGACGTTCGACAGCGTGTTGACCGCGTTCTCGACGATGTCGGTGACCTGCGTCTCGATCTCGGTCGGCGCGGCACCCGTCTGCGTCACCGTCACCGTCACCATCGGGAAGTCGATGTCCGGCATGTTGTTGATGCGCAGCTGGGTGAAACCCCAGCAGCCGGCGAAGGCGAGCGCCAGGAACATCACGATGGTCGGGACCGGGTTGCGGATCGACCAGGCGGAGATGCCGTTCATTGGGCGGCTCCGGCCGCGGCCTGCTCGGAGACGACGCGCACCGTGTTGCCGTCGTTGAGGAAGCCGGCGCCGGTGGTGACGACCCGCTCGCCCTCGGTGAGGTCGCCGGTCACGGCGACGCGCCCGTCGCGCCGCTCGCTGGCGGTGACCGGCCGGATGGCGACGGCGTTGGCGTCGGTGACGATGAAGACCGCGGTCTTGCCGTCGCGCCAGGTCAGCGCGCTGTCGGCGACGGTCATCGCCTCGGCGCCGCCTGCCGAGATCGTCGCGCGCACGAACATGCCGGCGCGCAGGCCCGACCCGGCCGGCAGGGCGATCTCGACGCGGCCGAGATGGGTGGTGGAGTCCACCGTCTCGGCGATAGCGGCGATCTCGCCGGGAATGGCGGTTCCCGATGGTCCGGAGACCTCGGCGGCATCGCCCGCCGACAGCTTCGGCAGATAGTGTTCGGGCACGTCGATCGCGGCCCCGAGCGCGCCGTCGCGCTGGATCTTGGCGATCTCCGTGCCGGTCTGCACGGTGATGCCGAGCGTTGCCGGACGCGACGAGACGATCCCGTCGAACGGCGCGCGGATGACGGTGCGGTCCTGTTGAACGGCGAGGGTGTTCAGCGCGGCCTTCGCCTTGGCGACGGTGGCGGCGGCGGTCTTCACCGTCGTCTCGCGCTCCTCCGCCGTCTCGGCCGACAGCGCTCCCGTCTTCGATAGGCGCTGGCCGCGGGTGTTGGAGGAAACGGCGGTCTCGTAGCTGGCCTCGGCGCTCTCGATGGCGGCCTGCTGCTCGGCGATCTCCGCCTGGATCAGCGCATCGTCGAGCCGCGCGATCACCTGGCCGGCGGCGACCCGGTCGCCCTCGCGCACCAGCATCTCGGTCAGGGCGACGCCGCTGGTGGTCGCGGAAATGGTGGATTCCTGCCAGGCGATGACGAGCCCGGTGCCGGTGATCGCCTGCGCCACCGTCTCGCGCCGCACTGGGTCGACCGTCACCGTCAGGCTGGCGGGAGCCGGCGGCGCGGCTGCGGCCGCGCTGCCCTGTGCCGCAGCCGGAAGCCCTTGCGAAAGCAGCAGGGCGGATGCGAGCAGCAGCGCGGCGGGTGTCGACATCAGGGTCTTTCCAGGGTCGCGGAAAAGGAGTGCCGGGACGCTCGGTGGCGAACGTCCCGGCGTTTTCGGCGTGCCTTGAGGGGTCAGGCGACACGCCGAACCGTGCTGCGGCGGGCAAGGGCCCGGCTCCGCTCGATCTCGTGGGACTGACATAGGCGGTCCTGTCGGGCTGCAGTATGGCCCCGCAATGTCAATGTGTTACGAAAGATATCAGGGCGGCGGCCAAGGTCTTCCGTCCCGTCCCGGCAGGCCTCTGGGCGAAACAGTTCGCAACAAGTTTTCGGTCGCCCCTCCGCCGGCGATGCGGGATAGAGAGTGGCGAACCCGAGGACGTTGCCATGGACTCCAAGATCAAAGTGCTGGTCGTCGACGACGATCTCGAAATTCGGCGCCTGCTCGGCAAGTATCTCGACGGACAGGGTTTCCAGACGGTGCTCGCCGGCAGCCGGCGCGAGTGCGAACAGAAGCTTCTCGACGCCGAGATCGACCTCGTGGTGCTCGACGTCATGCTGCCCGACGGTTCCGGCCTCGACATCTGCCGCGAGCTGCGCGATCGCCGGCCGGACCTTGCCATTATCCTCCTCACCGCCCTGAAGGAGGACGTCGACCGCATCGTCGGCCTCGAGCTCGGCGCCGACGACTATCTCGGCAAGCCGTTCAACCCGCGCGAGCTCGCGGCCCGCATCAAGGCCGTGCTGCGCCGAAGCGGGGGCGGCACCGAGGCCATCGCGCCGCCGGCCGCCGGCTACCGGTTCGAGGGCTACGGTGTCGACCCGGAGCGCCGCAGCGTCTCGGCCGCCGACGGCAGCGAGGTCGATCTGACGGGGGCCGAGTTCGATCTCCTGCAGATCTTCCTCGAACGCCCCGGCCGCGTCCTGTCGCGCGACGTGTTGCTGGACCTCTTGCATGGCCGTGCCATCGACCCGTTCGACCGCTCTATCGACGTCACCATGAGCCGGCTGCGGCGCAAGTTCGGCGACAACGGCGTCTTCCGGCTGTTCAAGACCGTGCGCAACGGTGGCTACCAGTTCGCCGCGCGGGTCGAGCGCATCGATCCGGCCGGCCCGCACCACGGTGCCAGCCCGGAAGCCAGCGCGTGAACTCGCTCCGCGCCCGGCTGGTGCTGCTGCTGATGGTCGCCATCGTCGCCGTGGCGATGCTGGCGGCGCTCGTCACCTACAACATCATCGGCCGCCCGCTGCGTCAAAGTTTTGATCGCGCCTTCGCCGAGGAGGCGCGGGTGACGACGACGCTGCTCGCCGGCTCGGTCGATCGGGCGCGGATGATTGGCCTGACCCTTGGCGGTCCGCCCGACCCCGCGCGTATCGCCGCGGAGCAGACCGAGGGGGTCAACCGGCAGCTTGCCGAGGACGGTGCCGGCTTTGAAGTCAGCGTGGTCCTCGGACTGCCGAGCGACGCCGAGAAGGGTTATCTCGTGGTGCCGCTGTCGGCCGGCGTCTTCATCTACCTCGCGTTTCCGACCTTGCCGCCGTCGCCAATCCCGCCGCTCTTTGCCTACCTCGCCATCGTCGTGATCGGCTCGATCGCCGTCGCGATCCTCGCGGCCAACAAGATCGTCAGTCCGCTGAAGATGCTGGAGCACGCGATCGCCTCGGTCGGGCCGGACGGCGACCTCCTGCGCATCGACGAGCGGGGGCCGGTCGAGGTGCGGGCCACTGCCCAGGCGCTGAACCGGCTGTCGTCGCGGCTGCGATCGGCGATGGACAGCCGCATGCGGCTCGTCGCGGCGGCGGGCCACGACCTGCGCACGCCGATGACGCGCATGCGCCTGCGGGCGGAGTTCCTGCCGCCGGAGGAGCAGGAGACCTGGCTGAAGGACCTCGAGGAACTCGACCGGATCGCCGACAGCGCCATTCGCCTGGTGCGCGAGGAGGTCGCCGACCAAGCCGGCGAGGAGGGCGTGCGGCTCGACCGGCTGGTAGACGAGATCGGCCGCGAACTGACGGAAGTCGGCCGGAGCGTCAGCGTCGTCGCGGCGGAGCCGGCCTGCGTCGAGGCCCGGCCCTTGGCGCTGAAGCGGGCGCTGCGCAACCTCATCGACAACGCCGCGACCCATGGCGGCGGGGCAAGCGTGCGGCTGCGCATCGATGGCGAGACGACGGTGCTGGAGATCGACGATTCCGGCCCCGGCATTCCGGAAAACCTTCTGGAGCGCGTGTTCGAGCCGTTCTTCCGCGTCGATGCCGGCCGCCGCCAGACGGTTCCCGGCGCCGGCCTCGGTTTTGCCATCGCCAAGGAAATCCTCGACCAGGTCGGCGGCACGATCGACATCGCCAACCGGCCCGAGGGCGGCCTGCGCCAGACGGTCCGGCTGAAGACGGTGGAGATGGCCGGCTGAGGGGGGGCATAGAGTGCTGGGGCCTGGGAAGGATGCCTGCGAGCGCCGCCTCTGCACCGACCCGACGCGACACGATCGAGGCATGGGTTCCCGGCCTTGCGGCCGAGGATGACGACCGTTGACGTTGGCGCCGAGGTTCTGAAGGCCCGTCATCCCCAGCGCTCACGCCGACGACCGTTG
Organism: Mesocryomonas fontinalis; assembly: GCF_055730125.2. Taxonomy (NCBI): domain Bacteria; kingdom Pseudomonadati; phylum Pseudomonadota; class Alphaproteobacteria; order Hyphomicrobiales; family Aurantimonadaceae; genus Mesocryomonas; species Mesocryomonas fontinalis. The sequence goes on along the minus strand of NZ_JBUZWG020000005.1, from coordinate 81,771 downwards.
ATGTTGGCGCCCAGATCCTGAAAGCTCGTCATCCTCGCGCGCAGCGCGGGGACCCATGCCGCGGCGCAGAACAAACCCTCTCCGGTCGACCGGCCGCGCTGATCGCATCGATCCGGCCTCACCCCGCCGGCTTCACCCCGCGCAGCCGCGCGAGCACGCCGTCGAGCGCTTCGGTCAGCGCGGCATAGGCGCCGTGCTCGGCGAGGTGACGCTCGACCTGCTCGTTGATGCCGCCGACCGTCCGGTGCTCGACCGACAGCGCGTGGAAGCTGGAGCCGGCATGGAGGTCGGCTGTTTTGGCGAGGCCCGAGAACACCTGGCCGATATAGCGGCGCCCGTCCTCGGCAGGGATGCCTTGGCCGACCAGCCAGTCGACGATCGTTTGCCCCGTCGTGAAATGCGCCGCCATGATCGCCGAGGAGGCGGTAAGCGCGTCGTAGGCCGGCTCGTCCTGTACTTCGATCGCGACGCCGGCGCGCTCGAACAGCGCCTTGACCGTTGCATTCGGTGGGGTCAGCACCGTCGGTCCTGCGCCCAGCGCCATCGAGGGCAAGGGCACGGCGCGGGTGATGAGGGTTGCCGGCGCGACCATGCCGGAGAGTGTCGCCAGCGAGAAGGTGGCGATCAGGCTGAGAACGTGGTGATCCGGCCGGAAGCGGAGGCTCGGCAGCACGTCGGCGGCGATCTGCGGGCGCACCGCCATCACGGCAAGGCTGCAGCCGTCGAGCACCGCCTGGTTGGAGGCGGCGATGCGGACCTGGTCGGGGAAGCGGGCGGCGAGCCGCGCCGCCGTCTCGGCATTGCGCGGCGACAGCAGCATGGCAAGGTCCGGGGAGGGGGCGGTCAGCAGCCCGGTGACCATGGCCTCGACGATCGCGCCCGTGCCGATGAAACCCAGCTTCATGATGTCCCGCCTCTGCCATGCCGGCACGCGCTGCGCGTCCGCTCCGCCGCTTGCCCGGATTCGCGCGAACGGCGGCGGCGGAATGTTTCACGGCTGGCACGGCAGGTAAACCGTCGCGGCAGCCGGCGGCGGAGACGTCTGCCGCCGGCTTGCCGTCTCGGTGCGTCTTCCGCCGAGGCGGTCAGTGCCCGACGATGGCCAGCGCGCTGTCGGTGATGCCGTTCACCGCGAACATCGCGCCATCGCCGACGGTCCGGCCGACCGAGACGACGCCGTTGAGGACGCCGGAACCGCTCGGCACGAGATCGGCGAGCTCGAAGCTGCGATCCTCCGATGCGGCCGGGTAGGGGACGAGGTTGTCGGCGCGCTGGAGTTCCGGCGCGGGACCGGCCGAAGCCATCAGCGCGTCGTCCGCCGGCAGACGGTGCTGCCGCAAGGGCGTCGTGGCGTCGGCAGGAACGGATGCCTGCCTGTCCGGCATTGCGGCGACGGGCGCCGCGGTCCGGGCAAGCGTTGCCGGGGGCGTTGCCGTTGCCGGCGTTCTCGGCCGGACCATCGCTGCAACGAAGGCTGGCCGCGGCGTCGGGATGACGGTGGCGGGTTCGGCGGGAAGCGCGGCCGACGAGCCCTCGACGGCCGGCGCCGGCACTGTTGCTGCTGCAGCAGGCGCTGGTGGGAACGCGTCACGGGCGGGAATGGCGACGAAGCGGATGTTCGGCTGCGGCATCGGGACCGCCGCCGTCTCGCTCTCGTGTCCTAGCAGGATCTTGCCCGGGGAGAAGCCACGCAGCGGGGCGTAGTGGAGCCCTGCCATCAGCACCGCCGAGGCGGCGACGGTGATCGAAGCGCGCCCTGCAACGCCGCCGAAGCCATGCCTGAATGTCGTCCTGTTCATCCTCGTCTCCTTCACGTCCGGTGCAGCCAGACTGGGCGAGGGGCGCGGCGAAAGTCGGGCCTTAAGATAGCGTTTTGTGGCGGGATTCCGGTGTTTTGTTACGGAACAATGCCGGCGTCCGGAAACCGCGTCGCGGGGGCCTTCCCGAACCGCCGAAGCCTGCGTGCAGGCAACCGATAGCCTCCACCCAAAGTCGCACTCTTTTTCGCTGGACGTCAAAAGTCATATAATACTATCAATGGCTACCGGTTGGAGGATCGGTCTCGAAAGAGAACAGTTTTGGGAGGAACACGCATGAACACCTGGAAACTCCGGGCGGGTACGCTCGCGGCCGCAACCTTGACGGCCGCGACGCTGATGGCCTCGACCGCGATGGCCGCCGGCCTGACGGTCGGCTTTTCGCAGATCGGCTCGGAGTCCGGCTGGCGCGCCGCCGAGACCTCGGTCACCAAGCAGGAAGCCGAAAAGCGCGGCATCACGCTGAAGTTCGCCGACGCGCAGCAGAAGCAGGAAAACCAGATCAAGGCCGTCCGAGGCTTCATCGCGCAGGGCGTCGACGCCATCCTGATCGCGCCCGTCGTCGCCACCGGCTGGGACGCCGTCCTGAAGGAAGCGCAGGAGGCCGAGATCCCGGTCGTGCTGCTCGATCGCCAGATCGACGCGCCGGACTCGCTCTACCTCACCGCCGTCACCTCCGACCAGGTGCACGAGGGCAAGGTCGCCGGCGACTGGCTGGTCAAGGACATCGGCGACAAGCCGTGCAACGTCGTCGAGTTGCAGGGCACGACCGGTTCGTCGCCGGCCATCAACCGCAAGAAGGGTTTCGAGGAAGGCATCGCGGCCGCCTCGAACATCAAGATCGTCAAGAGCCAGACCGGCGACTTCACCCGCACCAAGGGCAAGGAAGTGATGGAGAGCTTCATCAAGTCCTCCAATGGCGGCAAGGACATCTGCGCCCTCTACGCCCACAATGACGACATGGCCGTCGGCGGCATCCAGGCGATCAAGGAAGCCGGCCTGAAGCCGGGCACCGACATCAAGGTGGTCTCGATCGACGCCGTGCCCGACATCTTCCAGGCGATGGTCGACGGCGAGGCGAACGCCACCGTCGAGCTGACCCCGAACATGGCGGGCCCGGCGTTCGACGCGATCGAGAAGTTCAAGGCCGACGGCACCAAGCCGGCGAAGTGGATCCAGACGGAGTCGAAGCTCTACACCCCGGCGGATGATCCGAAGGCGGTGTACGAGTCCAAGAAGGGCCTCGGCTACTAGGAGCGTTCCTGCGTGCGGCCGGCGCCTTGATACGTCGTGCCGCACACCCCCCTCTGGGCTGCCGCCGATCTCCCCCTCAAGGGGGGAGATCGATCATCGCTGGCGTCGACACAGCCGATCTCCCCCCTTGAGGGGAAGATGTCCGGCAGGACAGAGGGGGGCCGCCCGCCGCCTGTCCGCCGACGCGCGTCCCATCTCTGCAAGGTGCCCATGACAGACATCCCCCTTCTGCGCATCGCTGGCGTCTCGAAAGCCTTTCTCGGCATTCCCGCCCTCTCCGGCATCGATCTCGTCATCCGCGCCGGCGAGGTGCATGCACTGCTCGGCGAGAACGGCGCGGGCAAGTCGACGCTGATCAAGATCGTCACCGGCGCCTACCGCCGCGATGCGGGCGACGTCTTCCTCGACGGCGTGCCGATCGATCCGCGCAGCGTCTCCGACGCGCAGGATCTCGGCATCGGCACCGTCTACCAGGAGGTCAACCTCCTGCCGAACCTCACCGTCGCCGAAAACCTCTTCCTTGGCCGCGAGCCGACACGCTTCGGCCTGACCCGCCATGGCGAGATGCGCCGACGGTCGCGGGAAATCCTTGCCCAATACGGCCTAGACATCGATGTCGGCGCGCCGCTCGGGCGCTATTCCGTCGCCGTGCAGCAGATCATCGCCATCGCCCGCGCTGTCGAGCTGTCCGGCAAGGTGCTGGTGCTCGACGAGCCGACGGCGAGCCTCGATGCCGCCGAGGTAAAGGTGCTGTTCGATGTCGTCCGCGGGTTGCGCGCCCGGGGCCTTGCCGTCGTCTTCATCACGCATTTCCTCGACCAGGTGTTCGAGATCGCCGACACCGTCACCGTGCTGCGGAACGGAAGGCTGATCGCGACCAAGCCCGTCGCCGGTCTCGACCGGCTCGCCATCGTCCAGCTGATGCTCGGCCGGGCGCTGACCGAGGAGCACGACGCGACGACGCCCGCTTCCGGCGAGACCGCCGGCACGCCCGCCATCCGCTTCCGGAACTACGGCCGCCGCACCAGCATCCAGCCGTTCGACCTCGAGATCGCCCGCGGTGAGGTGGTCGGCGTTGCCGGTCTCCTCGGCTCCGGCCGCACCGAGACGGCGCGCCTTCTCTTCGGCATCGACCGCGCCGACAGCGGAACGGCCGAGATCGACGGCCAGACCATCTCGCTGACCTCGCCGCGCGAAGCGATCGGCCACGGCTTCGGTTTCTGCCCGGAGGAGCGCAAGACCGACGGCATCATCGCCGAGCTCTCGGTGCGCGAGAACCTCATCCTCGCGCTGCAGGCCCGGCGCGGCTGGGCAAAGCCGCTCTCGCGCCGCGAGCAAGGGGAACTGGCCGACCGCTATATCAAGGCGCTCGACATTCGCACTTCCGGCCCCGAACAGCCGATCAAATTCCTGTCCGGCGGCAACCAGCAGAAGGTGATCCTCGCCCGCTGGCTCGCCACCGAGCCGCGCTTCCTGATCCTCGACGAGCCGACCCGCGGCATCGACGTCGGTGCCCATGCCGAGATCATCCGGCTGATCAACAGCCTCTGTGCCGAGGGCATGTCGCTGCTCGTCATCTCCTCGGAGCTGGAAGAGCTCGTCGTCTATTCCCGCCGCATCGTGGTGCTGGCCGACCGCGTCCACGTCGCCGAGCTCACCGGCGCTGCGGTGACGCCCGGCCGCATCATGCACGCCATCGCGGCGCCGTCCGCAAAGGAGCTCGCGGCATGAGCGCCCTGAAACGCCTCGCCCCGCAGCTTGTCGTCCTCGCCGTCGTGCTCGCCCTCAACGGCTTCCTGTTCCCCGGCTTCTTCGACGTCGTCGTGCAGAACGGCCGGCTCTACGGCAGCGTGATCGACGTGCTCAACCGCGGCGCGCCGGTGGCCATCCTGTCGATCGGCATGACGCTGGTGATCGCCACCCGCGGCATCGACCTCTCCGTCGGCGCCGTCATGGCGATCGCTGGCGCGGTCGCCGCCTCGCTCGTCGCGGCGGGCTATCCGCTGCCCGTCACGGTCGCCGCCGCCCTCGGCATCGGCCTCGTCTGCGGCCTCTGGAATGCGGCGCTCGTAGCGCTTCTCGACATCCAGCCGATCATCGCGACGCTGATCCTGATGGTCGCGGGGCGCGGCATCGCACAGCTCGTCACCGAGGGGGTGATCCTCACCTTCAACGAGCCGAGCTTCATCTATCTCGGTTCCGGCGCCTTCCTCGGCTTCCCGCTGCCGGTGCTGATCTCGTTGGCGCTGGCACTGCTCGCGACGCTGCTGGTGCGCAAGACCGCGCTCGGGCTGCTCATCGAGGCGGTCGGCGTCAACCGCCGGGCGTCGAGCCTTGCCGGCGTCAGTGCCGGCCTGCTGCTTTTCGCTGTCTACGCCGCGTCCGGCCTCTGCGCCGCGGTTGCCGGCATTATCGCGACCGCCGACATCCGCGGCGCCGACGCCAACAATGCCGGGCTCTGGCTGGAGCTCGACGCGATCCTGGCGGTGGTGATCGGCGGCACCTCGCTGTTCGGCGGGCGGTTCTCGATCATCGCCTCGCTGCTCGGTGCGCTGATCATCCAGTCGGTCAATACCGGCATCCTCTTGTCGGGCTTCCCGCCGGAGTTCAACCTGATCATCAAGGCCGCGATCATCGTCGTCATTCTGGTGATCCAGTCACCGGCGAGCCGCGTGCTCTTCGGTTATTTCAAGGTCGAGCGCCGCGCGACGGCCGAGACGAAGCAGGTGCCGTCGTGATGAAGTCCCGCTACCTGCCGCTGGCGACGACGGCGCTGATCTTCGTTCTTGCCTATGCCGCCTGCGCGCTGCAGTTCCCGAACATCCTGTCGACGCGGGTGGTCGGCAACCTCCTCACCGACAACGCCTTCCTCGGTATCGCCGCGGTCGGCATGACCTTCGTCATCCTGTCGGGCGGCATCGATCTCTCGATCGGCTCGGTCATCGCCTTTACCGGCGTCTTCCTCGCCGTCGTGCTGCGCGACACCTCGATCCACCCTTTGCTGGCGTTCGCCCTGGCACTGATGATCGCCACCGCTTTCGGCGCGCTGATGGGGGCGATCATCCACTACCTCCAGATGCCGGCCTTCATCGTCACGCTCGCCGGCATGTTCTTCGCCCGCGGCATGGCGTTCGTGCTGTCGACCGACTCGGTGCCGGTGCTGCACCCCTTCTACGAGACGCTGCAGCAGCTCTACATCCGCTTGCCCGGCGGCGGCCGGCTGACCTTCGTCGGCATCACCATGCTGGTGGTCTTCGCCGTCGGAGCGCTCATCGCCCAGCGCACCCGCTTCGGCACCAATGTCTACGCGCTCGGCGGCAATTGGCAGTCTGCGCAGCTGATGGGCGTGCCGATCGCCCGCACGACGATCGGCATCTACGCGCTGTCCGGCTTCCTCGCCGGCCTCTCGGGCATCGTCTTCTCGCTCTACACCTCGGCCGGCTACTCGCTCGCCGCCGTCGGCGTCGAGCTCGACGCCATCGCCGCCGTGGTGATCGGCGGGACCTTGCTGACCGGCGGCTCGGGCTTCGTCGCCGGCACGCTGCTCGGCGTCTTGATCCAGGGGTTGATCCAGACCTACATCGTCTTCGACGGCACGCTGTCGAGCTGGTGGACGAAGATCGTCATCGGCATCCTCCTCTTCGTCTTCATCGCGCTGCAGCGCGCCATGCTCTGGGCTTCCGCCCGCCAGCCGGTGCCGGCGCGCGCCGAGGCCTTGCAGTCCGGCCCCCTGCCGAAGGCTGCGGCCTTGCCGGGAGGCGCTGCAAGATGAGCGAGAGCGGCCTCCTGCACACGGCGATCACCGGCGGACGGCCCGGCAACAGCCATGCGCATGTCGTCGGGGAGCTCGGCCGCAACATCGTTTCCGGCGTGTTCGAGGTCGGTTCGATCCTGCCGGGCGACGAGGAGCTCTGCGCCCGTTTCGGCTTTTCCCGCACCGTGCTGCGCGAGGCGATGAAGACGCTGGCGGCCAAGAACCTGATCCTCTCGAAAGCCCGCGTCGGCACGCGCGTACTGGAGCGCAACCGCTGGAATCTCTTTGATTCCGACGTTTTGATCTGGCGTTTCGAGGTGGGGCTGGACGAGGAACTGGTGCGGGACCTTGCCGAGATGCGCGCGGCCTTCGAGCCGGCGGCCGCGGCGATGGCGGCCCGCCGTGCGACGCCGGAGGACATCGAAAAACTCTACGAGATCGCCCGGCGGCTTGGGGACCCAGGTCATGACCGGGTCAGCATCGCCACGGTCGACCTCGAGTTTCACCTCGCCATCGCCGACGTGTCGAAGAACCCGTTCATGCGCTCGGTGTCGAGCCTCATCGAGGCGGCCTTGGCGATCTCGTTCAAGTTGAGCTCGCCGGCCTCCGATCTCGACAAGATCGCCGAGTGCGCTGCCAACCATCTGAAGATCGTCGACGCGATCGCGTCACGCGACGAGGAAGCGACGCGGCAAGCGATGCTGCATGTCATCGACGTCGGCGTGGAGCGCGCCCGTCGGACGTTCGGTCCAGCATAGCGCTGCCTGTGTCCGGAACCGCACGGACGATCCCATCTTTGCAGGTCCAGATCATCTATCCTTGATCAGCCAAATGCGCGCTGCCGTGAAAACCCCCTATACGCCTGGAAACTGGGGGATTTGGCGCACTCAGTGCATCTCTGGTAGCTAAAAAGCGCACGGCTTGCGCTCTTGCGATATCTAGCCATACACCTAATTAGTGTTTCGAGCGCGCTGACCGTGAAGTGCAGCGTATAAACTGATGCAAATGTATGCAACCACGAATTAGGTGCCAGGCAAGCTTAATGTCGTAAACGGACAATGGGCATAGGCAGCTAAGTCTATGATCGCATGGCGAGTCGACAGAATCTGAAGGAGCCACCCCGTGCCGCAGAAGAAAGGGAACGTACAGTACGGCGCGTTGCCTTACGCTGTCGGCAAGGATGGCGAACTGCGGATTCTTCTCGTGACGTCGCGGACGACGCGCCGTTGGATCATCCCGAAAGGCTGGCCGATGAAGCTCCGCCGCCCGCACCAGGCCGCCGCGCAGGAAGCGCTGGAGGAGGCCGGCGTGGTCGGCAAGCCGCAGAAGCGCCCGATCGGCGACTATCAGTACGATAAGCTGACGGACGACGGCCTTTCGATCCGCTGCACCGTGACCGTTTTCCCGCTGGAAGTGCGCTCGCTCGACAATCGCTGGAAGGAAGCGCTGGAGCGCGAGCGGCAGTGGTTCACGCCCGGCGAGGCGGCAAAGCTGGTGGCCGAGCCGGAACTCAGCGCGCTGCTCCAGAACTACCGGCCCGGAAACAAGGCCTTGGCGGGGTCCTGAGGCATCCTGCGGTGGGGCGAACTGACCCCACCAGGGAGATTCTCCAGACTGAAGAGGCGGCGTTTTCTCGGTTCGTTCGTCGCCCGGATGATGAATTCTGGGCTTGGCACAGTGTTCCTGCGCGCCCCGACCGCTTAGCGGATCGACGTTGCCCGCGGCTTCAGGTGAAGATAATCCCGGTCGAACTGCGCGATGGTGCTGAACGTTTCCCAGTTCTGAATCGTCACCGTCTTCTTCTCCGTGACGATGTGGCCTTCGGCCTTCAGGTCCTGCAGCAGCCGGTTGACGTGGACGACGCTGAGGCCGAGTGCATCGCCGATCTCGGCCTGGGTCAGCGGCAGCCGGTAGCGGAAGCCGTCGGCAAGGCCGACCGCGTCAAGCCGCAGCAGGAGTTCGCAGAGGAGGTGGGCCAGCCGGGCCCGCGCCGACAGCCGGCCTATATTGGTGATCCAGGCGCGGAACGCCGCCCCGTCGATCAAAGTCTCGCGCCAGAACGCCGCCGCCACGCCCGGGCGTGCCTCGCAGAGTGTCCGCATGTCGGAATGCGCGACGAAGCCGAGACGGCTCGCGACCACGGTCGCCAGGCTGTGGTCCATGACGTCGAGATGCAGGCTCTGAAGATCCGGCACATCGCCGGGGATGTTGAAGGCGAGGATCTGCCGGCGGCCGTCGCTGATCACCTTGTAGCGGCAGGTGAAGCCGTCGAGCACGATGCAGCAATGCGTCGGCCGCTCGCCATCGCGGACGATGTCCTGGTCGGCGGCATACTCGCGCACCGTCACCGGCAGCGTCTCGATCGCCGCCTGGTCCTCCGGCGAGAGATCGAAGATATTCGACAGCCGGGCGAACATGTGGCTGGTGCCGAGGGGAGTGGTCTTGCTCAAGGGGCGCTCCCCATTCTCGCGGCGCCGAAGACGGCGGGCCCGATGCATGCCGCACACGCCGTCCGACGGCAAGGTGTGCCGGTTCCTCAGCCTGTCTTTCTTTGCGAAAATGGAAAAGCTGCCGGCAGATCGACTTCGCCCGCCAGACGCCCGTTAGCCAAAAGCCTGGGAGAACAGGAAGAGCCCGCCTTTGACGAGGGCGAAGACAACGCCCGACACCAGGATGCAGGAAACGACGGAGGCGACGAGACCCGCCAGCACCCAGACGCCGTCCCGCTCGAGCAGGCCCAGCGAGAACAGGCAGATCGCCAGCGCCGGCAGCATGTTGCCGAGCGGGATCGGCAGGAACAGGATCGTCGCCATCAGCAGGCAGACCGCGCCGACGACATATTCGGCCGGCGGCCGTGCCAGTCCCTCGAGGCGCGGCTTCAGGAGTTTTTCCGCCCAGGCGATCCAGGGCGCGGCCTTGCCGATCATCGTGGCGAAGTCGCCGCGCGCCATCGATCTATTGGCGATGATCTTCGGCAGCCACGGCTTGCGCCCGAGCATCAGCTGCGCTGCGAGAAACACCAGCGGTGCGCCGAGGACGGCCGAGGTGCCGGGCGGCGTCGGCAAGGCGTTCGGCATGGCGAAGATCAGCATCAGCGCCCCGAAGGCACGGTCCTGCATGACGGCAACGAGATCCGCGACCGAGACGCGCTCGCGCGAGGTGTCGTCGGCCAGCGAAATGAGGATCGCCGCCAGCGTCCGCTTGGTCGGAACGGCTTCAGCATCCGACGGGACGGCGAGGGCCTGGTCTGCTTCTACAGGGGGGGAAGGGGGGTAAGCCGACGGAACAGGCTCGGTGGAGCCGGTGGGCTCGCCCTCCAGCATGGCCGAGGCCGTCCGCGGACCGACCGCGGCCGTGCCGTTTTCGGCATGCCGGTCTCTCGGGAAGAGGGTTGTGCTGTCCGGCGCCAACGCATCGCGGGCGGCCCCGTTCACCGGCGCCTCCTCGGCACGTCGCTTCCGTTCGTGATCTGTTGCATCCATCGTCTTCTCCCGGCCGCCCGCGCCGTCGACCGGGATATGCTCGCTCTAAATGGTGAATTGTTGTCCCATCTCAACCACCCGGTTTGTCGGCAGGCAGTAGAAACCGGACGTGTCGGCGGCCGAGAGCGCCATGGAGATGTAGAGCCGGTCCTGCCAGAGCGGCATGCCGTTGGCCGAGGTCGCGCGGAAGGCCCGGCGCGACAGGAAGAACGAGGTCGACATGATCTCGAACTTCAGCCCCTTCTTCTTGGCGAGCGTTAGCGCTTTCGGCACATTCGGCTCCTCCATGTAGCCGAAGGTCAGGAAGACGCGGGTGAAGAGCTCCGAGACCTCCTCGATCTGCACCCGGTCCTCCGGGGCCACCCGCGGCGTGTTCTCGACCTTGATGGTCATGATGATGTTGCGCTCGTGGATGACGCCATTGTGTTTGAGGTTGTGCATCAGCGCGCTCGGCGCGAGCGTCGTATCGGAGGTCAGGAACACCGCCGTGCCGCGCGCCCGCATCGGCTTCGATCGCTCCAGCATGCGCGTGAGGTCGGTGAGGGCGATGCTCTCGCGGTGCGCCTTGGAATAGGCGATGCGGGTGCCGCGGATCCAGGTCCACATGATCAGCGAGAGCACGGCCGCGAGGCCGAGCGGGGCATAGCCGCCGTCGAGCACCTTCAGCATGTTCGAGCCGAGGAAGATGAACTCGATGATGATGAACGGCAGGACGACGATGCCCGACAGCCAGGGCGACCATTTCCAGCACTTCCAGAAGACGATGAAGCCGAGGATCGAGGTGACCACCATGTTGCCGGTGACGGCGATGCCGTAGGCGCTGGCGAGGCGGCCGGAGGACTGGAAGGTCCAGACGAGGACCATCACGCCGACGAACAGGATGGCGTTGACCTTGGGGATGTAGATCTGGCCGAACTGCTCTGCCGAGGTGTGGCGGATTTCTAGGCGCGGGATGAAGCCGAGCTGGATCGCCTGCTGGGTCAGCGAGAAGGCGCCGGTGATCACCGCCTGGCTGGCGATGACGGTTGCCATGGTCGCGAGGATCACCAGCGGCAGCAGCGCCCAGTCGGGCGCCAAGAGATAGAACGGGTTCTCCAGCGTCTCCGGCCGCGCCATGATCAGCGCGCCCTGGCCGAGATAGTTCAGCGCCAATGCCGGGAAGACCAGCGAGAACCAGGCGAGCTGGATCGGCTTGCGGCCGAAATGGCCCATGTCGGCATAGAGCGCCTCGGCGCCGGTAATGGCGAGGAAGACCGAACCGATGATGATCAGCGCCATCCAGCCGTGGTCGATCACGAAGCTGATGGCATTCAAGGGATTGACCGCGGCGAGGATCGCCGGCTCGTCGCCGATGTTCATGATGCCGAGGACGCCCATCACCACGAACCAGACGAGGGTGATCGGGCCGAAATAGGCGGCGATCTTGCCGGTGCCGCGGCTCTGCACCATGAACAGCACCATCAGGATCACCGTGGTGATCGGCAGCACCCATTCGCTGAGGCTCGGCGCGACGAGTTTCAGGCCCTCGACGGCGGAGAGGACGGAGATCGCTGGGGTGATCACCGCGTCGCCGTAGAACAGCGAGGCGCCGAGAATGCCGACGATGATCAGGAAGTTGCGCCGCCCCATCACCTTCTGCGCCAGCGCCAGCAGCGACAGCGTGCCGCCTTCGCCGTTGTTGTCGGCGTTGAGGATCAAGAGCACGTATTTGATCGTGACGATCAGCGTCAGCGCCCAGAGCAGCATCGAGACGACGCCGACGACCTCCGAGTCGAGCAGGCCGTCGGAGGCCGAGTGAACCAGCGCCTCGCGCAGGGCGTAGAGCGGGCTGGTGCCGATGTCGCCATAGACGACGCCGATGCAGCCGAGAAGCAAGGTCCAGAACCCGCTGGTCTGGTGCTGCACCGCGGCCGGATGCATCGTCTCGTGTGTATCCGACAAGCGTTGTTCTCCGCCGCGCTCCGGAGGGAGCCGCCCGTGGTCCGGGCGGCATCATCGCATCGAACGATTGGCCGGGACACCACCTTGGGCGAGCTTGCTAGCCGCAGTCGCGCGGAATCGCAACCGTGATGCGAGCCGGCGGCATCGACGGGACGAACCCGCGATACCGCACTGCAACACAATTGGCCTCCGTTGAGTGCCTGTCAGGACGCGGCAGGCACCGTGGCCGGGCCCTTTTCGACCGCCGTATCGGTCGGTTTCGGCTTTTTGTCGCGGCCGGACAGCAGCATGTAGAACAGCGGGATGAAGAAGATCGCGATGAAGGTCGCGAACAGCATGCCACCGATCACGCCGGTGCCGATGGAGTGTCGGCTGGCCGAGCCGGCGCCGCTTGAGATCGCCAGCGGCACGACGCCGAGGATGAAGGCGAGCGAGGTCATCACGATCGGTCGGAAGCGGAGCTTTGCGCCTTCCAGCGCCGCGTCGAAGGCGCTGAGGCCTTCGCTGCGTTTCAGCACCGCGAACTCGACGATCAGGATGGCGTTCTTCGCCGCTAGGCCGACCAGCGTCACCAGACCGATCTGGAAGTAGACGTCGTTCTCGAGCCCGCGCAGCCAGATCGCGCCGAGTGCGCCCAGCATCGCGAAGGGCACCGCCAGGATGACGGCGATCGGCAGCGACCACTTCTCGTACTGCGCGGCGAGGATCAGGAACACCATGAAGATGCCGAAACCGATGGCGATGGCGCCGGTGCCGCTGGTCTCGATCTCCTGATAGGCCGATCCGGTCCAGGCGATCTCGTAGCCTTCCGGCATCGAGGCCGACAGTTCCTGCATCGCCTGCAGCGCCTGTCCGGACGAGAAGCCGGGGGCGGGGCCGCCGCTGACCTTGGCCGCGGTGAAGGCGTTGTAGCGCTCGATCAGGTCGGGACCGACGATGCGGGTGACCTTCAGGAGCGAATCCAGCGGGATCATCGACCCTGAGGTCGCCTGGACGAAGGTGTATTTCAGGTCCTCCGGCCGCTCGCGGAAGCGCGCTTCCGACTGCAGGCTGACCTGGTAGTTGCGGCCGAGAAGCGTGAAGTCGTTGACGTAGAGGCTGCCGAAGGTCGCCTGCATGGTCGTGAAGATCTGCTCGATCGGCACGCCCAGCGCCTTCGCCTTCTCGCGGTCGACGTCGATCTTGTACTGCGGGACTGCAGCGGTGAAGGTGGTGCGCACGCCGGCGAGCTCTGGCCGCTTGGCGGCTTCCGCAACGAGCGCATTGGTCGCCTCGATCAGCTTGTCGGCGCCGCCGCCGGTGCGGTCCTGGACGTAGAGGTCGAAGCCGCCGGTGGTCGAGAGACCCTGGATCGGCGGCGGGTTGAAGGCCAGCACCATGGCGTCCTGGATGCCGGCATTGGCACCGATGAAGGCGCCCGGCAGGTTGCGACCGTCCTGGGCGGGATCGGTGCGCTCGCTCCAGTCCTTCAGCGTCACGAAGGCGACGCCGGCCGAGGTCTTCTGCGTGCCGGCGAGGAGATCGAAGCCGGCGAAGGAGACGACGTCGGCGACGGCCGGGTTCTTCTGCAGGTTTTCACTGACGGTCGCCATCGCGGCCGTGGAGCGTGCGAGGGAAGCTGCCGGCGGCAGGATGGCGACGACGAAGTTCGAGCCTTGGTCCTCGTCCGGCACGAGCGAACTCGGCAAGGCGGTGAACAGGTAGTAGGTCCCGCCGCAGACGCCGGCGAAGAGGATCAGCGCGATGATCACGTGCCGCATCAGGAAGGCGACGCCGTGGCCGTAGCCGTTGGTGATCTTCTCGAAGAGGCTGTTGAACCAGCGGAACGGCGCCCACGGCTTGGAATGCGTCTCCCGCAGGATCAGCCCGCAGAGCGCCGGGGTCAGCGTCAGCGCGACGATGCCGGAGATCGTCACCGAGACCGCGATGGTGATCGCGAACTGGCGGTACATGGTGCCGGCGAGGCCGCCGAGGAAGGCGACCGGAATGAACACGGCGCAGAGCACCAGCACGATCGCGATGACCGGGCTCGTCACCTCGCCCATCGCCTTGGCGGTGGCTTCCTTCGGCGGCAGTTTCTCCGTCGTCATGATCCGCTCGACGTTTTCCAGCACCACGATGGCGTCGTCGACGACGATGCCGATCGCCAGCACCAGTGCGAAGAGGGTGAGGAGGTTGATCGAGAAGCCGAAGGCCAGCAGCAGCCCGAAAGTGCCGATGATCGAGACGGGCACCGCGATCATCGGAATCAGCGTCGCGCGGAAACTCTGCAGGAAGACGAAGACGACGATGAAGACCAGCACCATCGCTTCGATGAAGGTCTTGATGACCTCCTCGATCGACGCCGAGATGAACTTCGTGGTGTCGTAGGGGATGGCGTAGGTGATGCCGTCGGGGAACTGCTTGGTCAGCTCGTCCATGCGCGTGCGAACGCCGGCTAGCGTGTCCAGCGCATTGGCGCCGGGCTGCAGGTAGATGCCGATCGGAACGGTCGAGCGGCCGTTATAGGTCGCGTTGAAGCCGTAATCCTGGGCGCCGAGCTCGACGCGCGCGACGTCCTTCAAGAGCAGCGACGCGGCGTTCTTGTCTGACTTCAGGATGATGTTCTCGAAGGCCGCGGCGTCCGGCAGGCGGCCGCCGGTGGTCACCGAATAGGTGAAGGCAAGCGGGTTCGGGTTCGGTTCGGCGCCGAACTGGCCGGCGGCGAACTGCGCGTTCTGCTCGCGGATGGCGGTGGCGACGTCGGTTGGCGTCAGATTGTACTGCGCCAGCTGGTCCGGCCGCAGCCAGATGCGCATCGAATAGTCGCGCTGGCCGAACAGCTGCGCCTCGCCGATGCCCGGCAGGCGCTTCAGCTCGTCGAGCACGTAGAGGAGGGCGTAGTTCGACACGTAGGTCGCGTCGTAGCGCTCGTCCGACGAGGTCATCGTCAGCACCGCGAGGATCGACGACGAGCGCTTGACGACGGTCACGCCGAGGCGCTGCACTTCCGAGGGCAGCGAGGACACCGCCTGCTGCACGCGGTTGTTGACGTTGATCGTCGCCTGGTCCGGATCGGTGCCGCTCTGGAACGTCACGGTCACCGAGGCCGAACCCGACGAGGAATTCGTCGACTTCATGTAGATCATGTCCTCAACGCCGTTGATCTGTTCTTCGAGCGGCGCGGACACGGTCTGGGCAAGGGTTTCGGCGCTGGCGCCGGGATAGGTCGCGGTCACCACGACTTCCGGCGGCACCAGCTGCGGGTACTGCTCGATCGGCAGCGCGCGCAGGCCCATGACGCCGGCCAGCACGATGACGATCGAGATGACGGCGGCAAAGACCGGCCGGTCGACGAAGAAGCGCGAATTCATTGGGCCGAGCCCTCGGTCTTGGCCGGCGCGACGCTCGCCGTCGGCTTCTGCGCGTCGCCGGTCGGCGCGTCGGCGGCCGGTGCAGACTCTGCGGCGGCGGGGACGGGGGCCGGCGTGGTGTCGACTTTGACGGGGGCGTTCGGCCGCGCCTTGATGACGCCGACGGTGATCACCTTGTCGCCGGTCTTCAGGCCCTTGGAGACGACGATGCGGTCGCC
Organism: Mesocryomonas fontinalis; assembly: GCF_055730125.2. Taxonomy (NCBI): domain Bacteria; kingdom Pseudomonadati; phylum Pseudomonadota; class Alphaproteobacteria; order Hyphomicrobiales; family Aurantimonadaceae; genus Mesocryomonas; species Mesocryomonas fontinalis. Next base: position 65,952 of record NZ_JBUZWG020000005.1, on the reverse strand, counting down.
CAGCTGGCGCCCGATCTCGACCGGGCGGACCTGTGCGACGCTCTTGTCGTCGACGGTGTAGACGAAGGTGCCTTGGGCGCCCTGCATCAGTGCGGCGTCGGGAATGGTGATGGCATCCGGCAGGACGAGGCCGTCGACCTTGACGCGCACGAACTGTCCCGGCAGCAGCTGGCTCTCGGGATTGGCGAGCACGGCACGCGACAGGATGGTGCCGGTCTCGGCGTCGATCGAGGCGGAGGTGAAGTCGATCGAGCCCTTCTTGTCGTAGACGCTGCCGTCGCCGAACAGCACCTCGACCGAGAGGTTGGCGGCAGCGCCGCCGGCCGCACCGCTCTCGATCAGCCGGCGGATGGCGATCGCCTCCGTGTCGGCGGCCGAGAAGTTGACGTAGATCGGGTCGAGCTGGCTGATCCGGGTCAGCAGCGTGTTGACGCTGAGCAGGCTGCCCTCGGGTACCTGCTCGAGGCTGGTGATGCCGCCGGCGGGGGCGTTGACGGTGGCATAGGTCAGCGACAGGCGGGCGGTGTCGAGCGTCGCCCGGGCGGCGGCGACTTGGGCTTCCGCCAGCTCGCGGCTGGAGGTCGCATCGTCGAGCTGGGCGGTCGAGACCGCGCCGCTGCGGGTCAGGGCGCGCTGGCGGTCCTCGGTGCGCTGGGCCTGGCCAAGAGTCGCCTGGCTCTGGCGCAACTGCGCCTCGGCCAGCGCCACCTGCGCCTCGAACTCGCGCGCGTCGATCTTGAAGAGGGTTTGCCCCGGCGCGACCACCGCGCCTTCCTCGAAGGTCCGGTCGAGCAGGATGCCGGCGACGCGCGCCCGCACCTCGACCTCGCGCGAGGCGGCGACCCGGCCGGCATATTCATAGGAGATCGGCAGCGTCTTCGCCTCGACCGTCTCGGTGCTCACCACGGGCGGCGGCGGCGCGGCGCCACCGGGTGCCTGGGCCACTGCGATGCCGGCGGTTGCGAGAAGGGTAGCCAGGACGGTGCCAAGGGCCGGAAGACGGAACGAACTCATGGAAGGGTCCAGACGATACGGCACGCGGCCTATTGCAATGCAACATCCATACATTCATAGATGCATGTAAGCAAGGAGCCTTCGGTTGCGCAGAACCAAGCAGGAAGCGATGGAAACGCGGGCAGCGATCCTGGACGCGGCGGAGGCCGTGTTCCACGAGCGCGGCGTCGGCCAGACCAGCCTCGCCCAGATCGCCGCGGCCGCCGATGTCACCCGCGGCGCGATCTACTGGCACTTCGCCAACAAGGTCGAACTGTTCAAGGCTATGCAGGACAGGGTCCGCATGCCGCAGGAAGAGTTCTTCCAGAGCCGGGAAATGACGCGCTCCGACCGGTGTCTAGACCTGCTGCAGGAAACAACGCTCGAAGCGCTGCGCAGCTTCGCGGCCGATACGCGCGCCCAGCGGGTCTACACGATCATTTTATTCCGCTGTGAATATGTCGGCGAGATGGGCGATGCCCTGCTGAAGCGGCGCGAAGCCGACCATCAGATGAAGCACACGATCCTTGCCGTCTTCGACCGTGCCAGCACGTTGCAGCAGCTGTCGCGTCCCTGGCAGCCCTCGACCGCGGCCAGTGCCTATCTCTGCGCCGTGGTCGGCCTGTTTTCGGAATGGCTGCGGCTCGAAGGCGAGTTCGACCTGTTGGAGACCGCGACACCGCTGATCGACAGCCTGTTCGCCAGCTATCGCGGCTGATCGAAGTCGTCGCGGCGGCAGGGGCAGGTTCGTCATTACAGTTCGGAGCGCCGAAAACTACGCAGGACGCAATCGCCTGGCTCGTTCGAGCGCCGGCGCAAAACCGTTGCGCTACAAGATACGCGATAGGCGCGGGATGATCCGCGATCAGCCGGCCATCACGCGGCGTACCAGCGCCACGAACGTCTCTGCGGCATCCTCGGCTGCCCCGGAATTGTCGATGCGGTGGGGGCCGTGCGCGGATGCTGGCACCGTCAACTGGACGCTCCGCGCCAGCCGCGCCTCGATCTCTTCGGCGCTCTCGCGCCCGCGTCCGGCGATGCGTTTCACCAGGAGCTGGCGCGGCGCGGTGATCTCGACGACATGGACGGCGTCGAAACGCTGCGTTGCCGGCGCCAGGGCGCGGCGCGAGACATTGGCGATCACCGTCGTGCCGCGGCTGCAATCGTCGGCAAGGGCGGCGGGCAGGCCATAGCGCAGGCCGTGCGCCCCCCAGGTGAGACAGAACGCGCCGGCCGCTTCCGCCGCCGCGAACTCGGTCTCGCTGAGGCAGTCGTGGTCCTCCGCCTCGACCTGCGACACCCGGGTGATCACCCGCCGGGCGAAGCGCAGCCGGGTCTCCCCTGCGAGAGCCTGCTGCGCCAGCCCGAGGATCGTGTCCTTGCCGGCGCCGCTCGGCCCGACGACGGCGATGAACGCGCCGGGCTGATCAGGCAACGCGCCGGCCTTCGCGGTAGACCGCGCCGATCACCGGCGGTGCGCCCGCGACCGCCCGCACCCGCACGAGATCGGCCCGCTTGCCGGTGGTGATCTCGCCGCGGTCGGCAAGGCCGACGGCATCGGCCGGGTTGCGCGTCACCAGCCGGATCGCGTCGACCAGCGCGGCGTCGCTCTCCTCGCCGAGCTGGAACACCGCCTGCATCAGGCTGAACGGCACGTAGTCGGAGGAGAGGATGTCGAGCACCCCGGCCGCCTTCAGCTCGGCCGCCGAGATGTTGCCGGAATGCGAGCCGCCGCGCACGACGTTCGGCGCGCCCATCAGCACCTTCAGCCCGGCGGCGTGCGAGGCGCGCGCGGCCTCCAGCGTCGTCGGGAACTCGGCGAGCGCGATGCCGTAGTTCACGGCCTCCTCGACATGGGCGAGCGTCGCGTCGTCGTGCGAGGCGAGGGCGATGCCGACTTCATGTGCCCGGGCGGCGATGTGGTCGCGGCTTCTCGCCGCATTGGCCTCCGACTCCTCGGTCCGCCGCCGGCAGAAGCGGTCGAACTCGGCGTCGGTGAGCTTCATCTTGCCCTGGTAGTACATGCGGTAGGTGTCGATGTTGACGAACTGGCGCTGCCCCGGCGCGTGGTCCATCAGCGACGCCAGCCGGATCAGCGGGTTGCCCAGCATCGCCTCGAACCCCTCGATCACGTCGGCGGCCGAAACCTCGCAGCGCAAATGGATGAAGTGGTCGGCCCGCAGCCGGCCCTCGTCGACGGAGCGGGCGATGCTGTCGGCCATGTCGCGCATGTCGGCGGCGCCGATGTCGGCGTTCTCGTCCATGCCGACGCGCAGCGCGTCGAACACGGTGGTGATGCCGGAGGAGGCGATCTGCGCGTCGTGCGCCTGGATCGCGGCGAGCTTGTTCCAGCGCACCTTCGGCCGTGGCAGGTAATGCCCCTCGATGTGGTCGGTGTGCAGCTCGACGAAGCCCGGCACCAGCGTCTCGCCGCTGAGATCCTCGCCGACGGCGCTGTTGCCCTCGGCGACCTCGGCGATCAGCCCGTCGCGCAGCACGACATGGCCGTGGATGATCTGGTCGGCAAGGACGATGCGGGCGTTGGACAGGACGGTTTCATGGGGCATGGGAGGGGTCTGCCATAAGAGGGGCGCTCGGCTGAGAGCCCGGGCGCGGCGCGGTCAGGCGCCGCCGAAGGTGTGAAGCGAATGCACCCGGAAGGCGTCGCCGGGGGAGGGCTCGATGAAGACTGCGAGGCCGTCGATGGCCAGCGGTGCGCCGTCGAAGCCGGCGAAGCGCTCGCGCAACAAGGCGTCGACCGCGTCGATTCTCGCCGCCATGACCGGGCCGGTCAAGGTCATGTGGAAGCGGAAATCCTCCAGCACATGCGGATAGCCCCAGCGGTCCAGCTGCGCGCGCTGGCGTTCGCTTAGCCTGTCCGGCCTGCGGCGGGCGATCTCGGCCTCGGTCAGCGGCGCCCGCAGACCGTCGAAGGCCTCCAGGAGGTCCGCCTCGAGCGTCGCCAGCGGCTCGCTCGGCGTGGCCGGCACCAGCGCGAAGAACGGCCCGAGCCGGCGCAGCGCCATCTCCGGCAGCGTCACCACCGGGCGCGATGCGGCAAAGCGGGCCAGCCGCTCGTCGATATCGGCGAGATCGAAACCCTCGGCGATGCGGAACGGCGCGCGCATCGTCGCATGGAAGCCGTAGCGCGCCGGCTCGGCGACGACCGGGTCGATCTCTGCGTCGGGCTCGCGCGTTGCCTCGCCGACGAAGGCGTCGCGCCCGAGCCAGAGGGCGGCGGCGCGCGTCAGCGGTGCACCCGCCGGCGGGGTGAAATAGATCGCGGTGCGCAAGGGTTACATCACCCGCTTGCGCAGCTGCTGGGAGAGAAGGTCGGTCAAGGTCACGCTGATCACCACGAGCAGGAGGATGGCGGCTGCCTGCGCGTAATAGAACCCGCGGATCGATTCGAACATCACCTGGCCGATGCCGCCGGCGCCGATCAGGCCGAGGATCGTCGCGGAGCGGACGTTCGATTCGAAGCGGTAGAGCGTGTAGGACATCCACAGCGGCAGGACCTGCGGGATGACGCCATAGACGATCTCCTGCAGCTTCGAGGCGCCGGTCGCGCGGATCGCCTCGACCGGGCGCGGATCGATCGCCTCGACGGCCTCGGAGAACAGCTTGGCGAGGATGCCGGTGGTGTGGATGAACAGCGCCATCACGCCGGCGAACGGACCGAGGCCGACGGCGACGACGAACAGCACCGCGAACACCACCTCGTGGATCGCACGGAAGGCGTCCATTAGCCGGCGGGTCGGCTGCAGGATGTACCAGGGCACCATGTTGTGGGCGCAAAGAATGCCGAACGGGATGGAGAGAAGCGTCGCGAGCACCGTGCCCCAGAGGGCGATCTGGATGGTGACGATCATCTCCGAGACGTAATAGTTCCAGTCCTTGAAGTCCGGCGACAGGAAGCCGGAGGCGTATTGCGCCATGTTGTCAGCATCGGTGAACAGATAGGTCCAGCGCCCCATCTCGGCCGGTCCCCAGCTCCAGACCAGCAAGGCGGCGAGCGCGATCCAGATCACGTAGCCCCACGCGGCCTCGGACCAGTTCCGCTCGATCATCGGCTTGGCAGGGGCGGTATGGAGGGCGTCGGACATCGGTGTGGTTTCCTGGCGGTGGATCTGGTTTAGCGGCAGGCGTCAAAGCTGCCTTCTTCGCCCCTCCGGGGAGAAGTAGCCGGCAGGCCGATGAGGGGGGACATGCCGCCGATGGACGGTGGTCACCGTCGCGGCGCGCGCCCCTCATCCCGCTGCCGCGACCTTCTCCCCGGAGGGGAGAAGAAGCAGCGTGGCAGTTGCGCTTGACGGGACGAGGTGCGCATCCGAGCACGCGGCCGTCGCAGGCCGCGTGCCTTTCAAAAAACCAGCCTCAGCTCTGCGGGTTCTTGGCGATCTCGGCCTCGACCTTGGCCTTCTCGGCGGTCAGTTTCTCGATCTGCGCCTTCTTGGCGTCGGCGGCGAGCGTCGTGTCGGCGTTGATGCCGGCGATCTTCTTGGTGAACTCCATCACCCGGATCGGCAGCAGCTGGGCATCGGTCGAGGCGCGGAACGGCGCCCACTGCAGGCCCTCGAGGGTCTTGCGCTCGGCCGCGGCATCGCCCTTCGAGCGCTCGGTGCCGTAGTCGAGGAAGAAGGTCTTCAGCTTCTCCTTGGTCTCGGCCGAAAGGTCCTTGCGCCAGACGATCGGATCGGAGGCGATCAGCGGCGACTTCCAGATCACCTTGATCTTCTTGAAGTCGTCGGGACGGTTCATCTCGATCTTGGCGAGGTTCTCGGTGTTGTTGGCGGCGGCGTCGACCTGATGGTTGGCGACCGCCATCGCATTGGTCTCGTGGTTGGCATTGGTGACGTTCTTGAAGCAGTTCTTCGGGTCGATGCCCTTGGCGGCGAAGATGAAGGTCATCGGCACCAGGTAGCCCGAGGTCGAGTTCGGGTCGCCGATGCCGAAGTTCATCGACTTGTCGCAGGTCAGGAGGTCGTCGACCGAATTCAGCTTGCTGTCGGCGGGGGCGAGGATCAGGCCGTAATAGCCGGCTTCGCCGTTCGCGGCGACGGTCTGGACGAAGACCTCGCCATCGGCGCGGTCGACGGCTTCCATCGCCGACTTGTTTCCGTACCAGGCGACCTGCACCTTGTTGAAGCGCATGCCCTCGATGACGCCGGCATAGTCCGAGGCGAAGAAGGGCTTGATCTCCAGGCCGGTCTCCTTGGCCATGTCGGCGAGGAAGGGCTCCCAGAGCGGGCGGAGGTTCGACTGCGATTCGGTCGAGATGATGCCGAAGTTGATGGGTTCGGCGAGCACCGGCGTCGTGAAGGCGGCGGCGAGCGAGAGGGCGGCGAGGCCCTTGGCGAAGAGGTTCATTGAAAACTCCTGGGGTTGGGTGGGCGTCGGCTCGGGGTGAAGGTTGTCAGGCGGAGACCAGCGCGCGCATTGCCGCGGAAAGATCCTGGGTCGGGTTCAATTCGCGCGCCGGCGCCTGCGGCTCGGGCAGGATCAGCTCTTCCGACGAGGTGCCGTAGAGCTCGCGCAGGAAGGTGTTGGTCAGCGCCAGCGACGGCCCGTCGAACACCACCACGCCGTCTCTCAGGGCAATCGTGCGCGGGCAGTAGCGGCGAGCGTATTCGACCTGGTGCAGCGAGACGACGGCGGTGATCTTGTCGGTGCGGTTGATGTCGGCGATCACGTCCATGACGCGCCGGGCCGAGGATGGGTCGAGCGAGGCGATCGGCTCGTCGGCGAGCAGAATCTTCGACTTCTGCACCAGCGTCCGGGCGATCGCTGCGCGCTGCTGTTGGCCACCGGAAAGGGTGGAGGCGCGCTGCCAGGCGACTTCCGGAATGCCGACGCGCCCGAGCGCCTCGCGGGCGAGAAGCTTTTCCGTTTTGCTGAACAGGCCGAGCGTGCCGCGCCAGCGCGGAATGCGGCCGAGCAGGCCGGTGAGGACGTTGGTCAGCACCGGCAGGCGGCCGACGAGGTTGAACTGCTGGAAGATCACGCCGATTTCTCGTCGCATCTCCCGTGCTTTGGGGTCGAGCTTGCCGCCCTGCTGCAGCGTCCTGCCGAGGATCTCGATCTTGCCGCCGTCGCTATCGCAGAATTCCAGTCCGGCGATGATCCGCATCAGGGTCGACTTGCCGGAGCCGGAGGCGCCGATCAGCGCCACCATCTCGCCGGCGCCGATCTCGATATCGATGCTCTTCAGCGCCTGCTTCTTGCCGAAGCGCTTTGACAGTTTGCTGACGCGGATCGCGTTCATGCGGTACCCTTCGTGCGGAAAGCGGGTGGTCCGTCGGCGCTGCCCCGCAGCCTCCTGGACGATGACGGCATGGCGGTTGCGATGCGGTGGGATCGCATGGTTGCCCCTGCAGACTTGGCGCTATGGGTAGTCCGCTTGCGTGTAGGCGGGATGACGCCGGGATGACGCTTCGATGACGGAAAACTCGGGCTCAAAACCATTGCCGAAACAGGCGGTCCGCCATAGTGTGACCTCCTGTGGTCACGGAAGGCTGTTTCGATGCGGACGATTCAGGTTCGGGATGCCAAGGCGGGCTTTTCCGCGTTGGTCGAGGCGGCTGAGCGCGGCGAGCCGACGACGATCACCCGGCATGGGAGGCCGGCGGCGGTCCTCGTGTCCGTCGCAGATGCGCGCCGGCTTTATCCAGACGAAAAGCCGTCTTTTGCAGACTTTCTGCTGTCGTTTCCGGGCGACGAAACGCTCTTCGAGCGTGACCCGACGCGGACCCGGTCGATCGACCTGTGAGCGGCGGCTTCCTGCTCGACACCTCGGTGCTGTCACTGCTGGCACCCGGCAGGCCGGCGCTGCCGGATGATGTTGCCGCGGCCTTGCGCCGGCACTCCGACCGACTGTTCCTGCCCACCATCGCGCTCGCGGAGATCCGTGAAGGCATTTGTAAGTTGCGCCGGAAGGGCTCGGCGTCGCGGGCAGGCCTGCTGGATGCCTGGATCGGCGCGTTGCGGCGCGACTACGGACAGCGCGTGCTGGCTTTCGACGCCGATGCAGCCGAGGCTGCCGGCGAGATCGCCGACCATGCCGTCGGCATCGGTCGGCACCCTGGCTTTGCCGATGTCGCCATTGCGGGTATCGCCAAAGCCAGGGGCCTCTCGGTGCTTACCGAAAACCAGCGGCATTTCGAGCCGCTCGGCATACCGGCCTTCGATCTGGCTGGCCTCGCAAGGCAATAGCCGCCGGGTCTGCCGGAGGCTATCCGCCGTGCCGCGTCAGGAAATCGGCGGCATCCAGGGTGCGAAAATCGTCGAGGGTCGCGCGCAGCCGGTCGTGCGGCCAGTCCCACCATGCGAGGTTGTCCATGCGCTCGCCGACGCCGGGGGCGAAGCGATCGCGGATCTTTCTGGCGGGAACGCCGCCGACGATGGTGTAGGGCGCGACGTCCTTGGAGACGACGGCACCGGCGCCCACCACCGCGCCATTGCCGATGGTGACGCCCGGCAGAACCGTGACGCCGTGGCCGATCCAGACGTCGTGGCCGATGGTCACGCGGCGGGCCCGGCGCGCGGCGAAGAACGGCGCTTCCTCCTCGGCATCGTCGAAATAGTCGTTCGCGCGGTAGGTGAAGTGGTGCAAGGTCGCGCGCTCGACCGGATGGTTGGTGGCGTTCAGCCGCGCGCTCGCGGCGATGTTGACGAACTTGCCGATCGTGGTGCCCCAGACGCCGCAGTCGCGCATCATGTAGGAATAGTCGCCGATCTCGGACTCGGCGACGCGGCAGCGTTCGTCGACCTCGACATAGCGGCCAAGACGTGTGGTCTCGACGATTGCGGTCTCGTGGATCAGCGGCGTCTGTTCGGAAAGGCGGGGCATTCAGGCGGCCTTTCGGGCGGAGAAACCGGTGACGTCGATGACCCGCGTCGCGACCCGGGCGCGGACCACCTCGTCGTGGAAGATGCCGAGGATGGCGACGCCGAGGCCGAGTTTCTCCTCGATCATCGCCGCCACCGTGTCGCGGTTGACGCCGTCGAGCGAGGCGGTGGGCTCGTCGAGCAGCAGGATCGGATGGTCGGTGATGAAGCCGCGGGCGATGTTCACCCGCTGCTTTTCACCGCCCGAGAACGTCGCGGGCGGCAGGTCGAACAGCGCCGCCGGCAGGTTCAACCGGGCGAGGAGGGCGCTCGCGCGGGCACGGGCCTCGCCGGCTTCGACACCGCGGGCGAACAATGGCTCGGCGACGACGTCGACGGCCGGCACCCGCGGCACGGCGCGCAGGAACTGGCTGACATAGCCGATGCGCTCGCGCCGCAGCCGCATCACGAGGCGCGGATCGCCGGAGGCAAGGTCTTCACCGGCCTCGCCGACGAGAATGCGGCCGGCGTCGACGGCATAATTGCCGTAGACCATGCGCAGGATCGACGACTTGCCGACCCCGGACGGCCCGCCGAGCACGGCGCATTCGCCGGGGGCGAGCTGGAAGGAGACGTTCTCCACCACCGGCAGGCGGATGCCGCCGCGCAGGTGCACGGTGAAGGATTTTGCGACGTTCTCGACGACGAGGATGGGCTTGGTTGTGGCGGACATTCTAGCTCTCCGGAATCGAGGCGACGAGCAGCTGGGTATAGGGATGCTGCGGGTCGTCGAGGACGCGGTCGGTGAGGCCGGTCTCGATGACGCGGCCGTCCTTCATGACAATCATCCGCTGCGACAGGAGGCGGGCCACTGCGAGGTCGTGCGTGACGATCACCACCGACAGGCCGAGATCGGCGACGAGCTGGCGCAGGAGATCGAGAAGTCGCGCCTGGACGGAGACGTCGAGGCCGCCGGTCGGCTCGTCCATGAAGACCAGGCGCGGCGCTGTGACGAGGTTGCGGGCGATCTGCAGCCGCTGGCGCATGCCGCCCGAAAAGGCGACCGGCTGGTCGTCGATCCGGTCGCCCGAAATTTCGACGCGGCCGAGCCAGTCGGTCGCGGTCGCGCGGATCTGGCCGTAGTGCCGCTCGCCGACCGCCATCAGCCGCTCGCCGACATTGGCCCCGGCCGAGACGCGCATGCGGAGGCCATCCGCCGGGTTCTGATGCACGAAGCCCCAGTCGGTGCGGGCAAGGAAGCGCCGCTCGGCCTCGCTGAGGTCTTCGAGATCGCGCGCCTCGCCGTCGCGCATGCGGTAGAGCACTGCGCCCGAGGTGCGGGGCAGGCGAGCGGAGATGCAGTTCAGCAGCGTGGTCTTGCCTGACCCGCTCTCGCCGACGATCGCCAACACCTCGCCGGGATAGACCTTGAACGTGACGCCCTCGCAGCCGATCCGGCTGCCGTAGCGCTTGGTGACGCCGCGGACGTCGAGGATGGGGGTGTCGTCGGTGGATGCGTGGCTCATGAAATAAGCTCCATCAGGAGAGGGCGTTCAGTCTCGTCGGCGGCGGCAACCGCGGCTAATCTGCCTTTATGAAGCGCCCTGTTGCTCTCGAATGGGACGAGCAGAAGTCCGCACGGAACGTCGTGCAGAAGCGCCCGCCGTTCGACGATGTCGTGCGGTTCGATTTCGATGCAGCGATGATTTTCGAGGACGGGCGAAAGGACTATGGTGAGCGGCGAATGGTGGCGATCAGCTATGTCGATCGCCGCCTGCATGTTCTTGTTTTCACCGAGCGCGGTGGCGGAATTCGTGTGATTTCTTTCCGCCATGCCAATGACAGGGAGACCGCACGTTATGCTCGTGAGACGCTGGATCGAACTCCGGACTGAGGTTTCACCGGAGCGCTGGGCCGAAATTCGTGCCCTCAACGCACAGGCTCTATCCGAGATGACGCCTGAAGAAGATGCCGCCATCACCGCAGATGCAATGTCGGACCCAGACAGCATTCCAATGACGGACGAGGAGTTCGCCAATGCCCGCCGTCTGACACCGGATGAAGCTTTGCCATTGCGGGCCATGCTGCCGCTTGCTGCCGATGTCGCCGATCTCTTGGAGAAACAAGGCGATGACTGGGAAGAGCGGGCCAACGCCATCCTGCGGGAGGCGCTGGTAGCGGCGTAGCTCACTCCGCCGCCTCCTCGTAGCCCTTCGGCCCACCATCCCCGACATGCCCTTCGGCGCGCCGCGTCTCGCAGTGGTCGGTGTCGGAGCAGACGAACATCCGTCCGCCGCGGTCGTCGGTGATGACCTCGTCGAGATAGGCGCCGGTGCCGCCGCAGAGCGCGCAGGGTTTTTCGAAATGCTGGATCTCGAACGGGTGATCCTCGAAGTCGAGGCTGACGACGTCGGTGAAGGGCGGCAGGGCGTAGATCCGCTTCTCGCGGCCGGCGCCGAACAGCTGCAGCGCTGGCGAGCGGTTCAGCTTCGGATTGTCGAATTTCGGGATCGGCGAGGGATCCATGACGTAGCGCCCCTCGACCTTGACGGGATAGGCGTAGGTGGTCGCGATGTGGCCGTGCCGGGCGATGTCCTCGTAGAGCTTCACGTGCATCAGCCCGTATTCCTCCAGCGCGTGCATGACCCGCGTCTCGGTCTCGCGCGGCTCAAGGAAGCGCAGCGGCTCGGGGATCGGCACCTGGTAGACCAGCGTCTGGTTCTCCGTCAGCGCGGTCTCGGGGACACGGTGCCGGGTCTGGATGATGGTCGCGTCCGCGGTCTTCGTCGTGGTGGCGACGCCGGCGGTCTTCTGGAAGAAGGCGCGGATCGAGACAGCATTGGTGGTGTCGTCGGCGCCCTGGTCGATGACCTTCAGCACGTCGTCTGGCCCGATGATCGCCGCCGTCACCTGCACGCCGCCGGTGCCCCAGCCGTAGGGCATCGGCATTTCCCGGCTGGCGAACGGCACCTGGTAGCCGGGAATGGCGATCGCCTTCAGGATCGCCCGGCGGATCATCCGCTTCGTCTGCTCGTCGAGATAGGCGAAGTTGTAGACGGGAAGGGCTGCGGTCATGATGCCGGACCTTGCTGGGAAGCGTCGGGGAGGAGGCGGAGATGAGCGGCTGGATCGTGCTCGGCGAACTGGTGGTGATCCTCGGCGGCCTCGTCGCCGCCTGGTATTTTCTCGGCCCAGGCGCGCGCTAGGACCGGGCTCATTCCGCCGCGTCCTTCATCTCGCTCGCGGATGCCGCATGCTCGGCGCGCATCCGGCGGACGAGGTCGAGCTCGGCCTGGAAGTCGACGTAGTGCGGCAGTTTCAGGTGCTCGACGAAGCCGGTGGCGGCGACATTATCGGAATGGGCGATGACGAATTCCTCGTCCTGCGCCACCGCAACGCGCTCCTCGCCGAACTCGTCGGCCCTCAGCGCACGGTCGACGAGGCTCATCGCCATCGCCTTGCGCTCGGACTGGCCGAACACCAAACCGTAGCCGCGTGTGAACTGTGGCGGTTCCTTCGCCGAGCCCGAGAACTGGTTAACCATCTGGCATTCGGTCAGGCGGACGCGGCCGATGGTGACGGGGAAACCGAGCTCGGGCATCTCGACCTCGACATCGACGAGACCGATGCGGATCTCGCCGACGAAAGGATGCGTGCGGGCAAAGCCGCGCTGCGTGGAATAGGCGAGCGAGAGCAGGAAACCCTCATCGCCCCGGGCCAGCGCCTGCAGGCGGAGGTCCCGGCTGGCGGGAAAGGAGAGCGGTTCGCGGGTGAGATCGCCGGGTTCGGCATCGCCAGCCGTTCCATGTCCGACGGCGCCGTCTTCGCGCTCGCCGGCGTCAGCGTCGGGTCTTGCACCGGTGGCGGGCGTGACGGCGCGTTGGTCCGGCTCGATCAGCCCTTCGTCGCCCAGAAGGTCGGTAACGCGCGGACAAAGCCCCCCGTCGCCGGACAGTGCGCGGCGCAGCCCGGCTTCGACTGGCTCGTCGCTGGCCATGGCCGGGTCGATCAGGCGGTGGGTGTAGTCGAAGGTCGGCCCCAGCAGCTGCCCGCCCGGCAGGTCCTTGTAGGTCGCCGAGACCCGGCGCTCGATCGCCATCCTGCCGGTGTCGACCGGCACGGAGTTGCCGAAGCGCGGCAGCGTCGTGCGGTAGGCGCGGAGCAGGAAGATCGCCTCAATCAGGTCGCCGCGCGACTGGCGCACGGCCATGGCGGCGAGCTCGACGTCGTAGAGCGAGCCCTCCGCCATCACACGGTCGAGGCCGAGCGCGAGCTGGCCGGCGATCTGCTCGAGCGTCAGGGCCGGAACGTCGCGGGCGCCGCGGCGGCGGTCGGCGAGAAGTCGGTGGGCATTCTGGATGGCGGCTTCGCCACCCTTGACGGCGACATACATGTCAGGCGCTCCGGATGCGGGTGGTGCGCGGCAGGCCGAGTGCCTGGTTTCCGGCGACGAGCAGCACGTCGATGCCGCGCGGGAACAGCGCCTGGTTGATCGCCCAGTCGGCGAAGAAGGCCGGCGTCAGCCCGCGCGGGCGGATCGACACTGAGGCTTCGATGCCGGGGCCGGTCAGCGTCAGCGGGGCGCCGGTCGCAAGATCGTCCAGCACCAGGATCAGCGTGGTCGAGCGGTCGGGATAGTCGGCGGTGCCGAGCGCGAAGTCGGAGAGGTTGGGAAGGTCGGCGCCGGCGCTCGCGACGGCGAAGCGGGCCTGGCCCGGTGCCTTCACCTGGATCGCGCCGGTCTGGAAGCCGATCCACTGGACGACGTCCGGCGCCTGGCGCAGCGAGGCGTCGAGCCAGACCGGCGTGTCGTAGTCGGCAAGCGCTGCGAGGATGCTGGCCGCTGCCGGGGCGAGGGCGCCGGGCGCCTTGACCCGCGCGCCGAGCTCGACCGCCGTGCCCGGCCGCGACAAGGCCTGCATCACACCGGCGAAGATCGCCTGGCTGTCGAAGACCGGGTCGGTGAAGCCGCCGTCGATGCCGGAGGCGGGTAGGCCGGAGCCGGCGCGTCCGGAAGCGGGAATGCTGTTCGTGGGCTTGTCCATCAATCGTCTCCGCGTACGACGGTGAAGAAATCGACCCGCGTCGCCTGGGTCTCCTCGGCGGCCTTGCGATCGTCCTCGGCCTGAGCGGCAAGGACCGGACCGACGATCCGAGCCTCGATCGCCGCGCGCCAGTCCGGCCGCTGCCAGGCGGCATCGAGCGTGGCGGCAAGCCGCGCCTTGTCGGCGTCGCGCCCGAGCACCATCGCGTGGCCGACCTCGCCCGAGGCAAGGCGCACCGTCGCGCGGGTGACGCTCGCCTCGCCGAGGTTGAACGGCGCACCGCCACCGCCGATGCGGCCGCGCAGCATCACCAGCCCGGCATCCGGGCCGCGCACCGGCAGCGCCGCCATGCCGCCGCTGATGGAACGCCAGCCTTCTGCCAGCACCGGCGTTGCGGCGGCGGCAAAGGCGCCGATGGCCCGCTGGCGGGCCGCCGTTGCGTCGGTGTCGGGGATGGCGTTGCTCTCTTCGATCATCTCGCCCTCGGTTGTCTCTTTGTTTTCTGCGCCGTCATCTGCGAGAAGTTGTCTATTTGTATAGACATCTATATCTCTTTCCTGATATCTACACCCCGAGACGTGACAGGACAATGACGCGTGAAGGTTTCTCGGCGGGCGCAGGAAAGGATCAGGCATGATCGGGGGCGAAGAAGGGATCGCGCGTTGGCGCAGCGTTGCCGACGGCATCCGCACGCTGATCGCCGATGCGGCGGGCGCGATGGAGAAGTTGCCGGTGGAAGCCGAACTCGCCGAGCGTTTCCAGGTCAACCGCCACACCGTGCGACGGGCCATCGCGGCGCTTTCGGCCGAGGGCCTGGTGCGCGCCGAACGGGGGCGCGGCACCTTTGTCGACCGGCTGCCGGAGCGCCTCGCCTATCCCGTCGGCGCCCGCACGCGGTTCTCCGAGAACATCACCAGCCAGTCGCGCCAGCCGGCCGGGCGGCTGATCGCCTCCAAACGCGAGGCTGCAAACGCCCGGATCGCCGCGGCGCTGAAAATCCGCACCGGTGCGCCGCTGCACCGGCTGGAGACGCTGAGCGTCGCCGACGGCGTGCCAATGTCGCTTGCCACCTCCTGGTTTCCGGCCGAGCGCTTTCCCGGCATCGTCGCCGCCTATGCCGAGAGCGGCTCGATCACCCGGGCGCTCGCCGCCGAGGGCGTCGCCGACTACCGCCGCCAGGAAACCCGCGTCACCGCATCACGGGTCACCCCCACCGACGCCGAGCATCTCGGCTGCCCGCGCGACGCGGTGGTGCTGGTGACCGATTCGGTGAACTGCGATCCCGACGACGCGCCGATCCAGCTGTCGCTGGCGCGGTTTCTGGCGGAGCGGATCGAGCTGGTGTTCCGGACGTGAGAACCATCGACGGCCAGGCGATGGCGATCGGCCACCCCTGCGATCCCGCCGGGGCATCGGTCGAGGCGCGACGCCGGGGGACGGATGCTCTCGGTTGCCGCGCGATCAGGGCTCCCGTTGCGGCTGCCGAAAAGCCGGGCCCAGCGTTACGTCGGCCTGTCCCGAAGGATCAGCCGGGGGCGTAGCCGAACTGCCGCTCGACGTCGGGATCGAGTTGCGACCACACGAAGGCTTCATCCGCCGGCGACAGGGGCTCGTAATGCCGCTCGACGAAGCGGTTGAACCCGTTGCCCTTGTAGGATTGGAGGACTTCGAGGTCTCCCGACGGGGCGCGCTGAAGAAGATTGCCGACCGCCGAAAGGACGGTGTCGGGGGCGGAGGTCAGGAGCGCCTGGTCGAGCAGGCACAGACTGGCGCTGCGCGTTCCCAGTCCGCTCCATGCGTGTAGCTTGGCAGTCCGCTTGCGCAGCGGATTGGCAAACCGCCGGCCGGTCGCGGGATCGCGCTCGTGCAACATTTCCCGGTTGTACATCGGATGGCGCTCATCGATGCCACCGACCTCGTGATCCCAGTAGCTGTGCCATTCCGCGCGGATGAAGTCGGAGAAGGGCATGGCCTTGAGATCGGCATGCGCGTGCCAGGGCTGCCGGTAAAGGCTGCGGATCCAGTCGACCGGATGACGCGCGACGACGCAGACTAGGACGTCGCTCGGAAACAGGATCTGATCCGGTACGAACCAATGCTTGAAGCCGTAGCGATCGGTGATGGTCTCCCAGCCGAAGTTGGCGGCGAGCAGTTTGGTGAGGACATTCGTTCCGCTGCAGCGCTGCCCGAAGATCTGGATCTGTCGCACCGGCCGGGGCGAGGCCTGATGGATACGCAGCCCCTTTGCCGGCGTCTGCCAGCCCTTGCCAGCCTCTTCCATTTCGTTCGTTGGCAGGCTTATCGACAGCATCGGGTCCACTCGTCTGATCGCTGCTCTGTCGAAGGACAATTCGCGATTGCATAGGTCCTCCCCATCAAGGAAAGACGCTTTGAAATCAAGGTAGCAGGAGACCCTTTGTGCCTTTCTCCAGACGCATGGCACGCCAGCCAAAGCTCTCGGAAAGCCCTTCGGAAGGGCTGCATCAGGCAGGCATCGGCCGACGCGTTCGCGGCAGCCGCGCGTTCCTACAGCCAGATCGGGTTCGACCAGGCCTGCTTTCCCGCCGCGTCCATCACCACCACGCGGCACCAGTCGCCGGCGAAGCGTTCGACGGGGAGGTCGGCATGGGTGATGCCGGGGCCGCCACGGTATTCGGCGCGGGAGCCGCGGCCGACGAGGGCGATGCCGGCGGCAGGGTCGCAGTCGACCGAGAGCATCTTGCCGGCGACCGCGATGTCGGTGATCACCGGGCCACGCGAGGAGTAGAAGGCGCCGGCCTTGATCGCGGCGAGGAGCACTTCCGGCTCGTTCGCCTCGGCCTTCACCATCATCCAGCCGCCGAGCGCGTCGTCGATCCTGAAATGCGCGTCGTCCGCGGCATAGCCTGTGAGGCGGAACCCTTCCGAGAGAAGCGCGTCGAGCAGCGCGGTGCCGTCCGGCCGGTCGCATTCGATGTGGCAGCCGGTATTGTAGACCTCCACGGCATGGGCGATGCCGGCCATCTGCCGACCGTCCTCGATGGTCAGCTGTGACCATTGCGGATGCGCGATCCCGAGAAACGCCCCGGCCGCCACCGCACGCTTCGCCAGCGCCACGGCATCCTCACCGTCGCCGAGCGGCGCGAAATTCGCCGGCAGGCCGCAGGCGAGGAGATGCCAGATCTCGCCATGGCTGTTCTCAGGCGCATGGATCTCGGCGCCGAGGATGGTGGTGAAGCTCTCCGTTCGGAACGGCGTGGTGTCGACCACGGGGAAGCCGAAACGCTTGAGGAAATGGTCGGAGAGGCAGAGGAAGTCGTAGCCCGCCTCGGCATAGGTCCGACAGACCGCCTCGGGAGAGAGCACGCCGTCCGATGCGGTGGAATGGGTGTGGATGTTGCCGCGCCAGAAGCTGCCGGCAGCGGTGAAGGCGGTCTGGCCCATGGCGGTGTCCTTAATTGCAGCGATGCCGGGGGATAGCGCCGTGGCTTGTCGCGGTCATGACGGTCGATGCAAAATTTGGCGTCACGGATGGCCGAATTGCCCTGCAAGCTTCGGGCTCGAAGCAATGGAAAATCCAGTGCCGTCCGGTCAAACCGTCTCAGCACCATAACCGATCCCACGTCTTCCGGTTGTCATCCGTCAAGTGACGCTTGACGGATGACGCAATGATGCTATTTGGCGGTATGGAGATCGAGAGTATCCGCCACAAAGCGCTCCAAACATTCGCCGAAACGGGAAAAGCCAAAGGGCTGCCAGGGGATCTCGTCGCCCGGCTCCGAAACATGCTGGCTTTTCTGGTTGCGGTCGAGGCGGTAGACCAGCTGTCGATCCCGCCCAATTTCGGGGCGCACCAAATGGTGGGTAACCGAGAAGGAACATGGTCGCTGACCGTAAGCCGAAACTGGCGTCTGACGTTTCGTCTCAACGCGGCGGGCGCGATCGAGGACCTGGACCTGGAGGATTATCACTGATGGCCGTCAAGTTGCATGCGAGTTTTGCCGTGCACGCCGGCGAATGGCTGCGGACCGAGATCGTCGAGCCTTACGGGCTTTCCGTGACGGAGGCTGCCGGCAAGCTTGGCGTCACGCGGCAGGCGATGAGCAATCTTCTGAACGGCAAGGCCAGCCTTTCCGCGGAGATGGCGATCCGCTTCGAAAAAGCCTTCGGGGTCAGCGCCGACGCTCTGATGCGCATGCAGACCGCCTGTGATTTGGCAAAGGCACGCGCCGTTGCAAACGGGATCAAGGTCGAGAAAGTGGTCGCGGTCGCCTAAAAGGTCGTCGACACGATGCCGGTGCGCGGTGCCGAGTACGGTGCGGAGTGTATCCCTCCCGTCCGACAGGCCGTCGGAGCCAGCCCCGCCCCCTCAACTCGCCGCGATCCCCATTCCCGCCTGTTGACCTCCGGCTGATCCCTTCGTAAGCCAGAGGTCCGGATTGGGCACCCGGATGGAGGCGATGTGGTGGATTCACCCTCGGTGCGTGCCCCTTTGACGGATCCCGGCCAGATGGCGGGCGGCGCGGCGACGGCCGGCAGGCCTGACGCGGACGCGGCGATCCGGGGGCGGATTTTTCAGCTGAAAGAGGGCCTGCAGGACGGGCTGATCGGCTGCGAGGCGCTGGTCGAGCGGCTGCTGATCGGGCTGCTCTCGGGTGGGCATCTGCTGGTCGAGGGCATGCCGGGCCTTGCCAAGACGCGCGCCGTCAAGCGGCTCGCCGAGGGGCTCGAGAGCACCTTTCACCGCATCCAGTGCACGCCCGACCTGATGCCCGCCGACATTACGGGAACCCCGATCTGGCAGCCCGATAAGGGTGGCTTCGAGTTCGCGCCGGGCCCGGTCTTCGCCTCGCTGGTGTTGGTCGACGAGATCAACCGTGCGCCGCCGAAGGTGCAGTCGGCGCTGCTAGAGGCGATGGCCGAGCGGCAGGTGACGGCGGGCGGCGAGACGCACGCGCTGCCGGACCCGTTCATGGTGGTGGCGACGCAGAACCCGATCGACCAGGAGGGCACGTTCCCGCTGCCCGAGGCGCAGCTCGACCGGTTCCTGATGCACGTCGTCGTCGGCCTCCCGAATGCCGCCTCGGAGCGCAAAATCCTCGATCTGGTCGAGGCCGAGACGGTGACGCATTCCGGCGCGATGGCGACGAAGCTGAGCCTTGCCGAGGTGCGGGCGGCGCGCGATGCGGCGATGCGCGTGCATCTGTCGCCGGCGCTGAAGGATTTCATCGTGCGGCTGGTGACGGCGCCGCGGGAGGCAGCCAAGGACTCCGAAATCGGAGGGATCATCGAGCACCCGGCCTCGCCGCGCGGCACGCTGGCGCTGGCGGCGGCCGCCAAGGCCCGGGCCTATCTCTATGGCCGCGACTTCGTGGTGCCGGAAGACGTGGCGGACCTCGCGCCCGACATCCTCGCGCACCGCACGCTGCTGACCTGGCGCGCCACCGCCGACGGGGCGACGCCGCGCGGGGTGATCGAGATGCTGCTCGACCGCGTCCGGCCGCTCTGAGGCAAGACATGCTCGACGAGGCGATCAGCGACGGCGTCACGCTCCCGACCGACCGGCTCCTGTGGATGCGCCACCTCATCGACGCCGGCGAGGCGGGGGCGGGGGCGCGCACCATGATGCTGCCGGGCGGCATCGTCACGCGCCGGCGCGGGCGCGGGCTCGAGACCGACGACATCCGCCCCTTCCTCTACGGCGACGACGTCCGCCATATCGACCGCAACACCACGGCGCGCACCGGCAAGCTGCATGTGCGGACGTTCCGCGACGAGCGGGAGCGCTCGGTGCTGCTGGTCGCAGACTTCCGGCCTTCCATGCTGTTCGGCACGCAGCGGGCGTTTCGGTCGGTGGCGGCTGCCGAGGCTTTGGCGCTTGCCGGCTGGCGGACGGCCGGGCAAGGCGGGCGCGTCGGCGTCTTCGCGGCAACTGCCGGCGAGACCTTTTTCCAGCGGCCGGGCGCCGGCGACCGGGCGATGAAGGCTGTTGCCGGGCGGCTGTCGGCAGCGCACGCCGCCGCGCTCGGTGGCAAGCCCGTGGAGGATCCGCCGCTCGACCGCATCCTCGAGGCGGCGTCTCGCGCGCTGCCGCACGACGGCACGCTGCTGCTCGCCACCGCGCTCGACCATCCCGGCCCCGATTTCGAGGCCGTGATGCGCGACGTCGTGCACCGGGCGGCACTCGACGTGTTCCTGATCGCCGACGCCTTCGAGGCAGCGATGCCGGCGGGGCGCTATCCGTACCTCGCGCCGTCCGGTCGGCGGGAGACCGGCGAGGTGTCGGGGCGGCCGGCCGAGCGCGACCTCGACCGGCGTGTCCGCCAGTTGGAACGGCTCGGCGCCCGCGTCATCGTGCTGCCGGCGGCGGAGGAGCCGCTGGCGCTGGCCGGCCTGATCGAGGGGTTCGATGCCAGACGCCGCTGAACTGCCGGACACGGCGAAGATCCTGGAAGCCCTGCGCCCGGCCCATTTGCCGCCGGCAGCGGACTTCGGCTGGGCCGACCTCATGCTGCCGGTGGCGCTCGGCCTGCTGCTGGCGCTTCTCGTCGCGCTGCTCTGGCCGCGGCGGATCAAGGGGCGCCGGCGGGTGTCGCTGCGGGTTCTGAGCGAACTCGAGGCGGCACGGGCTCTGCCGCCGGCGGACGCGATCCTTGCCGAGGCGCGCCTCGTCCGGCGCTTCGTCGCCCTTCGCGATGGCGCGGCGGCAGCACGGCTCGAGGGCGAGGCCTATGCCGCCCATCTCGACCAGCGTTTTGGCACCGACTTCTTCACCGCGGGCGCCGGGCGGCGGCTGATCGCCCTCTATGCGCCGGGCACGCCGGACCGCGCCGAGGCAGATGCGGTGGGGCAAGGGCTGAAAAATCTCCTTGGCGGGGTTCGCGCCTGATGGGGAATTTCGACTTCGCCTTTCCGCTCGCCTTCCTGCTCCTGCCGCTGCCGTTCCTCGCCCTGCGCTGGCTGAAGCCGGTCGGCGAGGCGGGCGGCGCGCTGCGGGTGCCGGAGACGCTGACGGCCGATTTTGCCGCCGGCGATGCCGTGCTCTCGGCGGAAAAGCGGCGGCTGCTGCTCGCTTGGCTGTTGTGGATCCTGCTGGTGACGGCGATTGCCGGGCCGCGAACGGTGGTGGCGGTGCCGGCGGCGCCCGCATCGGGCCGCGACATCATCCTCTCGCTCGACGTTTCCGGCTCGATGGAGCGGCCGGACTTCGAGCTCGACGGCGCCAAGAGGCGGCGGATGGATGTGCTGAAGCTGTTGGCGCGGGACTTCGTGCTGCGACGGGCCGGCGACCGGGTGGGGCTGGTGATCTTCGGTGAGCGGGCGTACGTCGCCTCGCCGCTGAGCTACGACGTCGAGGCGGTGGCGAAGGTGGTCGACGGCATCGACGTCGGCCTCGCCGGCCGTTCGACGGCGATCGGCGAGGGCCTGGGGCTGGCGTTGAAGAAGCTGTCGGACAGCGACGCCAAGGCCAAGGTGGTGATCCTCCTCTCGGACGGCGCGCAGAACGCCGGCACGGTGCAGCCGGACTCGGCCGCCGCGCTGGCGAAGTCGCTGGGTATCAAGGTTGACACCATCGCCATGGGGCCGCTGGACCTTGCCGAGGGCGAGCGCGGCGACGAGGGGGTCGACACGGCGACGCTGTCGGCGGTGGCGAGCGAGGCGGGCGGGCAGACGTTCCGCGTGCGCAACACCGAACAGCTGCGCGAGGTCATGGACGCGATCGACGCGCTGGAGACCAGCCCGAGCGCTGCGCCGGCGACCATCGTCCACGCCAGCCTGTGGCCCGTTCCCGGCCTGCTGGCGCTCCTCGTGGTCGCCGTGATGATGCTAGGTCGGCGGCGCCCTTCGCTGGCCGCGCTCACCCGCCTCGGGGGCGGGCTGAAACGCCGCCGCCGTGGCGAGAGCGGCACCGGCGGGCCGGCCCGTGCCGGACGGCAGGACCTCGGGAGGGCGGCATGATCGCGGTCGAGCACGCCGGGCTCCTGCGGCCCTGGTTCCTCCTGGCGTTGCCGGTGGTCTTGGTGCTTGCGGGGCTCGCGACCCGGCGGGTGGCCGCGCTCGGCGGCTGGTCGGCGGTCATCGATCCCAAGCTGATGGACGCGCTCGCCCGGCGCGGGGCGGTGGTCGCCGGCCGCGGACGGCGCAACCTGACGCTGGCGGGTATCGCGACGCTCCTTGTGCTGGCGCTGGTCGGCCCGGCGATCGAGCGGCCGGCGGCGGAGAGTTTCCGCAACCTCGACGGCACCGTCGTCGTGGTCGACCTGTCGCGGTCGGTCGCGACGGCCAAGGGTTTCGAGGACGCCCGCAGCGCCGCGCAGGCAGCGCTGGCCGCCTCCGGCACGCGGCAGGCGGCGCTCGTCGTCTACGCTGGCGAGGCCTTCATCGGCGCGCCGTTCACCTCGGATCACGCGGCGCTGTCGCGCACGATCTTCGGTCTCGACGCCAAGACAGTGCCGGTCCAGGGATCGCGGCCCTGGCTGGCACTGGACCTCGCGCTCGAGCTCCTCCGGCGGTCCGGCGTGGTGGCGGGCGATATTCTGCTGGTCTCCGACGGCGGCGCCTTCGGCGAGGAGACGCGGGCTGCGGCGCTGCGGATCGCCGAGGCCGGCTTCCGGATCGACACGCTGGCGGCGCAGAGCGCCATCGGCCGCGACGGCAATCCCGGCGAGCTCGCAGCGCTCGCCGGGCTGACCGGCGGGGTCGCCGGGGACGTCGCCCGGCCCGAGGCCGTGGCTGCGGCGCTCGCCGACAACGCCGCCAGCCGGATCGGTGCGAGCGATTTTCAGGCGCTGGCCTGGCGGGACCTCGGGCCTCTGCTGCTGATCCTCGCGCTGGTGCCGGCGTTGATGCTGTTCCGGCGGCCGACATGAGGCGGCTCGTCGCGGTGTTCTGCCTGTCGGTCGCGACGCTGGCGGTCGGCGTCCTCGGCCCGGGGCGCGAGAGCGTCGCGCGGCTGGCGCTGTCGGCCGGCCTGCCGCGGCTGGCGGCGGCGGTCTCCGCCGACCCCGGGCTCGAGGGCTATGCGCTCCTGCAGGCCGGCGACTTTCCGGCGGCGGCCGCGAGGCTGGAGGACCGGCATGACGCCATATCCGCCTACAACCGCGCCGAGGCGCTCGCCCGCAGCGGCGACGTGCCCGGCGCGATCGGTGCCTACGAAGCGGTGCTGGATAGCCATCACGTGACCCGCGCGCTCGTCGCCGATGCCGGCGCCAACCGGCAATTGCTGCTGGCCGTCGTCGGGCTCGACGCGCAGACCGGTGGGCGGGCGAAAACCAATGCCGCAGCTTTCGGCGAGAAGGACCGCTCGTCCGGAGATCCGAGCGACAGCGGCAAGGAGACGGCGACCTCCGGCGCCGGGCGGGCGGGCGACAAGGAGAGCAATTCGCAGGCCAAGGCACCGGGCGGCAGCCGCGTCGCGCGGCTCGGCACCTCGCGCCAGGGCGAGGAGAGCGGCATCGGCGACGCCCGCGGCTCGGCCGGCGATGCCGGTGGCGCCGGGCGCTCCGGCGGGCAGGCGAGCGCGGCCGCCATCACCATGGCCGAGATGCAGCGCAACGTGCAGAAGCGAAATGCCGCGCGCTCGGTGCCGGCGACGCGGCAATGGCTGAAGACCATCGCCGACGACCCCGGCGCCTTCCTGAAGCTGCAGCTCGTCGCCGAGATGGAGCGCCGCAAGCGCGAAGGTCTGGCGCTCCAGGCATTGGCGGACACATGGTGACGGGCATGCCCACTGCACGGGGAAAGGCCCGTTCCGCGCCGGGCCCGGCAACGCCAGGCCGCGGTTTGTCCGGGCGGCGGTGGCTGTTCCTCTGCTGGCTGGTGCTCGCCTTGCTGCCGGGTCTCCTCGTCAGCGGTTCTGCGCGCGCTGGCGACAAGCCGCCCGAGGCTTTCGGCGAGGTGAGCTTCGAGATGCCGGAGGGCGGCGCCTATCCGCAGGAGATGATCACCATGGTGGTCCGCTTCTACTTCGAGGTGCGCGCGACGACCGAGCAGCTGGAACAGCCGGACCTCGGCGAACTCGGCTGGACGCAGACAGGCCGCGACAGCTGGGCGCCGACGACCATCGGCAGCGCCAACTGGTTCGGCTTCACCCGCCGCATCGCGGTCTTCGCGCCGGAGGCGAAGACCTACGTGATCCGGCCGTTCACCCACCACGTGACGTTGATCGACGCGGCCGGGGTGCGCTGGAAGGTCGACGCCAAGTCGAAGCCGACCGAGCTGAAGATCCGAAAATGGACCGGCCGCACCGACGGGCCGGACGACGAGAATGCCTGGTGGCTGCCGGCGAAGTCGGTCGCCGTCACCGACGCCTGGTCGGTCGACCCGTCGACGCTGAAGGCGGGCGAGACGACGCGGCGGCGGGTCGAGCTGACGGCGGTGGGCGTCACCGCGGAGCAGTTGCCACCGACGGTCGAGGGGCAGGCGCCGGGGCTGATCGTGTTCGGCGGGCCGGTGGAGCGGCGCACCGAGATCGTCGACGGCGTGCCGGTCGGCCATGCCGTCTATGCCTATGACATCCGCCCGCACACCGGCGACCCCGTGGTCCTCAAGGAAGTGCTGATTCCCTGGTTCGATACGGCATCGCGGGCGATGCGCCAGATCGTCGTGCCGGGCGCGAGCATCGGCCAGGGCATGATCATTCCCGGCCAGCCTATGGGCGAGGACCCCGCTGAAGCCGGGCCGTCGCGTCTGGTGCTCGGGCTTGGCGCAGGGGCCTTGGCGTTCCTCGCCGGGCTCGGCGTGCTGCTGGCGCCGGGGCGGCGCGACCGGGCGCCGGTGGCGGGGCAAGCGGCGGAAGCGCTGCGCGCGCTGCGGCAGACCCTCTCCGTCCGCCGCGCGGCCTTTGCGAGCGACCCGGCGGCGCTGCGGGCGGCGGTCTACCGTCTGGCGCGCGAGGATGGTCCCGCCGGCGGGATCTGGCTCGCCGATCCGCAGGCGCAGAGCGCGCTGGCTGGGCTCGATGCCGCGCTGTTCGGGCCTGGCGGGTCCGCCGACGGCCGGGCCGGATGGCGGCCGATCGTCGCCGCCGTCTTGGCAGCGCGACGCCGGGTTCTCGCCGCGCGGGCGCCCATCGCGGAGACCGCGACGGACGCGCCATCGCCTTTCGGGCGTTAACTGCGATCGCAGTTTCGCGTCCCACACCGCACCGTGTGGGACCGCTGGTCTGTTCACTCGCCCTTTCTTGGTCTTAATATCTCATTAACGCTGCATCGTGTGATCGCAGCCATCGGGCGGCGCCCGACCAAGCTCCGTCCTGCCATCCGGCCGGCGCGGATGGCGGTGTTTCAGCTCCGGTCCGTCACGGAACGCCACCTGGCGAACCGCCGATTGACGTCTCATCGAAAGCGTTCATGAGCAGTTCCCAGTCCTACACGCTGCGCGGCCAGATTCGCCGGCTCGAGACCACCACGCAGGTGACGCTCGCTGTGCTGGCGCTCGGCAGCGGCGTCTTCACCTA
Source organism: Mesocryomonas fontinalis (assembly GCF_055730125.2). NCBI lineage: Bacteria > Pseudomonadati > Pseudomonadota > Alphaproteobacteria > Hyphomicrobiales > Aurantimonadaceae > Mesocryomonas > Mesocryomonas fontinalis. The sequence continues at coordinate 40,650 of NZ_JBUZWG020000005.1, read as the reverse complement.
TCTCGGCGTGCGCGAGCTGCTGGACGGCTCGGCGACGACCGTCTTCCTCGGCGCCGTGATCTATTCAGGCGCCGTGTCGGTCGCGATCTTCGCCTTCTGGTCCTACCTGATGCGGCTGATGCCGCACGTGCGCCAGGCCGGCAGCCGGAGGATGCTCTACCTCGCCATGCTGATGGGCGCGGCGATGATCATGGCGATGTCGTCCTGGCTCAACGCTTCGGCCCTGGCCGGCTCGGCAGCGCTCGAGCAGCACCTCGCCAACACCACCGAGGAATATCAGCAGAAGTTCAACGCCGCGAACGAGAACGCGCTCGCTGCGCAGAGCCTCCTGCCGGACCTGCAGCTGGCCGCCCAGCGCTTTGCCGGCCTTGCCGACATCGAGCGCCAGGGCGGGCTCACCGGGACGTCCGGTTCGGGCACCGTGGTGCAGCTGCTGTCGCAGATGTCGACGCAGCTGTCGGGCCTGCAGGCCGAGGTGGTCGCTTCGCGCACCGCCGTCGAGGCGCTGTTTGCCGAGGGCGGCAAGCGGCTCTCGAAGATGCGTGAGCTCGTCTCCTCCGGCGGGCCGATCGACGAGCGCGCTAATGCCTATGCCGAGGAGGCGGTGAAGCTCTCCGGCTTGATCAGCAACCTGCAGCAGACTTCCGTCGCGCCCTCCGTCAAGCGTGCTGCCGACGATCTCGGCCAGAGCTTCATCGCGCCGATCGCGGGGGCGGGCGACATCGACCTGCAGAACCGCCAGAGCGAGGTGGTCGGCCGGGTCGAGGCGGCGGTGAAGGCGCAGAGCGTCGCGCTGTCGAGCGCTGCCGACGAAATCCTGGCGCGGCCGGTGGTCGAGCCGCTGCGCTTCACCCCGCTGTCGGCACCCGAGGCGGTGATCCGCTATGCCGGCGACTTCCTGCCGTCCTGGGCCGGCGCCATAGCCATCGACCTCGTGCCTGGCGTCCTCATCTTCATCCTCTGCATCATCCAGGACGTCATCCGCCGCGAGGAAGATGATGGGCTCGACGAGAGCGAGATGAGCACCGCCGACCTGATGCGGGCGCTGCAGATCCAGAAGAAGCTGCGCGACGCCGAGGCCCGCACCGAGGTGGAGGTGGACGAGGTCCGTTCGCCCTCGGGCGCGGTCGTGCCCTACAGCGTGGCTGGACCGCGATAGTCCACGGCGAGACCGCAGGCGATGACCGACGAGGACTTTCCCCCCAGCCGTTTCGAGCTTCTGTTCCGGCGGATACCGGAAGGCACCGTGCTGCGCGGCGTGTTCCTGGCTCTTCTCGGCATGGCCATCGGGATCGTCGGCCTCGACTACTATCAGATGACGCAGGCCGCGGCCGATTCCGCGCGCACGGCCCGCACCGAGCCGCTGCCCTTGCCGCGCCCGACGCCGGGTGACCAGATCCGGCCCTATCTGCCGCGCACCATCCCGGTTGGTCCCGACCGGGGACGGCCGGTTCTGCCGGGCTATGACGGCCCGGTCGACGGCGAGGCGATGTCGCAGCCGATGCGCTTCATCGAGGCGGGGGACGGCGAGGTGACCGCCATCGGCCGGATCGACCCCGGCACCGCAGACCTTCTGGCAGCGCTCCTCGCCCAGCCGGACGAGCGCGTGAAGACGCTGGTGCTGCACTCGCCCGGCGGCTCGGTCTCCGACGCCATCGCCATGGCGCGGCTGCTGCGCGAGAAGAAGATCGACACGCGCGTGCCCGCCGACGGCTATTGCGCCTCCGCCTGTCCGCTGCTGATGGCCGGCGGCGTGCAGCGGCTGGCGGGCGAGAGCGCCTGGATCGGCGTCCATCAGGTCTATGCCGTGCCGATGTCGGAGACGACGCAGCCGCGCGATGTCGACGCCTCGATCGCCGACATCCAGCGGACGATCGCCGAGTGCCAGCAGCTGCTCGTCGACATGGGCGTCAAGCCGGAGGTCTGGATCAAGGCGATGACCACCCCGCCGGACGAGCTTTACGTGCTGACGCCGAATGAACTCGCGGATTTCGCGGTGGTGACGCCGGAGCGCTTCGGCCCGCCCATGCCGGCAGGGCTACGCCCGGCGGCGTGACGGGGAGCCCTTTGGGGCGGGCGCAGTCCGTATCCGGAAGCCGCAGCAGCGAGCCGACCTCGCAATTCAGGCGGTTTGGAATAGACCTCGGGTCGAACCTGGGACCACGAAACGCCGGGTATTCGACGACCACCGCTATTCCGAGAACCCCAAACCAACCAGACAAGCAAAGGCCGGAAAACTTGCGTTTCCCGGCCGGTCTTGTGGAAGGTTGAAGCTGCTTATTCCGGCATCAGCACGGTATCGATGACGTGCACGACGCCGTTCGACTGCATCACGTCCGCCTGGGTGACGGTCGCGACGCCGCCCTTGGCATCGGTGATGGTCAGCTTGTCGCCGGACATCGCGAGCGTCAGCGTGCCGCCCTCGACAGTCTTTACCACGTGCTTGCCGCCATCGTCCTTGATCATCTGCATGGCAGCGGCCGAGGTCGCTGCGGCCGGTACCACATGGTAGGTCAGGATCTTCGTCAGCATCGCCTTGTTCTCAGGCTTGACCAGCGTGTCGACGGTGCCGGCGGGCAGCTTGGCGAAGGCTTCGTTGGTCGGCGCGAAGACGGTGAACGGACCCTTGCCGCCGAGCGTCTCGGCAAGACCGGCGGCCTTCACGGCGGCAACCAGCGTGGTGAGGTTGGCGGCCTTGGAGGCGTTCTCCGGAATGGTCTTGGCCGGATCCATCGGGGCACCGCCGACCATCGGCATGTCCTGTGCGAAGACGGCAGACGGCGCGGCAACGGCGGTTGCTGCAAGAAGAAGGGCCATGCTGGTATTGCGGATCGTGCTGCGGATCATGTGGTCTCTCCCGGTGAAACAGGCCTCTCGGTGGAGGCTCGCTGGTAGATACGGCGGGAGCGCCGGAAAGCTTGCCCTGGGGGTTCACAAGCAGGATCACCCCTGCGCGAGACGCGCGTGACCGCAGCCGTTGGCTTTCCACCGAGGCCGCGGACGCTAACTAGAAGCGCGAGCCGGGACGATGCCGGCGCGATGTCGATCAGGGCCACCCGTGGCCGGCGACGGCGTCACAAGCAAGGATAACGACCATGTTGATAGAGCGCAGCGGTTCGCAGCCATCGAAGCCGGGGCCGGCAGACTATTTTACCGGAGAGGTGCGGATCGATGCGCCCTTCCAGGGCACGGCGCCGGCTGCCGTCAGCGGCGCGACCGTGACCTTCGAGCCGGGCGCGCGCACGGCCTGGCATACCCATCCGCTGGGGCAGACGCTCATCGTCATCGCCGGGCTCGGACGGGCGCAGCGCGAGGGTGGTCCGGTCGAGGAAATTCGCCCGGGCGACATCGTCTGGTTCGAGCCTGGCGAGAAGCACTGGCACGGCGCGGCCCCGGCGACAGCGATGACCCATATCGCCATTGCCGAGCGGCAGGACGGCAAGGCCGTCGACTGGCTGGAACAGGTCAGCGACGCCGATTACGGCGCGGCGATCGCCAAGGGCTGATCCGCGGGCGGCGGCACGATCCGGTCGAGCCAGGAGGTGAGACTGGCGAGGCCCGTCCCGCGGAAGGGCTCGGTCTCGCGCAAGGTCTCGTGCCGGGCGCCGTCGACGAGGATGGTCGTGATGTCGCGGGTACCGGCAAGGCGAAGCTTGTCGGCAAGCTTCGTCAGCGCCGCGCCGTAGGCGGTTACGGGATCGGCACTGCCGCAGAGGAGATGCACCGGCAGCCCGGAGGGCAGATCGCCGCTGAGCACGCCGCGATCCGCCATCGCGACAAGCGCGATCAGGTCTTCGGCCATCGAGATGGTGGGCGTCCAGCCGCAGAGCGGGTCGTCGAGATAGCGGTCGACGGAAACCGGATCATGCGACAGCCAGTCGGCCATGGTGCGGCGGGGGACGATCGCCTTCCCCCAGGCTTCGATCGTCGCCCGGGCGAAGATCTCGCTCTTCACGTCGGAGCCCTTCAGCGCCTTCTCGACCTTCAGCGCCAGCACGGCGGTCTTTTCCTGCAGCGTCATCGCCGGGTTGGCATTCCAGACCGCGAGGCCTGCGAGGGACCGGCCATGCTTCAGCCCGACATGCAGCGCGATCAGCCCACCCATGGAATGGCCGAAGACCACCACCGGCAGAGCGTGATGGTGGATGGCGGCATGGTCGAGCACGGCGTGGACGTCGGCGACGACTTTCTGGGCGCCGCGGCTGTGAGCAAACCGCCGCAGCGGTGCGTCGAACGCAGACGTCGACCCGTGGCCACGGTGATCGGGCGCGTAGACATGAAATCCCGCCGACGCCATCTCGCCGGCAAACCGGGCATAGCGGCCGGCATGCTCGGCCAGCCCATGCAGCACGAGCATCACCCCACGCGCGGGGCCTTTCGGGGCGGCATGGTAGATATTGATCAGCGCGCCGGTCGGGCTGTCGAGGCTGAAGCGGTCGTCGTACAGGGGAACCTCGAAGCTTGCGGGCGCAGCCGCTCATTTTCCACGGATCGCCGGGTGACGATAGCCCGGAAATCTCCGGCACGCGGCTGCGAAGACGAACCTTGCTCGCAGAGGTGCAAGCGACGCTCGCTAGCCCTCGGTGGGCAATGGGGCGCCTTCGTCGATCATGCGGGCCATTTCCTCGCGGGCAGCCTCCAGCGCGATCACGCGGGTCCGGGCGTGGTGAATGTGATCCACATTTGCGGGTTCGCGGTCGGCAGAAATGGCCTTGGCTGCCTCGTGGCCGGCGAGTTCCAGAACGGCTTTCCGGTATTCGGCCCTTGCGGCGTCGAGCGCTGCGTTCATGGCGTTGGTAAGGTTTTCGGCCGTCGACATCATTTATTCTCCGCTAGGCGTCCTCGACCACAAGCTGGCCAGACAGTGCTGCCTCAACAAGACAACGGCGCTGCGGTTGCCGCACGTTCTCTCATAAAGGCCATCCGAGGCGGAGCAACCGCGGATGGGCCGGCGATCTGTGGTCGTTCCAAAGCCGAATAAGGCTCTGCCGAGCGGCTTTCGGAGAAGGGCGGGGAGGGGCAGATCGCGGCCGTGGCTTCCTCTGCATTTCCAAACCGTGTTTTCCAAGTGCGATGTCCGCAGGCGGCGAGGCTCAGACAAGGAAACAGGCTCCTTCCGACACGGTGAGAGCCGGGAAACACTCCATAAAGCTCGGGGTAGCGGCGACGGGTCGATGATCGCTGGAGGGCCGATGCCACTACGACGTAACGGTGGAGACGGCGTAATGGCTGGCGGTGCGATGCCAAATGTCGGCACGGCCACGCAAATTCCGGTGGCGAGACGGCGGGGCCGGCTTGCGGGTCGGCGGGCGATGGGCGATCGTTTGGGCCACTGTTACGGACGGGATTGCCGCATGCGCCTCAGCCTTGTTCTCGCGGGCCTTTCCGCGCTCCTGCTGCCAGGCCTTGCCGCCGCGCAGCCGACGGTGGATGGCACGTTCGTTGCCAGCCGGGCGTGCCCGGCGCTGCAGAGCATCCGCCGCGGCGAGAATCCGGGCGACGTGATGCTGAAGGTCGGCGAGGGATACCGGCTGATCGCCCGCAACAAGGTGCCGGGGACGCACTACTGGCTGGTGGTGCCGGGCGCCTCGCCGGAGCGGCGCTGGGTGGAGATGACCTGCGGCACCCGCGTCGAAGGGACCGGCGAGAAGCGCGCGGGCACGGGCGGCAAGGCTGCAGAGGGCAAGGCTACCAACGGAAAGGGCAGCACGGCCGGCAAGGCACCGGCACCCGCGCCAGGCAGCCCGTCGACGCAGAACCTCCTCGCGCTCAGCTGGCAGGCGAGCTTCTGCGAGCGCAATGGAGCGAAACCCGAATGCGCCAGCCAGACCGCCGGCCGCCCGGACGCGACGCGCTTCTCGCTGCATGGGCTCTGGCCTCAGCCGCGCGGCCGGGAGTATTGCGGGATCGCTGAAGATGTCATGCGGACCGACGACGACGGACGCTGGCGCGATCTGCCGAAGCCGGAGCTCTCCGCCGCCACCCGCATGGGCCTGGAGCGCCTGATGCCGGGAAGCCAGTCGGCGCTCGACCGGCACGAATGGATCCGGCACGGCAGCTGCTACGGCCCGGCGGAAACCTATTTCGCGGACTCTGTCCGGCTGGTGGATGCGGTGAATGCCTCGCCCGTCGGGGCGCTGTTTGCCGGGCGTGTCGGCAAGGCCGTGACGTCGCAGGAAATCCGGGCGGCCTTCGATGCCGGTTTCGGGCCCGGCGCCGGCGACCGTGTGCGTGTCACCTGTGAGCGCGACGGCGACCGGCAGATCATCGGCGAAATCACCGTCGGGCTGGTCGGCGCGATCACCCCGGAGGGCGATGTCGGCGCTCTGATGAGGGCGGCCGCGCCAACCAAGCCCGGCTGCCCGGAAGGCATCGTCGACCCCGTCGGTCCGCAGTGACGTCCTGACAGACGGCAGTTGTCGCGGGAGCGGACGGTGACGGTTGGGGGCCACCGGGCTGCGGCGTTGGCACGGCAGCGGGGCCGGCAAAGCCGGGCCGGTCGGCACGCTTCGCTGCGCGTCAGTCGGGACACGGGGCCGCTGGCGGCAACGGGAAGAGCGTGACGAAGCGCTCGGCGAGCGACCAGTCGCCGTCGATCTCCAGCGCACCAGCATCCTCCAGCACGCCAAGCTTCTGCCCGCCATGCAAGGCGGCAGCCATGGCGTGCGGCGGTCCGGTGAAGACGATATCGGCCCCGTCCACCGGCGCGGCTGCAATGTCGATCACGCCGCCGACGAGGTGGGCAAGAAACGTCTCGGCGCCGAGGCGGAGGCCGACGCGGATGTCGAGACCCGCAGCCCGCCCCGGATCCAGCAGCGTGCGCAAGGTCAGGATCAGTCCGGCGGCGCTGATCGGCAGTCGCGGATCGTGCCGCGGCGAGCGTGCCGCCCAGCGTCCGAGCGCCCGCAGGATCGGCTCGCTCTCGAGGCCCCAAGGGGTCAGCGCGTAAACCGGCGCGTTGGCAGGCGGCGGCAGCCGGCGCCGGGTGAGGATGCCGGCGCGCTCCAGTCCTTCGAGGCGCTGCGTCAGGACGTTGGCGGAGAGGCCGGGCAAGCCCGCGCCGATGTCGCCGAAGCGCTTGGGGCCGAGCAGCAGCTCGCGCACGACCAGCAGCGCCCAGCGCTCGCCGACGAGATCGAGCCCATGCGCAGCGGCGCATGCATCGTCGTAATGCCGGCGCTGCAGGGGTTTCGCCGTCGCGGTTAGTTTAGATGATCTCATGGTTATGTTTAATAACCATTGCCTCTGCCTGCGTCAAAGGGCTTGAGTCCAGCGGCGATCCGGCGGCGCCTCAGGCGGCCGTTCAGATTTTCCGGAAGGCAGCAGAGTTCGGCCCTCGTGAGCGGAGATGCCGCCGATGCGGACGCTTCGGGATGAACTGCCTCACCCCCGGTCGCGCGCGAGTTGATACGAGGGCGGGTCGCCCGGAGGAAGTCCGCCAGTATGATCGCTTCCCTTGGGGAGCTTCGAAAGACTTAGCTTCATCTTTACAAGAGTTTGGCTTCGAAAACGTCGCGCGCACTTCAGTAGTCTGCTAATGAAGGAGGGCTGATTCGGGCTCTGCTGCGGGGTGCAGGGCTGCGGTCGACGACCGGGGTGGGCATGATGATGGCAGTGCATTCTCACGCAGATCTACTGACGTCTTCGAGCTTTGCCCGGCGGTTGTCCACCGCCTGCCTGCTTGCGGCGCTGGCGATGTCATCGCTGGGACTGGCCGGGCATGTCCTCGGTGCTTCCTGGCTGTACCGGCTCAACCCCGGTGTGGCACCGATGTCGCCGCTGACGGCCGGTGCGCTGACCCTCGTTGCGATGTCCGGTCTCGCATACCAGCGCCGACGGATTGCGACGGCGCTGGCCGCTCTCGGCCTAGCCTTTGCGGTCACGCTGCTGACGAGCCGCATTCTCCTCGGCGACGATCACGTCACGTCGGCCATCGCGAGTGCGTGGGGCGGGACCGCGGCGGCGGGCAGCCGGACGTCGGCAGGCGCGGCCGTGTCGATCGCCCTGATGGCGTTGGCGATGCTGCCGGGATTGCGCGAGCGACCGCGTTGGGGTGACCCGCTGGCCGCGGCTGCCCTCTTCATATCCGGCGTCGTGCTGGCGGGCTACGCCTACGGCGCGGCCGACCTCTATACGTTGCCGTGGCTTCAGAAGATTGCACCGAACACCGCGTTCGCGGTCCTGCTGCTGTCGATGGGCGCGATCCTCGGCCGCGAGAACGCTGGCTGGGCTGCCACGATCGGCGCCGGCGGTGCGTCCGGGCAGTCCACCCGGCGTCGGCTTCTTCTGACCTTGATGCCGGCGGCGATCGGCTGGGCGCTGCTGCAGGCGGCCAACCACCAGCTGCTGGAAGGCCAGACGGCGATGGCGCTGCTGGTGGTGCTGACGACTGCGCCCCTCTGCTGGCTGATCGTGCGCGATGGCCGGATCCGCGCCGAGCTCGACCGGGAGAGGCGCGAGAAGGCCGCGCTGGAGGCAGGGCATCTCGCCGTTCTCGAGGATCGCCTTCGGCAGCAGGCGCTTGAGCTCGGCCGGTTGAACACGCAGCGAATCGAGCAGGCCGAGGCGGCGACGCTCCTCAGCGAGGACCGCTACCGCACGCTGTTCGACTCGATCGACGCCGGCTTCTGCATCGTCGAGTTGCGCTTCGACGCCGAATCCCTTCCCGTCGACTATCGCTTTCTCGAGGTGAACGACGCCTTCGCGAGCCATACCGGCATCGCCCATGCCCGCGGACAATGGGTCAGCGAACTCTTGCCGGACCAGGAGCGGCACTGGTTCGATCTCTTCGGCGACGTCGTCCTGACGGGGCGTGCGATCCGTTTCGAGAACCAGGCAAAGCCACTCGGCGAACGCTGGTTCGACGTCCATGCCTTTCCGATCGAGACCGCGAAAGGCCGCCACGTCGGCATCCTCTTCAACGATATCAGCCAACGCCGGCAGACAGAAGTGCAGCTGCAGCAGATGAACGCCACGCTGGAACAGCGCGTCGAGGCGGCGGTCACCGAGCGCGAGCTGGTGCAGGCGGCGCTGCGCCAGAGCCAGAAGATGGACGCGATGGGCCAGCTGACCGGCGGTGTCGCGCACGATTTCAACAATCTCCTGACGCCGATCATCGGCAGCCTCGACATGCTGTCGCGGCGGGGCACCGGCACCGAGCGCGAGCGGCGGATGATCGAGGGCGCGCTGCAGTCGGCCGATCGGGCCAAGCTTCTGGTGCAGCGGCTTCTGGCCTTCGCCCGGCGCCAGCCGCTGACCGCCGAGCCGGTGGATGTGGCGCTGGTGGTGCGGGGCATGGCCGGGCTGGTCGCCAGCACGTCGGGGCCGCAGATCCGGCTGTCGGTTGAGGTTGCGGACGACCTGCCGCCGGCGCTCGCCGATTCCAACCAGCTGGAGATGGCGCTCTTGAACCTTTGCGTAAACGCCCGGGACGCCATGCCGACGGGCGGGACGTTGAACGTTTCCGCCGACATTGCGGAGTTGGCGGAACCCTCCGGCGACAGGGGCGAGATGCTGGCTCCCGGACGCTACATCAGGCTGTCGGTCGCGGATTCCGGCACGGGCATGGACGCGGAAACGATGAAGCGGGCGATCGAGCCGTTCTACTCGACCAAGGGCATCGGCAAGGGAACGGGACTCGGCCTGTCGATGGTGCATGGGCTCGCCGCGCAGCTCGGCGGCGCCTTGCGGATCGACTCCAAGCCGGGGCTTGGCACCCGCATCGATCTCTTCCTGCCGGTAAGCGGCAGGGATGTGACGGAGGTCGAGGTGCTGGGTCCGATCGCCAACGATCATCGCAAGCGGGGGAGGGCGCTGGTCGTCGACGACGAGGAGTTCGTCCGGATGGCGACCTGCACCATGCTGGAGGAACTCGGCTACGACACGGTCGAGGCGGGGACCGGCCTGGAGGCGGAAAGCGTGCTGCGCAATGGCGAGGTGATCGACATCGTCGTCACCGACCATCTGATGCCGGGCATGACCGGTGTCGAGTTGGCCCGCAAGATCAAGGCGGAATGGCCGCGCCTGCCGGTGCTGCTGGTGTCCGGCTATAGCGATGCCGGGGGAGCCACCGACGATCTGCCGCGGCTGACCAAGCCCTTCCGGCAGGCCGAACTCGGCCAGCGGCTGGCCGGTCTCGCACGTCCCGACGCCTCGGCTGCCTGAGGTGCGGCAGGTCCGGTCGTATCGATTGGACAAAGGCTGATGCCGGTCTCGATTTCCCCAGAGGCATCTGTTGCGATTGGAAGATCGCCCATGCCAGCGTGCTGCAGAATGCCCGATGCCGCCACCTGCCCAAGCTACCGCAAGGGAATTAACTAAGATTCAGGTGGTAATTTCCGTAGGCGCCGTTCGAAGCGCGCCGCCCTTTACTGGTTATTTGCCGGAGACTGTTGACGCAGTCATTGTATCACCGCTCCATCTGCCGAAGCGGAACTTTAATTCGAGTGCGGGGTTGCTTTACATCTGCGCTGCCATAGACCGGCCATGACGCGGACCCCAAGGACATTATGTCGACATTCAACGAGATTTCGCATCTCGGCGCGCTGACCAAGCTCGCTGCGATGACGACCAAACCGAATGAAGGTCTGGACCGGGTTACCCGCCTGGCCGCCGAGCTTTTCAAATCCGTTACGGCCATGATCGTCCTGCCGGAAAGGCACCACATCTGGTTCGCGCGCCATATCGGCTTTGAATTCGGCGGGACGTGCCAGGATGGCTCGCCGTGCGCCGACGTGACGGCCACCGCCGACGCCATGAGTTTTCGCGACTTGCAGGCAGAGGCGCGGTACGCCGACTGTCCCGTGGTCAAACTCTACGATATGCGCTTCTACGCTGGCGCACCCTTGATCACCCACCAGGGCAAGGCCATCGGCACCCTCTGCGTGTTCGGTTCGGAGCCGCGGGAGGCGACGCCGGAGCAACTCGCATCGCTCGTCGACCTGGCCAGCCTCGCCATGTCGCAGGTCGAGATGCAGGTCACCAGGGGACGCGTCGATCCGATCAGCGGCATCCCCAACCGCAACCAGTTTCTCGACGACGTCGAGGATACGGCGCGCGACTGTCCGGGTGAGGAGCGGATGGTCGTTCTCGTCGAGATCGCCGGTTCAGACGAGATGGACCAGGCGGCGCAGGTGATGGGATCGCGGTACTTCGACGAGGTTGTCCAGGCCGCCGCCGAAACCATTCGCTCGATCATCGGGCCGGACCGCTCGCTCTACCATGTGGCGGCGACGCAGTTCGCCTTCCTGGCACCGCTGGGTGTCGGGGCGACCGAGTATGAAGTGACCCTGCGCAACCGGACGAAGGTGAACCACGAGACGCTGGAGTCGCGTTTCCTGCTCAGCCCCCGGCTGGGCGTCGCTGGCTTCACGCTCGGCGACATCGGGCCGCGCGAAGCGCTGCGCCGGGCGCATTCGGCAGCGCAGGCGGCGCGTGCGCTGGGCGACGCGGTGCAGTTCTATTCAAAGGCCGACGACGACGCGAACGCGCGCCGCTACTGGATCCTGCGCGAGTTCAAGAGCGCCATCGCGGACGGTCAGCTGCATTTGGTCTACCAGCCGCGGATCGATCTGCGGTCGGGATATGGCGTCGGGGTCGAAGCGCTGGTGCGCTGGACGCATCCGCTGCATGGGCTGATCTCGCCGGCGGAATTCCTGCCCATCATCGAACGGACGTCGCACATGCGGTCGCTGACCGACTGGGTGGTCGAGGCTGCGTTCGCGCAGATGGCCAAGTGGCGGGCCGAGGGCTCGCGGCTGTGCATGTCGATCAACATCTCCGCCCGGGATGTCGAGGACGGCGAGTTCGTCCTGATGCTGCAGGAGGCGCTGCTGCGCCATGACGTGCCGGCGGAGGCGATCGAACTCGAGTTGACCGAGGGCACCGTCATGCAGGAGTCCGGCAACGGGCTGGCGAAGCTGAAGACGCTGTCGGCGATGGGGTTCAGCCTGGCGATCGACGACTTCGGCACGGGGTACAGCAGCCTGTCCTATCTCCAGAAGCTCCCCGTCGACGTCGTGAAGATCGACCGCTCCTTCCTCCTCGACTTGGCGACCGACGACAAGGCCCGGACGCTGGTTCGGGCGATGATCAGCCTTTCGCACGATCTCGGCTACCGGGTGGTGGCGGAGGGGATCGAGGACACGGGGGCGCGCGACTTCCTTTTCGATGCCGGCTGCGACGAGGCACAAGGGTATTTCTACGGACGGCCGATGCTGCCGGCGGCGATCGACGCCTGGTTCTTCAAGCGCGAGGAACTCGTGGCCTGACGGCGGGCCGGCCTGTTGCGGGGCACTGTCCGGTAGAGGGCAGACCGCCAGGGCCCGTTGACAAGTCTGGCTGAATCATCGGTAGCTCGGCGCGGGGGCGTGCGACGGGATGCCGAGATGATGAAGACCAGCACCAGCCTCACTCGGCGTTTCGGCCAGCGCTACGCTTTCGTGGTGGTCGGCGTCATCTTCCTCGCGCTGCTGATCTCCGCCGGTCTGCGTTCGTCGCCATCGGTGATGATGCTGCCGCTGGAGAACGCGTTCGGCTGGGGGCGCGACACGATCTCGCTGGCGGCCGCCATCGGCATCTTCCTCTACGGTCTCGCCGGTCCCTTCGCGGCCGCGGCGATGGAGCGTTTCGGCCTGCGCCGCGTGCTGTTGCTGGCGCTGTCGCTGATGGCCGGCTCCTCCGTACTGAGCCTCTGGATGACCGAGCCCTGGCACCTTGTCGCCACCTGGGGCGTGATGTCTGGTCTCGGCACCGGGGCGGTCGCGAGCGTCCTCGGGGCGACCATCGTCAACCGCTGGTTCAAGACCAACCGGGGCCTGGTGATGGGGCTGATGTCGGCGAGCAGCGCCACCGGCATGCTGATCTTCCTGCCGTTCCTCGCAATGCTGGCACAGGGCGGCGGCTGGCAGCCGGTGGTGATCACCGTCGCCTGCGCCTGCGCGGCCCTGCTGCCGCTGGTGTTCTTCCTGGTGCCCGAGCGTCCTGCCGCCATCGGTCTCACCCGCTTCGGGGCGGAAGAAGCCGAGCCGCCGATCGCCGCGGCCACCGGCAACTTCCTGGCCGCGACCTTCGCAACGCTGAAGAAGGCCGCGGCGACGCGCGTCTTCTGGTACCTTTTCGCCACCTTCTTCGTCTGCGGCTTCACCACCAACGGCCTCGTCGGCACGCATCTGATCTCGTTCTGCGGCGACATGGGGATCACCGAGGTCAGGGCCGCGGGGTTCCTCGCCGCGATGGGCGCCTTCGACCTCATCGGCACGACGCTGTCGGGCTGGCTCACCGATCGCTACGATCCGCGCAAGCTGCTCTTCGTCTATTACGGCGTGCGCGGCCTCTCGCTGATCTTTCTGCCGTTCTCGGACTTTTCGGTGCTGAGCCTCAGCGTCTTCGCGGTGCTCTACGGGCTCGACTGGATCGCCACCGTGCCGCCGACGCTGCGCCTTGCCAATGAAAGCTTCGGCGACCGCGCGGGGCCGCTGGTGTTCGGCTGGATCGTCGCCGGCCACCAGCTGGGGGCTGCAAGCGCCGCCTATTTCGGCGGTTTCATGCGCGAGGCGCAAGGCAGTTACCAGGCCGCCTTCCTCATCGCCGGCCTGACGGCGCTGGCGGCGGCGGGGATCTCGCTGCTGATCGATCCGGACCGGGCCGAGCGGATCAGCCCGGCGCCGCAGGCCGCCTGACGCCTTCGGCCGTCCGCACCCCCGGCGTCATTCGGCCGTCATCTTCCGGCCCTACGGGGCGGGACGCATCGGGAGACTTCATGACCACGATCAGCATTGCCGGGGTCGGCAAGCGCTTTGACGCGACACCGGCGCTCAGCGACATCACACTGGATTTTGCCAGCGGCTCCTTCACCGCGCTGCTCGGCGCCTCGGGCTGCGGCAAGACCACGCTGCTGCGGCTGATCGCCGGCTTCGAGGCGCCGGATGCGGGCACGATCGACATCGGCGGCGTGCGCGTCGCCGATCCGAAGCGGCAGCTGCCGCCGGAGGAGCGGGGCGTCGGCGTCGTCTTCCAGTCCTATGCGCTGTGGCCGCACATGAGTGTCGGCGAGAACGTCGCCTATCCGCTGAAGACCCGCCGGGTCGACAAGCCGGAGATCGCGCGGCGCCGCGATGCCGTGCTGGAGACGGTCGGGCTTGCCGGCTTCGGTGACCGGCGGATCGAGGAACTGTCGGGCGGCCAGCGCCAGCGCGTGGCGCTCGCCCGCTGCCTCGTGGCGGACTCCAAGGTGATCCTGTTCGACGAGCCGCTGGCCAATCTCGACATGCACCTGCGCGCCTCGATGGCCGAGGCTTTCCGCGAGATCCACGAGCGGACGGGGGCGACCATGGTCTATGTCACGCACGACCAGTCGGAGGCGCTGGCGCTGGCCGACCGGGTGGTCGTGATGCAGGCCGGCCGCATCCTGCAGGCGGCCGATCCCGCAACGCTCTACCGCTGTCCGGCCGACCGGGCGGTGGCGGGCTTCGTCGGCCGCGGCTCGCTCGTCACGGCCGAGCGCGTCGCGGGCAAGAATGCCGTGCGGATCGGCGGCACCGAGATCGCCGCCCGCACGGCGGAGAGTGGCGCCGGCGGGGAGGGCGCTCCGGTGACGGTGTTGCTCCGCCCGGAAGCGCTGACGCTTGCCGAGACCGGGCTCCCCGCCACGGTGACATCCTCGATCTACCGGGGCGCCGTGCACGAGGTGCAGCTGCGCACCGAGACGGGCGAACGGCTGTCGCTGGACAGCCGGGTGGCGCTGGAGCGGGATGCGCGGGTGCATGTCGCCGTGGCGGATGCGTGGGTGGTGCCGGGGTAGGGCCGGTTTCCGCAGGAGCATGGCGGGGCTTCAGGGCGCGGATGGAGGGAAATCTGCAGGCCGGTTCTCGGATCGGAACCGGAATTGCTGGAGGGAAGTGATTTTCGTTCGTTTTGAGCTTAGTCCGAGGGCAATCGCTGGTCGACTTTGAGTGGAAAGCGGACTCAGCAGTACTCTATTTGCAACCGCGGCCAAAAGGCGATCCAGCCCTTTGTACGCAGACGCTGTTCGTAGATGCAGCGCTTCTCGCTCCGGAAACATGGAGTTGGTCGCAGCACTAGAGCTAACAGATCATCCAAGCCCCACGGCGCCGCGACTTCACACTCATCAAGGCCAAGACGACGCACGGCGATGGCCGTTGCTGTTTCAGGCCAATACCGCACCGCCTCGACCGAGGAGGTATAGGGATCGTCGCCGTTGCGCCCGTGCAGCCGAGCTTGGTTCTTTACCGACCAATGGATACCAGGCTCGGCGGCACACAGAAGGGCTTCCAACTGTCGATCCATTATAGCCGAGCTTCGCGTGTGATCGTGCCAGATGACATCAACGTCGCCGGTTGGCGGCGACGGGGTGCGCTGATGCAAACAGTCCCATACTGCGTTCCGAACAAAGCCTGCGCCGATCCAGCAATCTGGCAAGCCTAGGGAGCGCACGACGTCTAAAAGATGCCATCGATAAGGGTCTGACCGAAGGATTTCTTGCACTCGAGATGTGCCGCTCATTGCGCGACGATAGCCGAAAACGCCGAACGCTGGAATGTCTCCATCAGGTCGAGAGCTGCAGACCAAGCCCGACCACTTTGACCGATGCCTTCCAGTCCTATTGGTGCCTCACCTTGCGCCTTCGCCCCTCGCATCACCGCCACGGCAGCTATCCCGACGGTGGTTCAGAAGTGGACAGGTCCCTTTCGTCTATACGGGCGTCGCCGTGGCATCAGCTATACAGTCGGCGCAACAGCTCCGCCCTGCGCATTCATGCGGCAACAACTAGGCGATCCCGGCCTTCTTGCTTTGCGCGGTAAAGGGCGTGATCGGCGGTGTCGATAAGGACGTCCAACGAGAAGCCCGTCATACAGCATCCGGCAACACCGATAGATACGGTCACCATCGCGCCCTCGCCAGCGGCCGGATGAGCAATTCGCGCAGCCGCCAGGCGTTGGCGGATGGTCTCACCGAGAATGGCGGCATGGGCTGCGTCTCTCCCCGGCAGCAGCAAGAGGAACTCCTCGCCACCGTACCGGAAAGCGTGGCCAGAGAGGTTGGCACCGTGGCTGTCGAGCGAGTCACGAATTAGCTGCGCGACCGCTCTGATGCAGTGGTCGCCGGCGAGATGCCCCTGCGTGTCGTTGAACCGCTTGAAATGATCGATGTCGATCATCAACACGGAGACGTAGCCGTTGACCAAGCCGGCGGCGATCGCTTCCCTGATGCTGGTGAGGTGATGTCTGTTCGACAGGCCGGTAAGCGAATCGGTGCGCGCCGTTTTCTCGATCTGTTCGAGCAGGAGTTCGGAGCGCAGACGCTCCAGGAAAGCCTGACGCTCGGACCGCTCGAGGATGTAAGATCCCATCAGCAAGAGGGCCGCCCCGCTGAGATAGAAATTTACAACAAAGCCGAACTCGGTTGCGTCGATTTCCGAGCGAAGGCGCAGACATGCGAACTGCACTCCGAAGGCAACAGCCAAGCCAACGGCCGCAAAGCGAAACCGCACCCTCTGCACCAAGGTGAAGTAGGTGAGCGTCAGCGTGGTGCCGAACTGGTAGAGCAGCACATGCTCCGAGCGGCTGAAGACCATCGCGGCCGTTGGCAAGGTGACCCCGACGATCGTGCCGACGACGATCATGGCATCGAACTGCCAGATCGCCGTCGTGCGGGGCAGCAGCCAAAGGACGAACAAGACCATCGCGGTGAAGACGCCGAAGCGCAGGAAGGCAAGCCAGACGACCATGTCCGGGATCACCTGCCAATCCATAATAATGGCCGCGTCGTAGACCAGCATTCCCACGAACAGGGCGATGCGGCCGATGTGCTTGCGCTGGACCAGTCCCTCCAAATCGAAACGCGCCTCCACTGGGGGGGAGAAGCTCAGCCGGTTGAGACGATCGGATTCCGCGACGAGGTCGAAAGGTTGAGACGGGCGCATTGATGTCGGTATCCGGTTCGGTCGTCGCTAAGCATTCTACCGCCAGTGCGTTAGGTTCGTCCTAAGGGAAGCTCGTTTCGCCGGACGTCGTCCCGCCAAAGGAAATGCGCGGCAGGGCATTGAACGATTTAGGAGCGCGTTCGACTCGCCCGCGACGGTCAATTCGACGCTCTTCGTACGCATGGGTCCTTGCAGGAAGGGCAACGTTGGGTCGCTGCCGGTCAGCGCGGTTCCGGGCATCCGTTTAACCTGGACCGTTCGGCTCGACCGGGTGAAAGCGGGTAGTCCGCTTCCCAGCCTTGTGAAGGAGAAGCGGACGTTTGAAGCTCTAGCTGCGACTAGTGCCCCATGCCAAACGGCAGGCAAGACCCGCAAAGACAGTCGCTAATAGATATTGCGGCACCCGCGGGAAACGACTGATCCCGGCAAGGCGTTTTCCAACATGAGAACTGAAAAGAATAATTGCTCCGTTCACGACGAGACCAGAAACGTTGAGGATTGTTGCGAGCAGTAACATCTGCGGAACCAGCGCCTCACTGCTGGGCGAAACGAACTGAGGAAATAAGGCGAGCACGAAGAGCGCCATTTTCGGGTTCAGAATGTTCGTACCCAACCCTTCCAGAAAGATGCGGCGGGGCGAAAGCCGTTTTGTGCTGGCTTGTGGTGTAAAGGCCGTGAGGTCGGACCGAAGAGCACGGTAAGCAAGATAAAGCAGATAAAAGCACCCGGCCCAGCGCACAATCTCATAGGCAACGGGAACAGCAAGGAAGAGCTGAGAAAGGCCCAGCGCGGCTGCCAGCGCGTGGCAGTAGGTGCCGGCCGCGATCCCAGCAAAAGTTAGGAAGCCTGATGACCGACCTTGGCTGATGCTTCGCGAGGCAATGAGCAGCATGTCAGGACCTGGCGTCGCTGTCAGAACGAAGGCGGCAACAGCAAAAAGTCCGAGTGTTGGGAAATCCGGCATGACGATCCTTTTAGTTCGAGCCGGAATTGCCGTTTATCAACATCCTTGAAATCTGCAATGGTTCAAGTGACCGCTTCAGTGAGGGTGTACGAGGCTCCGGAATGGCAATGAAGGGTGGAGAGCCGTCCGTCTGCTTCAACAAAGGCTGTCGGCGATAGCTGCCATATTTCCATTGGCTCACCATCCGCGAAAGCTTGGCGCTCTTGTTCAAGCGATCGCTTACGCCGCGCTTCGCCGACACCGTGTCAGGCCTCATGAGCGATGGCGAAAAATGTGATCTGGGGCATGGGCATGACCGTCTGACGGTAGACTGGCTCACCTAGTTGAAACCACCGAGAGCCTCATGCAACGGGTTGGACGTTACCCATCTGCCTGCTGGCCGTCACCAACATGTCCAGAAAGACCCTGACCTTCGCCGGGCGATACTGCGCGACGGGGAAGACGGCGTGGATTCCGCCGGAAGGCAGCGTCCATGCCGGCAGGACATGGACCAGCCTGCCGGACGCAATGAGATCGTCGACCAGGAAGTCCGGGAGCACCGAGATGCCGCCTCCGGCAAGAACGGCCGCCAGAACAGCCGGGGTCGTGTCGATGGAGATCGCGGCGGTCATCTGGACATCCTGATCGGCATCGAAGAAGCGACTGAAGCGCCAGTCGAGCGGATGCTTCAGTGCCCTGTTGGAGACGAACGGATGGGTCGCCAGATCTGAGGGATCGCTGATTTGGGCGATCCCCGAGGCGAACGGAGCGCGTGCCACCAGAAGCTGTCGGAACGATCCGACTTTGCGAGCCTGCAGGTTCGAGTCTTCCAGCCAGCCGACGCGGATCGCGAGATCCAGCCGCCCAGAGAGGAGATCGACCGTCTGGTCGGCAAGTTCGAGCTCGACGCGGCAGTCCGGGTATCGTGCGACGAAGTCCGCGACGATCGGAACCAGCACGGCGGCCCCAAAGTCATTCGGGGCCGCGATCCGCAACGTACCCACCGGCCGGTCCACGGCGGAGGTGACCTCGGCGAGCGCATCTCCGGCGTCCTTCAGGATTGAGACGCAGCGCGCGTGGAAGAGGCGTCCGGCCTCCGTCGGCTCGACGCGCCGGGTCGAACGGACCAGCAAGGTCGCTCCGACCTCGCGCTCGAGTTCCGCTACCTGATGGCTGACGACGGCCTTGGTGACCCCAAGGCGTTCCGCCGCCCGGGTGAAAGATTGCGCCTCGACCACGGCGGCAAAATACGGAAGTCGGTTAAGGTTCATCAGCTAAGCCAACCAACCTTCCGATACATTGTCAAATTTTAGCATACAGTTCGTAGGTTTTGTCAGCCTTATCGCGCGTTCGTTGGCGTGCCATCTGATCGGCGGAAGGAGAACGCCGCGATGCAAGTCCATGCGATCAGCTACCTGTTCGATCCCCTCTACGGCTGGTGCTACGGAGCCGCGCCAGTCCTGGCTCGGCTCGCAGAACTTCCCGACTTCAAGTTGACGATGGTTCCCACGGGCCTCTTCACCGGGACGGGGGCTCGTTCGATGGACGCGAGCCTTGCCGCCTTCGCCTGGTCGAATGACCAGCGCATCGCAACACTCACCGGGCAGGCTTTCAGCCAAGGCTACCGTGAGCGGGTATTGGGCGACTTCTCGGGGGCACTCGATTCAGGACCGGCGACCCTCGCTCTCACGGGCGTCACCATGACGGTCCCCGCCCGCGAGATGGAGGCGCTCGGCGCCATGCAGAAAGCGCGTTACGTCGATGGTCGAGACATTACCGATGCCAATGTATTGGCCGACGTCCTCAACGATCTCGGACTGACCGCAGCCGCAGCAAGGCTTTTGGCACCCGACAACGTCCTTCTGGAAGCCGTTCGCAGGCGCCTCGACGTGGGTCGGTCGATCATGCGTGAGGTTTCTGCCAGCGGTGTCCCCACCATTGCCGTCGGCGCGTCTGGCGCAAGGCGCGGGGTGAACGCGGGCGTCCTGATGGGAAGCTTCGAAGCGTTGCTCGCAGACCTTCGAGCAGGTTGAGCCCGCCGCTTTCCGTGAACCCCGGCCAACCGCCGCCCTTCCTTTCCATTCCGTCGCCCAACCAATCCCTAGCCCAACCAATCCCTAGCCCAACGGAGAATTCGCGTGCTCAACAGGAGAGAACTGATGAAGACGACCCTTGCTGCCGGCGCCGCCACCCTGATCCCCGGCGGACCTGCTGCCGCTGCCGCTTCGGACTTGACCTGGCAGCATTTCCCGGCGGGCCAGAACGGCTTCTTCCGTGCGCCCGTCCTTGTTTCCGGCGCCAGCGAGGCCGTGCTGGTCGACGGAGGCTTCACGCTCTCGGACGGACGGGCGCTGGCCGAGGCGATCAAGGCGACGGGCAAGCGCCTGACCACGGTCTATGTCAGCCAGAGCGACCCCGACTACTACTTCGGGCTGCGGCCGATCGTGGCTGCGTTCCCCGATGCCAGGGTCCTTGCCGCGCCGGAGACGGTGTCCGCCATCAAGGCGAGCGTCGAGAAGAAGATCGCCGCCTGGGGGCCCCAACTCAAGGACAACGGCCCGCAAGCGGTCGCCGACGTCGTGATGCCCGAGCCTTTCGACGGCAAGGCGCTGTCCGTCGACGGCCAGCAGATCGAGATCGTCGCGGCCGAGGGGCTTGCCAACCGTCGCTATCTCCGAGTCCCCGCCCTTGATGCGGTGTTCGGCGGCGTGCTGGTGTTCTCGGGCGTCCACGTCTGGACCGCGGATACGCAGACGAGGGAGGCCCGCGCGGCCTGGGTCGCCAACCTCGACAAGATGTTGGCGGCGAAGCCTGCGATCGTCGTGCCCGGCCACATGGTGCCGGAGGCCGCGACGGACCTCTCCGGCCTCGAGCATACCAAGGCCTATCTCGTCGCGTTCGATCAGGAGCTCGCCAAGCGGCCGACGTCGGCAGAACTTGTCTCCGCGATGAAGTCCCGCTTCCCGGGACTCGGCATGGATGTCGCGCTCGACATCGGCGCCAAGGTCGCGACCGGCGAGATGAAGTGGGGCTGAGCCGTGGCCAGCAACTATCCTATCATCCGCGCCACCTACGGGGGCAGCTCGGATGACAACGGCGGGTCCGTCTGGGTTGGCAGCGTCGATCAAACTTTCTCGGAGCTTTCGGCCTAGCTGGATCTTCTGACGTCCCGTTCCTCGACCCTCATCGACAGGGTCTGTTTCGGACGCAGCGTGACCCTCATGATCGGCTGCGGCGGGATACGCGATATCATGGTGACCCTGAATGCTGGGAGGAGCACCGCCAGCACGGCGACCGCCTCCATCACGGCGAAGGCGTTGCCGATGCAGACGCGCGGCCCGGCGCCGAACGGCATGTAGGCGTAGCGATGCCGGGTCTTTGCGGCCTCCGGAGCAAAGCGATCGGGGTCGAATGCTTCCGGGTTGTCCCACAAAGCGGTGTGGTGGTGCACCGCGTGGATCGGGACGTAGACGACGGTCCCCTTGGCGATCGAGTGCTCGCCGAGAACGAAGTCCCTGATCGCCGTGCGGGTGATGATGGGGGCGGGCGGATAGAGCCGCATGGCTTCGGAGAACACCTGACGGGTGAAGGCCAGTTTGGCGATGTGGTCCGACGTGATCGGCTGGCCTTGCGTCACGGTGGCGATCTCATCGAGAACCCTGGCCTCGATGGCCGGGTGAAGCGACAGGAGATGGAAGGTCCACGCTAGGCCGAGCGCCGTGGTCTCGTGCCCGGCTGTTATGAACGTCATCAAGTTGTCGACCATCTCCTCGTCGGTCATGGTCCGACCGGTTTCTGGATCCGCGGCCGCAAGCAGCATGGCGACGAGGTCCTGTCTCGGATCGTCTCTCCGGCGTCGTTCTGCGATGACGGAATGCAGGCTGGAGCGCAGGAACGCGACCGCCTCTCCGGCCTTGCGCTGGCCGGGGTAGGGAACCCAGTCGGGCGCGCCGAGGATCCCGAGCGCGAACGTCCATCCGCTCGGCTTGAGATAGTCGGTGATGCCCCGTTCCACCCGCGCGACGTCGATGCCGGCGCCACCCGACATCATCGTCTCCACGATGATGTCGAACGTCGTGCGCATCATCTCGTGCCCGATGTCGACGGCTCCCGGTCCCTGCGACCGCCATCTCGCTCCGGTATCCTCGGCTGCCGCGATCATCGCGGGCTGGAGGGCCAGCAACTTGTCGTGCCGGAACGCGTGCGCGACGGACTGCCGCTGCCACTTCCAGTGCGTCCCGTCTGCCGTCAGCAAGCCCTTTCCGAGGGCCGGTCCAAGCGCGCGCCGAACTTCCTCGCCCTTGCTGAGGGCGTTGGCGTTCTTGACGAGCGCCTCCTGGATCAGGACGGGATCGGCCAGGTAGATCCGGGGCGTCCCGGCGATGCGCGAGACCACGAAGGGCTCACGGTAGATCTCCGGCGGAAGCGCCTCCAGAGGGTTTCGGACGACGGCCGACAGGGCGCGCACCGTCGAAGGGGCGGCGGCCAACGAACCGAGCGAGGGAAGGCGGCGGCGAAGCGGGGTCGACGACATGGGTATCCCTGTTTGCAAGTGAGGCTCCAACATGGGACATAAGGTGCATACCTTATTCCGGCGGAATTAAGGTGATTACCTCAGACGACTAGGGGCGACCATGACCGCGGCAGACGAGCGCAATTCGAAACGGGCACGCGGCGGAACGCGCGAACGCGTTCTCGAAGCGACGCTCGGGCTCTTCAACGGACGGGGGCCGGACCGGGTCACGACGGCCGAGATCGCCCGGACGGTCGGGATGAACGAGGGCAACCTCTACTACCACTTCCGCACCAAGGAGAGCCTGGTCCTGGCGCTGTTCGCCCGGTTCGAGGCCGACGCCGAGGTCTTCGCCATCCGGGCTCTCGGCGGCAGACAGGACGAGGCACAGGCCTACGAAAACTTCCTCAGCGACTGGTTCCGGCTGGTCTGGTCGTATCGTTTCCTGTTTCGCGACCTTCTCGCGCTGGCAGGGACCATGCCCGCCTTGGCCGCCCCCATCAGAGAGATGAGCACCCGGATGCGCGGCGTCGTCGACGCGCTCCTGCGGCGCATGATCGAGGACGGGATCGTCGCCGTGCCCGCCGACGACATCGACCCGCTGCTCGCGAACGTCTGGATCGTCTCGACCTACTGGGCGGTCTACCTCAACCTTCAGGAGGGCATCGACGAGCTTGACGCCGGTCATCTCGATTGGGGCCTCAACCAGGTCTCCCACCTGTTCCGGCCGTATCTCACTGCGTCGGCAGGGGCTGAGGGTCTATTCCCCTTGTCCGCGAGCTCGGCTTAGACGGAGCTGACCCTGATCGCATGGCAAGCTGCATCCGGCTGGATGCACGTTGGGAGGTCCTTGGGTTACTGCCCGTGAGATGAGGTGGCGATGCTCCGGGAAATGCCTGGTACGGCGGCCCGCATGAAAAGTCAGAAGGACCTGACGCAGAGCAGGAGACATGATCACGCGGCTCAGGGTGATGATCGATCCTCGAGGCTTGTCCTTGATTGGTCGTCCAAGGGGCCTGGAAGCGCGAACTGAGCCCGCTTGAGGAGCGTTGCCTCGGCGCTGCGAAGGAACAGGGCACCAGCGGCGGCAAAAGCGATGCCGAGGGCGAGAAGGCCGATGCCGACAGGGCCTGCGATCCGTTCGAAAAGGTGGCCGAGCGCATAGCCGCCGATGCCAAATACCGCCGACCAAAGGATCCCGCCGGCGAGATTGAAGGCGACGAAGCGTGGCCAGTTCATGTGGTTGATGCCAGCCAGAAGCGCGGCGAGCGTCCTCAACAGCGCCACGAAGCGCCCGAAGAACACGACTTTCCCGCCGTGCCGCAGGAACAGGTACTGCCCGAGCTTCAGCCGGTTCTCTCCAAGCCCGACCTTTCTCCCGTGCCGCAGAAGGAGTGGGACTCCGAACCTACGTCCGATCCAGTAGCCGAGGTTGTCTCCGATGAAGGCGCCGGAAGCGGCCGCGCCGATGATCGCCGCGAGATCGAGGCGATGCGTCGTTCCCGCATAGATCGAGGCGGCGACGAGCAAGGTTTCGCCCGGGAGCGGAAGCCCCAGACTTTCCAGCCCGACGGCCAGGAACACGATCCAGCTACCGTAGTCGGCAACCAGTTGCGTCGCATCATATCCGAGAATCGAGATCACGCGCGTCCTGACCCG
Organism: Mesocryomonas fontinalis; assembly: GCF_055730125.2. Classification (NCBI taxonomy): domain Bacteria; kingdom Pseudomonadati; phylum Pseudomonadota; class Alphaproteobacteria; order Hyphomicrobiales; family Aurantimonadaceae; genus Mesocryomonas; species Mesocryomonas fontinalis. Next base: position 16,593 of record NZ_JBUZWG020000005.1, on the reverse strand, counting down.
GTAGAGTTGGAGCGACGCACGGTCAGAGGAGCTCTGTCATTCGGCGGTCAATCCAGTTTCCTTCACGGTAGGTTGCCCGAACGACGATAGCCGCGATCAGTCCCGTGACGGCGCCGCCGAGGACGTCGCTGGCATAGTGCGTTCCAATATAGATGCGCGAAAAGGAAACCAGGAGTGCGACCGTCAGGAAGAAGAAGCCTCGACGGGTCAAACCATTCAGCAGGAAGGCGGCAGCGATCGCGACTGTGGCCGTCGCATGGTCGGACGGGAACGAGAAGTCCGCGCTCCGTTCGATCAGGAGATGGGTCAAGCCGGCGTCGTAGGGCCGAGGACGCTGCACGAAGAGAAGGATGATCTGGTTCAGGCCGAGACCGATGAGGAAGGAAAGTCCCGACGCTATCGCCACATGCCTCACATGGGGTCGTTCGAGGCGGACCCACCATTGTCCGGCGACCGCGATGATCAGCAGCGGCACACCGAAGCTAGACGCGGCTACCATGAGCATGTCGAGCGGGAGTGATCCCGATAAGCCGTTGATGGCGAGCGTGGCGTTGCTGTCGATGGAACCCATGGGGCGCTTCTTTCAGTTTGGCGGCCTAGTGCCCAAGCGGCAGACCGGCATGAAGACGATTCTGTCAGAAACTCGACCTGGAGACGCCGGGCTTGCCGCGTTGGGAGCGATCGCTGGCCTGCGGCGTGTAGGGCGTGCTCTACGCCTGGCTCCTTACCCTGCCGATATTGGGGGCTTCCTTCGCCATGTCCGGCGACAGGACACGGTCTTTTGGGCTGACCCTTCAGGGCGCCATTTCGATAAATGAGGCAGAAACGACGGGCTCTTCGAACTGGACTGAAACCTGTCCTGGGTTCTGCCCGCGACGGGGCTCGATATCCGAGGGGGCACTGCGCCAACACGTCGTCAAGCGTGACGGCCTGATCAACTGGATGAGCTTCTGGTGGGAGTTCGTCCGGCCGACCACCGGGCGACCTGGAAGGGCCTCTGGTTGCTTAGCGCCGAAACGATCAGAGGCCTTCGTGATCGATACCTTCAGGATGCAGAGTGGAGCGCAGCGCCTTCTTTCGGCTTCTGAACGGTCATAGCCGTGACGACGGCGACAATGACGGCAAGGAAGAGAACACTGGTAACGACCGTGCCGAGGCCGAGACCACCATATTCGGTCGGTTGCGACAGGAGATCGCCGAGGGAAGCGCCGAGCGGGCGGGTCAGGATGTACGCAAGCCAGAACGACAAAACGGCATTCAGTTTCAGCCCGCGGTAAGCGAACGCTATGACCGCGATGACCGCTCCGAAGATCAGGCCCGTCGTTAGGTAGCCAAGCTCGAACTGTTCAGCCACGAGGTCGCCGACACCCGTTCCAAGAGCGAAGGTGAACAGGATCGCAAGCCAATAGAAGCCCTCCCGACGCGTCGTCGTGACCTCGTGGATGGAAAGCGTTTTCTCCGATGCGTACCAGGCCGCGAAGGTCGCGGCCAAGGCAATGGAGAAGGCGATCACGGTGGTCTCGAGCGCGACGCCGAGATTGTCGACGAGGTTGTCGGTGGTGAGCGTACCGACGACGCTGACTAGGACCACCGCCAGCCAATAGGACCAGGGAACATAGCGTTGCTGGCGAAACTGGAGGAGGATGGCGGCGACGAGGACGACGCTCATGATCAGCGAGGTGGCGGTCAATCCGAGCCCGAGATTGACGGCAAGATAGTCAGCGGCCGTTTCGCCCATGGTGACGGCCATGAGCTTGATCAGCCAGAACTGGACGTCGACGTCCGGAACGCGGTTCTGCGCCTCGGTCGGGACGGCGTCAAGATCCGCGCCGGCGGCATAGACCTCCCGAGGGTTCATTTGCCGAGGAGCTTCATGGCATCGGAAAAGAACGTGTCGGCGCGCTTGTCGTCGTCGGCATTGCAGCGCTCGATGCCCTTGGCTTCGAGGTCTGCGACCTTCTTGGCATCGGCGTCGCTGAGCTTGGCCGAGGCGACGGCGGCGCGCAGGTCCTTGAGCATGTCCTCGCAGGGTACGGTTCCCGCGAGGACGGGGGTGGCGAACACTGTGATCGCCAAAACGGCGATCAACGAGGCGGAGGCGTTGCGAATGGTCATCTCGATCTGTCCTTCGATGGGGTACGCTGAGTACTGACCTAGACGGTCGGACTTAGGGGAGACTTAGAGGCTGCCTGAACCCAGAGGGCCCGGGGTGCGGCCGATAAGGGAGACAACGGCGCCTCGTCCAGGGCGCCGTCCTGGATCGATGGATCTTACTCGGCGGCCTCGAGCGGCAGCGCGCCATTCGCCGCCGAACTGCGGCGTGTCGACCAGGCGACGAGAGAAATGAGCACGGCGCCGAGGATCAGCGAGGAGCCGATCGTGCCGAAGCCGAGTCCGCCCTTTTCCGGAACCTTCGTGAGGAGATCGCCGACGGTCGCGCCAAGCGGACGCGTCAGGACGAAAGCGGCCCAGAACAGCAGCGTGCCGTTGATCCGTGTCGTGAGGTGGAGGACGGTGATCGCCGCAATGATGGTGCCGATGAGAAGGGCACCGCCGGCAAAGCCAAGTCCGGAACTGTCGGCCAGGAAGTCGCCGAGCGCCGTACCGAGCGTGTTGGAGACCAGGATCGCCGTCCAGTAGAAGGCTTCGATTTTCAGCGAGCGGATGTCGTCGACAGCGAGTGTTCCGACCGAGACGCGCCATACCGTGAGGACGATGGCAAGCACCGCGATCAAAAGGGTTGAGCCCTCCGCGTAGCCGAGGCCGACCGTTCGGTCCATGAAGTCCGACATCGTCGTGCCCGCCGTGCTCGTGGCGAGGATCACCGTCCAGTAGAGCCAGGGATTGAAGGCCTTTGCCCGGAGCTGCGCGCCGAGCGCTGCCAGGAAGAGCCCGATGAGGATGATCGAACTGAGGGCATAGCCGACGTCGAGGGTCATCGAGACCATGTCGCCGGCGGTCTCGCCGAGCGTGGTCGCGCAGATCTTCATGATCCAGAACGCCAGGGTGATGTGGGGAACCTTGTTCATGCGGACAGTCACCTTTTGGTCGCCAAGCGACAGCCATGTGCATCGCTGCGCTGGCGGCTGGGTCGGGAGGGGAAACGATGGGACGCCCGGATCGGCCGGGCAGGGAAGGACCAGTCGGATCTCGATCCCGTGGAGGGGGTATCGGCCCGCATCCGAAGGCTAGGGACCGCGACTTAGGGCAGACTTAGAGGCCGAACGCCGTCTCCAGCCACGCTTAAGGAAGGGTAACGGGGTCGGTGCGCATTGCCTCAAAAACCAACGTGGCGACGAAGCCTGTTCGATCCTTCCGGTTCGCAAGTTCAAGGCGGACGCCATGCCGCCGAGCGACCGCCTCCGCGATCGCAAGGCCCATCCCGCTGCCCTCGCTGTCCGCGGAGGGGGAGCGGTAGAACCGCTCGCAGAGGCGGGGAAGCTCGGCTTCCGGGACGCCTGGGCCATTGTCGGTGATCACGACGGTGGCAAGGTCCCCGGTGGTCGCGACGGCAACGTCGACCAGGCCGCCGGGCGGCGTGTAGCGCACCGCGTTGTCGACGAGGACCTCGATCAGCGTGCGGAACTCCGCCGGGCTGCCCAGAACGGTCGCCGGCTGTCGTCCGGTCATGCCGAGGTCGATCGAGCGTTCCTCGGCCAGCGTCACGAGCCCGGCCACGACTTCGAGGGCGAGCTCGTCCAGCGCCACGGGATCCTGGGCGGGGGCGCCTTCGGCCGAGTCGTAGCGCGCGATCCGCAGAAGCTGACGCGTTAGGGCCGAGGCTCGTCGCACTCCGGCTTCGAGTTCAAGGACCCGCGCGACATGCGAAGCGTCGGTCAGCGTTTCGCGGAGGTTTGCGATCTGAAGCGTCAGCGCGGTCAGCGGCGTCCGCAGCTCATGGGCGGCGTCCGACAGGAAGATGCGTTGTCGTGCCATCGCCAGCCGTAAGCGATCGAGGAGCTCGTTCATCGCTGCGACGAGCGGACGGACCTCGGCGGGAACACCATCCGACGAGACGGGCGAGAGGTCGTGGGCCTCGCGGCGTGCGATGGACGAGGCGGCGCTTTCGAGCCGCCGAAACACCACCCGCGCCACGAGTTCGACGACGAGCCAAGCGATCGGGATCGCCAGGGCGAAGGGCAGGGTAGCTCGAAGGGCGGCCTCCTGCGCCAGTTCCTCTCTTACGACGACCTGCTGAGCGACCTGAACCGTGCGATCGGCGGAGACCAGCGCATAGATGCGCCAACGTCCAACCGCATTCTCGAACTCCGAGAAACCAGTCGTGACGGCGGGTGGAAGGACGGTTTCGGAGGACGTCGACCGAAGCGGCCGTCCGTCCGAGTGGCGGACGGTGACCACATAGTCGTCCTCGGGGTCGTGGGCGATCGTCGCCGCGTCCTGCGGATCCGGCTCGGCCAGTTCGCCGACGTAGCGGGCGATCTGGCTTTGCTGGAGATCCAGGAACGCCGCGGCGTCGTCGAGGCCCGACACGTAGGCGGTAACGCCGCCGACGCTTCCCAGCGCCGTCAGAGCCGCGACGAGGGAGATGACCGTGGTTCGGCGCAGCGACATCAGTCCTTGGTCACCATCCAGCCCGCCCCGCGCACGTTGCGGATGATGTCCTTGTCGAAGCGCTTCCGGATGTAATGGATCAGCACCTCGACGGCGTTGCTCTCGACCTCCTCGCCCCAACCATAGATGCGGTCCTCCAACTGCGCTCGCGACAGGATGGCGCCCGGCCTTTCGACAAGGGCTCGCATCAGCGCGAACTCACGGGATGGAAGGATTTCGGTGCGGCCCCGGTAGGAGACGTCGTGGGAGGCTAGGTCGAGCATGATCTCCGCCGTGTCGAGAACAGACGTGGCGCGCCCGGCGTGCCGCCGCAGAACGGCACGAATACGGGCGAGGAGTTCGGGCAGTTCGAACGGCTTCAGGACGAAATCGTCCGCACCGAGGTCGAGCCCCTTCACCTTCGTCTCGAGGTCGTCCCGTGCGGTGAGGATGAGGACGGGCGTGTGAATACCCTCCCGTCGTGCCATCTCCAGGACTTCAACCCCGTCGCGCCCGGGCAAGCCGAGGTCCAGCAGTACGAGTTCATGGCCACCGACGGCCATGGCCTCCGACCCGGACGTCCCGTCCCGGAGCCAGTCCGTTGAGATGCCTGCGTCGCCAAGGGCCCTGACGAGCCCTTTGCCGATCATCTCGTCGTCCTCGATCAGAAGGATGCGCAAGCGGTCTCCCGGGCGGGACGCTCCTTTCTGCCCCGACGCGGAATGATACAGCATTTCGGTAGCGAAGGCTGCGGCGTCGCTGAGCGAAAAAGCCTCGAATACGGCCGCACTGTTCGACAACCTCATGCCGTGCTGACCTTCGATCACAACCGCGCTTGATGCGAGGAAATCCGTCGAGACGGTGGTCGCAGATTGCGAGACAGTTTTCGGGCATATCTAGATATAGGCTCGAACGGCCCCGTTCCGTTGATGTTGACACCCCGAGAGATACGGAGTGCCATTCTCTTCCAGCGTCGCGCCTAGCAGGAGACAATCCCGGTCTCTGTCCTGCTGGGCGCTTTTTAGTTTCTAGGCCAGCGAGGCCACCACTTCCTCCGCAATCGCGAGCGTGTAGTCGATATCTGTTTTGGTGTGGGCAAACGAAACGAAGAGGTTCTCGTAGGCGCCTGGATGGAAGAGGATCCCGCGCTCGATCATCCCCAGCCACCAGCGGCGGAACATCGCTTGGTCGGCGTACCGCTCGGCATCCCGATAATTTCGAATTTCCTGTGCTGTGAACCACACTTGCAGCACCGGCCCCAGCCCAACGACGCGCGCTGGAATGCGGCTCCTCTCAAAGATTTCCACCAGGCCGAAGCGAAGGCGGTCGGACGTCGCATACAAGCGCTCGAAGGCACCTGGTGCCGCGAGTTCGTCGAGCGTTGCATTGGCAGCCGCGACCGCGATGCCGTTCGCGGTGTAGGTGCCCGCGAGAGATACGGTGCCGTCGGAGACGAGCTCCATCACGTCCCTTCTGCCCCCGATCGCGGCGACGGGAAACCCTCCTCCAAGCCCCTTGGCAAAGACCGAGAGGTCTGGCGTGATGCCGAAGACGCCCTGCGCGCCGGCAAGGCCCAGCCGGAAACCGGTGATCACCTCGTCGAAGATGAGGAGGATGCCCGCGGCCGCGGTCATCTCGCGCATGGCCTCGAGGTAGCCTGGCCGGGGAAGGATGCAGCCGGTATTGCACATCATCGGCTCGGTCAGCACGGCGGCGATCTCATGGCCGTGTACGCGAATGGCCTCGCGAAGGCTTTCGATGTCGTTCCAAGGCAGGATCACGAGGTTCTCCTCGACGCCGAACGGCAGGCCGGGCCCCTGCGCGACGGGCACGGGATGCGTGTCCGAGCCGGCCTTTGCGATGTCGGGATGCTTGCTCCAGTAAACTCCGTCGGAAAAGCCGTGATACATGCCCTCGAACCGCACGATCTTGCGCCGGCCGGTGAACGCCCGCGCCAGCCGGGTCGCGTAGAGCACGCCTTCGGTCCCGGTGTTCGACAGCCGCACCATCTCGACGCTCGGCACCGCCGCGACGATTTTCCGCGCGAGGTCGGCTTCGGCGGCTGCCGGCAGCGCGAACACCGTGCCGACGTTCTCGATCTGGTTGACCACAGCCCGCGTTACGCTGGGCGGCCGATGGCCGAGGATCATCGGTCCGAGGCCGAGGAGATAGTCGACGTAGTCGTTACCGTCGGAATCGACGATATGGGATCCGTAGCCGCTGGTGACGAAGAGCGGATAGGGCTCCCAGCCTGACCAAGTGGCCCGTGCCGTCGAGTTGACGCCGCCGGGAATGACGGTCTGCGCATCCGCGAAAAGCTTGGCGCTGGCATGGGTTTGGCGAGGGTTCTTATGGGCGATGGTCAAGGCATGTCTCCAGCCAGATGAGGGACAGGGCGTGTCCGGCCACCGGGGACCCGCGTCCCGACCGATGGTCTGCCTCCCCTGCCGCAAACCGCGTGCCAATTGCCCGAAAGCCTGCTTTTCAGGGGATTTGGCTCTTCCCGACAGTGAACGACCCCAAAACCACCTGCGAAAAGCGGAGGGCGCTCCAAAATTTGGAGGACGAGTTGGAGATTGCTGCGGCGCAGGGCGCCCGGCGGGCAAACCCCGGCGCGCCGGCCAAAGGTCGCCATGGCGACCCACAAAATTTGGAGGTCAGGTCTGCCTGCGATCCCGCACCATCTGCCAAGATGCCGGCTGCGCAAGCGTTTCCGCCATCTGGCACGGCAATTGCGAGATCATCCGTCGACAGGCCGCAAGTGCGGGCCTGAAAGGATCGATCCCCATGGCATTCGACATTCTCTGCGATTTCGACGGTACCATCTCGACGACGGACGTCACCGATCTGCTGCTCGAGCGTTTCGCGGCGCCCGGTTGGCTGGAGGTGGAGGCGCTCTGGAAGGCGGGGTCCATCGGCTCGCGCGAGTGCATGGCGCTGCAGGTCGCGCTGCTCGACTGTTCTCTCGCCGAACTCGACGTGGCGCTCGACAGCGTGGACATCGATCCCGGCTTTCCGGGGTTCCTGCGGGCGGCCGGCAAGCTCGGCGCGTCCGTCACCGTCGTCAGCGACGGACTCGACTATGCGATCCGGCGCATCCTCGCCCGGCATGACATCCAGGGCCTGCCCGTGCTTGCCAACCGGCTGGTCACCACTCGGCCCCGCCGTTTCGCGCTGGAGAGCCCGCAGGCGCGCGAGGCCTGCCGGGTGGGGGCGGGAACCTGCAAGTGCGCGGTCGCCTCGGGTAGTCCTGCGAGGCCCGCGATCCTCGTCGGCGATGGCCGATCGGACTTCTGCGTCAGCGCCGAGGTCGATTTCGTCCTTGCCAAGGATGCGCTGGCTCTCCACTGCGCCGAGAACGGCACGCTGCATCTCGCTTTCGAGTGCTTCGCCGAACTGACGCCGATGCTGCCGACAGCCATGCGGATGCTACAGGTCGCCCCCATTGAGCCGCGGGCCGCCGCCTCGGAAGCTGCATGATGTCGGCACTGCGGGTGCTGGATCTCGACGAAAGCCTGGTCGGCCAGCCGGCGATCGCCGATCGCCTGCGCGACGGCCGTGCGGGCCGCGTCGATCTCAGGGCTATCGCCGGCGGGCTTCGCCTCTGGTCGACGCGTCGCACCTGGACGCGCCTCGAAGAGCGGCTGGCCGAAGACGATGCCGCGAGAGCCGGCACAGGCGGCGCGCCGTTGCTGACGCTAGTTGGCTCCGGCGACTTCCACCATGTCTCGGCAGCGCTGATACGGCGGGCGTCCGGGCCGCTGACCGTGCTGCATTTCGACAATCATCCCGACTGGTGCCGAAGCTTCCCGCCGCGCCATTGCGGCGCCTGGGTCAACATGGTTCTCGGGATGGACCACGTCCGGCGCGTCGTCACGGTCGGGCCGTGCAGCGACGATCTCGACCGTCCGGACCGCAAGCGCGCCAATCTCGACGCCGTCTCCGGCGGCCGCCACCAGGTGTTCGCCTGGGATCGGCCCGCGACCGAGGTGCGGCGGGAGATCGAGGATGGCCCCGGGCATCGCTACCGCGACGGCCAGGTCACCTGGCGCAACGTCGTTGACGAAGATTTCGCGGCGTTCTTCAGAAGGGTCGTCGACACGCTGCCGACCCGTCGTGTCTGGATCACCATCGACAAGGACGTGCTTGCCCCCCACGATGCCCTGACCAACTGGGACCAGGGCCGCATGCCGCTGGACCGGCTGATCGAGGCGATTTGCATCGTCGCGGGCTGCCGCAGGATTGTCGGCGCCGATATCTGCGGCGAGTATGCGCCGCTCCGCCATCGCCATCCGATGAAGCTCGCGGAAGCGCTTATCGACCAGCCGCGCAGGCCCGATGGCGAAACGCTGGCCCGCGGGATGGTGCGCAATGCCGAGACGAACCGCATCCTGATCGAGACGTTCGAGGCGCTGCGATGAGCGCAGCGACCGTTCTCGTTCTGGCGCTGACGGTGATCCTCGACGTCGCCGGCCAGATCTCGTTCAAGCTCGGCCTCGGCGCCGAGGGAAGCGCGGCCACCCTTAGCCTTGTCCGGCGCGTCCTCGGCTCGCGCGCGATCCTCGCCGGCGTCCTCGCCTATGCCGCGGAGTTCGTCGGCTGGCTCTACGTCCTTTCGCGGATCGACCTGTCCGTCGCCTTCCCCATCGCCACGCTGTCCTACCCCGGCGTGATCCTCGCCAGCCGGCTGTTTCTCGGCGAAGCCGTGCCGCCCCGGCGCTGGATCGCGACCCTCTTCATCGCCGCGGGCGCAGCCCTAGTCGGAGCCAGTGCATGACCGTTCGCTTCCAGGAGTTCGTTCCACCGACCGACGGTTTCTACTATCCCGGCGGGGATGCCGCAGTCCTTTTGATCCATGGGCTCGGCGGCACGCCGGCCGAGATGCGGCTGGTCGGGCGGCGCATCGCCCAGGCTGGCTTCACCGTCCATGCCATGGAGCTGCCTGGTCATTGCGGCACCGAGGCCGATCTCATCGCCACCCGCTGGACCGATTGGGCGCAGTCGGCCAGGCAGGCGGCAGAACGTCTATCGCATCACCACGAGCGGGTCTTCGTCGGTGGCCTCTCGATGGGGGCGCTGCTGTCGCTACATGTCGCGGCCGAGCTCGGGCCGCTGATCGACGGCGCACTGCTCTATTCGCCGACGCTGTTCTACGACGGCTGGAGCGTGCCGCGCAGCCAGATACTGCTGTCGCCGCTGCTGTCGCTTGGGCTTGGGCGCTTCTACCGGTTCCGCGAGAGCTATCCCTACGGCTTGAAGGACGATCGCCTGCGCGACAAAATCCTCGCTGCTATGACGCGCGGAAACAGCGCGGAGGCGGGGCTTCTGGATACGCCGGGCCGCAGCCTGCACGAGCTGGTCAAGTTGATCCGCGTCATAAAGGCACGGCTCGCCGAGATCGGCACGCCGGCGCTGATCCTGCAGGCCAGCGATGACGACGTCACCAGCCCGCGCAATGCCCGCTACCTGCAGCAGCATCTTGGCGGACCGACGGAAGTCCATCTGCTGAACGACTGCTATCACATGATCACCGTCGACCGGGAGCGCGGGCGCGTCGCCGATCTGTCGATCCGCTTCATGCAGAGCATCGGGGGGCCGACCGAGGCATCTCCCCAGTACATCTCCGCGGAGGTGCTGGCGGGATGACCCTCCACTTCACGCTCGCCACCAGTGTCGACGAGATAGGCCGCCACGCGTGGGAGGCGTGCTTCCCGGACGAGCCCGAGAACTTCGACTTCTACCGCGCGTGCGAACTAGCCGGGCCACCCGGCTTCTCGTGGTTCTACGCGGTCCTCGCCGATGAGGCCGGGCCGCTGGCGATCGTCCCCGCCTTTGCCACCCGCTACCGCGTCGACACTACGTTGCAGGGTCCGCTGCGGCGCATATCCGACCATGTCCACCGGGTCGTGCCCTGGCTGGTGGAGGTCAAGCTGTTCGCCCTTGGCTCGCCGGTCGCGGAAATATGCCATGTCGGCATTTCCGTCCGGGTCGACGGCGGCCCGCGCCATGTTGCCCTGGCGCAGCTCGTCGGGTTCGCCAGAGAGGCGGCAGTCAGCCTCGGCTACGGGCTGTTCGCGGTGAAGGACGCGGCGGAGGCCGATCGGGGCATCTGGGCACCGATCGTCGATGATGCGGAGTTCGCGATCCTTCCTGGCCTTCCGACCGCCACCCTCGATCTGCCGTTTTCCAGCGTCGACGGCTATCTTGCGAGCCTCGGCAAGGCGACGCGCAAGAACGTCCGGCGGAAGGCCAAGACCTTTCACGGCGTGCGGATCGAGCGGCGCCAGAACATCGACGACGTCGCGGACGAGGTCTACGCCCTCTATCTCCAGACTTTGGAGCACAGCGCACTCGCCTTCGAGCACCTGCCGCCTACGTTTTTCCCCGCGATGCTGGAACATCTCGCGCCGAATGCCGTGATGGTGCTCTACTTTCACGAGGAGAGGCTGTTCGGTTTCAATCTGTTGCTCGAGTCGGAGAGCCGGCTGATCGACAAGTATATCGGCATGGACTACGCCGTCGCGCGCGCTCTGAATTTCTATTTCAACAGCTGGATGGTCAACGTGTCGTGGTGCATCGAGCAGCGGATCCCGGTCTACCAGAGCGGCCAGTCGCTCTATGGCCCGAAGCTGCTGCTCGGTTGTCGCCTGTCGCCCAACGCCCAGTACTTCCGGCACCGCAATCCGCTGGTGAATTTTGTGCTGTGCCAGGCTGCGCGGATCGTTCGGCTCGACCGTGCCGATCCGGCGATCGCCAATCTCGTGGCGGAGACCGCATGACGACCGTGGTCGCCCCGGCATGGAGGGCCGGCGGGCTGTTGCGGTCGATCCTCGCCTGGTCCGCTCTGGTCGCCTTCGAGACGCTGGCGCAGGCGGCGCTGAAGGCGGCGGGCGCTGCGCTGTCGAACGTCCCCTTCGGCACCGATTTTGCACTCGCGGCATCGCGCGAGCCTTGGGTTTACGCCGGCGCCGTCGGCTATCTCGGAGCCTTCGTCGCCTGGATGGCCATTCTCGACAAGGTGCCGCTGTCGCGCGGCTTCCCGTTGACGTCGATCGTCGCCGTCTCGATCATCGCGACCTCGGTGCTGGCCTTCGGCGAGACGCTGGGTCTCGTCCGGGGGGCCGGCGTCGGGCTGATCCTCTTTGGCCTCGTCATGCTTGGGAACGAAGCCGCATGAGCGGCTGGGGGCTGCTCAGTGCCTGGCGCGATTCCATCCGGTGGAAGCTGGTCGCGGCCCTCGTCGCCGTCAGCGTCCTCCCGATGCTGCTGACCTCGCAGATCGCTGCCTCCGTCGTCGCCCGTACCTATACCGAAAACGTCGAGTCCTGGCTTTTCCAGATATCGCGCTTTTTCCTCGCCGCCGTCGAGCGCGGCAGCGAGGATGCCGCGCCGCTGATCGAGCGGCTGCGCACCAGCGGCCGCATCGAGCGCATCGTCGCGTCGGCTCGGGGCGGGCTGGCGGTCGAGAACGAGCCGCATCTCATCGAGCTCTCGGGCTACGACGTCCTTATGGTGCGCGACCCCGGCGGACGCATGCTCTACTCGAACCGTCCGATCGAGGAGCTGAGGACCTTGCCCTTCGAAGACGGGCGGCAAATACACCTCTTCCGTGGCGGCGGGCAGACCTTGCTGGCGACCGGGCTCGAGCGCAGCGTCGACACGACCACCGGCCCGGTTGAGGTCTTTGTCGGAACCTTCCTCGACGCTTCCTTCATCGAGGATATCGATGCGATCGGCTCGCTGGGGCTCATCCTTTACTACAATCTCGACGGCAGTTTTCAGCCGGTCTACGCCTCGAGCCCGACGGCCGGCCAGCCAGACCTCGACGCCGGTATCCTCGGCCGGCTCGCCGCGCTGACGCCGAACAACTATCTCGACGCTTCGGACTCCGGCAAAGGTTCGTCGATCGGCATCTATCTGCCGATCAAGGACGGCGGCCGGCTGATCGGTGCAATCGCCTGCTCGTTCAAGATCGGGCTCGGCGGCCTGCCGTCGATTACCTCCCGCGGCCTGCTGCTGGTGATCTTCGCGTCCGGCATGACGCTGGCGATCCTCGCCGGCATCATCCTCTCCGGCCTCGTCACGCGCCGTGTCGGGCGGTTGGCCGAGGGTGTCGACGCGGTTGCCAAGGGTGACTTCAGCCAGCGCATCCCGGTCGAGGGTGGCGACGAGTTCGATCGCCTCGGCCTGGCGTTCAACGCCATGGCCGAGCAGCTTCAGGATTATCGCCTTCTGCAGGCGCGGCTGCGGCGCAAGGAGCGGTTCGCGACGCTCGGCGAAGTGGCTGCCGGCTTTGCGCACGAGGTTCGCAACCCGCTCGGGATCATCAAGACGACCGCCGAGCTCGTGCAGCGCAGTCCCGGCATCGAGGCCGTCGATGCCCACCGGCTCGGCTACGTCGCCGACGAGGTGCGCCGCGTCGATCGCCTGATCCGCGACTTCCTCATCTTTGCGCGGCCAGCGCAGCGCAACACGCAGATCCGCCCGAGCGATCTCCTCGAGCGGGTGCTCGGCCTCTGGCGGGGCGAGATCGAGGCGAGGGGCGTGCGGCTGGAGGTGGTCGATGAGGCCGGCGACCGGCCCGTCTCGGTCGATCTCGACCAGATGGTCCAGGCGCTCCTCAACCTGTTGCTGAACGCCCTCGAGGCGATGGATGGCATGGCGCCCGGGATGGCGGTCCTCTCGGTACGGCTCGCCTTCGATGCGGCGAAGGGCGTCGTCATCACGGTGTCCGATACCGGTTCGGGCATCGCTCCCGATTTCCTCGAGCGGATCTTCGATCCCTTCGTCACCACCAAGGCCAACGGCACCGGGCTCGGGCTTGCGACGGTCTTCGCGATCGTCGAGAGTCATGGCGGGTGGATCGAGGCGCGCAATGGTCCCCACGGCGGTGCCGTGTTCGAGCTGATGCTCCCCTCCCTCCAGGACAACCACTAGGAAGGCGGAACCCATGTCGCACACGATCCTGATCGTCGACGACGAGGAGCGGCTGCTGGATGTCCTCGGCGGCATGCTCCAGAGCATCGGCTACGAGGTGCTGCAGGCCTCCAGCGCGCCGGATGCTCTCCTCCAGCTCGGACGCGAGACGGTGGACCTCGTGCTGACGGATCTGCGGATGTCGGGCATGAGCGGGCGAGATCTGCTCGGAGAGATCCGCCGCAGCCATTCCATACTGCCGGTCGTGGTGATGACCGCCTTCACCACGGTGCGCGACGCCGTCCAGATGATCAAGGAAGGCGCCTTCGACTACATCGGCAAGCCGATCGAGTTCGACGAACTGGAGGCGACGGTGGCCAACGCGCTGCGCCTGCACGATGCCCTTCGCGACAACGACCGCCTCCACCGGGAGCTGGAGAGCCGATATCGCCTCGATGGCGTCGTCGGCAATTCGCCGGAAATGCAGCGGGTGGCGAAGGCGGTCACCGAGGTCGCTGCGTCGCGCACCACTGTTCTCATCACCGGTGAAAGTGGAACGGGCAAGGAGGTGATCGCCCGGGCGATCCACTTCAACAGTCCACGCCAGCGCAAGCCGTTCATCGCCGTCAACAGTGCCGCGATCCCCGAGCAACTGCTGGAGAGCGAGTTCTTCGGTCACGTCAAAGGCAGCTTCACCGGTGCGACGGCCAACCGCGTCGGCCGGTTTGCGCAGGCCGATGGCGGCACGCTTTTCCTCGACGAGATCGGCGACATGCCGCTCGCCCTCCAGGCGAAGATCCTGCGCGTGCTGCAGGAGCGCCAGTTCGAGCCGGTTGGCAGCTCGCAGACGAAGAGTGTCGACGTCAGGATCGTCGCCGCCACCAACCGCGATCTCCAGCGCATGGTCGCCAACGGCACGTTCCGGGAGGATCTGTTCTATCGCCTGGCGGTGTTTCCCATCGCCCTGCCGCCGCTGCGCGAGCGCGCCAGCGATATCCCGCTCTTCCTTCGCCGCTTCGCCGAGGAGATCGGACCGCAGGTCGGGCGGCGAGACGTGCACTTCGCGCTGGAGGCGGAGGCGATCCTCTCGCGCTACGCCTGGCCCGGCAATATCCGCGAACTCCAGAACTGCGTCGAGCGCTCGCTGATCTCCTCGCGCGGCCCCACCATCGGCGTCGAGGACCTGCCGCCCTACGTGCTCGAGCGCCCGGCCTCGCTGCGGGAGGAGCAGGGATTCCCCATCGACCTCGATGCGGCGCTGGACCGGTTCGAGCAGACGCGGATCCTTGCGGCGCTGAAGCAGTCGGGCGGCGTGCAGGTCGAGGCGGCAAAGCTCCTTGGGATCAACGAGCGGAGCCTTTGGCACCGGATCAAGAAACACGGCATCCACGTGGCGAGGACGGTCGTGGCCTGAGCGCCGCCGTCGCGTCTCCGGATCGTCCGAAGAAGTCCGCAGTCCCTGAAACCGTTTGTGCCGGACAGCCGCGCGCCCTCTGGCGTGCCCACGGGAGCTTTTGCCTTGGATCGTCTCCTACGTGCCATCTTCGCCCGCATCGTCCAGCGAGGATCGCTCACCATCATCACCGCCCGGGGCACCCGGCTCGTCTTCGGCGACGGCGCGTCGACGCCGGTCGTCGTGCGGCTGACGGACCGGGCGGCCGAGGTTGCCCTCATCATGGATCCCGACATGCGGCTCGGCGAACTGTTCATGGATGGCCGGTTCGTCGTGGAGGAGGGGACGATCTACGATTTCCTCGGCTTGATGCTGCGCGAGAACCAGAACCGCACCCACTCCTTGCCGGCCCGCCTGCTGGACCGCGGCCGCTCGCGGCTGCGTCGCCTCCGCCTTACCAACCTGCCCGGGCGCTCCCGCCGCAATGTGGCGCACCACTACGATCTCGATGGCAGGCTCTACAACCTCTTCCTCGATGCCGACCGGCAGTACTCCTGCGCCTACTTCGAGCAGCCCGACCGGAGTCTCGAGGAGGCGCAGCGGGTGAAGAAGCAGCGGATCATCGCCAAGCTCCTGGTCGCCTCGCAGCATAAGGTCCTCGACATCGGCTCCGGCTGGGGAGGCCTTGCTCTGTCGCTGGCCGAGGCAGGGGTCGCCGAGGTTCAGGGCGTCACCCTGTCGGAGGAGCAACTGGCCTTTGCCCGCGAGCGCCTGACGCCGGCGCTGGCCGGCAAGGTCCGCTTCGACCTGATGGACTACCGCAGCCTCACCGGCCGCTTCGACCGCATCGTCTCCGTCGGCATGTTCGAGCATGTCGGCGTCGCCTCCTACGCCACGTTCTTCGAGACGTGCCAGAAGCTGCTGGCAGAGGATGGCGTGATGTTGCTGCACACCATCGGCTGCTCGGCCGAGCCCGGGTTCACGACGCCCTGGCTCGACAAGTACATCTTCCCCGGCGGCTACATTCCGTCGCTCTCCGAGATCCTGCCGGAGATCGAACGCGCCGGACTGGTCGTCACCGACATCGAGGTGCTGCGGGGGCACTATGCGCTGACGCTGAAGGCCTGGCGCGAGCGTTTCATGGCGAACCGGGCCGCCGCCGCCGAGCTCTACGACGACCGTTTCTGCCGGATGTGGGAATACTACCTCGCCGCGGCACAAGCTGCCTTCGAGTACGATGACCTTGTCGTTTTCCAAATCCAGATCAGCCGAAAGGCTGACGCAGTTCCTATGACGCGTCGCTACATCGAAAGCGATGAAGCGGCCGCCATCATGCAGAGCTGCCGATCAGGTACATTGCCTCGCGCGAAGATATTCCCGTCAGACGCCTAGCCGTGATCGAGTCCGAAAATTTGGACTCGAATGGCGAAATCGATGCTGGCAGGAAGGCCCCTGAGCTTTTTGCCAGCATTCTCGAGATCGACCTCTAACGCTCTTCTGATGGTCCGGAGCTTCTCGAACGGCTGCGTGCGGGAAACACATGACACGCGGGCAACGGCGTATTGGGGTCGTGAGCCGCCGGATTGCTTCCGGGGCTCCGCTTCGTTCATGCTGGTCGGCTGGACCGGGTGGAGAGGCGACGGTCTGCTTTGGAGCGGTGAGTACGGATAGCCGACATTGCCGACATTGCCGACATTGCCGACATTGCCGACATTGCCGACATTGCCGACATT